>CAVEOK010000007.1:0-77332 GCA_963617415.1 Oscillospiraceae bacterium
AAAGACTGAATAAACATCACTTTTGTCCCTTTGCGGTAATGAACTTGCTTTCCATGGCTGTCAATCATACGATAGTATTTATTGGAATGCCTTAAACAGTGACCGGCATCCACAGTTCTTTCACATAAAACAGCAAGAATTAAATTGATTTTTTCAGCTTCAGGTTGCACTTCGAACACAGACTTGATACCATTTATGGGAAGGGAAAACTTCTCATTGAATTCCTTTATGTAGTGGTTCAGGAATTCATTGGCAGAGTCTATGGTCGTTATGCCTGCAAGTCTTAACTCGATTGGCAGGCGCGACTGTAGCGTCTGGTTTAGGCGTTCTACCCGTCCTTTTGCCTGCGGCACACTGCTTGATTCAAGTTCAACTCCCAGCTGTTTGCATGCATAGGCGAATTGGGTATAAGTATCCTCATCAATAGATGGGGAGTTTTTCTTTTTATAGGTGAATATAGTGCGTCGATCCGTGAAGAATTTATAAGGAATACCGTAAGTTGTGAGGATTTGATAGAAAACATGGTAATAACCATTCAATGTTTCCTGGGTATCAAACCAACCACCGGTAATCCTTCCGGTAGCATCGTCTATAGCCAAATGAAGGTGCCATATCTGACCGGATACCCACTCGTATGGTGTTGCATCCATCTGCTGCAATTCACCGAAATAAGCAGCTCTAGGACGACGTGAATGAGCGTCTTCAACGGCAACAAGATTCGACTGGATCCGATCCGCTTCTTTTTGCGTTTTTGCTGCTTTCTTAGCAGCAGTCAATTGTTCTTTGATTCTCTTTTTCTTAGCCTTTGTAGCCTTGGGAGAGAGAATGTATTCAGCCTCAAGAATGGAACTGACAGCCGAAGAAGAAATTCGGATCTGTTCATATTTTCCCAATAATTCAGTGAAGTGTTCAAAGTTAGCATCATAGTATTTATTGCGGTATAAATCTACAATGAGATTACGTGTTTCAGTTGAGATAGTATTGGCAGGCTTGCGACCTCTGTTTCCATGAATAAAGTATGCCTTTCCCTGTTTCTTGTAGCCATTAAGCATACGATTGATATGACGTACAGTACAACCAAGAGTGAGTGCAGCTCTCTGCTTGTTTGGGGCTGAATGATCTGCTAATGATTTGATAACCTCATATTTCTTTTGTTCGTCCATTGATAATTCTACCTTTCTGATGATATCCACCTCCATCTGTTGATGGAAGCATTTTACCATATCGGGACATTTTCCCTTGTGGTATATTAGGACATTATCAAAAATGGTTTATATGCGCAGCTCGCGGAAAGGATATGGAGTTGTAAAAAAGGCAGGATTTGATATAATGATTCCGTACATGAAAAACTGCCTGATAGACAGGAGGACATTGAAATGGCTGAAGACAGATATGTAATCTGCTCAGGTGAATATGGAAATGTAGAGATTGCTGCAAATGTGATCATGACCATTGCAGGAATTGCAACGCTTGAGACAGAAGGCGTAAGTGCCATTGGCACTTCAATCACAAGAGAAAATATCGGAAAGCAGAGCGAAAAAGCACTTGCAAAAGCAGTTCGTATAGAAGTTCTTGAAAATGCGGCTAGTATTGATATTGCACTGAATCTGGATTTCGGAGCAGAGATTCCGAAGGTAGTTCCGATCGTGCAGGAAAAAGTAAAAAATACAGTTGAAAATATGACAGGACTGAATATCGCAGATGTGAATGTGAAGATTATCGGAATCGGAGCCGAAAACTAAAAACAAATCTGGAAAGGATGTCCCGTCAGGCGGCATCCTTTTCTTCAAGGAAGGAACTTCATGACAAGAAGAGAACAAAGAGAACAGGTATTTAAACTCTTATTCCGTGCAGAATTTCATGATTCTGAAGCAATGGAGGAACAGAAGGATTTCTTTTGCACAGAAAATGATGAGATGGATCCTGCAAGCGAAAAAGAGACCACTTATATTACAGAAAAAGCAAAAGCAATTCTGGATCAAAAGGAAGAGATCGATCAGGCAATCGATCGCGTAGTAACAGGCTGGAAGACAAATCGTATGGGGAAGGTTGAGCTTTCCATTCTGCGTCTTGCTTATTATGAGATGAAATATGAGGAGTCTGTTCCCTCAACCGTAGCGATCAATGAGGCGGTTGAACTGGCTAAAAGCTATGGACAGGAGGAAGCAGCATCCTTCGTAAACGGAGTTCTTGCGAAGCTGGTATGAAAGAGAATGCCTATACTGTGTCCCAGGTGAGCAGCTATATCAAAAAGATGTTTTCCCAGGACTTCATGCTTCGCAGAATCTGCATAAAGGGTGAAGTATCAAATCTGAAATACCACTCTTCCGGACATATCTATTTTACCCTGAAGGATCAAAGTGCAACGATGGCGGCAGTGATGTGGAAAAGCTCCAGAAAGGGACTTCAATTCCCTATGAAGGATGGAGATACTGTCATTTGTACAGGCAGCGTTGAGGTCTATGAGCCCCAGGGGCGTTATCAGTTTTATGCAAAGGAAATCCGCTCAGAAGGAGAAGGCTACTTTGCCAGAGAGTTTGAGAGACTGAAAAAAGAGCTTGGCGAAATGGGAATGTTTTCTCCGGAGTACAAGAAGGAATTGCCCTTCTATGCTGCGAGAGTCGGTATTGTGACGGCACCGACGGGAGCTGCGATCCAGGATATCAGAAATATTTCCAGAAGAAGAAATCCGGGTGTTGAGCTGATCCTTTATCCGGCTCAGGTTCAGGGAGAAGGAGCGGCGGAGAGTATTGTCCGAGGATTGAGAAGGTTGGACCGATATGGCGTGGATGTGATCATCTGCGGCAGAGGCGGCGGATCCATCGAGGATCTTTGGGCCTTTAATACAGAAGAGGTGGCCAGAGCGATTTTCGAATGCCAGACTCCGGTAATCTCGGCAGTCGGACATGAAACGGATACAACGATCGCGGACTTTGTGGCAGATTTGAGAGCACCAACCCCTTCGGCAGCTGCAGAAATGGCAGTTTGCGAGGTAGGGGAGCTTCTTGATAGGATTCAAGATCAGGGAAGAAAGCTTTTTCGCCTGATGCAGAACCAGATTCAGGCAGAACGCAGCCGAATAAAGCAGGCAGAACTCCGGCTGAAGATGCACAGTCCCGAGCAGGTCTTAAATGAGAGAAGAAGCAGAATGCTGGAGCTGGAAATGCGCTTTCATGACAGAATGGAGCATAGGCTGGAGAGAGAAAAAAATCGTCTGGCGCTTCTTTCCGAAAAGCTGGAGGGCTTGTCCCCTCTAAAGCAGATGACGAGAGGCTATGCCTTTGTTGCAGATGAGGAACATAAGGCAGTCCAGAGCGTGAAAATGCTTGCTGCAGGGGAGAGACTGACCCTTTATTTATCGGACGGAAGAGCAAAGGTCCGGGTGGAAGAAAGAGAAGAAGGATATGAGTGAAGAAAAAAAAGAAGTCTCCCTGGAAGAAACATTTCAAAAGATAGAAGAAACCATAGTGGAGATGGAGCGTCCTGATATCAGCCTGGAAGAAAGTTTTCGTGCCTATGAAAGCGGAATCCGTATGATTCAGGAGGCAAACAGAAAGATCGACCTGGTGGAAAAGCAGATGATTACGCTTCAGCAGGAGGCTGAAGAAGCGGGAGAATAAGCATGGATATGCAAAAAGAGATTCGCGACAAAGCGGCAGAAATAGAGGCTCTTTTGGAAGACTTCCTTCCGAAGGAGGAGGGACTGCAGAAGGATATTTTCTCAGCTATGAATTATAGTCTTCGTGCAGGCGGAAAGCGGCTTCGTCCTATGCTCATGGCGGAAACACACAGCCTTTTTGGCGGAAAGAGCAAGGCATTGCCTTATTTCATGGCGGCAATCGAAATGATTCATACCTATTCTCTGGTGCATGATGATCTGCCGGCTATGGATGGAGATGAATACCGAAGAGGAAAAAAATCCACCTGGGCGCAGTATGGAGAGGCCTTGGGTGTATTAGCCGGAGATGCGCTTTTGAATGATGCTTTTGAAACGGCGTCAGCAGCCTTTGAAACAGAGGAGGATCCCAGGCAGATCGGAAAGGCACTGCAGGTGCTGGCCAAAAAGGCAGGTGCTTATGGCATGATTGGCGGTCAGACGGTCGATGTGGAGATGGAAGGGCAGAAGATGCCCCTTGAGACCCTTCGCTTTATTCATCGTCTGAAGACATGCGCATTGATCGAGGCATCCATGATGATCGGTGCAATTCTTGCCGGAGCAGGGGAGAAGGAAGTTTCCCTGGTGGAAAGATCAGCCTATGAGCTTGGCATGGCTTTTCAGATTCAGGATGATATCCTGGATGTGGTGGGCAGTCAGGAGCTTTTGGGTAAGCCGATCGGCAGCGATGAGAAGAATGGCAAGCAGACCTATGTCAGCCTGCTCGGTTTAGAAGCTTCCAGACAGGAGGCGGAGCAGCATTCTAGGAAGGCGGTTGCTCTTTTAAAAGAGAGCGGATATGAGAACGAATTTTTAATGCAGCTGATGCTGTATTTAATGAACAGGGAAAGATAAGCGATGATACTGGACACTATTCAGAATCCCAATGATATAAAGAATATTCCGATGACGGAGATGCCTCTTCTGGCAGAAGAGATCAGAGAATTCCTTTTGGAGAAGGTTTCTCAAACAGGGGGACATCTTGCTTCTAATCTGGGAACGGTTGAGCTGACAATGGCTCTTCATCTTTTCCTGAATTTCCCGGAAGACAAGCTGGTATGGGATGTAGGACACCAGTCCTATACCCATAAGCTTCTCACAGGAAGAAAAGAGGGATTTGACAGCCTGCGTAAGCTCGGAGGCATGAGCGGTTTTCCGAAGACAAAGGAGAGTCCCTGCGACGCATTTAATACGGGACACAGCTCTACCTCAATCTCGGCAGCTTTGGGCATTGCGGCAGCACGGGAGCTGAGAGGAGAGGACTATAAGGTGGTTGCGGTCATTGGAGACGGAGCAATGACCGGAGGACTGGCTTATGAGGCACTTAATAATGCATCCAGGATGAAGACGAATTTCATGATCATCTATAATGATAATGAAATGTCCATCTCGGAGAATGTAGGCAGTCTTTCCAAAAATCTGAGCAGACTTAGAACCTCGGAGAATTACCGGGAACTGAAGGACAATGTGGAACATTCCTTGTCAAAGAATGCTCTGGGCAAGCACATTGCTTCAGGCCTCAGAAGAACAAAGAATTCCCTGAAGCAGATGATTGTTCCGGAAATGTTTTTCGAGGATATGGGAATCACCTATGTCGGTCCGGTAGACGGCTATAATATTCCGGAAATGCTGGAGCTTTTCCAGGAGGCTTCTCATGTCAATGGGGCTGTTCTGGTTCATGTCAAAACGGTAAAGGGCAAGGGCTATGAGCCGGCAGAAAATCATCCGGCCAGATTCCATGGAACAGGAGCCTTTGATCTGGAAACAGGCCTTACGCCATCTAAGGGAAAGAAGGCCAAGTATCAGGATATTTTTTCAACAGTCATGAGAAAAATGGGAGACCGGGAGCCGGATGTGGTTGCGATCACGGCTGCTATGGCAGACGGCACAGGGCTTAACCGTTTTAAAAATATGTTCCCAGATCGATTTTATGATGTCGGTATTGCGGAAGAGCATGCTGTGACCTTTGCGGCAGGATTGGCAATCAATGGAAAGATACCGGTATTTGCCGTATATTCTTCTTTCCTGCAGAGAGCCTATGATCAGGTAATCCATGATGTCTGTCTCCAGAATCTGCATGTGGTCTTTGCCCTTGACAGGGCAGGTATCGTCGGTGCAGACGGAGAAACCCATCATGGTCTTTTTGATATTTCCTTCTTAAGTGCGATTCCGAATATGACGGTAATGGCACCGAAGAATAAGTGGGAGCTTTCCGATATGATGAAGTTTGCCATCAGACACAATGGCCCTATTGCGATTCGTTATCCGAGAGGAGAGGCCTATACCGGTCTGGAAGAATACCGGGCGCCTATCGAATACGGAAAAAGCGAGGTTATCTATCGGGAAAAAGAAATTGTTCTTTTTGCTTACGGAAGCATGGTAAAGCTTGCAGAAAAGGTAAGAGAGAGGCTGAAAGAGGCTGGAAGGAGCTGTTCTTTAGTGAATGTAAGATTCGCAAAGCCTATGGATTTTTCCTGTATTGAAAGCTTTGAAAAGGATCATTCCATTTTTGTCAGCATGGAGGAAGGCGTTCTGAAGGGCGGCATGGGAGAGAGTATCCTGCGCAAGGTAATGGAAGACGGTGCAAAGGTAAAGGTGATCCCGGTAGGAATTGAGGATTGCTTTATTGAGCATGGCAGCGTACCGGAGCTGTTTGAGCTTTGTGGATTTACGGAAGAAAAGATTGTAGAAAGGATTCTGAAGGCATGAAGCAGCGATTGGATATATTGGTTGTGAATGCGGGAATTGCGCCCTCCAGAGAAAAGGCCAAGGCCTATATCATGAGCGGCGATATTTTCGTTGACGGACAAAGAGAGGACAAGCCCGGAAGCACCTTTCCGGAAACGGCTAAGATCGAATTTCATGGCAAACAGCTGAAATATGTCAGCAGAGGCGGGCTGAAGCTGGAAAAGGCGATGGAGTCCTTTCAGATAGATCTGAGCGGTCAGATCTGTATGGATATCGGGGCCTCTACGGGGGGCTTTACTGACTGCATGCTGCAGAACGGAGCAGCAAAGGTCTATGCCATTGACGTCGGCTATGGCCAGTTTGCCTGGAAGCTGCGACAGGATGAAAGGGTTGTCTGCCTGGAAAAAACGAATTTCAGATATTGCACAAGAGAGCAGATTCCGGATCCGGTGGATTTTGCATCGGTGGATGTTTCCTTTATTTCCCTGGATAAGATCCTTCCGGCAGCCTATCCCCTTCTGACGGAAGAGGGACAGATGGTTACCCTGATCAAGCCGCAATTTGAAGCGGGAAAAGACAAGGTCGGCAAGAAGGGCGTTGTCAGGGATAAGAAGGTCCACCTTGAGGTCATCGAAAAGGTACTTGCCGCAGCAAAAGAGCTGGGCTTTACCGTTTTGAATCTGGACTATTCTCCGGTAAAGGGACCGGAGGGCAATATCGAATATCTGATGTATATCACAAAGAAGGAGGAGAGCCTGGGAGCAGATTTTGACCTAGCTCAAATCGTAGAGGAAGCGCATAAAGCGCTGGATTAAAAAGCATTGATCAGGGAGAAAACGGATGAAAAATCTGGTTTTGGTTACAAATCCATCAAAGGATAAGGGACTTTTCCTTACCAAAAAGATAAAGAATCATGTAGAAAGACATGGCGGTCACTGTGCTGTTTTTGAAAGCCGTAATGAGGCAGGTGAAACAGGTGTGATCCATAAAGAAGATATCGGTTTCGAACCGGAGGGAGCAGTCATTCTGGGTGGAGACGGTACCTTTGTCAGGGCAGCCAGAGATCTGGAGTCACTTTCTCTTCCTATGCTGGGTGTGAACCTCGGAACCCTGGGTTATCTTTGTGAGGTAGAAGAAGAAAATGTGATCGATGCGGTAAACCGTCTTTTGATCGGTGATTATCTTGTAGAAAAGCGGTTGAAGCTTTTCGGAGAGGCAGTCAGCGGAAATAAGAGAATACCAATGCACAGTGCTTTAAATGATATTGTCATTCATCGGTCGGGAGCAATGCAGATCGTTTCCCTGAATCTTTATGTAAACGGCAAATTCCTTTGCAATTATAGTGCAGATGGCGTGGTGATTTCGACACCGACAGGCTCAACGGCCTATAACCTTTCTGCCGGAGGACCGGTTGTGGATCCGAAGGCCAAGCTGATACTGGTTACACCGGTATGCCCGCAGGGAATTACCCTGAAAAGCATGATCATCGATGTCAATGACGAAATCGCTGTAGAAGTTTTGCAGAGAAATACAAACCGTGACAAGGAGAAGGTTGAGGTCTCCTTTGACGGTGACTTCAACCAGAAGGTATCTGCAGGAGATGTGATCGTTGTTCATAAGGATCAGACAGAGACGGAATGTATAAAGCTGAGTGAGCTGAGCTTTATTGAACGAATGCACAAAAAAATGATCCGCTAAGGAACATGGATTCTATGGACAGGGAATAACTAGATGAAATCAGCAAGACAGGAAAAAATTCTGGAATTGATCTATCACCATGATGTGGAAACACAGGAGGATCTGATGCGGCTTTTAAATGAAGCCGGATATAAGGTGACGCAGGCAACGGTAAGCCGGGATATTCGGGAACTGAAGCTGATCAAGAAGGCTTCAGGCAAGGGCCGGCAGAAATATGTGGCTTCTGCAGATCAGACAGAGGATTTTACGACCAAATACACGGCGGTTTTCAGAGAAGGCTTTGTAGCTGCGGATACAGCCGAAAATATTTTGGTGATCAAGACCGTTTCAGGCATGGCGATGGCGGTTGCGGCTGCTGTCGATGCGATGAATTATAAGGAAATTGTTGGCAGTATTGCAGGTGATGACACCATTATGTGTGCCGTCAGAAGTGCAAGAGATGCCGTCAGAATAAAGGAAAAGTTAGAACTTCTGGTTCGGTGAGAGAGAAGAAACCGGAGGCAATATGCTGGAAACATTACATGTAAAAAATCTTGCCATTATTTCAGAGGCAGAGGTAGAGTTTGGCCCGGGCCTGAATATCCTGACCGGAGAAACCGGTGCGGGTAAATCCGTGATACTCGGTGGTGTGAATCTTGCTCTGGGACAAAAGGCGTCAAAGGATCAGATCCGTTCCGGTGCAAAGGAAGCACTTGCGGAGCTGGTCTTTTCTATTTCAGACGAAAACTTAAAAAAAAGGCTGGCAGAGCTGGGATATGAAACGGAAGAGAATTGTCTGATCTTCAGCAGAAAGATCAGTGACAGCCGAAGTGTCTGCAAGTTGAATGGAGAACAGCTTCCGGCTTCAAAGCTGAAGGAGGCGGGGGCCTATCTGATCGATATTCACGGCCAGCAGGACAGCCGCTTTCTCCTAAATAAGAAAAATCATCTGCATCTTCTGGATGGCTTTGCCGGAAAAGAGGCAGAGGCCTTGCTGCAGTCTTATCGGGAGGCCTATGCTGCTTTTCGAAGTCTGCAGAAGGAGCTGGAGGAGAATAGGCTGGATGAGGAAGAGCGGGCAAGAGAGCTTTCTTTTCTGGAATTTGAGATCAATGAGATCGAAAATGCAGCCTTAAAAGCAGGCGAGGATGAGGAGATCGAAGAGCAGTTTCGGGTGATGAGTGCGGGCAGGCAGATTCTGGAGGCTTTATCTGCTGTTTCATCTCTTACCGGAGACGAGGGTGCAGCGGCCATGACCGGAGATGCTTTAAGGCAGCTGGGCAGTGTGATTCGCTATGATGAATCCTTAGAAGAGTTAGGAAAACAGTTGGAAGAGATCGATTCTTTGCTGGATGATTTTCAGAGAGATCTGGGAAGAGGCATTGAGGAGCATACCTTTTCGGAGGAGGCTTTTGCCGAGGTGGAGCAAAGATATGATTTGATCAATCAGCTCAAGAGGAAATACGGGAAAAGTATTCCTGAGATCCAAAAGGCTTTGGCAGAGAAGAAGGAAGCTTTTGAAAAGCTGGAGTATCTGCAGGATTGGATCGAGCAGAAAAGTGCAGAGTGTGGGAAGGCAAGAGAAAAGGCCCTTGCTTTGGCGCAGGAACTGCATGCCTTAAGAGAAAAACGTGCATTGCGTTTGTCAGAAGAGATTGAAAAGACCCTGGGTGAACTGAATTTTCTGCAGGCCAAATTTGAAGTAAGGATTGAAAAGAAAGAGGAACTGACAGAAAAAGGCCTGGATCAGGTTGGCTTTTATCTGTCTACCAATCCGGGAGAGGAGCTTCGCCCCTTGGAAAAGATTGCATCCGGCGGAGAGCTTTCGAGAATCATGCTGGCATTAAAATCTGTTTCGGCAGACCGGGATGACACGGAAAGCCTGATCTTTGATGAAATTGACAGCGGTATCAGCGGCAGAACGGCTCAGGCGGTTGCGGAAAAGCTGAAGAAGCTATCACAAAGCCATCAGATTATATGCATTACCCATTTGCCTCAGATCGCGGCAATGGCAGACCGGCATTTTCTGATCGAGAAAAACGTCGAGGACGGAAAAACCGCTTCCGGCATTCGCTTCCTGGAGGAAGAAGAGAGCGTGATGGAGCTTGCCAGAATGATGGGCGGAGCGGAGCTTACAGAGGCAGCACTTGAAAATGCCAGGGAAATGAAAAGAATGGCGAGAGAAAGTCTTTTCTGAGATAATTATTGATGAAATATATGTTTGCTAACGCAGACTCGAATCCGGCACGTAGGACTCGCGAGCGAGTCTCAATAAGAAAAAGCACAGCAAGCTAATAAGTACTGCAAAGGGGTGAGATATGTACGCAAAAGACGGAAGCGAGGCTTCCGTAGGGAGCTGCAGGCTGGCAGCGAAGACGGGAGCATTGTGCCCAAGGGGCCGAAGGGCGCAGCCCTGAGTGAGCGCGCAGCGCGAGTTTTGCGGGAGTCTTCGCGAATAAGCCGGCTGCAGCGAGTAGGAAACGAAGCGTGTCTTTGCGGCATATCTCACCCCTTGCAGTATAAAAGTTGTACAGAGCAAAAGCTGATTTACATGAGGCATTTACCAAGGATTATTTGCCGGCAATTTTCAAAAACACAGCAAGTCCCATATTCTTTTTTACACCTGCCTATGCTATACTATAGCCATCTTATCCTTTCATCGGATTTGTCCGAATCCGTTTCCTGTATTTCTTACAGGAGGTAATTTTGATTCCTTATACAGAATTTATCAAAGAATCCCTGCTCTGCTTTGAGCGGCTTTTTCCGAATGCCAAAATCCAGGTCAGTCCGGTTTATAAAAATAATGACCTGCGTCTGGACAGTTTGTCTGTTTTTGAGAAAAATCAGACTGTGTCTCCCACAATTTATCTGAATCACTTTTATGAAATTTATCAGGATACTTCAGACCTGGAGGGAACCTTCCGCATTATGGAAAACTTCTATCGAAGTCATCTAAAGGATCTTCCGGCCTTTCCGCTTGATTTTTTGGATTTTGAGAAGCTGAAGCCCAGAATCGGCTGCCGTCTTCTTAGTGTGAAAAGAAACCGGCATCTTTTGGAAGAGCTGCCTTTTCTTCCCTTTTTGGATCTGGCTATGGTCTTTTTTTATCTTGTCTCTGCATCCGATTCCGGACAGGCCAGTATTTTGATCACCAAAAAGCATCTAGAGAGCTGGGGGATCAGTCAAAAGGTACTTTGGGAAAGTGCTATGCAGACAGCGCCTTCTGCTTATCCGCCGCTTCTCATGTCTCTTCCTGATATGCTTTTTGAACTGAATGCTTCTGTATCCGGGCCGGAGACGGAGCTTCCTCTTTATGTTCTGACAAATGAAGGAAAGTTCTATGGCGCTTCTGCCATGCTATATCCCGATGTGCTCAGTGACTTTTCCAAGAAAATGAAATCCGATCTTTATATCATCCCAAGCAGTATACATGAGGTCCTGCTTTTGCCTGTGTATGCAATTGGCCAGCAGGAACAGCTTGATCTGCTGATTCAGGAGGTGAATAAGGATCATCTTGCTCCGGAGGATATCCTGTCTGATCATGCCTATTATTACAGCCGGTCAGAAAAGCGTATCCTGATGCATCCGCCAGTGTCTGGATAAAGAAAAAGGCATTCGCACTGCTTTAAGCAATGTGAATGCCTTTTGAAAAGCCGATAACCGGATTCGAACCGGTGACCTATTCATTACGAGTGAATCGCTCTACCTACTGAGCCATATCGGCTGATAATTCCCTTGTCGCGAAATTACTTAGCTATTATATACAGTTTTATTTGCGAATGCAAGGAGAATTTTATATAGTAAGAATTATGAAGAAGTTTGAGATAAGTGCGAATTTATTAAAATGGATAGCCCTGAGCACGATGCTGATCGATCATTTTGGAGCCTGTATCTGGCTTTATCTTGCTAAATCGGGATTGATGAGCTTTCAGGATCAGGCCTTTTCTGTTCCTTATTATATGCTGAGAGGAATCGGAAGGCTGGCCTTTCCCCTTTTTATTTTTTTGTTGGCGGAAGGCTTTTATTATACGAAAAGCAGAAAGAAGTACATGATCCGTTTGGCGATTTTTGCCTTTCTTTCGGAGATTCCCTTTGATCTGGCTTTGTTTTTGACAAATCCACAGATCAGCTCCGGGCAGATTATGACCTGGGCGCATCAGAATGTTTATTTTACTTTGCTTTTGGGCTTTGTCGCCATGCTGCTGATCGATCAAATAGAAAAGCAGGATTGGCGGAAGGAAGCTGAAGTTTTGTGTATGATCGGAGCGGTGGCTTTGCCGGCTGCTTTGGCTCAGCTGATTCACACAGACTATGGTGCGATCGGCGTTACGGCGATTGCGGCGGCCTGGATCCTTCGGAAAAAAAGGGGCGGCATGACAGAACTGATAGGAATTATTTTTATTCTAACCTTCAGTTCTTCCTTGGAGGCCTTGGCACTTTTTGATTTGCCTTTGATTGCGGCTTATCGGGGAAAGCAGGGGAAAAAGGGCAATCGCTGGTTTTTCTATGCCTTTTATCCCATTCATTTGTTCCTGCTTTTTCTTTTGCGTATGCTTCTCTTTTAGAAAATGGCTTATGAAAAGTAAGGATGAAAAGCAAAGAAAATGGCGGAAGAAGGAAGCTGCTTGTAGAGTCAGGAATTGTATGCAGGTAATGCATGGATAAGAAAAGCATATGATTATGAATAAGGAAAGAAGAGGCATTCTTCTGATCCGGAAAGGAGAGCTTTCGGGAGAGGCGAGCAGGCTGGAAAAGGAAAGAATGCTGGACCATGTCTTTGGAGGTTATGGCCTGCTGTCGGAAAAAGAAAAAAAGAGACCGGTGATCGGAAAAGGAGAAAGGGGAAAGCCTTATCTGCCGGACTATCCCATGCTGGACTTTAATTATACGGACTGCAGATACGGAAGCGCCCTTTTGCTGATGGAAGGAAAATGCGGGATCGACATGGAGGGGCCTAGAAAAATTTCCGAAGCCCTGATCAGAAGACTGCCTCTGGAGGAACAGGAATTCCTAAAGGAAAAGCCGGAGGAAAAAAGAGAAGAGAAGCTTCTCCGCCTTTGGACCTGCAAGGAGGCTTATGTGAAGATGACGGGAGAGGGGCTTTCGAAGGAAGCTGTCGAAAGATCCTTTGCTGAACCGGTCAGAAGCATGCTGGGAAAGGAAGAGGCAGGCATAAGGATGGAGGAGTACGGATGCAGCCTTTATCAGAAGTGCTTTGGCACAGGCGTGATCCTGACTGTATGCAGCCGAAAAGAAGGCGCCTTTGACATTGAATTTTGGCAGAAATTAGGTTAAAATCATACGGATATGGCAAAAAGAAATTACCAAAAGGAAATGGAAAAAATTATCTCTGCGGAAGAGGAGAGGGGGCATGTTCCGAGTCTGCTTTTGCACAGCTGCTGTGCCCCCTGTTCCAGTGCGGTTTTAGAGAAGCTGACAGACCATTTCCGAATCACGATTTTATACTACAATCCTAATATTTCTCCCCAGGAGGAATATGAGAAAAGAGTAAAAGAGCTGAAGCATCTCCTGGAGGAGCTGCCCCAGAAGTATCCGGTCAGACTGATCGAGGGTAAATATGAGCCCGCGCAGTTCTATGAGGCGGTGAAGGGACTGGAGCAGATTCCGGAAGGAGGAGAGCGCTGCTTTGCCTGCTATCGTCTGAGACTGGAAGAGGCAGCAGCCTATGCAGCGAAGCTGGGAAGCGATTATTTTACAACAACACTAACCATTTCCCCTTTAAAGAATACGGTAAAATTGAATGAAATCGGGGAAGAGCTTGCGGAAAAATACGGAGTAAGCTGCCTGCCTTCCGACTTTAAGAAAAAGGACGGCTACAAGAGATCAATCGAGCTTTCTGCAGAATACGGCCTTTACCGGCAGGATTTTTGCGGATGCGTATTTTCAAAAAAGGAAGCGGAGCAAAGAAGAGAGAGGAAAGAAAATGGCTGAGGATTTTAGAAGCAAAATTTTTGCAATGATGGATCATATGGAAAAGAACGGCGGTAAGATCACTGCAAATGTAGACGGCGAGGAAGTTGAAGCAAATACAGCAGAAGAGCAGCTGGCTCTTTTTATGATGCAGAGAGAGCAGGAAGCAGAGGCAAAGGCCAAGGAGGAAGAAGAGGCACTTGCAGCAAAGCTTGCGGAAGAAAAAGGAGCTGAGCCGGTAGAGGAAGAAGAAAAAGAAATGACAGATGAAGAAATCTTCCGTCAGAACGCTATTCATCATCATACAGGGGAAGCGGCTGCAGTGGGATCTGAGGAAAAGGAGTCAGAGGAGACAGAGGAGCCGGAGAAGAAGGCGAACCTTTGGGGCGGCAGATTTACAAAGCCGACAGAAAAGAAGGTATATGACTTTAATGCTTCCATTCTTTTTGATCAGAGATTGTATTATCAGGATATTCTCGGATCCATGGCACACGCATCCATGCTGGGCAAGGTTGGCGTTCTGACCAAGGAAGAGAGTGATTCTATCGTTCATACACTGGCAGAGATTCAGGAAGAAATTTCAGAGGGGAAGCTGCAGATCACGGATGCTTATGAGGATATTCACAGCTTCGTGGAGGCACAGCTGATCGAGCGTCTTGGAGATACAGGCAAGAAGGTTCATACGGGACGAAGCAGAAATGATCAGGTTGCCCTTGATATGAGAATGTACATCAGAGGAGAGATTCTGGAGACAGATCATCTTCTTTTGAATCTCCTGGATGTGCTGTATGATCTGATGAAGGAAAATCTGGATACCATTATGCCGGGCTTTACCCATCTGCAGAAGGCACAGCCGACAACGCTGGCACATCATCTGGGTGCTTATTTTGAGATGTTTAAGAGAGACCGCAGCCGGATGGAGGACACCTATCACAGAATGAACTATTGTCCCCTCGGATCCGGTGCTTTTGCCGGAACGACTTATCCGCTGGATCGTTCCTATACAGCAAAGATGCTGGGCTTTTATGGTCCGACTTTGAACAGTATGGATGGCGTTTCGGACAGGGATTATCTGATCGATTTCCTGTCTGCTCTGGCTGAGATCATGATGCATCTGAGCAGATTCTCAGAAGAGGTGATCCTTTGGAATTCCAATGAATACCGCTTTATCGAGATTGATGATGCTTATAGTACGGGAAGTTCCATCATGCCGCAGAAAAAGAACCCGGATATTGCCGAGCTGGTAAGAGGAAAGACCGGACGAGTTTATGGCGCACTGATGTCTCTCCTGACAACGATGAAAGGCATTCCGCTTGCCTATAATAAAGATATGCAGGAGGACAAGGAGATTGCCTTTGATGCCATTGATACGGTGAAGATCTGTCTGGAGCTTTTTGCAGATATGATGAAGACCATGAAGTTCAATAAGGATCGCATGAAAAAGAGTGCGGCGGGCGGCTTTACCAATGCGACAGATGCAGCAGATTATCTGGTTGGAAAGGGTGTGCCTTTCCGTGATGCCCATGGTATTATCGGTCGTCTGGTTCTCTACGGAATCGAGCAGGATAAGGCAATCGATGAGATGAGCCTGGAGGAGCTGAAGGCCATCAGTGATGTTTTTGAAGAGGATGTATATGATGCTATTTCCATGGAAACCTGTGTAAGCAAGCGTCTTACGGTAGGTGCACCCGGAAAAGAGGCCATGGAAGCTGTTCTGATGGAATACAGCTCTTATCTGGATCGGGATTGGCAGGATGAAATCTGATACAGCCTTTCTTTGAAATTTTCTCTTGCAATTTCAAAACAATCAGAGTAGTATGTAGGAGTGCCTCGCAGAAAGACAGATGTCCGCGAGGAAACGACATAACGAGACGAAGAGAAAACGAAGAGCGTAAAGGAGAAAAGCATCATGAGTGAGAAGTTAAAAGTTGGTATCCTCGGCGGAACTGGAATGGTAGGACAGAGATTTATTTCCCTTCTGAATAACCACCCCTGGTTTGAAGTAACCACAATTGCAGCTTCTGCAAGATCTGCCGGCAAGACTTACGAGGAGTGCGTAGGCTCCAAATGGAAGATGGACAATGAGATTCCGGAAGGAGTAAAGAATATCGTCGTACAGGATCTGCATGATATCGACAAGGTTTCTGCTGATGTTGATTTTGTTTTTTCTGCAGTAGATATGACAAAGGATGAGATCAAGGCCTTTGAGGATGCTTATGCAAAGACGGAGACACCGGTTGTATCCAACAACAGTGCACATCGCTGGACACCGGATGTACCTATGGTCGTACCGGAGATCAATCCGGAGCATTATGAGATCATCCCTTACCAGAGAAAGAGACTGGGAACCAGCAAGGGCTTTGTAGCAGTAAAGCCGAACTGCTCCATCCAGAGCTATACACCGGCACTGCATGCATGGAAGGAATTTGGCGTAAAGGAAGTTGTTGTAACGACCTATCAGGCAATCTCCGGAGCAGGAAAGACCTTTAAGGACTGGCCGGAAATGATTGGAAATATCATTCCCTATATCGGCGGTGAGGAAGAGAAGAGTGAGCAGGAGCCGCTTCGTCTCTGGGGTCACATCGAAAATGGCCAGATCGTGAAGGCTGAGAATGGTCCGATCATTACCTCCCAGTGCATCCGTGTTCCGGTTTTAAACGGACATACGGCAGCAGCCTTTGTTAACTTTGAGCAGAAGGTAAGCAAGGAAGAGCTGATCCAGAAGCTGGTTGAATTCAAGGGCCTGCCCCAGGAGAGAAATCTTCCTTCAGCTCCCAAGCAGTTCATTCAGTATCTGGAGGAGGACAACCGTCCTCAGGTTCAGCTGGATGTCAACTATGAGAATGGAATGGGTGTTTCCATCGGACGTCTGAGAGAAGATAAGCTTTTCGATTATAAATTTGTAGGACTTTCACATAATACCGTTCGAGGTGCAGCAGGCGGAGCAATCCTTTCAGCAGAAGCCTTAACCTCTCTCGGCTATATTGAAAAGAAATAAGGATTGAATGGGGAAAACAGTATTTATCGCGGAGAAGCCGTCTGTAGCGGATGCCTTCGCAAAAGCATTAAAACTGAATACAAAATCCCGTGACGGATATGTAGAGGGTGAAAATACCATTGTGACCTGGTGCTATGGGCATCTGGTCACAATGAGCTATCCGGAGGTTTATGACGAGAAATATAAGAAGTGGAGGCTGGAAACCCTTCCCTTCATTCCGGAAACCTTTCTCTATGAAGTAATTCCCAGTGCGGCAAAGCAGTTCAAGATCGTGTCCGGTCTTCTTAACAGAGAAGACGTGGATGCGATTTATGTATGTACGGACTCGGGACGAGAGGGAGAATATATCTACCGTCTGGTGGATCAAATGGCAAAGGTCAGCGACAAAAAAGTTAAGAAAAGAGTCTGGATCGATTCCCAGACAGAAGAGGAGATCAGAAGAGGAATCCGGGAAGCAAAGCCGCTTTCCGAATATGACAATCTGTCTGATGCTGCCTATCTTCGGGCAAAGGAAGATTACCTCATGGGAATTAACTTTTCCAGACTGCTGACCCTAAAGTACGGAAATACGATTTCCAGTGTGAATCACAGCAAATATACAGTAATTTCTGTCGGCCGTGTCATGACCTGTGTTCTGGGTATGATCGTCCGCAGGGAGAGAGAAATCCGTTCCTTTGTAAAGACGCCTTTCTATCGCATTCTGGCCCAGATTGATCTGGGGAGCGGACAGATGGAGGGAGAATGGAGAGCCGTAGAGGGCTCGAGATACTATGCTTCTCCGGATCTTTACAAGGAAAACGGCTTCAAGGAAAGGGCGGCAGCCCAGGCGGCGATGGATTCTATTGGTATGGAATTCCCGTTGGATTCTGTAGTGACAGAAATTTCCAGAAAAAAAGAAAAGAAAAATCCACCCTTATTATTCAATCTGGCAGAGATCCAGAATGAATGCTCAAAGCGCTTTAAGATTTCCCCGGATGAAACCTTATCCTGTATCCAGACCCTGTATGAAAGAAAACTGGTTACCTATCCCAGAACGGATGCCCGAGTCCTCTCGACTGCCGTAGCCAAGGAAATCAGCCGCAATATCAGCGGACTTTTGGGCTATGCACCGGTGAGAGGCTATGCACAGAAAATTCTGGATGAGAAGGCCTATCAGGGCTTGGAAAAGACAAGATATGTCAATGATAAACAGATTACAGACCACTATGCCATTATTCCGACAGGCCAGGGACTGGGTGCAATCAAGGGGCTGAATGAACGGCTTTTTCAGGTTTATGACCTGATCGTCAGACGTTTCCTGAGCATCTTTTATCCGGCTGCGGAATACCGAAAGGCACAGGTAACGGTACAGACAGGCAGTGAGAAATTTTTCTCTTCCTTCCGTATGCTTTCCAAGGCAGGTTATCTGGAGGTTATGGGAGGTGCAGATAAGGAGAAAAGTGATCCGGCCATTCTCGAACGGGTGGAAAAGCTGAAAAAGGGAGAGCACTTGCCCATTGAGAGCATGTGCCTGAAGGAGGGGGAAACCTCACCGCCCAAGCGCTATAATTCCGGCTCCATTATTCTGACCATGGAAAATGCGGGTCAGTTTATAGAGGATGAAGAACTTCGCGCCCAGATCAAAGGTGCCGGGATCGGAACTTCTGCGACCAGGGCAGAGATTCTGAAAAAGCTGGTTAATATCAAATATATCAGCTTGAACAGCAAAACCCAGATTCTTTCTACAACACACCTGGGAGAAATGGTGTATGATGTAGTAGCAGGATCCATTCGCTCCCTGCTGAATCCGGATCTGACTGCCAGCTGGGAAAAGGGACTTTCCTATGTGGCGGAAGGAAAGATTACTTCTGAAGAATATATGCAGAAGCTGGATCGCTTTATTTCCGACCGGACAAGAGGCGTGATGGGACTGAACAACCAGTATCAGATGCGGCAGGCCTTTCTGAACAGCGCCCAGTATTATAAGCAGCCGAAGGCACCTGCAAAAAAGACTAAGAATTCATAAGAACATAAGAAGAATAGGTCAAGGAGAAAAGTCATGACAAAAGAAGAAGTATTAAAATATTCCTCGACACCGCTCAGTCTGGGATCCAATCCGATCCCGCCGACAGCGCATCGTTTTATAAACCGCGAGCATCTCTATATTATTTACAAGACAGATTGGGATGCCTTGAGAAAGTTCGTTCCGGAGCCTTTGGAGCTTCTGGATGAGCCACTGGTTCGTTTTGAAATGATGCGGATGCCGATCGCAACCGGATACGGTGATTATACCGAGTGCG
This sequence comes from Oscillospiraceae bacterium, assembly GCA_963617415.1. Lineage (GTDB taxonomy): Bacteria > Bacillota > Clostridia > Lachnospirales > Lachnospiraceae > RUG14243. The sequence goes on from CAVEOK010000007.1 coordinate 19,229, forward strand.
GACAGGCGATTCCGGTTGTCTGCAATGGAGTAGAGGGAGAATATCTCCATCAGATGTATCTGGACAATTTCGAGGCAATGGCCAGCGGAAGAGAAGCACATGCTTATCCGAAAAAGCCCGGACATCCGGAATTTTATATCGATGACAATACGGTTGTGGGAACTTTGGATTATGGCAGAAGTCATCCTTTCCGGATTGCAAATGCAACCATGACCTACAAATATTATCCTCTGGATGAGCAGGAGGCCCTGCGTCAGATGACAGAGCCTACCTATATGCTGAAGCTTCTGCCCGGTTATGATGAAAGCAAGGGACCGAGAATTGCAGAGCTGATCGTAGCGCAGACAGATCCGAAGGATGTGGAGATCATTGAAGCCTGGACGGGAGATGCAAGACTGCAGCTTTTTGATCATGTGAAATGCCCGATGAACGATCTTCCGGTGAGAGAAATCGTATCCTGCAGTCATATTAAGTGCAATCTGACACTGGGCTTCCCAAAGGTTGTATACGATTATCTTCAGAAATAAGAAAAGTTAGACATCCCGGAAGATGTGTTTTATAATGAGGACAGTAATTGTTAAAAAACTATCGGGATAAAAACGGAGGTAGAAGAAAATGAAAATTGCAATTGGATGTGATCCGAACGCTCAGCAGGCAAAGGAAGAACTGATCGAGTTCATCAATGCAAAAGGATACGGCGAGGTTACGGATTTCGGAAGCGATGATCCGATCTATGCAAATGTAGCAGTTGCCGTAGGAGAGGCAGTTGCAGCAGGAGAATATGACAGAGGAATCCTGATCTGCGGTACAGGACTTGGTGTTTCCATCGCTGTTAATAAGGTAAAGGGTGCATATGGAGCACTTTTGGACAATATCTATTCTGCAAAGCGTGCCCGTCTTTCCAATGACGCCAATGTTGCCTGCCTGGGTGCTTTTACAACAGGCAATAAGCTGAGAGAAGAGCTGGTTGATGCTTTCCTTACAAATGAATTTGTACCGGGATGCTCTTCCCAGCCGAAGGTAGATGCTTTCCGCAAGTATGAGGCTGAGCATTAAGAAAAAGCCCGAATAAGGCAAAAACTGTAAATGATATAGACTGATACAGAAAAAATAAGAGCAAAAGAAAAACCAGTTCCGGAAAGTAAAATTTTCAGAACTGGTTTTTATGTAATAGGAAATTCTGTCAGAATTTCCTATTACATAAGAAGCTTCGCATAGAGAGGATTAATCCTCATGGTAATTATCCTGGCTTTTGAAGATGGCGAAAACCTTTTGCAGGGTTTCTTCATCCACCTGTTCATAGGTGGCATAGTCTTCTTCCGGATGCTCGACAATTTCGAAGATAATAAAATCCTCATCATCGGAGTCGACATTCGGATAAAGGACGCAGTAAAAACGATCCTTGTATTCGATGGTATCCAGATATTCGAAATCGACTTCGTTTCCATCTTCATCGGTAAGGGTAATCAGCTCTACCTCCTGAATCTGCGGAGCTTGGCTTTTGTTTTTCTTTTTTTTCTTGGATCTGCTCATATCATATCTCCCTTAGGTGTTATATATAAGGATTATACCCTTTTAGAAAGAAAAAGGACAGGGATTTCCATAATATGGTAGAATGAAGGGAGAGAGCAGTAAAACAGATAAGAAGTGCTTTCATAGAAGGAGAATGATTTATGAATACAAATTGGGTGAGAAGTAATCTCAAGGCAAGAGCTAAGGTCGCTTTCAGGAGAAATTATTGGCTTTGTGTTCTTGCGGCAATCATAGGTGTGATCCTGGGAGGAGGATCCGGCCGATCAGTATCAAGCGGCAGCGGCAGTGGAATCGAGAATATTTATTTTGATGGATCAGGAAATTTGAATATTGATCTGAGTCCGCATATTCTGGCTGGCGTTTTGATGGCTTTATGTGGCGCCCTGATCATAGCGCTGATATTGAATATTTTTGTATTTCAGCCGATTTATACCGGTGTCAGCCGTTTCTTCCTGGTTAATACCGGAGAGAAGGCAAGACTGGGTGAGATTTGGTATGCCTTTAAAAACGGCAATTATTGGAATGTCGTAAAAACAAAGTTCCTGACAGATCTTTTCCTCTTTCTTTGGACCTGCCTTTTTATTGTACCGGGTATCATCAAGCTTTATTCTTATCGTATGGTACCTTACATTCTGGCGGAGAATCCCCAGATGTCGAGCAGGGAGATCATCGATCGTTCCAGAAAGATGATGGATGGCAATAAGTGGAAGGCCTTTGTCTTGGATGTTTCCTTTATCGGCTGGTATTTCCTCAGTGCCATTACACTGGGAATCGTAGGTATTTTCTATACCTCTCCTTATATCATGGCAACCAATGCCGAGCTTTATCTGGCAATTTCCGGAAAAGGCGGAGTAAATAAGGACAGTTTCTTCGATGCTTCCAATGGAGGAGGTAGTACAGAGCCTCATTATCAGGAGGATTATGCATCACAGGGAAGTCTCTTCAATGATTTTAAGGAAGAGGAAAAGGATGCCGGTCTCGATGATATTAGTGATGATTACTTTCATCAGGAAGATTCTAACCATAGCGGCACAAAGCTGAATGGAAAAGAACTATAGAAAGCTAATTTTGTTAGTTGACAAATTTATATATGCGTGGTAACTTTTAGAAAACAATAAATATCAGATAAAACCGATGATCGAGAGAAGTAGGCATGATGAAATGCGCACAGAGAGCTGCAGATGGTGGGATTGCAGCGGCAGGGAATATGCTGAATGGACTCGTGAGGGCAGATTGAACGCTGTATGATATGGCAAGTAGGTACTGACGGAATCCAACCGTTAATATGGAACGCACATGATGGTGTGCGATAGAGTGGCCGATTGATTCGGCAATATGGGTGGCACCGCAGAAGGTTATAGCTTCTGTCCCAGGATTTTGCAATATGCAGATCCGGGACAGGAGCTTTTTTTATCGTATAGGACTTCGTTCCTATACGATAAAAAGCTCCGCAGGGATCGCACTGCGGCGGATAGGAATTGTGTCGCTAGAGCGACCCGCCGCAGGCGGAGAATCCTGCGAGCAGGATTCTTTTTTTTATCGCATAGGAGGAAAAGATGAAACTGGAAAATTATGAAGTACATTTACCGAGCTATTCTATTGGAAATAGCATTTATGACAAGATCGGACCTGTCTGTGAATCTTATGGCAGAACAGTATTGATCATTGGCGGAAAAAGGGCCTTGGATGCAGCGCTGGATAAAATTTCGGCAGCAGTAGAGAAGACAAATCTGGAGATTATCGGCACAGAGCTTTACGGAAAGGACTGTACCTTCGAAGGAGTTGAAAAGCTGCGGGCACTGCCCTCCTATCAGGAGGCAGATATGGTTTTCGGTGTTGGAGGAGGCAAGGCTCTGGATACGGTAAAATGTCTCTGTATTACGGATGACAAGCCGGTCTTTACCTTCCCGACTATTGCCTCAAACTGTGCAGCCTGCACAGCGGTATCCATTATGTATAAGGAGGATGGCAGCTTCCTGATGCCGGATTTCTATGTTCGTCCGGCTATGCATGCCTTTATTGATACGGAGATCATCGCCAAGGCACCTGCCTGCTATATGTGGGCTGGAATTGGTGATACCTATGCCAAATTTTATGAGGCAACTATTTCTTCCCGTGATGAGAGACTGGAGCATTTTACGGCAGTGGGTCTTGCAGTTTCCAAAATGTGTCTGGATCCGCTTCTTGACTACGGAGAAAAGGGCTTTTCGGATCACCAAAAGGGTATTTCTTCTTATGAAGTGGAACAGCTGATTCTGGCAATTGTTGTTACTACTGGTATTGCATCCATCTTCCTGACAAAGGATTTTACGCCGGATTATAACAGCGGCTTGGCGCATGCAGTGTTTTATGCCCTGACCTCTTATCCAATCATTGAGGAAAAGCATCTGCACGGAGAGGTTGTAGGATTTGGTGTTCTTTTGGCTCTGCTTGTTGATGGACAGACAGAAGAATTTGAAAAGATCTATCAGCTGAATAAGGCAATTAAACTGCCGGTTTCTCTTGAAGAAATTGAAATTTCAAAGGAGCAGTGGGAGGAAACCATAAAGCTGATTCCGCAGATGTCCGACATCGCACATTATCCTTATGCAGTTACACCTCAGATGCTGGCAGATGCCATGCAGGCACTTGAGAAAAGAAATAGGAGCTGATCAATATGAACAAACAAGGAAAAACAAAATCTCTTATTCTGGGGGTTGCCTTTATCTGGTTTACCACTCACTTTGGAGGCGGTTTCGCATCCGGCGCTCAGATTTATACCTACTATGTAAAATACGGAATTTACTGCCTTTTTATGCCGGCGTTGGCTATGCTTTATAATGCGGTATTTTTTGCATATTGCCTTCGCTTTGCCCGTAAGCATGAGGTTTATGATTACCGTTCTTACAACAATGCATTTTATGGCAGATTTGCCCCGATCTTTTCCAATCTTTTTGAGCTGCTTTATCTCTGTGTGATGTGTGTTGCCCCGGCAGTGGCTTTTGCTACCGGAGGCGCGACCTTAAGCACTCTGACGGGAATGCCTTATCTGCTTTGCACCCTGATCATTGGTCTCTTTATTTTTCTTGTAGCGATTTTTGGTACGGATCTGGTTCGAAAGGTTGCAACCGTATTGTCAGTCTGCATTATTGCAGGACTTTTGATCGTGTATATTCCTAATATCATCAGTGGCTCCTCTGCAATTGCGCAGAGCATACAGGAGATGAGTGCACAGCCGGCACCCTTTGGAAAGGCACTTTATGCAGCCTTCCTCTACGGTACCTTCCAGCTTTCGAATGTAGCAGTTTTTGTGCAGCATGCAAAATCCTTTGAAAAGCCCAATGAGGCCATAAAGAGTATGGGAATCGGCTGGATCATCAATGCCCTGCTCATGATCATGGTTGTGCTGGGTCTGCTTTCCGTTAGTTCTGATCCGGAGATTGCCCAGCAGAGCATTCCGACTCTTTTCATGGTACAAAACGGAGTAGGAAAAGCGCTTCTGACGCCCTTGATCTCCATCCTGATCATTCTTGGCGCGGTTTCTACGGCAGTCAATATGGTGGCGGCTATGGTAAAGCGTGTTGACAGCGGTATGGATCAGCTTGCTTTGGCAAAGAAGAAGACTGAAAGGGAAGAAAAAGATAAGGAAAAAAAGATCACTTCCCGCCAGATTCTGATTGCCTTGATCTGCTGTATTGTTGATTTTGGAATTGCCCAGTTCGGTCTGCTGACTCTGATCCAAAAGGCATATAGTGCTCTGGCTTATCTGGCTATTCCGGTCATCCTGATTCCCTATATCATTCACATGATCGCAACACGTTTTGATACAAAGAAAGTTAAGAATCTGTAAATCCTAAGTCGAATAGCTGGAAATTCCTTCGCAAAGTCATTATACTGTTATGGAGTATCTTTTATGGAGTAGGAAATTTGTTCCTATATAAAAGGTACTCCATAAAAATTTGTAAGGGGAATTTATCTCCATTGCAATAGAATATAAGGAAGAGAATATGGCGAACAATCAGCATTTTAGAATAAACGGAATACAGAGGAGCGGCGGGAAAAGAAGACAGGGGACGCTCAAGGGAAAAAGAGCAAGAGAAAGGAAAACCAATCATCCCCTTTATATTATCCTGAACCGCTACGGCAGATGGATCATTATCGGTATTTTGATTCTGATCGTGTTGGTCTTTATGATTTCTGCTTTTAGCAGCAGCCACAAAAAAACAGTTCTGATGAGAAGAGGCTATGTAGCTTTGGACCAGGATGTTCTGCAGTGGAAGAACCTGGTACATCAGTATGCCAAGGAAAACGGTATCGAGACCTATGAGGAATATCTTCTGGCCATTATCGAGGTGGAAACCGGCGGAACCATGTCTGCCGATGTTATGCAGTCCAGTGAATCACAGGGACTTCTGGTAAATTCTTTAAATGAAGAAGAATCCATTAAGCAGGGCTGTCTTTATTTTGCAGCTTTAATTGTAAAGGCAAAAGAGGCAGGCTGCGATATGAATACAGTTGTGCAGGCCTATAATTATGGATCGGATTTTATTGATTATGTAAAAGCCAATGGAGATGGTGTCTACAGCATCAAGCTGGCAGAGCAATTTGCCTATGAAAAATCAGGCGGAGCAACGGCTGATGTAACTCTGCCGATCGGCTATCAGGCAAATGGCGGCTGGCGTTATAAATTTGGCAATATGTTCTATGTCTTTGAGGTAAACCGGTATGTTGAGCATCAGCTGACGCTTTGATAGGAGGAAGAGATGATTCAGGATATCGCACCGCGGGAGCTGAGGATTGAATATGAGGAAAAGACGCCAAAGGAATCCGATCTGGTCTGCGTTTTTTCCGGCAGAGAGATCCTGATCCGGATAGAGGAGGATGGCATTTCCCTGCCTAGCTTAGGAGAGCTGCAGCCTTTAGGGGGAGAGCTTCGCTATCTTCTGTCGACTGCAGAGATCGAAGGAGCCATAGGGCAGCGTTTTTTCCTTTATCAGGGAGAAGAAAGACCGGAGATAGAAGGTTACTCCTATCAGGAAATTCGCAGGATCAGAGGGAAAAAGCCGGAAGAGCTGGCTTTTGCCCTGGCGACGGCTTATCATTTATCTGTCTGGTATAGAAATAATCGTTTTTGCGGCCGCTGTGGTCACAAAATGATCCATGATCAGCAGGAGCGTATGGTAAAATGTCCTTCCTGCGGAAATATGGTCTATCCCAAGCTCATGCCGGCGGTAATTGTGGGAGTGACAAGAGGCGATAAGATACTGGTCAGTCGTTATGCCGGAAGAGCTTATAAGGGATATGCTCTGATCGCAGGCTTTTGTGAGATTGGAGAGAGCTTCGAACAGACCGTCAGGAGAGAGGTCATGGAAGAGGTTGGCCTTAAGGTAAAAGCGATTCGTTATTATAAGAGTCAGCCATGGGGCTTTGATCAGGATCTTCTGGCCGGTTTTTTCTGTGAAGCAGTCGGAGATCCGACCATTCATATGGATGAAAATGAGCTGTCCTATGCAGAGTGGATTTCACGGGAAGAAATGGAAAAGACGATGCATGATCAGGTTTCCCTTACCGGAGAGATGATGGAATATTTTCGTTTGGGAAAGCTGGAAGCTGTAAAGCCGAATAGGCCATAAGAGGATGATGGTATGGGAGATACAGAAGAAAAAAGGGAAGAGGAAGTCATTGTAGAGGCTTCTGCGATCAAAGAAGAAAAGCTGCCGGACTTTCATTCTGTTGAAGTGAAAAATCCGAAAAGCGAAAGAGTGCTGAGGCTGGAAAAGGAGATTCGCTCCAGACACGGTGAGGAGGTCTTTCGAAACAAGAGACTGCAGATCGAGCAGGATTATGTTTCGAAGATGTTAGAATCCATTGAGAAAAGCCTGAAGAATGAAAAGGACGCCCAAAGGCAGAATGATCTTTTTGAGGAAAGAATCCGGACAGATGTCTACCGTATGCACGGACTCAGTCAGGACAAGCTGCAGGGCATGAGTGAGAGAAGGATTGCCTGGATTCAGGGAACTGCCTTTGCTCTTTTTTTCCTTTCCTGCGTTATGGTGATTTTATGCGGAGCGATCCATGGTTTCGGTGATTCCCTGACCCTTTTTGCAGCCTTTTTTACGGCGATCGAGGGAACATTGCTGACCAATGGAAAGAGACGGTTCAAGGTGGTCAGCGGACTGATCGGATTTTTGTATTTGATTCTTTTCCCGATCATCCTTTTTATGTTTGTCTGCAGGGAAGAAAACTTTGCCCAGTATGATTTTCTGCTGTCTGTTTTCTCTATTGCGGGACTTGCCATTCTGGTTGTCGGTTCGGTTTCTTACTTTATGTATAATCCTTATCAGGAGGATGCGAGAGCACTGAAGCAGGCAAACCGCTATCTGAAGAAGATGGAAAAGGCAGCTTCTTCTGATGTAAGACTGAGAGAGAAGAGCCTGGAGAAAGAAAAGAAACAGGAAGAAAAGGAAGCAGAGAAGGAACGCAGACAGAAGGAAAAAGCGGCCGAGAAGGAACGCAGGCAGCAGGAAAAGGCGGCTGAGAAGGAAAAGAAGCGCCAGGAAAAGGAAGCTGCGAAGGAAGAGAAGAAAGCTGAAAAGGAGAAGCAGAAGACTGCAGAACAAGTGGAAGAGATCTTCGAGGAGATACAGCCTGAAGCGGAGAAGAGTGCAGACGAGGCTTCAGTAGAAGAAGCGATTAGCGAGAAATCAGATAAGGCGGGAAGCGAAGAGACAGAATCCGAACCGGAGGAAAAAGCCGAATCAGATCATACAGAGGAGTCTAATGATGTATCTAAGGCTGATCCGTCATCCGAAAAGGTATTGGATGCTGAGTTTGTGCAGATAGAGGATTAAGAAAAAAACAAGTAGGTGAGTGTCTATGGGAAATATACTCGATTATCTTGATTGGAGGGGAGATATTCCACTTTCCCTGATTCCTTTCGGAAGAGTGGATGCCCTGATTTTGTCCGTGCTTTCCTATGTAAAGCTGGAGGGAATCGTGCCTCAGCCTGGTCAGGGAGAGATTAGCTTAGAAGAAGCGGCAGAGGCTTTTTTTGCCTGCCACAGTGAGAAGGAGCTGAAAGAGGACAAGACCTTTACGAATTTTGCACCGGAGGTACTTAGAAAAGCGGCGGCATCGGCTCGTTTTGGAAAAAGTATTCTCCGGAATTTTTGCAATCATGTAGATCTGGAGCATGAGCTGCAGTTTTCGGCCATGGAGATTTTGACAGAGGATGGCGTATCCTTTCTTTCCTACAAGGGGACAGATGATACTATTATTGGCTGGAAGGAGGATTTTAATATCAGCTACCGGACGGTTCCGGCAGATGAGGAGGCAGTTGCTTATCTAAATTTCGTTCATGCAAATACGAAAGGGAAAATCCGTTTGGGCGGACATTCCAAGGGTGCACATCTTGCCCTTTATGCGGCGGCCTTTTGTAGGGAAGACATCAGAGATCGGATTACGGAAATCTATGAAAATGATGGTCCGGGCTTTAATTGGGAGATGCTGGAGAACTGCGATCGGGAAAGGCTGAAGCCTCTGATTTACAGAGTGATTCCGCAGACGGCGATCATTGGAAGTCTCCTTTATCATTTGAAGGAGGCGGATATTGTCCGAAGCGATGAAAAGGGTCTGATGCAGCATAATCCGATTTCCTGGCAGATCATGGGCGGCGATTTTGTGACAGAGGAAAGCTGCAGCAAAAAAGGAAAAATCTTTGAGGAGACCTTCAATACCTGGATTGTGTCTGTTGGAGAAGAGGATAGAAAAGGCTTTATTGATGACATGTTTTCCGTATTGCAGGCGCCGGGCTTTACCACGATCAAGGAGGTCAGACAGGCAGGCCCCAAGGATTCAAAGATTATGTGGGAGCGGCTTCAGAGAATTGATCCCAGAAGCAGAATGATCATTGAAAAACTAATTCTGATATTTATCGGTAATTGGGCCATAGCAGGTGTGAAAAAGGAAAAGAAAGCACAAGGGAAGAAGGCAGCAAAAACAAGGAAAAAGAAAGGGAGTATAGAAAAAAATGAAACTAAATTATAAGGAATTATATGAAGAAACAGCCTTAAATAAGGAAAATATCGAGGCCTACGCAAAAGAAATGCAGGGCTTTGAGAAGATGACAGAAGAAGAAAAAAAGAAATTCTATGCGAAGGGCGTTTATTTCTGTGCACACCTTCCCATGCCGGAAAAGGAGAAAGAGCGTGCGGTTGCCACGGATATTCTGAATCATATCCTGCATCAGGTAGGAGACAGGGCAGCCTCCCAGGCTCTGATGTCTGTTCTGATCGGAATAGGGATCATTGCCATGAATGAGCTGCGGATGGAAAAGGGACAGCCGGTTCGGAACCAGGAGATCTATATTTATGTAGATCCCCGGCAGCTGGAGGCGGTAAATGATGCCAGAAGAAAGCTTTTTATGGTTCCTGAAGATCCGCAAAGCAGTGATTTAAATAAATAACCTGAGAAACAGCAATGAGAATGCTGCGGAGCATTCTGTTTTCAAGAGGAGCTGACTTGTCATAGGGCAGGGGCTCTTCTTTTTTTGTATCAAACATATAGCTCAAAAGGGATTCAAGCTCATCACAGAAAAAGTTGTAGGCGGTCTCTGCATCGCAGCTTTTCTTCTGCATTTCGAACATATCAGCAATGTGTTCCATGGAAAGAACCTGCTTGGCAATGACCATGAAAAGAAGGGAAGCAATCTGTTCCTCGTTGTATCTTTTTTTGATGGGACGGTCAATATAGCCATGCTTGACATAGTTGCTGATCATGGAAGAGGTGATGCTGATATCCCCCAGAGGGGCGACGGCCTGATTGATATATTCAATGGTTTGCTCCAGATAAAGTCCGATGGTAGGAATCTCCTGATATCTGGGCATGTGGAATTGATCTATCTTATGGTTCATAAAACGTTCTCCTTTATATGAATGTATTTTACATCGGTTTTTAAAAAACCGCAAGATAAGTATTTAATATCTTGACATAGGGAAAAGGGAGGTATATGATTAACGCATAAAGAGTTTTTGAAAAACCGATGAAAGGATATGTGAAATATGAAATATAAGATCGTAGCAGATTCCTCTGCAGACAGAAAGAGTCTTGATTCAGAAGCCTTTACCGCGGTGCCCTTGCATATTATCGTCGGTGAACAGAGCTTTACGGATGATGAGAACATTGATACAGACCAGATGCAGGAAGCCTTGGATCAGTGCAAAAAGCCTACAACCTCCTCCTGCCCCAGCCCGGGAGACTGGCTGGATGCCTTTGGAGATGCAGATTTGGTATTCTGTGTTGCCATGACGAGTGCACTTTCAGGAAGCTACGCTTCCGCCTGCACGGCAAAGCATATCTATGAAGAAGAATATCCGGATCGCAAGGTTTATGTATTTGATTCTCTTACGACAGGCCCGGAAATGGCCCTTGTCATTGATAAGCTTGAGGAGCTTCTGGCAGAAGGCAAAGGGGCAGAAGAGGTGATCAGCGAGCTGGAAAGCTATCGGAAGAGAACTCACCTTACTTTTATGATGTCCTCTATCAAAAATATGGCAAAGAACGGCCGTGTAAGCAGTCTTCTGGCAAAAGGAATCAGCCTTGCCAGTATCCGTCTGGCATGTGAAGCCAGTGAGGAAGGCAAGCTTTCCCTCCGGGATAAATGCAGAGGTCAGAAGAAAGCCTTGGAGAAGATGTTCAGCTTCATGAAGGAAAGAGGCTATAAGGGAGGAAAGGTTATTATTTCCTATCATTTAAATCATGATGCAGCCAAGCAGATGAAGGAAAAGATTCAGTCACTTTTTCCTGCAGCTAAGGTGGAAATCCATAAGGCCGGTGCCCTTTGCAGCTATTATGCAGAAAAGGGTGCGATCCTGATCGGATATGAAACCCTGTAAGAAAAATAAAAATCAAACAAAGTCCAAAAGAAAAAGACGGGAAACGCATCTGACGTTTCTCGTCTTTTTACTAAACAGGGTGGGGGCATTATGGTAAAATAAATAGAAAATGAAAGAAAGGCGGACCTTTTAATGAAATATGAAAGACTGTTTCAGCCCATTCGTATCAGAGGCATGGAACTTCAAAACCGCATTATGATGCCGGCGATGCACCATCTTTATACCGAGAATGGGCATTGTACCCAGCGTTTTACAGAATATTACAAGAGAAGAGCAGAGGGTGGAGCCGGTTTGATCGTGGTTGGCTCCTGCCGCTTTGATGAATATGGTGCTAAGGACAATTCCATGTCCCTGGCGGATGAGTCTACAGTGGAGGGCTGGCAGGCGTTTATGCAGGAGATGCATAAGACAGAATGCAAGGTGGCTGTTCAGCTTTATCATGCAGGCCGCTATATGCCGGAGAGGGATGTTCCCTGCGGAAAGCCGGCCTTATCTCCTTCCGCGACCTTTTGTCCCTATACAAGAGAAACGGCACCGTCAATGAGCCATGAGCAGATCAAGGAAGTAATTGTTAAATATGCCGAGGGAGCAGAAAGAGCAAAAAGAGCCGGCTTTGATGCAGTTGAGATTGGCTGTAATTCCGGTTACCTTCTGAATCAGTTCCTCTCACCGATCACCAATCTGAGAGAGGATGAATATGGCGGAAGCTGGGAGAACAGAGTGCGTATGCCTCTGGAGGTGATTCGTGCCGTAAGAGAAGCGGTCGGAGACTATCCCATCATCCTTCGCCTGGGTGGAAATGATCTGGTACCGGAGTCCTGTACCAATGCAGAAATTTCTGATTTTGCAGCACTGGCAGAAAAAGCAGGAGTAGATCTTTTTAACGTAACGGGAGGCTGGCATCAGAGCCGGGTGCCTCAGATCACGGGAGATCTTCCGGCAGGCGGCTTTTCCTATCTGGCAGAAGGCATCAAGGCCAAGGTTTCTGTACCGGTATCTGCTTCGAATCGTGTGAATGATCCTTTGCTTGCAGAGAAGATTCTGGCTATGGAGCAGGCAGATATGGTTGCCATGGGAAGAGCCCTGCTTGCAGATCCGGAACTCCCAAAGAAAGCAAAGAGCGGAAGAAGAGCCCAGATCAGACCCTGTATGGGCTGCAACCAGGGATGCCTTGCCAATACCTTTTTTGACCGTCCGATTGAATGTCTGGTCAATCCCATATGCGGCAGGGAACTTAGCATTCTGGAAGAGAAAGTCAGGGAGAGAAAGAAAATCCTGGTCATTGGCGGAGGTCCGGCAGGTATGGAATGTGCCTATCGTGCGGCGAAAAGAGGGCATGCAGTTGTCTTAAGGGAAAAGGCCGACCGTCTGGGCGGACAGCTCCTTCTGGCAGCCAAAACGACAGCACATCAGGATTTCGAAAGACTGATCGCTTATTATGAGCTTGCACTTGATCTGGCAGGAGTAGATGTAGAACTGTCATGTGAGGATGCTTTGGAGAATGCGGGAGACTTTGATCAGATCGTTCTTGCAATCGGAGGAAAGGGAGCAGATTTCCGGATTTCGTCAGACGACAGCGTCCAGTTTATGACGGTGGAGGAGATGCTGACAGAAGAAAAAATTCCCGGCAAGGATGTTGTTATTGTTGGGGCAAGCTTTGTAACGGCATCTGCGGCAGAGACCCTGGCCAGACGAAGCTCTATTTCGGAAGAGCAGCTCTACCACCTGTCCGCATTTGAGGCAGAAACACCGGAAAAGATCAGGACACTGTTAAATTCCAGCTCCAGAAGAATTACGATCGTTGATCGTTTGAAGAAGATCGGCATTGGCTTTGAGTCCGGCGTAGGCTGGCCCTGCATGTCAGAGCTGGGAAGACTCCATGTGAAGAAGCTGCCGAGAACAGAAATCAAGAAGATTGAAAATGGCATGGTATTTGCCCTTTCTGAGGACAGAGAAGGAAAGCAGACAGAGCTTCAGATTAAATGCGACAGCCTGATCTTCAGCCCGGGTGCCCATCCCCAGCCGGAGTATGCTGCACTTGTAAAGAATGCCTGTCCAAAGGCAGAGATCTTCGAGCTGGGCAATTGCAAGAAAACAGGGAAGGCGATCGATGCGATCAGAGAGGGCTGTATCTTAGGCTGCAGCCTATAAAATAGGGAAAAAGAAGGAGAGAGATTATGGATTCCATGGATATGAATTTCTTAAGAAAGCTGCCGACACCGGCAGAGGTGAAGGCACAGTATCCGGTCACCGGAAAAATCGAAAGGATCAAGGAAGAAAGAGATGAGGTCATCAGAAAAATCTTTACCGGAGAGGATAAGAGACTTTTGATGATCATCGGTCCCTGTTCGGCGGACAATGAGGATGCCGTGCTGGATTATATGACCAGACTGAGAAAGGTGGCAGACAGGATTGAGGACAGGATTTTTATTGTTCCGAGAATCTATACCAACAAGCCCCGTACGGTAGGCAAGGGCTATAAGGGCATGCTCCATCAGCCGGATCCGGAGAAGGGAACGGATATGCTCAAGGGAATCCTTTCTATCCGTCATATGCATGCAAGAGCGATCGAGGAGACCGAATTTACCTGTGCGGATGAGATGCTTTATCCGGAAAACCACAGATATTTATCGGATCTGCTTTCCTATGTTGCAGTGGGAGCCAGATCCTCTGAGGACCAGCAGCACAGACTGACGGCCAGTGGCGTTGGCATTCCGGTGGGCATGAAAAACCCGACAGGAGGAGATCTTTCTGTAATGATGAATTCCATTGTTGCGGCACAGGCAGCGACGACCTTCCTCTACAGAGGATGGGAGGTACAGACCCCGGGTAATCCTCTGACTCATGCCATTTTGCGCGGCTATGTAGATAATTTCGGCAGAAATATTCCTAACTACCATTATGAGGATCTGAAAGCAGTTTCTGAGCTTTATGGAGAAAGAGAGCTGGCCAATCCGGGCGTAATTGTTGACTGCAACCATTCCAATTCCGGAAAACGTTTTATGGAGCAGATTCGGATCAGTCAGGATGTGATTCACAGCTGCCGTGTTTCCGAGGATATTCGGGGACTGGTAAAGGGCCTTATGATCGAGAGCTATATCGAGGACGGCAACCAGAGCGAGCATGAGCATGTTTATGGAAAATCCATTACCGATCCCTGCCTGGGCTGGGAGAAGACAGAACGTCTTTTGTATGAGCTGGCGGATCAGTGGACGATTTAGGATAAGAGAAGAAAATGCTTTACGATAAGGATATCAGAGAACCGCTTTTTGATTATCTGGAGGAACGTTACGGGAAGGTCCGGATCCTGCAGGAAAAGAGAACAGGCCGCTCCAGAGCGGATGTGATCATGGTAACAGAGCAGGGTCTTTATGGGCTGGAAATAAAAAGTGATGCGGATACCTATACCCGCCTGGAATCTCAGGTGGCAGATTATGACCGCTATTTTGATTATAATTTTGTGGTAGCCGGTTCCAGACATGGACAGCATGTCGAAGAGCATGTGCCGCCGCACTGGGGAATCATTACGGTAGAAGAGAGCGGGGAGAAAAAAGAGGCGGATTTTTATCTTCTCCGGGATGCAAAGCCCAATCCTAATCTGGATATTTATGAAAAGATCACGATTCTCTGGAGACCGGAGGTCGCCCGTATTCAGGAGAAAAACGGTCTTTACAAATATGCCGGCAAGAGCAAGCGCTATGTGATGGATTATGTGATCGAAGCTTTGCCGGAGGAGGTCCTTTGGCCTCAGGTTTACGAGGAGCTGTTTGAAAGAGATTATACGGCAATCCGGGAGCAGATCAACGCCTACAGGGCTGAGCACGGCCAGAAAGCAAGGCGAAGAAGAAAATACCGCAGAAGGAAAAGTGGAAAAGGAAGAAGGGAGACTTAAAGTTATGATGAAGCATGTATCTGTTTTTAAGCTGAAAGAGGAGTACAGAAAAGAGGAGCTGATCGAGGAGATTGCAGCGCATCTGAAGAAAATTCCGGAGGATGTACCAGAGATCATATCAAGTGAAATCGGGGTAAAGCCTTTTCCTATGCCGACAGCAAGCCCGGACGGACATGTAGAATTTTATGATCTGATCCAGATCATCGGCTTTGAAGATGAAAAGGGCAGCATGGCCTATCCGGCAAGCAAGGGACATCAGGATTTTCTTGCTTGGTCTTCGGACTATTTTGAAAAGGTGATCGGGATTGATTATCCTTTGGGAGAATAAAAGGCTTGAGATAAAAGGATAAAAAAGAATACATAAAGAAGAATGAATAAAGGCGGGAGCTTCTGCCCAAAATCAAAAACCCTTAGAAAGTGTGTTTTTGATCTGGCAGAAGCTCCCGCCTTTTGTTTTTATGTAAGGATGCCTTCCTTATTCAACAGTTACCTTGTGGTAAACCTTCTTACCCTTCTTGATCACAATGCCGGCCTTAACCGCATCCAGTGTTACAACTGCATTTGGATCGGTTACCTTTTCATCATCAAGGGCGACACCATTCTGCTGCATGAGGCGGCGGCCTTCGCTGTTGGTCTTGATCAGTCCGCATTTGGACAGCATATCAATCACACGGATAGAGTCGTCTGTGAAATCTGCCTCACTCAGAGTGGTGGAAGGCATATTTGCGGCATCCATATTACCGGAGAAGAGGGAAGAAGCTGTATCTTGAGCCTTCTTTGCTTCATCCTCTCCGTGTACCATGCTGGTAAGCTCGTAAGCCAGAATCTTCTTGGCCTCGTTCAGCTGGGAGCCTTCCCACTTATCCATCTCGTCGATCTGCTCGAGAGGAAGGAAGGTCATCATACGCAGGAATTTCAGGACATCTGCGTCATCTACATTTCTCCAGTACTGGTAGAAATCATAGGGGCTTGTCTTGTCCGGATCAAGCCATACGGCACCGCCGGCTGTCTTGCCCATCTTGGTACCATCATGCTTCAGCAGAAGATTGATGGTCATAGCACCTGCATCCTTGCCCAGTTTCTTGCGGATCAGTTCGGTACCGGCCAGCATATTGGACCACTGGTCGTCACCGCCGAACTCGAGGTTGCAGCCGTAATCCTGGTAGAGCTTGAGGAAATCATAGCCCTGCATCAGCATATAGGAAAATTCAAGGAAGGAAAGTCCTTTTTCCATGCGGTTGACATAAGCGCGGGCTCTGAGCATTTCATTTACAGAAAAGTGAGCGCCGATATCCCGCATAAAATCAAGGAAGTTCAAATCCCTGAGCCAGTCTGCATTATTTACGATCTGAGCCTTTCCTTCACCGAATTCGATAAAGCGGCTCATCTGTTTTTTGAAGCATTCTACATTATGATCAATGGTTTCAACAGTCATCATGGAGCGCATGTCGCTTCTTCCGGACGGATCACCAATCATTGCGGTACCGCCGCCGACAAGAGCAATCGGGCGGTTGCCTGCCATCTGAAGACGCTTCATCAAGGTCAAAGCCATAAAATGACCGACATGAAGAGAATCTGCGGTCGGATCAAAGCCGATATAAAAGGTTGCCTTTCCGTTATTAACAAGGTCGCTGATCAGCTCTTCGTCTGTTACCTGTGCGATCAGGCCTCTTGCCTTCAGTTCTTCGTAAATTCCCATTTTAAAAATCCTCCTCTTATTTTGGGACAGTACCCTCCCAAAAAGCCCTAAAATTATAGCATGCAGCAGACTTTCCGGTCAAGAAATCTGGGGCCTTTGCCTCTCTTTTGCGAAAAAAAGCACCAGATAAGGATATTGCATCTTATCTGGTGCTGAAATTCAGTCCCATCCGGCTACATAAAGTGCCTTGCCCGGCAGCATATGGCTGCCAACCGATGTCTTAAATTGTTACCGATTGTACCATCTTATGAGGGATTATGCAAGGCAAGAAAAAATGAATCAGAAAATGCGAGAAAGGTATAGGCCTGCTGAGAAGACATAGTGTATAATCTTTTTTGTGCAATTAGTGGAAAGGAGAGAATGCTCCTAAGGATATTTTATGAATACAATGAAGAATTATCAGGCAATTTTAATCGATCTGGACGGAACTGTTATTGATTCTGGTCCGGGCATCATGGAATCCGTTCAATATGCGTTAAATAAGATGGGCTATGGCCCTGCTGATCCGGAGACACTGCGTAAATTTGTAGGGCCATCCCTGATGGACTCCTTTACCCATCTCTATGGGATGAGCAGGGAGGATGCGGAGCAGGCAACAGCCTATTACCGGGAGGTTTATTCCACGGGAAATATGTTCCATTTTGACCTTTATGAGGGAATAGAGGACTGTCTGAAGGCCTTGCATGAGGCAGGGAAAAGATTGATCTTGGTGACCTCGAAGCCGCATGTTTATGCGGAACGTATCCTGGAAAAGAGCAAAATGGACCGCTATTTTGAATATCAGACAGGACCGGAGCTAAGTGATGCCAGCTCCCAGAAGGTAAGGCTGATCGAGAAGGCAATTTCGGAATGCGGATTAAAAAAAGAAGAGACGATTATGGTTGGGGATACCCATTTTGATATTGATGGAGCGGTTCAGGCCGGAATCGATTCGGTAGGCGTTACCTATGGCTATGGCAGAGGCGAAGAGCTGGCAGAGGCAGGAGCAAGCTATCTGGTAGATTCGCCGGAGGCGCTTAGCGAACTGCTGAGAAAAGCGACACGGTAAATATATAAGTGAATAAGAAGGGCAGGAGAAAAATGGCAGAAGAAAGAGAAGAGGATATCCTCATTAAGATGAATCTGGAAGATGGGAGAGCGGTGGATTGTGAGATCATCGTGATCTTTGAAGCAAACGGAAAGGAATATTTTGCTTTGGAGCCCCAGAGTGATTACTTTGATGAGGGCACGGTCTGGATCTATGAAAATGCAAATCCGGACTGGGTGGAAGAGGATGACATTGAACTGATCGTTCCGGAGGATGATGAGGAATATGTCAATGCAGTCAATGCCTTCTATGAATGGGCGGATGAATACGAAGAATAAAGCAAGGGAGGCTTCCCTATGGTAAAAGAGTTCACGCAGGCAATGCGGAAGGAAATCGGAAAGATTTATATCGGTAAGGAAAAGCAGATCGGTCTGATGCTGGCATCGATTCTATGTGGAGGACATGTTCTGCTGGACGATCTGCCGGGAAGCGGAAAGACCACTCTGGTAAAAACGATGTCAAAGGCGCTTGGCTGTGACTATCACCGAATTCAGTTTACGCCGGATCTTTTGCCTTCTGATGTCATTGGCAATACTGTTTTTGATCAGAGAACTGCCTCCTTCCGTCAGATCAGGGGACCGGTTTTTACCAATATTCTTCTGGCGGATGAAATCAACCGGGCAATTCCCAGAACCCAGTCCGCTCTGTTGGAGGCGATGGAGGAGGGACAGGTAACGATCGATGATCAGTGTCTGAAGCTGCCCCAGCCTTTTTTGGTTCTGGCAACCCAAAATCCGGTGGAGCAGGAAAGTACCTTTGCCCTTCCGGCGGCTCAGCTGGATCGTTTTATGATGAAACTGACATTGGGCTATCCAACAAAGGAAGAAGAAGAAAAAATGCTGGAGACCCTGGGAGAGGAAAGGAATTTTGACTGCATTGAGGCAGTCAGTTCTCCTGAGGAGCTGCTTTCCTTGAGAGAAGAGGTAAAGTCAGTTTATAGCAGTGAAGCGATCCGGTCTTACATTGTGGATCTGGTCCAGGCCACAAGAGAAAGAAAGAGCTTTGCAGCAGGGGCATCTCCCCGTTCCAGCCGAAGTCTTTATCAGGCATCAAAGGCATTGGCGGCAATGGATGGCAGAGACTATGTCCTGCCGGAGGATGTCAGGAGCCTGGTGCTTCCTCTTATGTCCCATAGAGTCTTGCTTTCGGATGAGTCTTATTATGAAGGACGAAGCACGGAGGCAGAGCTGAAGGATATTGTGGACAGCATTCCGGTGCCGCCGTCAAAGGAAAAGATGATTCATGAAGCAGAAGGAAAGTAATTGGGCAACAAAAGGAGGCATTCTTATCCTGATCCTTTTGATTCCGGCGGCTTCTTATTTCCGGATGCCTTATCTCAGAATTTTTTTGATTCTCTTGCTTTTCCTTTGCCTTGCTTCCATGCTTTGGGCAGGCAAAGCCCTGTCCGCTGTTGATGTATCGGTAGAAGGAAGAGGAAAAGCAGACAGAGCGGCCCTTTTCCCGGGAGGAAAAACGGAGCTGGAGATCAGGATGAAGAATCAGAGCCTTCTGCCTATTGTATGGCTGAAGCTTTTTCTTCCAAGCGGAGAAAAAAAGCTGCTGGCTTTTACAGACGGAGGAGAAGAGCAGGCCTTTGCCTGGATCATGCCCGGACAGGAGATTTCTTATCAGCAGGAAATTCAGGCGCTGCGAAGAGGTGTTTTTGCACCAGATAGGATAGAGATCAGCACAGGAGACGGATTTGGTTTAAAGGAAAGCAAAAGATCCTTTCAGCCAAAGAGCCTGCCGCGTATTGTGGTTTTTCCGCTGCTTTTTCCGGTTCAGCCCAGGCTGCTGATTCGTAAAATGAACGAATTGGAGGAGGCAAGAAGCGGTATTTACAAGGATCCGACCCTGATTCGGACAGTACGTGATTATGAATTGCATGACAATGCAAAGGATATTAACTGGAGGCAGCTTGCAAGAGAAGGAAAGCTGAGTGTCAATGTCAGGGAAGAGGAGGACTATCGAAGGTTGAGTCTTTTTCTGGATCTGGAGAGCTTTGTTTATGAAGAGGAAAGCTTTGATGCAGACGGAACCCTGCGAAAGAAGAGGCTCCTTGAGGAAGAAGGAATGGAAAGGATGCTGTCTCTTGCAGGCTCTTTGATCAGAGCCTTTTCTGAAAAGGATATTCGCTGTAGCTTGGTGATTCCATCTTATGCAGAAAAAGAGAGTCGCCTTCTTTTGGCCGGAAAAAGAGAAAGAAGGGCAGATGCCATGCTTACGGCTCTGGCTGAAATAGACTATCGGGGAGAAGAAACAGAGCTTCCATTAAAAGAGCTGGCAGAAAAAAGGCATGCACTGGGGCCGGTCTTTTTTATCGCTGCAAAAGAAAGCTGTAGATCAGAAGCATTGAAGAAAGAGAAGAGACTTTCGCTCTATTTCCTTTTGCGGGAGACAGAGGAAGAAAAACAGGATAGGAGAGAAATCGCCTGGAGGGAGGTGATCTGCCATGAATCGTAAAAGCGACTATCTGGCTGGATTATCCCTGATCTTATCGGTTCTGTCTGTTTATGCCCTGCTTTTCGCCTTGGAGCCGGTTACTTATAGCTATAAGAGTATCAGCTTAAAGCTTATACCCATGATGCTCTTGCTGGCAGCAGCCTTTTTACTAGACAGATGGCTGCTTACCCATAGGGTAAATCTGACCCTCTTTCTGGCTTTGCAGATTCTCTTTATGGCAGCAGCAGCCCGCTTGTTTTTCTATGTCCTGCATATGGATCCGATCAAGCCTGGCAAAGTGCTTTTCTTTTGTATTTTTTATACCATTCTGTTTCTGATCGCCGTTTATATTGCTTATTTTCCGGTGAGAATGCCGGTTATACTGGGCTGCTTTGATGTGATGGCCTTTTTGCTGATCGTCAGCTTGGCAATTAGCAGGCAGGAGCCGACTTCTTTATTGCTTCAGACAACAGAGCTATGCCTTTTTTCCATGATTCTGTCTTTGCTTACACTGATCCAGATGAGAACAGAGCAGATCGCGGAGCATGGGGGCATTGTCGGCTCCTCACTTGCTGGGAAGATGACCATGCTTCTTTTCCTCCTGATCCTTGCTGCTTTGGCCCTGCTTTTTGCGGCTCTTTCCAAAAGCGGAAGCTATCTGGCCGGAAGGACAGCGAAGGATGCCATTTGGGGAGGCCTTGGAGGAATAGGAGGACTTGCTTCTTTTCTCTATCAGAAGAGCGAAGCTTTTTTCATCTGGCTTTTTCGTTTTCTGCATGTGGAAATGCCGCAGACTGCAGCGGAATCAGCGGATTCTGTGGTAGCTGCGACGGCTTCGGCAACGGAAAGCGGCAAATTGGAGCTTCCTTTCTGGATCAGACCGCTGGGAGTCGGACTTCTTCTTTTTGGACTTGCCTTTTTCCTTTTCAGGATCAGGCATATTCATTTTGAAAGGACTGAGGAAGGGGAAGAAAAAAGAAAAAAGAGTGTGCAGAAAAGCGGAAGCAGCGGAGCTTATTACAAGGGACTTCTTGCACAGCTGCTTTCCGGGATTCATTTTCGAATAGAGTGCCGGAAAAAGAAAAATACACCGGAGGGAAGGTATCTTCTGATCGAAAGAGCCTATCGGAAGTCTGATCCGAGGCAGATGTCTCAGAGCGGCCCGGAATATCTTCGGATGCTGGCAGAAAAGGAAGAAGATCAGGAAAAGGCAGAAGACTTTTTGCGGCTGGCAGATCTTCTGGAAAAGTCCCTCTATGACCGGAGGGAAAAATAAAGCGATTAAATAAGGGACTGTCGCACTAACGTAATTCATGCAAAATGAGGATATAAGATATGTTGTAAATAACCACATTTTGTTTGAATAGTATTAGTGCGACAGTCCCCTTTATAAAGTAAGTATATGAACTATAAAAGAGGTATAAATACAAGGTGTATTTTTATCAGTCTTTAAAAGCATCCAGATTATCCAGAATCTTTCCGCCGATCTGGCAGGCAGGGCAGATGCAGTATTTTGCGCCATCTTCCTTTGCCTTCTTTGCAGAAGCATTCATATTTTTTGCACCCTCTTCTCCAAAGATCTGGATTCCGGCTTCAGATCCGGTTAAATCGATCAGTTCGTCAATCAGAGTAACGCTGTCCTTCAAGGATGCGATCAGGGCAGAGGCTGCATCTGCGTCATCCGGAGCAGAGAGCCATTTGTCGGCAGCTGCCTTCAGATTCGGATTGCAGGAGCCTGCTTCTGTAAGTTCTTTTACACTTGTCATTAATTCTTCTTTTGTCATGATTTTATGACCTCCCTTTCATTTTTCAGCATATCTGCATAGTATCAGAGAAAGGCTAATAGAATAAGTATAAGTATTCTTAGCTTCTCATCTTGCAAAGCTATGATATTGTTGTGTGTAAACAGTTACATTATATCATTTCATTGATGAGAAGGGGAATGAGCAGAAAGAAAAATTTATTGCTGTGAAGGGAGTGTAGCCTAAGCGCTTGCAAGCAGGATTCTTTTATGTTTTTTCGAAGAATAGTGTGATAAAATCAATAAGTTAGGGAACTGGTGATTAAATCAGCAATTTCCTAGAGTCGTATGAGACAGAAAAGAGGTTGCTGTTCACTTTGTTTACAGTAACAGGGATAGGTAAGATATGGCATATTTTCCAATGTTTATCAATATAGAGGAAGAAGACTGTCTTTTGATCGGAGGCGGCAGGGTTGCCTTGAGAAAGCTGGAGTATTTACAGGATTTCGGCGCCAGGGTTACGGTCCTTGCAAAGGAAGTCCTTCCCGAAATCAGGAAAAAACCGAATATTCGTCTTATAGAAAAAAGCTATGAGGAGGCAGATATTCTTCTGGAGGATTACCTGCTGGTCATTCTGGCGACGGATGACGGTGCTTTTAACCGGCAGATCACAAGGCTTTGCAGGGAAAAAAGAATTCCGGTCAATGTTGTTGATCAGCCAAAGGAATGCAGCTTTATCCTGCCGGCCTATCTGAAGGAGGAGAATCTTCTGGCTGCCTTTTCTACGGGTGGGGATAGTCCCGTCGTGGCTCAGTATCTGAAGGAAAAGAACAGGTCTCTTCTTACCCCCTGGCTGGGCAGACTGACAAGCTATCTGGGCAGTCTTCGTCCCAAGGTGAAGGAAGCTCTTCAGACTATGGAAGAGAGAAAGGCCCTTTATCAAAAGGTGCTTGATACCGGATTAAAGGAAAAAAGGCTTCTTTCTTTGGAGGAGGCTCTGAAAGCATGTGCGGAAGAGATGCAGACAGGAGAAAGGCAGGAAAAGCATGAAGCTTCTGATGGTGGGAATTGATTATGAAAAAGCACCTCTTGATATCAGAGCAGCTTTTTCCTTTCAAAAAAAAGAAACAGTGGTGGCTTTGGAAGGGCTGATGGACAAAGAGCAGATCGCGGGATCCCTCTTGCTTTCCACCTGCAACAGAACAGAATTATACCTGTCGGCAGAAGAGGACTTTTGCCAGCCGGAGAGCCTTTTCTGTGAGCTGGCAGGACTGGAAGAAGAGAAATATAAGGCATATATGATCTGCAGGGAGGGAGAGATGCTGGTAGATCATCTCTTTCAGCTTTCCTGCGGCATGAAATCCCGGGTATTTGGAGAGGATCAGATCATTTCCCAGATCAGGGAAGCCCTGGAACTGGCAAGGGAAGCAAAAGCAACCGACTATTTCCTGGAAAAGCTTTTCCTGGCAGCAATTACGGTAGGAAAAAAGGTCAGATCCTCTGTCAGACTGACCTCTGTGAAAAGCTCTGTGGTAAGCAGCATGATCGAGCTTTTGGAGAAAGAATATGAAGATTTCTCTTCTTTTCGCTGCATGGTGATCGGCAATGGCGAGATTGGCCGTTTGGCGGCAAAAAGCTTAAAGGAAAAGGGGGCAGAGGTTCTGGTGACGGTTCGGAATTATAAGACCAGACAGGTTGAAATTCCGGAGGGCTGCAGGATCATTGGCTATAAAGAACGCTATGAGCAAATGGCGGACTATGATCTGATTCTGAGTGCCACGAGAAGCCCTCATTATACCCTGACCTATGAAGAGGGAAGAAAGCTCTTTCAGGATGGGAAAAGGCGGATTTTGGTTGATCTTGCGGTACCGAGGGATATTGAAGAAAAGCTAGCCGAGATCGAGGGTATTTGTTTATATGACATTGACCAGATCGGGAATCCGGGAAAAGAAGAGGATGATCAGGCTCTTCTTCAGGCCATGGAACTGATCGAGGAGCAGAAGAAGCTCCTTCAGCAGGAGCTGAATGTTCGTGGTTATGTGGATAAGGTGGAACTGATCAGTCAAAACGGTGGAGAACTCACCTACAGGAGAGCAGAGAAGGAGCTTATGGCTGCTCTGGAGAAGCAGGACGAGGCCTTACTTCATGCTGCAGTCGGACAGGCGGCAAAAAAGACATTGTCTGCCGTGATCTTCAGTCTGAAGAAGGTTCTCTCCCAGGAAGAATGGGAGGCTTGTGTAGAAGAGCTGGAGGAGAAGCTGGAAGCTTTTTAACTCATTTCGGAAGGAAAGACGGATGAAAAAGAAAATTCGTGTCGGCAGCAGGGAAAGCAGACTTGCAGTTGCCCAAACAGAAGAAATTCTGGAGAAGGTCAGAGCCTTTCATCCGGAGCTGGAAATCGAATTGGTTACCATGAAAACGACGGGAGACAGGATTCTGGACCGGAATCTGGATCAGATCGGAGGCAAGGGCCTTTTTGTAAAGGAATTGGATAAGGCTCTGTTGGAAGGCCGGGTGGATCTGACTATCCACAGTCTGAAGGACCTGCCCATGGAGCAGGCGGAGGAGCTGCCCATTATCGGTTATTCCCAGAGAAGGGATCCGCGTGATGTCATGATCCTGAGAGAAAAGAGCATGAGGACTGAGGAGATCCGGCTGATCGGAAGCTCCAGCAATAGGAGGAGGCTGCAGCTGCAAAGACTCTATCCTCAGGCTGAATTTCGGGGAATACGTGGAAATGTGCAGACCAGACTCAAAAAGCTGGCGGAGGAGGGCTATGATGCAACCATCCTGGCCATGGCCGGTTTATCCCGTCTGGGAATGGAGCATCTGGCAGACCGGATCTTTTCGGTAGAAGAAGTCATTCCGGCAGCAGGTCAGGGAATCCTTGTTTTTCAGGGAAGAAGGGGCGAGGATTATTCCTTCCTGCAGGAGGCCTGTGATGAGGCATCAAAATATGCAGCCCTGGCAGAAAGAGCCTTTGTAAGGAAGCTGGATGGAGGCTGTTCCTCTCCGGTTGCGGCCTATGCCGAAATCAAAGGAAAGAAAATCCTGCTGAGGGGGCTCTATTACGATGAGGCTGAGGAAGACTATATCATCGGGAAAAAGGAAGGCAATGTCGATGAGGCCGGGAAACTTGGCTTAGCTCTTGCAGCAGAATTAAAGGAAAGCTATGCCCGGAAAAAAGGGCGGCAGGGAAGAAAAGAGGAAAAAGAAGGCAGATGAAAGAGGAAAAAAAGGGAAAGGTATGGCTGGTAGGGGCCGGTCCGGGAGACGGTGGACTTCTCACGGAAAAGGCCCTTGCTCTGATCGGACTTGCAGATA
Organism: Oscillospiraceae bacterium; assembly: GCA_963617415.1. Taxonomy (GTDB): domain Bacteria; phylum Bacillota; class Clostridia; order Lachnospirales; family Lachnospiraceae; genus RUG14243. The sequence continues at coordinate 44,819 of CAVEOK010000007.1, forward strand.
CAATCGTATATGATGCCTTGATTTCCTTAGAGATCATTGCCTCTCTTCCCCCGGAGGCTGAGCTGATCGATGTGGGAAAAAGAGCAGGCCGCCATCCGGTGCCTCAGGAAGAAATTAACCGGATTTTGTGCGAAAAGGCAAAGGAAGGGAAAAAGGTGCTTCGCCTGAAGGGAGGAGATCCCTTTGTATTCGGCAGAGGCGGAGAGGAGCTTGCTCTTTTGGTAAAGGAGCAGATTCCCTTCGAGATTGTGCCCGGAATCAGCTCGGCAGTTGCGGTTCCTGCCTATAACGGTATTCCGGTCACCCACCGGGATTACAGTTCTTCCTTTCATGTGATCACCGGACACAAGAAGAAGGACGGCAGCCTGGATATTGATTTTGAAGCTCTGGTCAGGCTGAAGGCAAGCCTGGTCTTTCTGATGGGCTTATCCGAGCTGGAAACGATCTGCCGAAAGTTACTGGAAGGCGGGATGGATCCGGATATGCCATGTGCAATTTTAGAAAAGGGCACGACAGCGGAGCAGAGAAGGGTGCGGGCAAGCCTGTCCGCTTTAAAAGAAGCTGCGGATAAAGCAGGGCTGCAGGGGCCTGCCATTATCATTGTGGGAAGGGTCTGCCAGCTGGAAGAGAACTTTTCCTGGTATGAAAAAAAGCCCCTTTTTGGCAGACAGATCTTAAATACCAGACCAAGACAGGCAAGTGCAGAGCTTAGCAGAAGACTGCGGCATCTTGGAGCTCAGGTGATTGCATATCCGACGATTGAAACAGAGCCCTTGTCTTCTTTTGAGGAAGACTATCAGGAGATGAGAAGGGAAAAGCGGCCGCTTTGCCTGGCTTTTACCTCCTCCCGGGGTGTAGAATATTTCTTTGCAGAGCTGAGAAGAAGGGGACATGATCTGAGAGAGCTTCTGGGAAAAAAGAAGCTGTCCTTTGCCGTGATCGGCGAGGCGACAGGCAGAAGTCTGCAGGCCTATGGAATCTTTGCGGATTATATGCCAAAAAGCTACTCGGCAGAGGCCCTTGGCAGGCTTTTGGCAGAAAAGATCCCCAAGGACGGGATGGTATATCTTTACCGGGCCAGGGAGGGATCGCAGAAGATCATAGAGGTTTTTGAGGAAGCGGGTATAGCATACAGGGATGTTCCGGTTTATCAGACCCTTTACAGAAAAAGAGATCAGGTCGGAGAGAAAATTTATCAGGCCCTTGCAGAAGGTAGAATTCATGCAGTGACCTTTACCAGTGCTTCTACGGTAGAGGGCTTTGTAAGATGCTTTGAGGGACTGGACTTTGGCAGTCTTTTGGCTTTTTGTATCGGAGAGCAGACAGCCGAAAGAGCAAGGCAGTACGGCTTTCAGATCAGGTTTGCAAAAGAGGCTACGATGGACAGCCTGTCAGACTGCATTTTAGCGCAGTATGAGTCTAAGCTCCAACTAGGTTAAACGCTCCGAGAGAGTCTTGACAGGAGCTGTTTTAATATATGCAAAATATATGCAAACCCGGCAAAAAGAAGATGGGAGATAAGAAATGAATTTGATAGAAAGACCCAGAAGACTCAGAACGAGTCCTCTGTTACGCCAGATGGTAAGAGAAACAAGGGTATCGGCAGACAGTCTGATCTATCCTATTTTTGCAGAAGAAGGAGAGAACATTAAGGAAGAAATCTCGGCTATGCCGGGACAGTACCGCTACAGTCCGGACCGGATCAGAGAAGAGCTGGACCGGATCAGTGATGCGGGAGTAAAGAGCATTCTGCTCTTTGGCATTCCTAAGCAGAAGGATGAGATCGGAAGCTCTGCATGGGATCAGGAAGGCATTGTACAGGAGACCCTTCGTTATATCAAAAAGGAATATCCGCATCTTTTTTGTATTACCGATGTCTGTATGTGTGAATATACCTCCCATGGCCACTGCGGCATTCTTTGTGACCATGGAGTTGATAATGACAAGACTTTGGAAGTTCTTAGCAGGACAGCCCTTTCTCATGTGCAGGCCGGTGCGGATATGGTGGCTCCCTCTGATATGATGGATGGAAGAATTGCCGCCATTAGAGCAGTTTTGGATGAGCATGCCTATACAAATACTCCTATCATGTCCTATGCGGTCAAATATGCATCCTCCTTCTACGGCCCCTTCCGGACAGCGGCGGATTCGGCGCCGGCCTTTGGAGACCGAAAGGGCTATCAGATGGATTACCATAACCGGAAGGAGGCGCTCAAGGAAGCACTTCTGGATGACCGGGAGGGAGCAGATATTCTGATGGTAAAGCCGGCCCTTTCCTATCTGGATATTGTAAGGGAGGTTTCAAATCAGACCAATAAGCCCCTTGCAACCTATAGTGTCAGCGGCGAGTATGCTATGATCAAGGCAGCTGCTATGGCAGGTTATATTGATGAGAAGGCAATTGTATGTGAATCGGCGATTTCCATGTATCGTGCAGGCGCAGATCTGCTGATCACTTATTACGCAAAGGAGCTTGCACAGTATATCAAAGAAGGATACATCGGATAATGAAAAGAGACAGATCAGAAGAATTATTTAAGAGAGCAGTTCAGGTGATACCGGGCGGTGTCAACAGTCCGGTCAGAGCCTTTGGCCCGGTGGGTGGAAAGCCGGTTTTTATTGAGAAAGCCAATGGACAGTATCTTTATGATACGGATGGCAATCAATACACCGACTATATCGGTTCCTGGGGACCGATGATACTGGGACATAATGATGAGAGAGTCGTGGAAGCGATCAGAAAGCAGCTAGAACAAGGCGTCAGCTATGGGGCGACAACGGAGCTGGAAGTCGAAATGGCAGAGCTTATGTGCAGCTTGGTGCCTTCTCTGGAAATGGTCAGAATGGTAAATTCCGGAACAGAAGCGGTTATGAGTGCGATCAGGACGGCTCGTGGCTTTACCGGTAAAAATAAGGTGATAAAGTTCGAAGGATGTTATCATGGCCATTCAGATGGGCTTTTGGTAAAGGCCGGAAGCGGCGTCATGACATCCGGCGTGCCCAGCAGTGCCGGCATCAGTCCGAATTGTGTGAAGGATACCTTAAGTGCCGTATATAATGACCTGAAAAGTGTAAAGAGACTCTTTGAAGAAAATAAGAATGAGATTGCCTGCCTGGTTGTAGAACCGGTTGCAGCCAATATGGGCGTTGTGCTTCCGGAGAAAGGCTTTTTGCAGGGCTTAAGAGAGCTTTGCGATAAAGAAGGCGCTCTTTTGATCTTTGACGAGGTGATCACAGGTTTTCGCCTTGCCCTGGGAGGCGCTTCCGAATACTTTAATGTAAGGCCGGATCTTCTTACCTATGGCAAGATCATAGGCGGCGGTCTGCCGGTCGGTGCTTACGGCGGAAGAAAGGATGTTATGCAGGTAGTGGCTCCTTCGGGACCTGTCTATCAGGCCGGTACCTTAAGCGGTAATCCCCTGGCAATGGCAGCAGGAATCAGCCAGCTGCAGATTCTGGAGAAGAATCCGCAGATCTATGATGACTTAGAGAAGCTGGGAGAGCAGTTCAGACAGGGAGCGAAAAAGGCAGCAGCTTCTGCCGGAATTTCCTGTCAGGTTACAGGAATTGCTTCTTTATCCTGCATCTACTTTGCAGAAGAGCCGGTTCGGGATTATGAAAGCGCAAACCGTTCGGACACGGAAAAATTTGCAGTCTACTATCAGAAAATGCTGGAAAAGGGCAATTATTTCGGACCAAGTCAGTTTGAATCCGTCTTCCTTTCTGCGGCACATACAGAGGCAGATATTGAGAAGACGCTTGCAGATATGCAGAAGGTAATGAAAGCGTTCTAAGGGAATTTCTAAGGAAATATTGATAAAAATGCTCCGCGGGCGGAGAATGCTATTAAGTGGAAAGATAAGCATTTTGGTGAAGAATGATGACAGAAGAAAGCAGAAAAAGGCTGGAGAAGCAGATTCAGTTTATTTTGGAAATTGACAATGAGAAGAATATCTTCCGACAGACCTCTCTGACCGGAAGGATCCGGAAGGAAAACGATGCGGAGCATGCCTGGCATATGGCGATTATGACCTATCTGCTCCGGGAATATGCCAATGAGCCCTTTGATCTGGCGCATACCATGATGATGTGTCTGATTCATGATATCGTAGAGATTGATGCTGGTGATACCTATGCCTATGATGAGGAAAATAAGAAATCACAGAAGGAAAGAGAAGAGAAGGCGGCAGAAAGAATCTTCAGCATTCTTCCGGAGGATCAGAAAAAAGAAATCTATGATCTTTTCGAAGAATTCGAAGCAAATGAAACGGCAGAGGCCCGCTTTGCCCATGCAATGGACAATTTCCAGCCTCTCCTGCTCAATGATTTCAACGACGGAGGAGACTGGCAGGAGCATCAGGTGACAAGAAAGCAGGTAGACGGCAGACAGAGCGGAAGCCTTGCCGGCTCAAAGGTCATTTATGAAAAGACCATGGAAATCCTGGATAAGCATGAAGCAGCAGGACATTTCAGGAAAGAGGAAGAGAGTTAAGGAAAAGCTCAAAGATTTGCAAGCGAGTCTTGACAGAGAAAAAGAGAGGAAAAGAGATGAAGAAAAGAGCAGTGGTTCTGCTTTTGGCAGGACTTATGGCTTTGTCTTTGACAGCATGCGGTTCCAAGAAAACCCAGCCGGTCAAGGCAGGTGAAGAAAGCCAGAGCCAGCAGACAGATACAAGCGAAGAAAGCAATATGGCAGACAGCGACAGCAGCACAGTCAGTCAGTCAGCTTCCTCCTATGTGACCCTGATGCCGGATGTGACAGAGGATATGACCAAGGCTTCTTATTGGAGCAGTCTGCAGGATCAAAATACCGGAGGAGATATTCCGTCTTCAACAGAGCAGCTGGCGACAAGCGAAGAAATTGAAGCTATGAATCAGGCAATGCTCTCAGACAGTGATACAGCCATGTATGATCTGGAAAATTATTCACAGGATCTGTCTTCTCTGGCTTCTTCCTTAAGCAGTCAGGCACAGTCGGATCTTTCTGCTTATGCAGGCTCCTATTACGATGAAAGCGGAGCGGTCATTACCCAGGATACGATCAGCAGTATCTGTTCTAATATCAGCGGAATGAGCACAGGTGCTTCCCTTCAGTATGCAGTTTGCGTAAAGCGATCGGAACTGAAGTGCTGGCCTACGAGTAAGATTATCACAGATGAAGCAGGTGATACGAATTTTGACTATAGCGTAGCTTCCTTTGTTCGTGTGAATGAGCCTGCTCTTGTGCTGGGAAGCTCGGCAGACGGTGCCTTCTATTATCTGGTAACCTATACCTATAAGGGATGGGTAGCCAAGGATGCAGTGGCAATCTGTTCTTCTGCAGAGGAATGGAAGAATGCATGGCAGATGGATGAATCCTCCATGGCACTTGTAACAAGTGATAAGCTTTATATGGAAACATCCAATGTGGACAGTGCATCCTCACAGCTTCTTTTAACCATGGGAACCCAGCTGGAGATCGCTACGGACAGCGGCAGAGCGGATACGATCGGAAATAGAAATGCAGCACAGAACCTGGTTGTTTATATTCCGACCAGAACAGAAAGCGGCTCTTATCAGAAGACAAAGGCTCTGATCTCACAAAGCGATTTGAACGAAGGCAATGTCAGTATCGGATTTTTGCCTATGACAACTGAAAATATTTTGAAGCAGAGCTTTAAATATCTGGGTGACTGCTATGGCTGGGGAGGTATGCTGAACTCTGTAGACTGCTCCGGACTGGCAAGGGATGTCTACGCCTGCTTTGGCCTCATGATGCCGAGAGACAGCTCCAAACAGGCGGCTACACCGGCATTTTCCTATGATGTCAGCGGAAGCGGCAATCAGGATAAGAAAGCTGATCTGGATAAGGTTCCTGCAGGCTCTCTGGTTTATTTCCCGGGACATGAAATGATCTACCTGGGCAAGGTAAATGATCACTATTATGTCATCAGTGCTGTCAGTACGATCAATCCGACAGACGGCGGATCCGGCAGGATCAGAAGCGTGGTGATCTCTACCTTGGATGGAACCATGCGGGGAAGCGGGAACTCCTGGTTGGGTGATCTGACGAGTATTCAGATTCCTTATAAGACAGCGGAGTAGGCTAAACGCTGGCCGGTTAAATTATAAATCCGGTATGCATTCAAATGAAAATGAAGGGGGAGGGATCGGTATGCCCAGTGAAGTTTCTGTGCGCTGCCTACTGGCTTCAGCACGGTATGGCAGTTTTACGAAGGCGGCAGAGGAATTATATATGACCCGGCAGGCAGTGAGCCAACAGATTGCTGCTCTGGAACGGGAGCTTAATGCAAAGCTCTTTGACCGTACCACAGCAAAGGTCATACCCACGCCAGTAGGCGAGTTGTACATCAGCTTTTTTAGCGACTTGCTTCGCCAGTGGGAAGAGGTACAAGGCAAGGCGGAATCCATCCTTCATCAGCAGGGTGAGACCATCCGTATCGGCTGCCTTTATGCTACCGATCTGGGTGATCGGCTACTGGAAAAGGTGGAAGAGGGACGAGCCCGGGGACATCGTTTTGATATTATCTGGGAGCGCCGGGAGGCACATGAACTGCTGACACAATTATTGGAAGGAAAACAGGATATTATATTTGTGTTCGATCAAACCGTGTTAAGCTCTGCAAAATCGGATTCTCTGGACTATTTTGACTTTGACCGATCACAGGGAGTCATTGCCGTTCGCAAGAATCATCCGCTTGTGCACCCTGGTGCAAGCGCGAAGGATTTTGAACAGGAGCCTTGCTATCTTGCCGAGGGAATGCAGCCGGGAATGCAGACGAAAGCTGATTTCCTGCGGGATTTTGCCCAATGCGGCCTAAATTTTACCAATGTCCAGGTACTGCCAAACCGTGAATCTGTTCAGACTATGGTCGAGTCAGGACATGGTATTACCACTTGTACTGATATGGAGCGCTTCATTCATTACCCGAATATTATCAGCTATCCGATCGGTCGCTTTCAGGAGATATATTGCGTTTGGCGCAAAAACGAAAGACGTCCTCACATTCAGGCTTTCCTTGCCCTTCTTCGGGAAGATTATGATTCCCAATAACTGAAATAGAATAGCAAATTGAATAACAAATGATAGAAAAGATTGACAAGCCGAATATTTCCGGTCTTGTCAATCTTTTTGTTTACAAGAGCATGAAAAAGGCTTGCTTGTTAAGCTGCCGAGGAGATGTTATAACAAAAGTGCACAAAGGAGCGCTCTTATTGCAAGAATAACATAAGCATATTCCACAAAAAATGGAAAAGGAGGGAAAAGAAATGACAGGTATCGCAGCATCTGCTATTGCGGTTATCCTTGGTATAGTAGTATTCATCATTTTAGCCTATAAAGGAATGTCCCCCATTTTGGCTTCGCTTGTTGCGGCAGTAATCATAGGTTTTACTTGTGAAGGCGGTGTGAAAAACGCCATTTTCAATACCTTTATGCCTCAGGCGGTTGACTTTATGAGTATGGTATTGCTCCTGATCGTTGTAGGAGGGCTATTGGCGGCAGTGTTGGAGATCACAGGCACAACAGATTCCTTGGCAAATGGTATTATTTGTCTCTTAGGTGAACGGTCTATCCCGGTTATTGTTTTTGTTATGACCGGACTCTTGTGTTTTCTGGGTGTCGGTTCCTACCAGTTCATTGTTGCGCCTCTGGCACTTGGCCTTCTGCAAAAGGCAAATGTCCCCCGTAATGTGGGGCTGATCGCCATGATGGTCGGTGCAAACGCGGTTACCTATTGTTTGCCAGGTACATCAGTTACGCCGAACCTGATGCCCACTACGATCCTTGGAACAAATATTTACGCCGGAGCAGTTCCCGGCATGGTTGCTTTTGTTCTCGCCACAGTTCTCGGTTTGGCCTATGTATATTGGATGATGCGTAACTATGCAAAGCAAGGCGTGGGCTTTGAGCAGAGTGCGGCAGTTATTTCTGAGCCGCCTGGAGGCGCAGCTCCGATAAACAATGAGAAGCCTATGCCTCCCTTCTGGACAGCGGTCGTTACGATTATTCTGCTGTTTGGTCTGTGTTTCCTCTTCACCATGGTTCCGGACATCAGACTGGACGCTACGCAAGCCGTTATCATGGCACAGCTGCTGGCTGCATTGTGGGCTTTCGTGATCAATTTCAAGTACATGAATAAAGCTACTATGTTGAAGGATCTCTCAAACGGCACGCTTGCAGTTATTCCACTGATCGTCATGCTAGGCTTTATTTCCGGTTTTGGTGCAGTAGCACAGAGCACAGCTGCTTTTTCTGCTTTGCTTGGCAGCCTCTTGTCTATGCATATCAATCCTTATCTGCTCACTTTCATCGGCGTTGCAGTGCTGGCTGGCTGTATGGGCAACGGAACCGGCGCACTGGTTCTCGTATTGAACGTGCTTTATCCCACCTTAGCGGCATCCAATGCCAATATGGGAGCTGTCCATCGTATCGCCACTACCACAGCATCTACTCTGGATTCACTGCCCCATTGTACAAATGTGTGTGTTTCTATGCAGGTATTTGGCATGAACCATAAGCAAAGCTATAAGCAGGTCTTTATCGGTACCGTTGTCATTCCTCTTATCTATGCCGGTGTCACCACCTTGCTTAGCATGCTAATCTATTAATTTTCTTAGAAAGGAGCATTCATAATATGAAGATCACAGGACTTTCTCTGGAGGAGATGGTCTCGCGCTGGGAGGATCGGCGCGAAATTCAAAATCTGATGGGACGTTATACTTACTCTCTTCTTCTCAAGCAAGAGAAAGATATTTTTGACACATTCTGGTGCAAAAAAGCCGAGAAGCCAACGCTGGGGCTGAATGACGGCTGGTATATCGGCTATGATGATGTACGCGGCTATTACGACGCTTTGCATCGCAAGACGCTTTTGCGTACCAAGCTCATCATGCAGGATTTTGCCGATCAGGCGGAGGGCAAGACAGAGGACGAACTCTACGGCTGCGGCGTGCTGGATCATAAGCCCTTGGGCAACCAGATCGTTGAGATAGCCGCTGACGGACAGACGGCCAAGGGCTTCTGGTATGTGGTAGGCAAGCAGGATGAATATGGTGTATCCGGCCCCTTGTCTTACTGGACCTTCGGTATGTTCGGTGTGGATTTTGTCTGGGAGGACGGTGAATGGCGCATCTGGCATCTGACTTATGTGGAAGATGTTCACACCCCTTGCGGCGAAAACTGGGCATCACCGGCCAAGGAACGTCAGGCGAATCCCATCTACGCGCCAATGGCAGAATTCGAGATGCCAAAGCCAACGGAGCAGGCTTGCCTTCGCACATTGTACAATCCGGCAAGAACATTTACCCGCAGCCTGCCGCTGCCGGAGGCATATACAACCTTTGCTGATACCTTCAGCTATGGTCGATAAGGAGGGATCACACAATGAGCAATTATGAAGAAAAAGAAACCATGTGGCGCGTCTGGGCGGTGGAGCAGATCAAAGATTTGATGAGCCGTCGGGCAATGTATTCCGCCAACGAGGAGCGCGCACGGGAATTGGATGAACTTTGGGTCAGCCAGCCCGCCCATCAGGCTACAGCATCCTTTGGCCGAAACTATGGCTATTATGTTGGGCTGGACGAAATCCGCAGCTACTATGTGGACGCGCATCAGAAGCGTATTGATTCACTAAATGGTACAGGGTATATGGAGTGCCATCCGGTTTGCTCTCCCTACGTTCAGTTGTCCGATGATGGGCAAAGCGCACGTGGACTCTGGTACTCCATCGGGCAGGAAACTTACCCTGACGAAAATGGTCGCAGCCGGGGACTCTGGGTCAATGATAAGATTGCAGCTGATTTTCTATTAGAAGAGGATGGTTGGAAGATCTGGCATCTGATCCTATCCAATGACGTGTGGCATGAGGCCGGTACAGCAATCACGGAAATGCCGGATAAGATTCCGGAAGAAATGGATTGGATACGCAAAGAATTTGGTAAGCCGACCATTTCCATGACCGTGCATAATCCGCTCTATCTCTGGTGCGATGATTATCCCACGATCCCACCGCGTTACAAGAAGATTAACGCAGAGAACAGTTATGGACCTGAAGGTCATCCTAATTACAGCAAGGAGGTACAGTCATGAATCGAGATCTTCCTTTGTCCCAGCGTGTGACCCGCGCCGCTGACAGCTGTGAGCTGGAGCGAGTGCTGGCTACACATAATTATCTGCATGCCGCAAGCCGGTCCAGTGAAGAATGGTCTACCGTCTGGTCAAAACGGGATGACACATCCTGGGCACACTTTTTTGGCCGGATGAGGGGATATGCTTCCGTCTGGATGGGCAGTGTAGTAGACTACGACCAGCAGTGCATCGAAAATTATCGAGAGGTCGAGGCAAACTATCCGGAAGTTGCCGGTATGGATTATCGGCCCCTGTTCAATAATGCCATGCATACCCTGACCAATGGTATCATCGAGGTAGCGGACGACGGTGAAAGCGCCCGTGCATCCTATCTGACGCCCGGCCTCTTGTACAGCTTTCTGAATGATGACAAAAAGCCTTGGGGGGCAATGCTCTGGGAGCGTTATGGCATGGACTTTATCAAGGAAAATGGTGAATGGAAGTTCCTGCACTATCAGGTTTGCCCGGAGTTCTTTGCGCTCTATGACATTTTCAACCCGGCTGAGCTGAAATACCATAACCTGAAAGAGGGCATCCCCGATCCGCCACAATCCGCTCCGAGATATGTTGAAGATCCGGGACCACTGCACAAGGAATGTGATCCGCTGCAGCCGGTGCAGAACACCTGCCCGCCGCCTCTGCCTTATGCAAAACTAGATAACCATAACACTTATACGCAGTGCGACTGCTACGACGATTGAGGTGAGATTATGATTTCAATTAAAGAAATGACACAGAACTGCTTTTTGCCGGAAGGCATCTATCATCTGAATATCCTTGCTCCAAAGGGAACGCCTGAGCACATCATTGAGTTCAAATTGGAGCACGGCATCTATCAGGCAAAAATTCAGACGGAGCATGGTCCCCAAGAGGCCAAGCACCTGCATTTGGGAGATAAGTCTGTTTCCTGGCAGCAGATGGGTGGCACGCCCGGTACAGAGCTCTTTCAATATGACATGGAGATCTTCCCCGGCGGCTTCCTGATGGGAAAATGCTACCGCATTGACGTTCCCGAGGACGAAGCACCGGCTAGTCCAGTTATCGGAGAACCCGAGGAATAAATAAAATTCACTTTTGCCTTTTGGGGATTGTACCTCTACCTAGGCTAATGCTTAGAGGAGTGGGATTTCTTCAACTTAGTTAAAAGTGATTACAATTAGAGTAATGTATGGCTATACCACAAAAGGCAAGATGTTCTGCTCAAGATCAAAAACCGTTAGGAGAACCTCAGTGCTTAGCAAGAGGTGCATGGTACATGCGCCTCGAGCTTAGCATCTGCTAGGTTCTCCTTCGAGCGAGAGCGTGTTTTTGATCTGGCAGAATCATTCTTGCCTTTTTATATTAGTTTTAAGTTGTCACGACGAGAGCCTCGCAAATCGCCATAGATTTACTCGCGTCGGAGCCGTGCTTCCGTAACATAAATTTACTAACTGAAGAAAAGCCTATGTAATGTAGGGTGGCAAAATAGCTTGTCATGCCTACATATAAGTCAAATCCGGTGATATCTTGAAAGGTGCACCGGTTTTTTCTTTGATTTCCTCAATGCTGACTCCTTCTCGATGCTCGAGCAGGGTAAGTCCCTCTGTCTTAGAGACTTCAAAAAAAGCAAGTTCAGTAACGATATACTTTACAACGCCGATTCCGGTCAGGGGCAGGGTGCAGCTTTCCAGAATCTTGGGCTTTCCGTCTTTGGTACAGTGATCAGTTGCAATGATAACATCCTCAATGCCCGAAACCAGATCCATGGCGCCGCCCATGCCGGGATAGCTGCCGGGTCTTGCCCAGTTTGCAAGATCTCCGTATTGGGAAACCTCGAAGCAGCCAAGGACTGTCGCATGAAGCTTTCCGGTTCGGATCATGCCGAAGGAGGTACAGATGTCAAAAACACTGGCACCGGAAACCGTGCGGATGGAATTGCCGCCGGCATCAAAGTAGGGTGCCTCTGGCTCCAGACCAGCATAAATCTCGCCGACACCCAGGATACCATTCTCCGACTGGATGACAACATTGTCGGTAATATAATTAGAAACCAAGGTGGGAATGCCTACGCCCAGATTGATCACGTCTCCGTCATGAAACCAGGAGGCGATTTTTTTTGCAATAAACTGTCTGTTTTCCTGTGTTGTGCTCATAGCGGCCTCCTTTTATGCGTCCTGAAACTGATCCAGAATCATATCAACAAATACGCCCGGTGTGATTACATTCTCAGCTGCGATTTCATCGATTTCGACAAAATGATCTGCCTGAACGATGGTTTTGTCACCAGCCATGGCAATGATAGGATTACTGTTGCGGGCAGTTCCTCTGTAGGTAAGGTTGCCGTAGTGATCTGCGGTCGCGGCACGAACCAGGGAAATATCTGCCCGAAGGGCAGTTTCCAGCATATATTCCTGTCCGTTAATGATCTCTGTTTTCTGGCCATGCTGGGCAACGGTGCCAAGTCCTGTTTTGACCATAACGCCGCCTAAGCCGACGCCGCCTGCACGAATCCGTTCAGCGATGGTGCCCATGGGACAGAATTCTACTTCGATTTTGCCGGAAGCCATAAGCTCCAGATTTTTCGGAATATTACCGGCATGGGCGATGATAATCTTATCAAAAATACCCATATGATAAAGCTCGGCAGCGCTGGCATCCAGGGCAATATTGGTAAGATGCTTTGCTCCGCTTTCTACAAGTGCCTGAAAAAGCATATTGGGACAGCCATGGAAGGCAAAGCCGCCGGTCATTATGGTTTGTCCGTCATGAAATTCCTTGATGATATCTTCTTTGGTATAAAGCTTACTGATCAAATTTTTCCCCTCTTTTCTCAATTTTTCTGCTTTGCATTATAGCATAGACAATTTAGAGAAGGATAGAGGAATAGGCCTTATTTTTCCCGCAGATAGTCCAGCCAGTTGACGCTGTCGATGGGATAGCTCTTTGGATTTTTGATCCAGATCAGGATCAGCTGCATAATGCCGCCGGAATAGAAGGCGGCCTTCATTTCATTACTCTCTTTTGCATCGGGCTGATGCACTTCCAGAAAAAGAAAAACGTTATGACGGACAGCTTCTGAAAAAATCTCCATCATGGAGGGGAGAAGCTGACTGTTCTTTAGATTTTTGACCAGCTGGGGATGGCTTTCAAAAAAAGCGATCAGCTGATGGAAAATCTGATCGTTATAGGGCTCTTCCTTATCTTTGTCTTCAGAGGAATATTCCGGCAGGGCAGCGATGAATTCATCCCGCATTTCCTGAATAAAGAAGGCCAGAAAATCGTATTTGTCCTGAAAATGGTTGTAAAAGGTAGCCCGGCGGATTTCAGCCTCCTGGCAAAGCTGCTGCACGCTAATGTCCTCAAAACGCTTCTTCTCCAGCAGATCCAGAAAGGCTTTTTTTAGACTGCGAAGGGTCTTGCTTGTTCTTAAATCACTCATCAAAATCTCGTTTCCGCTGTTCTTTGCAGGACAGCAAAGTTTTTGCTACTTCGGCAGATCATATGGATTTGCAAGGGTTTTATCCCTGCATGAATAGCTTAAGAATAGACAATATTGGTCATAATGTCAAATAATTGACATCTGATAAATACTGTACCTTGAAGTCACTTTTCCGCAATTTTATAGTAGCAGGGTGTTTTAGAAAAATGCTGAGTAAGTTTTGACAAGGAGAGTGTTATGAAAGAGAAATTTTTTGAGTGGGTGATCAGACTCCGCTTTCCGATTCTGGCTTTTTTTATTCTTGCTGCAATTTCGGGAGCCTTTGCAAGAGGAATGGTAGGAGTCAATTATGATATGAATGACTATCTTCCAGAGGATTCCCCTTCCACAGTAGCATTGGATAAGATGGAGGCAGAGTTTGACGGAGCAATTCCCAATGCAAGAGTGGCAATTAAGGATGTAAGCTATGCACAGGCACTTGCCTGCAAGGAGAAGCTGGAAGCAATCGATGGGGTAGAGTCAGTCAGCTGGCTGGATGACATCAATTACCTCAACAGTCCCCTTGAGGCTTTAGATGAAGAAGATGTGGAAAGCTATTATAAGGATACTGTAGCTTTATATACCGTAACCATCGAGGAGGATCATATCAATGACGCCGTGCCGGCAATCAGAGAGCTGATCGGGGATGACAATGCCATGACAGGCAGTGCAGTCAGTACGGCAGTTGCAACCACTAGTACAGTCAATGAAGTGAAAAAAATCTCTGTCATTGCGGTTCTGCTTGTCTTTCTGATCTTAATCCTGACAACCGGCTCCTGGCTGGAACCGGTGATCGTTCTTTTTGGAATCGGTGTTGCAGTGATGATCAATTCCGGCTCCAATCTGATCTTCGGAGAGATTTCCTTCGTTACCAATGCAGCGGGAAATATATTGCAGCTGGCGGTTTCCCTGGATTATTCCATCTTCCTGATCCATCGTTTTCAAGAATTGAATGCAGAATATCATGATCCGAAGAAGGCGATGAAGCTGGCCCTCTGCAGATCAACCGCATCGATTCTGTCCAGCGGACTGACAACGGTAATTGGGTTTTTGGCACTGCTCTTTATGCGCTTTCAGATTGGTCCGGATCTGGGAAGGGCTCTTGCAAAGGGAATCAGTATCAGTCTCTTGACGGTATTCCTTTTTATGCCGGGTGTGATCCTGATCAGCTATAAAGGAATTGAAAAGACGAAGCACAAGCCCTTCCTACCGTCATTTGAAAAATTCGGAAAGTTGGTAAGCAGGATAAGCATCCCTCTGGCCATTGTTTTTTGCATTATTATGATTCCGGCCTTCTATTTGAGTAATCAGAATAGCTTTTATTACGGATCTTCCCATATTTTTGCTGCCGGAACGCAGTATGGAGATGATACAGCTTTTATCGAGGATACCTTTGGAATTAAGGATACCTATGTCCTGATGGTGCCGAAAGGAGATAATAAGTCGGAAAGAGCCCTGTGTGAAGAATTGGATGAGATGGATTCTATTATTTCCATTACTTCTCTTACAGAAATACTGGGGCCGGGCATTCCGACAGAGATTCTCCCGGACAGCATTCTGGAAAAGCTACAAAGTGACAATTACGACAGGATGGTCATCTCTGTGAGTGAAGCTTACGAAGGAGATGAGACTTTTGCTTTGGTAGAAAAGATCCGTTCTCTTGCAAAGAGTTATTATGGGGAGGAGTATTATCTGGCAGGTCAGGGCGTAAGTACCTATGATCTGATGGATACGATCACAGCCGATATGTTCAAGGTCAATCTGGTTGCGATCGGAGCCGTTTTCCTGGTTTTGATTCTGACCATGCGCAAGCTGATCACACCGGTTGTTCTGGTATTGACGATTGAAACGGCAATCTGGATCAATCTGACCATTCCCTATCTGCAGCAGAAACCGCTTTTCTATATTGCCTATCTGATCATCAGCTCGGTTCAGCTGGGTGCGACCGTGGATTACGCAATCCTCTTCTCGGAACGTTATAAGGAAAGCAGGCAAAGTCTGGGCAAGAAGGAGAGCATTGTAGAAAGTATTTCGAAGACGACGATTTCCATGCTGACCTCCGGTCTGACAATGACTATCGTCGGCTTCTTGCTGGGTGTGATCTCAACGCATGGACTTTTGTCCCAGCTGGGGTATCTTCTGGGAAAGGGAACCATCTGTTCTTTGATCAGTGTTCTGTTTGTTTTGCCGGGAATGCTTTATTTGACAGATCGGAAAAGAGCAAACAAAAAGAGTTGACTTTTATGAGCATGATGGTATAATCAAAAGAAATTCGAGTAAACCTACAGAAATGGTAGGATAAACAGGAAACAAAGCGAAAGACCAAGGAAGACAGCATGAAGTATGACTTACTGATCGTCGGCAGCGGTCCGGCCGGACTTAGCGCAGCGGTATACGGAAAAAGAGCAAATCTGAAGCTGGCAGTTGTGGAAAAAGAGTATGAAGGAAGCGGCCAGATTGCAGAAAGCGGAAAAGTGGATAACTATTTAGGCCTTCAGGGGATAAGCGGCTATGATCTTGGTGAAAAATTCCGGGAGCATGCTATAAGTCTGGGAACAGAATTCCTTGAGAAAGAAGTGAACCGGCTGGAAGTCCTCTATGAAGAGGATGGTCAGAAGGTGAAGGGCTATCGGCTGACCTTTAGTGATCAGACAAGTGCAGAAAGCAGAGCAGTGATCTATGCGGCGGGAGCCTACCCCAGACGGTCGCAGATCAAGGGAGAGGAACTTTACAGCGGAAAGGGAGTTTCCTACTGCGCAATCTGTGACGGTGCTTTTTGCAGAGGAAAAAATGCCGCTGTTCTGGGCGGAGGAGACAGTGCTTTGGATGATGCCCTTTATCTTTCCGAAAATGCCGAAAAGGTTTATCTGATCCATAGGAGAGACAGCTTCCGCGGAGCCGAGAGCAGCCTGGAACTGGTAAAGAGCAGGGAGAATATCGAGTTGATCCTGAAGGAAAGCGTAGAGGAATTTCTCGGAGAGAAGAAGCTGTCGGCGATTCGTCTTGGCAGCGGAAGAATTCTGGAGGTCAGCGGAGCCTTTGTTGCCTATGGCTCATTACCCCAGAACGAGCCGGTCAAAGGATTGGTTCAGCTGGATCCGGCAGGATATATCCTGGCTCCGGAATCCGGAGAAGCGCTAAAAGCTTTATCCGGAGAAATACTTGAAGGATTTTATGCAGCGGGAGATATCAGGAGCAAGAAGCTTCGTCAGCTGGTAACGGCTGTTTCAGACGGAGCGAATGCAGCGACAGCCGCTGCTGACTATATCAAGCAAAAAGGAAGCACGAAAGAATGAGATTCAATACGAGCCTGCTTCATGCGGGATTGGAAAAAGAAAACAGAGGAGCGACCCTTACGCCTATTTATCAGAATTCCGCCTTTGAACAGGAAAGTGCAGCAGATCTGGAAGGGATTTTTGAAAACAAAAGGCCGGGCTACTGCTACAGCAGGGTTGGCAATCCGACAGTTGCTGCTTTTGAAAATCGGATCAGCAGGCTGGAGGGCGGAATTGCTTCCATTGCCTGTGCCTCCGGTATGGCGGCTCTGACCAACGCCTGTCTTGGCATTCTGCAGAGCGGAGATGAGATTGTCGCTTCCTCCAGTCTTTACGGAGGCAGCATAGATCTCTTTCATGACATAGAAGCCTTCGGCATTAAAACAAGCTATGTAAAATCCAATGATTTTGAAGGCTTTGAGAAGGCAATTAATGAGCATACCAGACTGATCTTTGCGGAAACCATCGGAAATCCCTGTCTGGATGTGACAGATATCAAGGCTTTGGCAGAGCTTGCACATAGACATGGACTGCCATTGATCATCGACAATACAACGGCAACAAATTATCTGATCCGGCCGATTGAGCAGGGAGCGGATATTGTAATTAATTCCTCTTCCAAATATATCAATGGAAGCAGCAATTCCATCAGCGGCATTCTGACGGACAGCGGCCACTTTAAATGGAACTTTGAACGTTATCCGGGACTGAAGGATTACAGAAAGTTCGGACCGATGGCTTATATCGCCAAGCTGAGGAACAGTCTTTTTCGAAATATGGGAGCCTGTCTGGCACCCATGAATGCCTATCTGAATCTGATCGGTCTGGAAACTTTGGGACTTCGTATGGAGAGGCAGTGCCGGAATGCATTGGATCTTGCAGAGTGGCTGGAAAAGAGCTATCCGGAGCTGAAGGTCAATTATCCGGGGCTGGAAAGCAGTCCCTGGCATGAGATCGCGGAAAAAGAGCTGCAGAATGGATACGGAGCAATCCTTACCATAAGGGCAGGAAGCAAGGAAAAGGCCTTTGCTCTGATTGACCGCTTGAAGCTTCCTTACACCCTTTCAAATGTAGGGGATACGAAGACTCTGGTCCTTCATCCGGCTTCTACCATCAGCCTTCATAGTACAGAGAAGGAAAAGGAGGATGCCGGAGTCTATGGGGATCTGATCCGGGTCAGCGTCGGAATAGAAGATCTGGAGGATTTGAAGGAAGATTTTGCTCAGGCAATTCAAGGGCTGGATGCTTAAGAAAGTAAAGCAATTTAGGTAAAGGTATAAGGTAATAAAGATGGCAGGAAAAATTGATTATTCGGCATTAAAAAAGGGCGGTTTCATGAGGCAGAAGCAGAAGGGCTGCTTTTCCTTAAGACTGGCTGTAGTCGGAGGCAATCTGACCGCTGAGAATATTAAGACAGTGGCAGAGGTTGCAGAAAAATACGGAGAGGGCTATGTGCATATGACCTCCCGTCAGGGAATCGAGATTCCCTTCATTCATGTAGAGGATATTGATGAGGTGAAGGCGGCGCTGGCTGCGGGAGGCGTCAATACAGGTGTCTGCGGTCCCAGAGTCAGAACCATTACCGCCTGTCAGGGAGCGGAGATCTGCCCCAGCGGATGTATCGATACCTATACCCTGGCCAAGGAGCTGAATGAGCGTTATTTCGGAAGAGAGCTGCCCCATAAATTTAAATTCGGCGTAACAGGATGCCAGAATAACTGTCTGAAGGCAGAGGAGAATGACGTCGGCATTAAGGGCGGTATGGCAGTTTCCTGTAAGGAAGAGGACTGCATTTCCTGCGGCGTCTGTATCAAGGCCTGTCGGGAGGGTGCACTTCGCATGGAGGATGGAAAGGTACTTCTGGATCCGTCCAAATGCAATCATTGTGCCCGCTGTGTAAAGAGCTGTCCGACAGATGCCTGGGTTGGAAAACCCGGATACATTGTTTCTTTCGGAGGAACTTTTGGCAACCATATCTACAAGGGCGAGGAAATCGTTCCTTTGATTCCAGATAAGGAAACGCTTTTCCGCGTGACGGATGCAGCAATTGAATTTTTTGAAGAAAATGCCAATCCGAGCGAGCGCTTCCGGAAGACCTTAGAGAGGATCGGAACGGAAGGCTTAAAAGAAAAAATCTGGAAGGCTTATGAAGGCAAAGAAGAATAGGAAAGAATAGAAAAGAAAATCGCAGGCAAAGGAGAAGAAAAATGGCAGAGATTACATTTGATGATCAGGTAGATATTACAGATAAGGTTTGCCCCCTTACCTTTGTAAAGGCAAAGGTAGCAATCGAAGAGCTGGAGGACGGAGAGGTTCTTGCCATCCGTATGAATGACGGAGAGCCGGTACAGAATGTACCCAGAAGCATGAAGGAGGAAGGACATAAGATCCTGAAGCTGGAAGATAATGAGGATGGAACCTACACACTTTATGTAAGAAAGGTGGAAGAATAGTGGCTGCACGTATTTCAAAGAATGATTTTGAGGAAAAGGTACTGAAAAGCCAGCTTCCGGTCATTGTGGATTTTTATTCGGATTCCTGCGTTGCCTGCAAGAAGCTGGCACCGGTTCTGGGAGATCTGGAGGATAATTATGAGGACAAGCTTCTTGTTTATAAGCTGAATACCAATTTTGACGGAGAGCTGGCAGAAGAATATGAGGTAACAGCAAATCCGACCCTGATTCTCTTTCTTGAGGGAGAAGAAAAGGCGAGAAGAGTAGGCCCGGCAAAGCCGGCAGAGCTTGAAGCCTGGCTTAAGGATGCGATCGGAGAATAAGCAGAGAAAAAGTGCCGGATCACCGGCGCAAGGAATGACAGAAGAGGCTGCCAAATTCGAAAAAGGCAGAGAAAAGAGGAGAAAAAGATGATCATTACAGTAGCAGGAGAGAAGAAGGAAGTAAAGGAAGGACTGAGCTTACCGGAGCTGATCGAGCAGGAAAATGTAGAAATGCCGGAGTATGTAACGGTAACGATCAATGATGAATTTGTTCCGACAGAGGAGAAGGCAACAAGAGTATTAAAGGAAGGCGATACCGTTGAATTCCTTTATTTCATGGGAGGTGGATGCTAATGGCATTGACAGATGAGCAGATTGAACGCTATTCCAGACATATTATATTAAAAGAAATCGGTGCGAAGGGCCAGAAAAAGCTCTTAAATGCCAAGGTTTTGATCATTGGAGCCGGCGGATTGGGAGCACCTGCAGCTATGTATCTTGCGGCAGCAGGCGTGGGTACCATCGGTATTGTAGATGCAGATGAGGTGGATCTTTCCAATCTGCAGCGTCAGATCATTCATTCGACAGCAGATATCGGGAAGGCAAAGGTCAAATCAGCCAAGGAAACCATCAATGACATGAATCCGGATGTAGAGGTGAAGACTTATCGTCTTTTTGTGGATTCTACTAATATCCAGGAGCTGATCCGTGAGTATGACTTTATCATAGACGGAACCGACAACTTCCCGGCAAAATTTCTGATCAATGATGCCTGTGTTATCGAGAAGAAGCCCTTCTCCCATGCAGGAATTATTCGCTTCAAGGGACAGCTGATGACCTATGTTCCGGGAGAAGGCCCCTGCTACCGCTGTGTATTCAAGAATCCGCCGCCCAAGGATGCAGTACCTACCTGCAAGCAGGCAGGTGTAATCGGCGCTATGGGAGGTATCATCGGTTCTCTGCAGGCCTTAGAGGCAATTAAGTATATTACGGGTGTGGGTGATCTTTTGACCGGTAATCTGATGACCTTTGATGCCATTGATATGAATTTCCATAAGATCAAGCTGCCCAAGGCATCCTGCAATTGTCCGGTCTGCGGTGAGCATCCGACGATTTTGGTCCCCTTTGATTATGAGCAGGAGGTATGCGAAGAAACCGCTTCCCGCTTTGAAGCACCGCGTTCATGAGGTTAGCTATGGGAATTATCAGAATGGACTATCATCTTTATGATGATGTGGTAAAATATGCAAAAGAACATCTTCCGGAGGAAGCCTGCGGTCTGATCGCAGGCGAGGAAGGAGAGGAGGGCAGGCTGATCAAAAAGGTCTATTATCTGACCAATACCGATCATGCAGAAGATCATTTCAGCATGGATCCGGCAGAACAGCTTGCGGCAATTAAGGATATGAGAGCAAATGGCCTAAAGCCTCTGGGCAACTGGCATTCTCATCCGGAATCCCCTTCCAGACCGTCTGTGGAGGACATTAAGCTTGCCTATGATCCCAAAGCCAGCTATATGATTTTATCCCTGATGGCAGACAATCCGGTTTTTCATTCTTTCCATATTGAAAAAGGAGAGGTTACTAAGGAAGATCTTAGAATCTACTCTGAGGAATATTATTACTAGGGATATGCTGATTTGGACAGTGTATCCTTAGCAGCCCTAAGTAAATGCTGATGGGAATAAGGTGAAACAATGGCGGTAAATCAAAAAAGACTGGTCAGCCGGTTTATAGAGCTTACAAAAATCGATTCTCTGTCATTTTCCGAAAGGAAGATGGCAGATTATTTAATGCAGAAGGGAAAAGAGCTGGGCATTTCCTTCAAGGAGGATGATGCGGCAGAGAAGATCGGCGGCAATGCCGGCAATCTTTATGCTTTCGTTGAGGGAAGCATGGAAGATGCGAAAAATCTTCTTTTTATGGCACATATGGATACGGTTGTTCCGGGCATTGGCAAAAAGGCTGTGATCCATGAGGATGGAAGGATCAGCTCAGACGGAAGCACTGTTCTCGGTGCAGATGATGCAGCTGCAATTGCCGTGATTCTGGAGGCTTATCAGGAGATAAAGGAGGAAGGACTTCCTCATCATCATCTGAGTTTTCTTTTTCCGGCGGCAGAGGAAGCCTATACGGAGGGCATGTCTGCCTTTGATCTGGAGCTTTTGCCGAAGATTGACCGGGCCTATGTACCGGACTGCAGTGACTGCCAGGGAACTTATTCTGCCTGTGAGCCGACTCTGCTTTCTTTTGAAATCAGCATCTATGGAAGGGCAGCGCATGCAGGATTTGATCCGGAAAAGGGAATTCACAGCATTGCGGCAGCAGCTGCAGCTATCAGCCGGCTGAAGCAGGGACATGTCAATGACTATACGACACTGAATATCGGTATGATCGAGGGTGGAAGTGCCAAAAATATCGTGCCGGAAAAATGCAGTGTGAAGGGTGAAATTCGCTGCAGCATTCATGAAGAAGCGTTGGCTCTCTACGAGAAAATGCTTTCTCTTTTTCAGGAGGAGGCTGAGAAGGTTGGCGGAAGGGCGGAAGGCCGGATGAAGATTCACCTGACGGCTTACCGGGTAGAAGAGGATGAGGAAGGTCTGCTTGCCCTAAAGGAAGCACTGGAGGCCCAGAAACTGGAGCTTTTGCCCAAGGAATCCTTCGGGGGAAGTGACAACAATGTCCTGAGAAGAAAGGGCATCAAGGGACTCTGTATTGCCAATGCCATGCATGAGATCCATACGACTGGGGAATACAGCAGCATAGAGGAGCTTGTGCAGGAAACAGAGATTGTAAAATATCTGATGACGCATGAAAAGCAGCTTCTCTAAAAGAAGACAGACTGTCCTGCAGAGATTCTTTTAGGAAAGCTTCAGAAGATGCTTTTCAATCTCTGCCTGATTCAGATCCTCGCCAATGACGATTAAAACCTCTTGTCCCTTTGTGACTTCTTTCAGACTGAAATCCTGCCTGCTTGCATTTAGCTGCAGATAGTGATTGTCGGGAAGAGAGAAAAAGCCTTTTATACGAATGACATTTCCACAGGAAGCATCAGAAAAGATGCTTTCTGTGCTTTTTTTTATCGTATAGGAAACTTCGTTTCTATGAGTTTTTTCGCTTAAGGCATCCATATCGGACATTTCGTCTGCGATCAGAGTGAGATGGGGGCAGTTTTCCTTCATAAAGAAAAGAGAAGTGTAGTCTGATCGTTCACTTAAGGGCAGCTTCCTGTAATCTGCATAGGAATAACCGCAGGAAAGCAGCTTCTGCCAGTCTTCTTCTGTAAGAAGAGACCAGTCCTTGTCAAAGAGGATGGGAGAAATTGCTTTTTTGCATTGAAAGTCCTGCATAGAAGCTTCTAGAGCAGAGAGGGTAGAGGCAAGTTCTTCCGGGGAAGCAAGCTGGGTACGGCTCAAAACAATCGCACCGGCAGATGCAGCTTGGGAGACCAGCATATAAGAGGATGCATCCGACAGGGGCGTATGCAGTCTGGCATCCAGAAGGGTAATGACATTTCCGATTTTATACCAGCGATCAAGCGGCTCCTCATGCAGAAGATCGAAGAATTCATCAACATCATAAATGCCGGAAGGCTCTACAATGATTCTGTTATAGCCCAGCATAGCCATGGAGATCAGCTTGCTGCGAAGCCTTCTTTGATGATCTGCCGGACTGTTTCCGCCAATGACCATTTCCAGGTCACAGCCTGCCTCTTCCAGATCCTGCAGGATCATCAGATCGATATTGATGGCACCGTAATCACTTTCGATAATACCGATGCGCTGCTCCTCCTTCAGAAGTTGTTTGGCATATTTTTGAATAAAGCTTGTCTTGCCGGCACCCAGAAAGCCGGTAATCAGGTCAATCTTGATCATATTTTCTCCTTAAATCCATCCCAGACTTTTCAGCAGCCAGAGCCAGAAGGTAAGGCTGAAGGCACAGCCAAAGGTGGTAAGCATGACTGCAGCTGAGGTCAAAACACCGTCATGTCCCATGTTTTTGGCCATGACATAACAGCTTACGGTAGAAGCGGAACCGGACATAACCAAAAGAGCTACCAGTTCCTGATTGCGGAAGCCCAGCAAAGCACCAAAGGGC
This sequence comes from Oscillospiraceae bacterium, assembly GCA_963617415.1. Lineage (GTDB taxonomy): Bacteria > Bacillota > Clostridia > Lachnospirales > Lachnospiraceae > RUG14243. The sequence goes on from CAVEOK010000007.1 coordinate 68,493, forward strand.
AGGAAGATGGCACTTAAGCCAAAGAGCTTGATCAGGGCAGCGACCAGAGCAGGAATCGCATCCTTTTTCATCTCGGAAAAGCGAACCGAAGCGCCCATTGCCATCAGTCCCAGAGGTGTTGCAAGAACAGCAACATTGTGGATCGTAGAGGACAGAACCGAGGGAAGGGGGATTCGGAGTACAGACCAGATAAGACCGAATAAAATACCCAGAATGATCGGATTTGTGATAATTCCGATAAGGGTCTTTTTGGCAAGTGCTGCCTTTTCTTTGCCGGAGGAAAGAGCATGCGAAGAAGAAGCTTCGGCATTTGCACTGAGTGTTAGGATAATGACAGCAGCTGCATTGTAAAGAGGAACACTTCCCAGAATCATAAGGGAAGCCATGCTGCTGTTTCCGTCTCCGTAGATGGCTTGGATAAAGGCAAGTCCCAAAATGGCAGCAGAACTGCGATAGCTGACCTGAATGAACTCTCCCCTTTTCCCTTTGTCCTTTAGCAGGAGAAAGGAAATGACTGTGATCAGCAGAATGGAGATCAGGGTTGCGATAAAGCAGAAGAGAACGAATTTTCCGTTCCAGGCAGCGGCAAAGTCTTGAACTGCCAGATCCTGAAAAAGAAGGACAGGCAGGGCAATCTTGAAAACAAAGCTGTTGAGTGAATTGGTAAAGCTTTCTCCCATGATGCCGGTCTTATGAAAAAAGAGCCCAAGCAGCATGGTGAAAAAGATTGGCATGGTTGCATTTAAACTAAAAATCAGATTTTCCATAATGCACCCATTATAAGCAGTTTCTCTTCTTTTTACAAATAAAGTGCATATGGAAAGAAGAAGTCTCTTGTGCTAAACTCATCCTATGAAAAATTTAGAAGAAAGCAGAAAATATTTTGCAAATGACCGCTATGCAACTGAGCTGACGGGCATTATAATTGATGAGGTTCGGGAGGACTATGCAAAATGCAGCATGGAAATCCGCCCGCAGCACTTGAATGCAAACGGTTTTGTGATGGGTGGAGCGATCTTTACCCTGGCTGATTTTGCATTTGCGGCTGCATCGAACACAGAAGAGAGAAATAGCGTTTCCCTGTCCAGCACGATTGAATATTTCCGTCCGGCAAAGGGCAGTGCCCTCTATGCCGAGGCTGTCTGCAAAAAAGGAGGAAGACAGGTCGGATTTTATGAGATTACAGTGACAGACGAGGAAGGAAAGAAGATCGCACAGGTGAATACCAGCGGATTCTTTTCTGCCGGAAGCAAGGAGTGAGTATGAATATTATTGTTGTGGGCTGTGGAAAGGTAGGCGGAAGTGTTGCCGGACAGCTCAGTGATGAGGATCATAATATTACAGTCATTGACATCAATCCCAAGACGATTGAATCTATTTCCATCAAATATGATGTGATCGGCATGATCGGCAATGCCGGCAGTGCCAAGGTAATGAAGCAGGCAGGAATTGAACATGCGGATCTGCTTCTGGCCCTGACCGGAGATGATGAGCTGAACCTGCTCTGCTGTCTCTTTGGCCGTACCCTTGGTAAATGCAAGACCGTTGCCCGGATCAAGAATCCGATCTATGAGGATGAGATCGGCGTTCTGCAGGAGGAGCTGGGACTGGCCATGATCGTCAATTCCGAGCGTCTGGCCGCTCAGGAGGTTGCCAGAGTGGTTCGTTTTCCGGCAGCCCAGAGGGTGGATACCTTCAATAAGGGCCGAGTGGAGCTTCTGCGCTACCGAATTCCGGCGGAATCCAAATTTGACGGATGCTCGGTTGCAGATATGAACCAAAAATATCATCTGGATGCCCTGATCTGTGCGGTTGAGCAGGCAGACGGCAATGTTGTTATTCCGAATGGTGATTTTATTCTTCATTCCAAGGATGTGATTTCCTTTGCCACAGCACCGAACAGGGAAAATCAGCTCATGCAGATCTTCGGTATCGGCAAGACCAGAACCAACAGCTGTATGATCGTTGGCGGAGGCGGGATTGCCTATTATCTGGCCAAGCAGCTGATGCAGATGGGCATCAGCGTCACCATCATAGAAAAAAATAAGGAGCGTTGTCAGCATCTGGCGGATCAGCTGGAGGGCGCCGTTATTATTTACGGAGACGCGATCGATGAGTCTATTTTGGAAGAGGAAGGCCTTGCCCAGACAGACAGCTTTGCAGCCCTGACCAATATGGATGAGACCAATATTATCCTGACACTTTTCGCTCAGAAGAAAACCAGAGCAAAGCTGATCACCAAGGTGCATTCCCTGAATATCGACAGTGTTCTTGGCAATATGGATCTGGATACGGTTGTCTGCCCGAAGAATGTCGTTGCGGATATGGTTTCCCAGTATGTAAGGGCAATGAGCAATTCCGTGGGAAGTAATGTAGAGACCCTCTATCATCTGATCAATAATAAGGTTGAGGCACTGGAATTTATTATCAAGGCCAACTGCCTGATGATCGGAAAGCCCCTGATGGAGCTGAATCTGAAGGAAGGCGTGATTATTGCCTCTATCTGCCGCGGCCGGCAGGTTATTATTCCCAACGGTAAAAGTGTGATCCGGGAGGGAGACAGCGTGATCGTTGTAACAACCAGACGCGGTGTAAATGATATTGTGGATATATTGGATATTTAAGAGGAGAGGTCTTTCAGATGAATCGTAGAGCGATTGCACGTGTTACGGGACTTGTCCTGATCATAGAAGCGGTTTTGCTGCTGCTGCCCTTGCTGGTGTCCTTTATCTACGGAGAAGGGGATACCATCAAAGCCTTTTTGATAAGCATAGGCATCACCCTTTTGGCTGGTATTATCCTGTCGGCTCTGTCAGGAAAATCAACAACCTTTTATGCGAAGGAGGGCCTGGTTACCGTCGCCCTAAGCTGGGTTATGATCAGCCTTTTCGGAGCCCTTCCTTTTGTGATCGAGGGAGCGATCCCGAATTATATTGATGCGGTTTTTGAGGTGATTTCCGGCTTTACAACAACAGGATCCAGTATCCTGACGGACGTAGAGGCTCTGTCTCACGGACTTTTGTTTTGGAGAAGCTTTACCAACTGGATTGGCGGCATGGGTGTTCTTGTCTTTATGCTGGCGATCCTGCCCAGGGATAAAGCCTACAATATGCATCTCATGCGGGCAGAGAGTCCGGGCCCCCAGGTAGACAAGCTGGTTCCCAGAGTCCGCAAATCAGCAGAGATTCTTTATGAGATTTATTTTGGAATTACGGTCGGAGGCATTATTCTCCTGATTCTGGCCGGTATGCCTGTTTTTGATGCTTTTTGTCTCAGCTTCAGCTCAGCCGGAACAGGCGGCTTTGGTATTTTGAACAGCAGTATCGGCTCCTACACGACCTTGCAGCAGCTGATTCTGACCGTCTTTATGCTGGCCTGCGGGGTGAATTTTAACCTTTATTATCTGATTCTGGTCAAACAGGCCAGAAGTGCTTTTCGGTCAGAAGAGCTTCGGGTTTATATTGGGATCATACTTGGAGCCGCTGCATTGATCACCATTGATATTCATTCCTTATACAATAGCTGGCTTTATGCCGGAAAGGATGCCCTGGTACAGGTTGCATCCATTATCACGACGACAGGCTTTGCCTCCACGGATTTTAATCTCTGGCCCACCCTGTCAAAGACCATACTGGTTCTTTTGATGTTCTGCGGCGGCTGTGCCTCCAGTACGGCAGGCGGAATCAAGGTCAGCCGTCTGGTCATCGGCTATAAGCTAGTCAAGAAGGAGGTCAAAACCTTCATTCACCCCAGAAGCGTTCGTTCCATCAGTATGGACGGCAATGTACTGGGAGAGAGCGTAACCAGAGGCGTTTGCGTATATTATGTAATTTATGCGATGATTTTCCTGGTCTCCATGTTTTTGATCGCCTTTAATGAATTGGATATGGAAACAACCTTCACTTCGGTTGCAACCTGCTTCAATAATGTAGGACCGGGACTCAGTCTGGTGGGACCGACCGGTAATTTTGCTTCTTTATCCTACCTGAGCAAGATTGTTCTCGGTATTGATATGCTGGCAGGAAGACTGGAGATCTTCCCCATGATCGTGCTTCTTTTCCCAAGAGCCTGGAAACACTAAGCATTGAGAAATATCTTTATTTGTTATATGATTAAGAAATGATAACTGCACATGTACAGCAGAAAAGAAAGGAAAGCCTACTATGGAAATCATGGACCTGAAAAATGAGCTGACAAAGAACAGCTATCCGGGAAGAGGAATTGTTGTTGGAAAATCTGCAGACGGAAAGAAAGCCGTAACTGCCTACTTTATTATGGGCAGAAGTGTAAACAGCCGTAATCGCGTTTTTGTTGAGGACGGGGAAGGCATTCGTACACAGGCTTTTGATGAATCCAAGCTCAGTGATCCCAGCCTGATCATCTATGCACCGGTACGTGTACTGGGTGCCAATACGATCGTAACAAACGGCGATCAGACAGATACGATTTTTGATGGCGTGGACGAGGGACTGACCTTTGAGCAGAGCCTTCTGACCCGTGAGTTTGAGCCGGACGGCCCCAACTATACCCCTCGTATTTCTGCAATCATGCATGTGGAGAATGCGGCATACGATTATTCCATGTCTATTCTCAAGAGCGACAACGGAAATCCGGATGCCTGCCTGAGATTTACGTATGCTTATGCAGCTCCTCTGGCGGGAGAGGGACATTTTATTCATACCTATATGCATGACGGAAATCCCCTGCCCAGCTTTGAGGGAGAGCCGAAGAGGGTTGCGATCGAGGCAGAAGACATTGACAGCTTTGCAGATGGCATCTGGAATGCACTCAATGAAGAAAATAAGGTTTCCCTTTTTGTCAGATTTATCGATATCGAAACGGGCAAATACGAAACAAGAATCATCAACAAAAACAAATAAGGAGAAAGAGCATGAACGAACTTGAATTAAAATATGGCTGCAATCCGAATCAGAAGCCTTCCCGTATCCTGATGCAGGATGGATCCGATCTGCCGGTAACGGTTCTGAACGGAAAGCCGGGATATATTAACTTTCTGGATGCTTTAAACGGCTGGCAGCTGGTAAAGGAACTGAAGAAGGCAACCGGACTTCCGGCAGCAACCTCCTTTAAGCATGTATCTCCGGCAGGTGCTGCAGTCGGTCTTCCCCTTTCTGATACCTTGGCAAAGATTTACTGGGTAGATGACTTGGGTGAGCTTTCTCCTCTGGCATCTGCATATGCAAGAGCAAGAGGCGCAGACAGAATGTCTTCCTTCGGCGATTTCATTTCCCTGTCTGATGTCTGTGATGTTTCCACTGCAAAGATCATCAAGAGAGAGGTTTCCGATGGTGTGATCGCACCGGGCTATGAGCCGGAAGCACTTGAGATCCTCAAGAGCAAGAAGAATGGCAATTACAATATCATTCAGATCGATCCAGATTATGTACCGGCACCGGTTGAACAGAAGATGGTTTACGGTGTAACCTTTGAGCAGGGAAGAAATGAGCTGGACATTAACGAAGAGCTTCTTTCCAATGTGGTAACAGAGGAAAAGAACATTCCGGAGGATGCAAAAAGAGATCTGATGATCGCTTTGATCACTCTGAAGTATACCCAGTCCAATTCCGTAGCCTATGCTTATGACGGACAGGCAATCGGTATCGGAGCAGGACAGCAGTCCAGAGTACACTGTACAAGACTGGCAGGTTCAAAGGCTGACAACTGGATGCTTCGCCAGTGCCCGAAGGTAATGAACCTTCAGTTTGTAGATGGCCTTGGACGCGCTAACCGCGATAATGCGATCGATAATTATATTGGCGATGAATATATGGATGTTCTGGCTGACGGCAAGTGGGAGAAGATCTTCAAGGTTAAGCCGGAGGTCTTCACAGCAGAAGAGAAAGAAGCATGGATCAGTCAGTTTGACGGCATTTCCATTGGCTCAGATGCCTTCTTCCCCTTCAGTGACAATATCGAAAGAGCGAGAAAGAGCCGCGTGAAATATGTTGCACAGCCGGGCGGATCTGTAAGAGATCAGATCGTGATCGATGCCTGCAATGAATATGGAATGGCAATGGCCTTCACAGGAATCCGTCTCTTCCATCACTAAGAAAAAGGAATCAAAAAGAAAATGAATACATACGAAAAATTACAGCACTGCCTGAAACAGGTTCGGGAGCTTACGGATTTTGTCCCTAAGGTGGCTCTTGTACTGGGATCCGGTCTTGGCGACTATGCGAAGCAGATCAAGCCGGTTTGCGAAATTGACTATCATCAGATTGATGGTTTCCCGGTTTCAACAGCACCCGGTCATGCAGGAAAGTTTATTTTCGGATATTCAGATGATGTACCGGTCGTTCTTATGAACGGCCGTGTGCATTATTATGAGGGATATTCGATTCAGGATGTTGTTTTGCCGATTCGTCTCATGGGACTTCTGGGAGCAGAGGTCTTATTTTTGACAAATGCAACCGGCGGAATCAATAAATCTTATAATGTCGGCGATCTGATGCTGATCACGGGACAAATTTCTTCCTTTGTTCCCAATCCCCTTGTCGGTCCCAATATCGATGAGCTGGGCGTGCGTTTCCCAGATATGACAGAGGTTTATAAGAAGGATCTGCAGGAGATCATCCGTTCTGTGGCAAGAGAAAATCAGATTCCCCTGCAGGAGGGGGTTTATGTACAGACGACCGGTCCCAGCTATGAATCTCCGGAGGAGATCAATATGTTCCGCATTCTGGGAGCAGATGCCGTCGGCATGAGTACGGTCGTAGAAGCCATCGCAGCAAATCATATGGGCATGCGGGTATGCGGTATTTCCTGTATTTCCAATAAGGCGGCAGGATTGAATGAGGAGCCCCTTACCCATGAGGAAATCAAGATTGCGGCAGATGCGGCAGCACCCAGATTTACAAAGCTTGTTACGGAATCAATTCAGAAAATTGCAGAGGCAATCTGACAGCAGATAAAGAAGGAAATAAAATGAATATCAGATTTTATAATGCAAGAATCCTGACCATGGATGACACCTTTGACATCCTGGAGGGAGAACTTTGGGTGAAAGGAAATAAAATTCGTTATATCGGTGACGGTAAGGATACGGAGCGGATCCTGAAAGAGGAAGAGGAAGGACGGATCGAATGGGATCGGGAAATCGATGTCAAAAGAAATCTCCTGATGCCGGGATTTAAGGATGCGCATACCCATACAGCAATGACCTTCCTCCGTTCCTATGCAGATGATCTGCCTCTGCAGGACTGGCTGAACAATCAGGTTTTTCCCAAGGAAGCTTTGCTTACACCGGAGGATATTTACTGGCTGACCAGACATGGCATCATGGAATATCTGACCAGCGGAATCACATCAGCCATGGATATGTATATGCAGACCGGTCAGATTGCTCAGGCAGCAATCGACAGCGGCTTCCGTATGGTACAGGTTGGCTCCATCAATGATTTTGGCGGAAAGGTTTCTGATTGTGAGAGAGAATATCAGTATTTGAACAATCTGCACGAGCTTTCCTCCTATATGTTCGGTTTCCATGCAGAATATACCACCAGCAGGGAAATTATGCTGGGACTTGCCAATTTGGCAGAAAAGTATAAGGCACCGGTCTGGATGCATAATTCCGAGACAAAGGCAGAGGTTGAGGGCTGCAAGGAGCGTTATCACGGTCTGACGCCGACTCAGCTTTTTGATGAGCTTGGCATTTATAATTATGGTGGCGGTGGTTACCATTGCGTATGGATGGATGAAAAGGATCTTCAGATCTTCAAGGAGAAAAATCTGAGCGTCATTACCAATCCGGCTTCCAATGCGAAGCTGGCAAGCGGTATCGCACCCATTCAGACCATGCTGGATATGGGCATTAATATCGGTATCGGTACAGACGGAGCAGCAAGCAATAACTGTCTGGATATGTTCCGGGAAATGTTCCTGACTACTGCTCTGGCAAAGCTGCGGGGTATGGATGCTTCTGCGGTAGATGCAAAGCAGGTACTGAAGATGGCAACGGTAAATGGTGCCAGAGCCATGGGCTTAAAGGATTGTGACGTCCTGGCAGAAGGCAAGCTTGCCGATCTCATCATGATCGATATGCGTCAGCCCAATATGCAGCCGGAAAATAATATTGTCAAGAACCTGGTATACAGTGGCTCCAAGCAGAATGTGAAGATGACTATGATCAACGGAAAGATCCTTTATGAGGATGGATGTTTCTATGCCGGAGAGGATCTTGATTATCTGAATAAAAAGGCTAATGAGATCATTCAGAGAATGATCTGCCAGGCCGGAGAAAATTGATATGCTGATGCATGTGGATATTTATACGGACGGAGCAGCCAGAGGAAATCCAGACGGACCGGGCGGCTACGGATGCGTGCTTCAGTACAGGGACAGCAAGGGAATCCTTCACGAGAGAGAGTATTCTGCCGGTTACAAAAAAACGACAAACAACCGTATGGAGCTGATGGCAGCAATCGTCGGTCTTGAGGCTCTGACCAGACCCTGCGAGGTAGATCTTTATTCGGATTCTCAATATCTGGTAAATGCCTTCAATCAGCATTGGATTGACGGCTGGATCAAAAAGGACTGGAAACGAGGCAAGAATGAGCCGGTTAAGAATAAGGAGCTTTGGCAGAGGCTGCTTGCGGCAAAGGAAAAGCATCGGATTTCTTTTCACTGGGTAAAGGGTCATGCAGGCCACGAAATGAATGAACGATGTGATCAGCTGGCCACTGCTGCGGCAGACGGCGGACTGCTTCTGGAGGATGACGGCAAAGACCTGAGATAGTAAAAAAAGACACAAAAATACCGGTCGTTGGGGAATCTTGACCGGTTTTTTTGTTTGAGGTGTTTCATGTTTGTAAATATTACTA
>CAVEOK010000008.1:0-56230 GCA_963617415.1 Oscillospiraceae bacterium
AAGAAGCAACCAAGAATTCCAGATATTGTAAATACTCTAAAGCAAAATTGGAAGAATTTTACATGCAGGAAGGTAATGTAGCAAAGGTATTAGAACTTTTGAAAATGATAGAATTTAAGAATGAATTATAGTATCTTGGCTGTTATACAGCGAATTATAGTTCCTACCTACTGCAGTTTCACCGCAAATTGATTTTCCTGCAATTCGTAACGAGAAAATTAAACGTGAGTTTAAGCGTTCAATCCACGAGGTTAGACATGATGCGACGATGAATCGGTTAAGAGAGAGTGAAGCACTCTTTGCGGCAACGATTCAAAAGGATGGGGAAAAAGAAAGCATAGCTGTAAAATAATCGAATACGTGGAATCGTATCCTGATAAGGATAAAGAAGGAAATGAGAGAAATCTCCACTAAAAAGTGAGGTTCTGCTGAATGAATGATTTAAAACTGCCTGTAGGAATAGAAGATTTTGATGAAATCCGAAGAGAGGGATTTTATTACATTGATAAGACGAGACTGCTGGAGCAGTTACTTGAACAATGGAGCAAGGTAAACCTCTTTACAAGGCCGCGCAGATTCGGGAAAACATTGAATATGAGCATGCTCCGTTACTTCTTTGAAATCGGAATGGATAAATCACTTTTTGACGGCTTGTATATTTCACAGAATGCAAGTCTGTGTGAAGAATACATGGGAAAATATCCTGTGGTCTTTGTTTCGCTAAAAAGCGTGGAAGGATTGTGCTTTGAAGATGCAAAGTATCAGCTGATGGAGCTTATTGGAAGCGAGGCAGAGCGATTTTACTTCCTTCTGGAAAGCGATAAATTAACGGATAACGAGAAGGAAAGGTACCTTGCGTTGGTTCAGCTGCAGAATGGACAGTATAGAATGGAGGATGGCGTTCTTCTGTCGTCCTTGCAGCTGCTTTCCCAGCTTTTGTATAAGCATTATGAGCAAAAGACAATCATTTTGATTGATGAGTATGATGTTCCCTTGGATAAGGCTTGCGAACGGGCGATGACACAAATTCAAGATCGCAGATATGACGAATACCTGCGCAATGAAGGGCGGAGTGATATATGGGCATATGGTATATCTTTTTACAAGAAACGATGCAGGGTTGTGGCGGAAAAGCTGAATATAATGTTTCCATAAGCATTGACAGTCTGAGAAGAATAAGGGTAAAATGAATCTATATTTTAGACCTTATGAATAGGATAAGCATGTCAGGAGAGAGAAATGAAAAAAATTGTTACCGTATTTTTGGTACTTCTGATGACAATTGGAATGGCGGCAACTGCTTTTGCCTCACCCAGTCCGTCACCAAATACGAATAATGATCCATTTGTTGAGGATCCGGATGGGAAAAAGGTAGATGTTATTATATCTAAGACAGATATTATACCGGAGACGCCGGATGGATATACACCGATTTGGGTAAAAAAGATCACCACAAACGAGGATAATCCCAAATATCCGCTTACCATCACGATTCCTATTGATGGCGTGAAGGAAGGTTCGGAGGTTATTGTTAAGATTTATGTGGATGGTGAATGGAAACAGGTGAAGGCTGTTGTAGGAAATGGTACAGTTACCATCACCCTTGATCAGCTTGGAACGATAGCAATTTTCCTGAAGAGTGATTCGCGTGTATCTCCTAAGACAGGAGAAGCGCCGATTACAGCAGGCTTATCTGCGATTGCAGCGGCTGCAGTGATCGGGATTTACCTTACAAGCCGAAAGAAAAAAGCGTGATCTGTCATATGACTAGAGATAAGACTCCTGATAAGTGCGAAAAGCAGACTGTCAGGAGTTTTGTTATGGCATAGGAAGCTTCGTTCCAATACGATAACAAAACAAGGATGCACACTCGCACGAAAAGGAAATATGTCGCAGGCGACCTCGCTCAGCGCGAGCATTTCGCGAGCGAAACGCTTTATTCTGTGTGCGCAGGTCATACTTTTGATGATGCTGATCAATGAGCTGGAGTTGAAACTTGGATTATTATTTTAATGCGGCAATGAAGATGATAACGGGAAGAGCGGTTATGACCTGGCTGATCTGTTCACTTCTTTCTGCTCTTCTTGCATACGATTTACATAAGCACAGAAAAATAAAAAGCATCACAGCGATTCTGATTCCTTTAATGGTCTTTTATCTGTCTTTTGTTTTGACAATTACTATTATTGAGCGGACACCAACGGAAAGAGCACAATATCAGCTGGAGCTTTTTTGGACGATCAGGGATGTTTACAGAGGAGAGTACTCGCTTTTGAGGGAAATCTTTTGGAATATTGTCTTATTTCTGCCGATTGGAGCAGCGATTTCTTTGCTCCTGAACAAGCATGATCTGATCGCCTGGGGACTTGCACTTGCACTTTCGGCATCCATAGAGCTTACTCAGCTGATCACCCATCGGGGGCTGTTTGAGTGGGATGATATGATCTATAATGGCCTTGGAGCCTTACTTGGAATAGGCATTCTATATATATTCAGGCGAATCTGGAGCACGTTCTTACTTCAGCAGAGAGGAAATGAAGATGGAAAATGAGCTGACAAATAAACTCACAAGGGAAGAACAGTTTTTTATCAGAGTCTTAAGAGATTATCTTCATGAAGAGCCGACGGAAACGGATCCATCCCTGAATTGGAAACTGATAAAAGAATATGCAGACCGGCATCAGCTGTCGGCGATTTTTTATAAGCAGACAAAGAATGAAATTTTTCGAAAGTCCTATGCCTTTCAGCTTTATCATTATCAGAATTTTAATCAGATCCTTGCTTCCTTGAAAGAGCTGCTGAAGGATTGCGAATATATCATGGTAAAAGGCATGGATCTGGCCGAGCTTTATCCGACGCCTGCTTTAAGGAGCATGGGTGATATTGATATTCTGATTCATGAAAAGGACAGAGAAAAGATTCACGGCCTTCTCTTGGATGGCGGTTTTTGCTTTAAGGGAGAATATATTGCATCTGAATTGAAATATGAGAAAAACGGATATGCTTTGGAGGTGCATGATAGTCTGGTGCATCGTTCGCCTGGAAAAGAAAAAAGAGTGGCATACTTTCAGCAGGCTTGGGAGTATGCAAAGAATGGGAAACTGGATTGGTCCTTTCATTTGCTCTATTTGATCGAGCATTTGCGACAGCATTTTGTTGGAAAGGGTGTCGGTTTTCGGCAGTTTTTGGATATTGCATTTGTATGTGAAAAGGGAAATGTTGATTGGCTTTTTTTATCTGAAGAGCTGAAGAAGCTGGAACTTTATGAATTTGCGGCAAGTGTATTTGCATTTTTGGAAAGTTGGTTGGAGATCAGGATTCCTTTTGAAATAAGAAGACATTCGGAATCTTTTTATTGCAGGGCGAGCAGAAAAATCTTTGCAGATGGTGTTTTCGGATTTGATAATGAGGAAAACCGGGGAGTTTCAGTTTCTGTGAGAATGTATAATCAGGGAATTGGCGCCAGAAGAGCAAAGCTGGAATATTTGTTTAACAGAGCTCTGCCGCCGATGAAGCATATGCTGAGGCTGCCCTATTGTGCTTACTTGCATAAGTATAAATTTCTCTTGCCCTTTGCCTGGATTCACAGATTCTTTTATCGAATCAGGGATAAAGAGGTCAGGGGCATGGTGAAAGCACCGCTTGCAGACGCTAAGATAAAGGAACGTTTGGACTTCCTAAAGGAATGGGGACTAGCGGCAGAGAAAAAAGATACACAAAGTATTGACAACGAACGAAAGTAAGTATAAACTAACAGTAAATAAGAAAAACAAACCCTAAGGAAGAATTCTTCCTGGGGTATCTTTTTACAGAAGGGTTAGAAAGAGCTAACTCATTAGCCGGTCAGAAAAAGCTGGCATAAGGAAAGGAGATGCGTATGAGCATTGTAATTATTGGCGGACATGACAGAATGGTTCAGCAATATAAGCAGATATGTAAAAAACACAAATGTAAAGCAAAGGTTTTCACTCAGATGCCGGGTAATATGAGAGGACAGATCGGAAGTCCTGACCTGATGATTCTTTTCACCAATACGGTTTCCCATAAGATGGTGAAAACTGCCTTATCAGAGGCAGAGAAAAGCAATACCGATGTGATTAGATGCCATACAAGCAGCGGCAGTGCCTTGAATGAGATCTTGGAAGAAAAGACAGGGATTGTTGCTTGAAATCGTTTTTGAAAAAGGGCGATCCTTGCATACGCTTAGCATGCAAGGATATGATTGAATACTGATTTACAATATGCCATAGTAAAACTCGCGAAAGAGGAATCGTCATATAAAATGTACGGTTCCTTTTTTGATTGGTCTTTGTAAAAGAATTTGGGCGCATCCCTTTCTTCCTTCACAGCATAATAGAAGGGGAGAAAGCGTCCTTCCTGCCAGGTATAGGCAGTTTTGGCAGTGGCCTTTTCCCTGTGGGTGGAAGCAGCAAATTTGGCAACCATCTTATGGATGGCCATATCTTCTTCTGGAAAATAATAATAGTCCTTGTAATTATCGTAGTAATAACGTGCCTTTCCCTGGAAGAAGGGGATTTTTACCACAGCGGATTTCTTTCTGGCATAGAGAAAAATACCGTCAGTGTAGTAAGAAAGAGAGATAGGAAGCTCTTCCTCCAAAGATAAATAGAGTGCAAGGACGGGGCGTTCTCCTTCTTCTGTTTCGAAGCGGGTGAGCTGATAGGAGCCGGAGAAAAGAGCAACCAGAGCATGCAGCTTTGTTAATAGGAAGAGTCCGTAAACATCTTCTCGGTTATGAAGGAGAAGGATTTCTTCTTTTTCTTCTTCGGGATGCTTAACGTATTCCTGATAAATCTGAATCAGTTCGCCGCCGCTGTAAAGATCCTTGCGGTCAGTATCCAATCGCTGCTCCAGGCTTTTCTGCTTCATGTCTTTTGTGCCCAGAAGCTTCTTATAAGGCGTGTAAAGACGGTAAAGATCAAGGTGAGGCATATCCAAAAGAACAGGATCAAAGCCGTAGGACTTGCATTTTTCCTGCAGATAGCGGACATCAAAGGTACGGCCGTTATAGGATAAAAGGGTATGAAAGCCGGGCAGGAGTTCCAGAAAGGCGAAAAGAAGCTGCTTTTCTTCTTCAGGTGCTTCTGCAAAAAGCTGGGTCAGTTTCAGTTCTCCTTCCCGGTAGAAGGTGTAGCCGATACAGTAGATACTGGAAGTTTTGGCAGACAGACCGGTCGTTTCGATATCAAAGAGAAGGGTTCCTTCATTAATAAGAGAGAGCTGAGCCTCGTTTATCTCGATTGTATAGCTGTATTCGAATCGTTTCATTGACTTGTATCCTTTGTCCTTAAAAATGCTCAATAGTAATATTATACGTTAGTTTCCCCTATTTGAAAAGTTATATTAGCAAACTAATATTAGTCTTGTTAACTCGCTAAAATTGATATTTTCTGTGTCAAATTAATTTGAATTGTGTTAGAATAGCAACAAAATGAAAATTACAAGGTGGATTACTTTGCAGACTTTTCATTTAATTATTCTTATAACGAAGGGGGAATGCGACAAATGGGATTAAAGACATTTTCCGGTGGTGTACATCCGTTTGAAGGCAAAGAATTATCAAAAGATAAGCCGATTGTGGATTTTCAGCCCAAGGGTCTCATGGTCTATCCGCTGTCACAGCATATCGGTGCGCCGGCAAAACCGGTGGTTAAAGTCGGTGATGCTGTCAAAAAGGGTCAGCTCATTGCAGAGGCAGGCTCATTTGTTTCTGCCAATATTCATTCATCCGTTTCAGGAACCGTAAAGAAGCTTGAAGCGAGAAGAGTAGCAGCAGGCGGAATCGTCAATTGCATCGTCATCGAAAATGACGGATTGTATGACGAGGTCGAATATGAGACAGTAGACGATGTAAGTACACTTACCAACGATGAAATTCGCAAAAAGATCAGCGATGCTGGTGTAGTAGGAATGGGTGGTGCAGGCTTCCCGACGCATGTTAAGCTTGCTCCGTCAAATCCGGAGAAGATTGATTACATTATTGCAAACTGTGCAGAATGTGAGCCTTATCTGACCAGCGATTACCGCATCATGATGGAGATGCCGGAACAGCTGATCGAAGGTATGAAGATTGCACTTCAGCTTTTTGACGGAGCACAGGGTATTCTTGGTATCGAAAATAACAAGAAGGACTGTATCGATCTTCTGACATCTCTTACGGCTTCCGAGCCGCGCATCACAGTACAGCCGCTGCAGACAAAGTATCCGCAGGGTGCTGAACGTTCTATGATTTACGCCTGTACAGGACGAAAGATTAATTCAAGCATGCTTCCGGCAGATGCCGGCTGTATCGTAGACAATGTAGAAACCTTGTGTACGATCTATCGTGCTGTTAAATTGGGCCAGCCGGTTATTAGCCGTGTTGTAACAATTACAGGAGATGCTGTAACAGATCCTCGGAATTTCCGTGTTCCGACAGGAACGAATTTTGCAGAGATCATTGAAGCGGCAGGCGGATTCAAGACAAAGCCGGAGAAGATTATCTACGGCGGACCGATGATGGGCTTCTCGAACTTTACAACAGAGATCCCGGTAGGAAAAACCAATTCTGCTTTGCTTGCATTTACGAAGGATGAGGCAGCTCTTTATGAGCCTTCCAATTGTATCGGCTGCGGCCGCTGCGTTGATGCCTGTCCGAGCCGCATTGTTCCGTCAAGACTTGCAGACTTTGCCGAGACCGGCCGTCTGGAAGACTTCGAAAAATGGGGCGGTGTGGAATGCGTAGAATGTGGATCATGCAGCTTTATTTGTCCGGCAAAGAGACATCTGACACATGCAATCAAGGCCGGTAAGAAAACAGTCCTTGCGAACAGAAGAAAGAAATAAGGGAGAGGTGGAATAACATGAGTGACTTATTTAATGTTGCATCGAACCCGCATGTCCGCGCAAAGGATACGACCAGCCGAATTATGTTATACGTGGTCATTTCTTTGCTTCCGGCTTCCCTTTTCGGTATCTGGAATTTCGGACCTCGCGCGCTCATGCTGATTTTGATTACGATCGCCAGCTGTGTTGCTGCCGAGTATCTCTTCAACAAAGTAACGAAGAGAAAGCAGACAATCGGAGATCTTTCAGCGGTAGTAACAGGACTTCTCCTGGCACTGAACTTTCCGGTATCCCTTCCCTGGTGGATGCCGATCGTTGGCGGATTCTTTGCGATCATCGTTGTAAAATGCCTCTTTGGAGGACTTGGACAGAACTTTATGAACCCGGCACTGGGAGCAAGATGCTTCATGCTGATCTCTTTCACAAGTGCAATGTCCAACTTCACCTACGATGGCGTATCAACAGCAACTCCGCTTGCTATGCTTCGTAACGGAGAGGCAGTTAATACATGGGATATGCTGATCGGACGCATTCCCGGTACAATCGGTGAGACATCCGTAATTGCTCTTTTGATCGGAGCGATTTTCCTGATCCTGATGGGTGTGATCGATCTTCGCATCCCGGGATGCTATATTGTTACCTTTGTGATCTTTATCATTCTCTTCAGCGGACATGGCCTGGATGTAAATTACATCTGTGCACAGCTCTGCGGTGGTGGTCTGATGCTGGGTGCTTTCTTTATGGCAACCGATTACGCAACAAGCCCGATCACACCGAAGGGAAAGATCCTTTATGGTATTCTGCTCGGTTTCATGACGGGACTCTTCCGTACCTTCGGAAGCATGGCGGAGGGTGTTTCCTATGCGATCATCTTCAGCAATATCCTCGTTCCCTTGATTGAGCGTATTACAATTCCGAAGGGCTTCGGTATTGTCAAAGAAAAGAGTAAAGGAGGAGAGAAGGCATGAAATCTATCGCAAAAGATGCATTGATCCTGACTCTGATTACTCTTGTATCAGGTCTTTTACTTGGTCTTGTATATGAGATCACCAAAGAGCCGATCGAACGTGCAAATTACAACACAACACAGAATGCCTACAAGCAGGTATTCGAGGATGCAGACAGCTTCGTGGATTATGCAGACTTCGATGCTGACGAAGCAGTTGATGTTTTGACAGATGCTGACCTCGCATCAGATGCTCAGATTGATGCGGTTGTAGAGGCTCAGGATGCAAATGGAGATGTCATCGGCTATGTAATTACAGTAACGGATCACAATGGATACGGCGGAGATCTTACCTTCTCCTTAGGTGTTCAGAATGACGGAACTGTAAACGGCATTGCCTTTACTTCTCTTAGCGAGACAGCAGGTCTTGGCCAGAAGGCGAAGGAAGAGAAGTTCTCTTCTCAGTTTGTTGATCTTCAGGCAGCAAATGCGCCGATGGAGGTTGTGAAGACAACACCGTCTGCCGATAACCAAATTGAGGCGATCAGTGGTGCAACCATTACTTCCAAAGCCGTTACAGGCGGAGCCAATGCAGCACTGACTTATTTCAACGAAGTGTTAGGAGGCAGTGCAAATGAATAAATATGTAGAGAGACTTTATAACGGTATTGTCAAAGAAAACCCGACCGTGGTACAGTTCCTCGGTATGTGTCCGACACTTGCGGTTACAACTTCTGCAATCAATGGTATCGGTATGGGACTTTCCACAACAGCGGTACTGGTATTTTCAAATATCCTGATTTCAGCACTTCGTAACATTATTCCGGACAAGGTTCGAGTTCCGGGATATATCGTAGTCGTAGCATCACTGGTAACAATCGTTCAGTTCCTGATGGAAGGCTTTGTACCGAGTCTTTACAGTGCACTTGGTATTTATATCCCTCTGATCGTAGTTAACTGTATCATTCTTGGCCGTGCAGAATCCTATGCATCCAAGAATCCGGTTGGCTTATCTCTGGTGGATGGTCTTGGTATGGGACTTGGATTTACCGTATCCCTTACTGTAATCGGTATGATCCGTGAGATCCTTGGCGCAGGCCAGATCTTCGGTTTACAGATTCTTCCGCTTGCAGATGCATCTGCGGGCACGATCGGATATACACCGATCATCATCTTCATTCTTGCACCTGGTGCTTTCTTCGTACTGGCAGCTCTGGTAGCAATCCGTAACTGGGTTCTGATCAAGAATGCAGAGAAGGGCAAGAGCACTTCAGATGTTGTTGTTTGCGAGATGAACTGTGCAGCATGCTCAGCTGCCTGCGGCGGCAAGCTTGTATTTGACGGACTGGTAAAGGACGTGACACAGGTTCCGGAAAAGAAGGCTCCGGTAAAGCCGGCTCCCAAGAAGGAAGAAGCAAAGGAAGAGCCTGCAAAGGCAGCTCCGGAAGCAAAAGCAGAAGTAAAAGAGGAGGGTGAGAACGCATGAGAGAATTATTAATTATTGCAATTGGATCAGCGATCGTTAATAACGTCGTTCTGAGCCAGTTCCTCGGTATTTGTCCTTTCCTTGGCGTATCAAAGAAAATTGATACAGCAGCCGGAATGGGCGGAGCGGTTACCTTCGTTATCACAATCGCTTCTTTTGTAACCGGATTGATTTACAAGTTTATTCTTGTTCCACTTAATTTCAGCTATCTGCAGACCATCGTATTCATTCTGGTTATTGCCTGTCTGGTACAGTTTGTAGAGATGTTCCTGAAAAAGTCCGTACCTTCCCTGTACAATGCTCTGGGTGTATACCTTCCGCTGATCACAACAAACTGTGCAGTGCTTGGTGTTGCTCTGAATAACGTACAGTATGGCTATGGAATTCTTGCAGGTGTTGTAAACGGACTTGCAACTTCTATCGGTTTCCTGATCTCAATCGTTATCATGGCAGGAATCCGTGAGAAGATGGAATACAATGATATTCCGAGACCTTTCCAGGGAACAGCAATCGTGCTGGTAACTGCAGGTCTGATGTCAATCGCATTTTTCGGATTTTCCGGTATTATTTAAGGAGGCGGTCAAATGAACGTAACTGGCATTATTTTAGCTGCTGTCGTTGTTGGCGGTACCGGCCTTCTGATCGGACTGTTCTTAGGATTTGCGGCACAGAAATTTTATGTTGAGGTTGATGAAAAGGAAGAGGCTGTTCTGGATGCCCTTCCCGGAAACAACTGCGGCGGCTGCGGTTATGCAGGATGTTCCGGTCTTGCAGCTGCAATCGCAAAGGGCGAGGCTCCGGTAAATGCATGTCCGGTCGGCGGTGCTCCGGTTGCTGATGTGATCAGCGGCATTATGGGTGTTGCAGCAGAAGAGGGCGTGAAGCAGGTTGCATATGTGAACTGTGCCGGAACCTGTGACAGAGCAAAAGAAAATTATAACTACTTCGGTGAGATGGACTGTGCAATGGCTGCACATGTTCCGGGCGGCGGATCTAAGGCCTGCTCCTATGGATGCCTTGGTTTCGGAAGCTGCGTGAAGGCTTGTCAGTTTGATGCCCTTCACATTGTGAACGGAATCGCATGGGTTGATAAGGAAGCCTGTGTTGCCTGCGGCAAATGTGTAGAGACATGTCCGCGTCATCTGATCGATCTGGTACCCGACAAGCAGAAATACTTTGTAAGCTGCTCCTCCCAGGATAAGGGACGTGAAGTTATGCAGGCCTGCAGCGTAGGATGTATCGGATGTAAGAAGTGTGAAAAGGCTTGTCATTTCGATGCGATTCATGTTGAAAACAATGTGGCTAAGATTGACTATGATAAGTGCAAGAACTGCGGCCTTTGTGCAAAAGAATGTCCGAAGCACATCATCTACAAGATTGAGCAGCCGAAGACTACAGTGACAAAGACAGCATAAGTTTGTTTTTATTGAAAAGAATAAGTATGGCAAATGACACGATGTTACTATCGTGTCATTTGGCGTATAAAAGAGATAGGGAAAATTATGGCTATTTCAGAATCAAAAATTCGGTCTTCCTTTAAAGACAAGAAAAGAATTATTATCAAAATCGGTTCTTCCTCCCTGACCCATGCGCAGACAGGAGCAATTAACCTGAATAAGGTCGAGAAGCTGGTTCGCCAGCTCTGTGATCTTCGTAATCAGGGGAAGGACGTGGTTCTGGTTTCTTCCGGAGCAATTGCGGTTGGACGGAAAGCGGTTGGAATGAATGAAAAACCGAAAACCGTTTGCCAGAAGCAGGCTTGTGCTTCAATCGGACAGGCCAGACTGATGATGAACTATCAGAAGCTTTTTTCAGAATATGATCAGGTGACCGGCCAGATCCTGATGACGAAGTATTCGATTCTGAATCCCTATGCCAGACAAAATGCGCACAATACCATGGAGGAACTCTTCCGCATGGGCATTATTCCGGTTGTAAATGAGAATGATACCATTGCGACCGATGAGATTCATTTCGGCGATAATGATACCCTGTCGGCCCTTGTTGCAGCCCTTACCAGTGCGGATCTCCTGATCCTTTTATCGGATATTGATGGTCTCTATACAGACGATCCTCATACCAATCCGGATGCAAAGCTGATCAGCTTTGTAGAAGAGGTAAATGGAAAGATTGAAAAGATGGCCGGTATTTCACAAAGTGATGTAGGAACCGGAGGAATGATGACCAAGCTGTCTGCGGCCAGAATTGCGACCAGATCAGGAGCAGATATGGTGATCGCAAACGGTGAGGATGTTTCCGTGATTTCCGGAATCATGGAAGGTTACAAGATTGGTACCCTTTTTGCTGCAGCGGAGGATGCATCCTTCCAGCTGGAAGAATATATCAAGGAAACCGATGTGGAAAGAAAATTAGATAGGAGTCATATATGATTAGCGAGAAAACAATTGCCCGTATCAACGAGCTTTATCATAAATCCAAAGCAGAAGGACTAACAGAAGAAGAAAAGGTAGAGCAGGCAGAGCTGAGACAGGAATACCTGAGTGCTATTCGTGCCAATATCAGAAGCCAGCTGAATAATATCGATGTTGTAGATAAAAACGGTAAGGTAGAATCCTTACAGGAATTGCACAGAAAGAAATACGGAAATTAATATGCAGGAGACAAAGGAAATTTATTCCTATATCAGACAGGTAAGAGAATATACAGAGAAGCTGTCGGCTGAGCTGGGACGTTCTCTGACCTATCATGTAACAACCTTTGGCTGTCAGATGAATGCCCATGATTCGGAAAAGCTGAGAGGTATTCTGGAGGAGATGGGCTATGTAGAAACAGAATCTGAGAATGCGGATTATGTTCTCTACAATACCTGTACGGTCCGGGAGAATGCCAACTTAAAGGTTTATGGCAGACTGGGGCGTCTGAATGGCTACAAAAAGAAAAATCCGAATATGATGATCGGTCTTTGCGGCTGTATGATGCAGGAAGAAGAGGTTCGGGAGAAGATTAAGAAGAGCTATCGTTTTGTTGATGTGATCTTCGGAACCCACAATCTTTTTGAGATGCCTATGCTGACAGCGAAGGCGATCAGTGAGCAGGAGATGGAGATCTCCCTTTTTGAAGATGACAATTCTCAGATTGTCGAGAATCTGCCTAATATCCGCAGCTATTCCTTTAAATCCGGTGTCAATATCATGTACGGATGCAACAATTTCTGTACCTATTGTATTGTGCCCTATGTCAGGGGAAGAGAATACAGCAGGCAAAAAGAGGATATTCTGGAAGAAATCCGGGCTCTTGCCAAAGATGGTGTGAAAGAAATCATGCTTCTGGGCCAGAATGTGAATTCTTATGGACTTACCCTGGAAGAAAAGGTAAGCTTTGCCCAGCTTTTGAAGGAAGCGGACGAAATCGAGGGAATCGAGAGAATCCGCTTTATGACCTCTCATCCCAAGGATCTTTCCGATGAACTGATTGACGTAATGGCGCATGCCAAGAAGGTATGTGGTCATCTGCATTTGCCGGTTCAGTCGGGCTCAAGCCGTATCTTAAAGAAAATGAACCGTCGCTATACCAAGGAATCCTATCTGGCTCTGGTTGATCGAATTCGTGAGGCAATGCCGGAGATTGCCCTGACAACAGATATTATTGTCGGCTTCCCCGGAGAGACAGAAGAAGACTTTGAAGAGACCATGGATCTGGTCAAAAAAGTCAGATATGACAATGCCTTTACCTTTATCTATTCCAAGAGAACAGGAACGCCGGCTGCATCGATGGAAGACCAGGTGGCTGAGGAAGATGTGAAGAGACGCTTTGACCGCCTTTTGAAAACAGTGCAGGAGATTTCTGCTGAAAAGGCCATGAAGCTGGAGGGCAGAACCCTTCCGGTTCTTGTTGAATCCGTAAACAGACAGGATGAAAAGCTGGTTACAGGAAGACTGGAGAATAACAGCGTGGTACATTTTCCAGGAGATGCTTCTTTGATCGGAGAGATTTGTCAGGTGAAGCTGAATAGCTGCAAAGGATTTTATTATCTGGGAGAAAGAGCATAATGTATGCATATATAAAAGGAGAGCTGGCGGATATCGAGGAAGACAGCCTTGTGATCGATGCAGGGGGCATTGGCTACCGGATTTATGTGGCAGGCAGTGCTTTTGCCCAGGCCCATCTTGGAGAGGAGCTGAAGCTTTATACTTATCTTCAGGTTCGTGATGATGCCATGCAGTTATTTGGCTTTCTGAGCAAGGAAGAACTGCGGATTTTTAAGCTGTTGATCTCTGTAAGCGGGATCGGACCCAAGGCAGGACTCAGTATTTTGTCTGCTTTGTCTGCAGAAGAGCTGAAATACGCTATTCTCGGAGGAGATGCAAAGGCCATTGCCAGGGCCCAGGGAGTTGGTGCAAAGACAGCCCAGAGAGTGATCATTGAGCTGAAGGACAAATTCAGCCTGGAAGATACCTTCGAGGAAAGCTTCGCAGCAGCTGGCAGTACCGCAGGAAATGGCACAGTAAAAGAAGAGGTCATGCTGGCAATGACAGCCCTTGGCTATAATGCGGCAGAGGTGAATGCTGCGCTCAAACGTGTGCCGATTGAGGAAAATGCGGATACGGAAGCAGTCCTCAAGCTTGTTTTAAAGGAAATGATTTAAAGGTAAATTATGGCAAAACGTGTGATTTCAACCGAGTTTCAGGAGGAGGATGTAAAGCTGGAAAGCTCTCTGCGTCCTCAGAGACTGGAAGAATATATCGGTCAGAAAAAGACAAAGGATATGCTCAAGATCTATATCGAGGCTGCCAAGCAAAGGCAGGAGCCTTTGGATCATGTCCTTTTTTATGGTCCGCCCGGACTGGGAAAAACAACCCTTTCCTGTATCATTGCAAATGAGATGGGGGTTCATATCAAGATCACATCCGGACCGGCCATTTCCAAGCCGGGAGAGCTGGCGGCGATTCTAAATAATCTTCAGCCGAATGATATTCTCTTTATTGATGAGATTCATCGTCTGAACCGGCAGGTGGAAGAAGTTCTTTATCCTGCCATGGAAGACTTTGCGATTGACATTATGATCGGAAAGGGAACCTCAGCCAGATCGATTCGATTGGATCTGCCGAAATTTACTTTAGTGGGTGCGACGACACGTGCCGGCCTCTTATCCGCACCTTTGCGGGATCGTTTCGGTGTGATCAATCACCTGGAGTTTTATACCCATGAGGAACTGAAGACGATTCTTCTTCATTCTGCGGCGAGACTGCAGGTGGAGCTGGATGAAAAGGGAGCTGAGGAGCTGGCCCGTCGTTCAAGAGGTACGCCCAGACTGGCAAACCGTCTTTTGAAGAGGGTCAGAGATTTCGCCCAGGTACAGTATGATGGCGTGATCACACAGGAGGTTGCGGCGCATGCTTTGAATCTGCTGGATGTGGATCAAGATGGACTGGATATGAATGACAGAGAAATCCTTCTGACCATTATAGAAAAGTTTGGAGGCGGACCGGTGGGTCTGGAAACGCTTGCGGCTTCGGTAGGAGAAGATGCAGGAACCATCGAAGATGTCTATGAGCCTTATCTGGTGAAGAGCGGCTTTTTGAACAGAACGCCGAGAGGCCGGGAAGCAACAAGGCTGGCTTACGAACATTTTTCCTATCCCTATGAAAAGGAAGTAAACTAATGAGCGGTTTACATAATATAAAAACAAAGCAGGAAAGCGAACTTCTTGCACCGGCCGGCTCTTATGAGGGCTTTTGCGCTGTAATAAATGCCGGAGCAGATGCGGTTTATGCCGGAGGGACGAAATTCGGAGCTCGTGCCTATGCGCAGAATTTTTCGGATGAGGAACTGATCCGTGCCATTGAGATTGCTCATCTTCTTGGAAAGAAAGTTTATCTGACAGTAAATACGCTTTTCAAGGAGGAAGAACTGAAGGAGGTTCCGGAGTATCTGCTGCCCTTTTATGAGGCAGGCTTGGATGCGGTTCTGGTTCAGGATCTGGGTCTTTTGAAGTTTTTGAAGGAGACCATGCCGGGTTTGCCGCTTCATGCCAGCACGCAGATGAATGCGACTTCTTCTTATGGTATTTCCCTTTTGGAAGAGCTGGGCTTTGCCCAGGTAGTTTTGCCCAGAGAGCTTTCTTTGGATGAGATCAGACGGATCCATGAGAAATGCGGGGTGAAGCTGGAGAGTTTTGTACATGGAGCCCTTTGCTACAGCTTTTCCGGCCAGTGTCTTTATTCTTCTATGCTGGGCGGCAGGAGCGGAAACAGGGGGAGATGTGCCCAGCCCTGTCGTTTGTCCTATGATGTATTGGATACCAAGGGGAAGACTTTGTCCCGTGAGGATGCGATTCTTAGCCTGAAGGATCTTTGTGCTCTGGACTCTCTGAAAGAAATGATCTCGGCAGGGGTCTATTCCTTCAAAATTGAGGGAAGGATGAAACAGCCCCAGTATGCAGCGGGGGTGACTTCGATTTATCGCAAATATCTGGATCTGGCTCTGGGCAGGAAGGAATCGGGGGTTAGCGAGCAGGACAGAAACTATCTTCTGAAACTTGGAAACAGAAGTGGCTTTACCAATGGCTTTTTGTGTCCGGATCCGGCAGAAAATATGATTACCCATGAAAAAGCAGCGCATGAGAAAAGTGCTGAGCAGCTGCCGGAAGCAAAAACAGAGCTGGAGCAGCTTCCTTTGGAGCTTTCTTTTTATATGCACGAGGGAGAAAGGATCCGTCTTTGTCTTTCTTACCAGGAGCAGAGGGTCTGCCTGGAGGGAGAGTTTCCACAAAAGGCAGAGGGAAAGCCGATTACGAAGGAGACGATTGCAGAAAAGCTTGGAAAGCTGGGTAATACGCCATTTTATGTGAAAAAACTGGAAATCGATCTGGAGGAAGGCCTCTTTTGCAGGATCGGTGCCTTGAATAGTCTGAGAAGAGATGCGGTGGCAGAACTGATCAAATGCTTTGCGCCAAAGAGAGAGCAGGAAAGCATGGAAGAGAGTGTTTTACCGGATGCGGATCCTGCCTTTTGCAGGGAGGAAGGACTTAATGTAAGCATCCTGAATCCTCAGCAGCTGGATGCTGTTTTGAAAGAAAAGGAAACAGCCCTTGTCTATTTGGATTGTCATGGCTTTCTTCCTGAGGAAAATCTGGCAGAATTTGTAGATAAAATTCATGCGGGAGGCAGGCTGGCGGGCTATGCCCTTCCTCTTGTTTTTCGGGAGGATACGGCAGAGCAGTATGAAAGGCTTTTGGAAAAGCTGGAAAAAGCCGGCTTCGATCGTTTTCTTGCCAGGGGTATCGATGAGCTTGCCTTTTTGAAAAAGCATATCCCGGAGCAGTGCCTGAGAGAGAAGCTGCGGATTGATGCTTCTCTTTACAGCTGGAACAACCGGAGCAGGCAATTTTTGGCAGAGCTGGGTGCCGGAGGAGATACCATTCCTTATGAACTGAATGCTTCCGAGCTGAAAGAGCGGGATAATGCAGGCTCTTCCATGGTTCTTTACGGCAGAACGCCGCTTATGACAGCGGCTTCCTGTGTTCTGAAGAATACAAAGGGCTGCGAAAAGAAAAAGCATGGAAATTTCCTGACACTTTCGGATCGATACCATAAGAAATTTCCGGTAAGAACTCTTTGTGATATTTGTTCCATTCGGATTTATAACAGTGTGCCGACAGTTCTTTTTTCGGAATGGAAGCAGCTGAGCCGGATGGGGATTTCCTCCTGGCGAATGGAATTCACAAAAGAGGATGCGAAAGAAATTGAAACATGTTACAGTAATTACAGAAATTTTCTGAAAAAGAGAGAAAAAATTTCTGTAGATGGTGATTTTACATACGGTCATTTCAGACGGGGAGTTCAATGACAATTATTCTTATTGAAATAACGAAATATCTCATGATCATATTGATGGCTGTATACACATTTCAAAGTTTTTCAGCATTAAAATCAGAGCGGAGTGACGAGGACAGAAGCCTTTTGTTTCAGATGCAGAGATATGAGATCTTTTTGTTCCAGTTTATGGGCTTTTTGGATCTTTTTATCGTTACACAAGATACAAAGGTGCTGATTCTGGCGGCATTCGTGATCTTGCTTTTTGTTTTTATTGAGCTGACCTATGGTTTGGTTTATAAGAATGCCCCAAAGCTTCTGCTGAATAATATGTGTATGCTATTGAGTATCAGCTTTATCATGCTGGGCAGATTGGATATCGACAATGCCATGAAACAGCTGATGATCGCAGTGGTGGCAGCCTTTGGCACGATTTTGGTGCCCTTTTTGATTGAGAAGATCAGCTTTCTTGACAAGCTTACTTATTTTTATGCCATTCTCGGAATCGGCTCTCTGGGCCTTGTTGCAGTACTCGGCGCAGTAAGCTATGGTGCGAAGCTGGCAATCACGGTTGGAGGGATTTCCCTTCAGCCTTCGGAGTTTATTAAAATCGTTTTTGTTTTCTTTGTTGCGGCGATTTTAAACCGTTCGATAGAATTCAAAAATCTGGTTCTCGCAACGATCATTGCTGCCTTGCATGTCATGATCTTGGTTGCATCGAAGGATTTGGGAGCAGGACTTTTGTTCTTTATGGTTTATCTGACCATGCTTTATGTGGCGACTCGAAAGGTGAGCTATCTTTTTGCCGGTTTGGGAGCGGGAGCTTTGGCTTCTGTAGGCGCTTATTTTGTTTTCTCTCATGTAAGAACCAGAGTGATCGCCTGGAAGGATCCCTTCTCCGTAATTGACGGAGCAGGCTATCAGGTTTCCCAGTCTCTTTTTGCGATCGGAAGCGGCGGATGGTTTGGCTCCGGTCTTTATCAGGGCCTGCCGACAAGTATTCCGGTTGTTCAGCAGGACTTTATTTTTTCAGCAATTTCAGAGGAAATGGGCGGTATTGTTGCGGTATGCCTTGTGCTGATCTGCATGTGCTGCTTTTTCATTATTTTAAATATTGCAATGAAGATTCACAGGAGCTTTTATAAGCTGATTGCCCTGGGATTAGGAACGGTATATATATTCCAGGTATTTCTGACCGTTGGCGGTGTAACGAAATTTATTCCGTCTACGGGCGTGACCTTACCTTTTGTCAGCTATGGAGGAAGCTCCCTCCTAAGTTCCTTTATTGTTTTTAATATCATTCTGGGACTTTATCTTTTTAAGGAGAAAGAAGAAAGTGGCACTATTTCGAAAAAGAAAGAAAAAACCGGAAGACGCAAGGAGTACAGACAGCCGGAAGTACAAAGAGACGTCCCGCGGGAAAAACGCGAGAGCAACAGGCGGAGCAGAAGCGGAAACCGGAAGAGGGACAGGGAAATACGGGACCTCAATTAGAACAAGAAATAAGGAATTTGCGGTAGTTACCTACCTCTTCCTATTGATCTTTCTCGGATGGATCGTATACTTTGCCTGGTTTATGTTTTTCCGTGCAGAATCGGTGATCAACAATTCCTACAATGCCAGAACGGAGACCTTTGCCAAGCAGACGGTTCGAGGTGATATCCTTTCGAATGACGGAACGGTACTGGCTACGACGCAGACAGATGAAGAGGGAAATGAAACTCGGGTTTATCCCTATGCAAATGAGTTTGCTCATGCAGTGGGCTATACGATTCAGGGAAGCTATGGCATTGAAAAGATTTCCAATTTTTATATGCTTCGTTCTCATGAATTTTTACCTCAGAGAATCTTAAAGCAGCTGACCGGTCAGAAAAGCGATGGCGATAATGTTGTTACCACGCTGGATGTTTCCCTGCAGGAGGCGGCATATAATGCCCTTGGTTCTCATCAGGGAGCGGTAGTAGCCCTTGATCCGGAGAGCGGCGAGATTTTGGCAATGGTATCCAAACCTGATTTTGATCCGAATACACTGGCAGATGACTGGTCTACCATTACCTCTGACAGTTCCCAGTCGGTTCTTTTGAATCGCGCGACCCAGGGCTCTTATCCGCCGGGATCTATCTTTAAGATTTTTGCTACGGTTGAATATTTAAGAGAGCATAATGGAAGCGGGGATGATTATTTCTTTGACTGCAGCGGTGAGCTGACACAGGATGGATCCACGATTCATTGCTACCATAATACGGTGCATGGTCAGGAAGATCTGGAAAGTTCCTTTGCCAATTCCTGTAATGCCTCCTTTGCCAATATCGGTCTGAATCTGAACCTGTCGAATTATATTGATCTTGTCAATGATTCGCTTTTCAATACGGCCTTACCGACCAACTTTGAATACAAGAAGAGCAGCTTCTCTCTTTCGGAATCAGCTTCTTCTGCAGAAATTATGCAGACGGTGATCGGTCAGGGACAAACGACGGTCAGCCCCTATCATATGGCCTTGCTTGCTTCGGCAATTGCAAATAACGGTGAACTGGTCACACCTTATGTGGTAGACTATATTGAAAATAATACAGGTAGTCTGGTGAAAAGCTTCCATACGGAATCTTACGGAAGAATCTTTTCTGAGAGCGAGTGTAAGGTTTTGCAGCAGTATATGGAGTATACGGTAGAGAATGGAACAGCCAGGGGCTTAAGCGGCCAGAGCTATACAGCAGGCGGCAAAACCGGAACGGCAGAATTTTCTGATTCATCCGATTCCGCACATGCCTGGTTTATCGGATATGCACATCAGGAAGGCTATGGAAAAATCGCGATTGCAGTGATCGTAGAAGATTCCGGAAGCGGCGGTACCTATGCGGTTCCGGTAGCAAAGAGCGTATTTGATGCTTATTTTTCAGAGTAGGAAAGGAAGAAGAGTATTTCTATGCTGCATATCATTCTTCTGATATTGAAGATTATCGGAATCCTGCTTCTTTGTCTGCTTGGTCTCTTGCTTTTAAACCTGTGTCTGATTCTTTTTGTACCGATTTTCTTTGAAGCGGAAGCGGAAAATCAGGACAGCTTCCGTGCCAAAGGCAAACTTTCCTGGCTGGGACTCGGTCTGCGGGCAGGCTTTTCCTATGAAGAGGAGCTGGAATTTTCCTTACGAATTTTCGGTATACGGATTTTCCCTTCCAAGGAAAAAAAGCGAAAAAGAAAGAAAGAAAATAAGGAAAGAAGTCCTGCTTCAGAGCTAAAAGCTACAAAAGAGAAAAAAGAAGGCAGCAGGGCAGAAAGTTCCGATATAAAAGAAGCAAAAAGCCATGTGGAAGAAAGTAATGAAGCAGGGCAAAAGAGAAAAACAGAACAAAACATAAAAGAAAAGCAGAAAGTCAGGGGAAATTCTGAAAAAAGCGAAGAAGTTTCTTCGAAAAAGGAAAAGCCATCTTCTAAAAAAAGAAAAAATCCTGGCAGGCTTCTGAAGAAAAAAAGAAAAGAAGAAAAGAAAGAGAAAAAGAAAAAAGAAAAATCTGCTTTTTTCAAAAAGGTTAAGGAAATTCTGGGAGATGAAGTCTGCAGAGAGGGCATAATACATACCATGTCCTATCTGATCACCTTCTTTCAGGCAGTTCGCATGAAGGATGCAGAAGGAAATGTGGACTTTTCACTGGGTGCACCAGATCTGACGGGGAAGACCCTTGGAGTCATCAGTATGTTTCCTTTCGCTTACGGAAAGGATCTGGAGATCAATCCTGATTTTATGGCAGATAATTCTTATTTCACCGGCAGAATCCGCCTCAAAGGCAGTCTGCAGTTGGTATATTTGTTAATATTCATCATTCGAATGGGAATGGATAAAGAGGTTAGAAAAGTCATCTTTTCGCTGATGGGAAAGAAATGAGCAGGAGGTAAGTAGCATGGCAGAAAATAACTTCAGCAGTACAGTAGAGGCACTTTTAAAGGGAATGCACAGTGTTGTAACATCAAAAACGGTTGTCGGAGATCCGATTAATTTCGGCGACACCATCATTCTTCCCTTGGTTGATGTTTCCTTTGGTCTGGGCGGAGGCGCCTTTGGAGATCCCAAAAAGAAAAACAGCGCCGGAGGCTTGGGCGGAAAGATTAGTCCCAATTGTGTTCTGGTTATTCAGGGAGAAAAGATTCGTCTGGTTAATATCAGAAATCAGGACAGCATTACAAAGATTCTTGATCTGGTAGCGGAAATTGCTGATCGTATTACAGCCGGCAAGAAGGCAAAGAAGAGAACAAGCGCACAGCAGGAAGAAGTAAATGAGGCAGAAGAAGTTCTGGCAGATATGCTGTCTAATGCGGTAAAGGAAAAAGAAGAAAGTTCTGAAGAATAAGATGTACACTCGCGTGAAAAGGAAATATGTTGCAAGCGTAACGCGCTGGGCATGAGCATTTTGCAAGTGAAACGTTTTGTTTTCATGAAGAATTTGGCAAGCAAAAAAAGGAAGTGATTTTCCGGAAGGGACATTATATAGCGCGAGCGGTCCCTGGAGGAATACACTTCCTTTTTGCATTCATATTCAAAGTAGTATGAACTAAAAATCTAACTTGCAGGATTCTCTGCCTGTAGTGAGTCTTGAAAATGCCATTGCTTCATTCTCCGCTGCATTCCTTAAGGGTACAGTTTTTTACATAGGAACGAGGCGAGGCTTTCAATGTAAAAAGAGATAAAAAAAGAGCTGCAGCACTCAGTGCAGCAGCTCTTTTAAAGAAAGATTATACTCTTTCAACTTTTCCGGATCTCAGGCAGGAAGTACATACATGCATCTTCTTTGAAGCTCCGTTAACTTTGCATCTTACGGTTTTCACATTTGATTTCCAAATTTTATTGGATCTTCTATGAGAGTGGCTCACCTTGATACCGAAATGAGCGCCTTTTCCGCAAACATCACATTTTGCCATATTCGCACCTCCTTGTCGCTTAATTTGTGTTCTCTGACGAGTTCACAACATGCATATAATATCAGATTAATAGAACGAATGCAAGGAAAATTTATACTTTTTTCCATCTTGTTTAATATGGTATCCTTCTTTATAATTACCAAGTGTGAAAACAGTAACAAAAAAGAGGATAAAGCGGCAAAATAAGGAAAAGTAATATGAAGAAAAAACAGGCCCCGGAAGCGGGAATGCTGACAGCGGTTGATATACTCTATGATATGGTGAATGAAGCGCATAAGAAAAATTATGTGTCTTATAAGATTACCGAGGTGCCGGATATTCCGGATCTGTCCATGCTGATGGGAGAGGTGGCAGAAGAGCTTTTTAGACGGGTTGTGGAATATTCCAAGGATCATCCTCAGATTTCCGCATCCAATACAACACCGGCACTTTGCTTTTATACAGGGATCGGGGCAGTAAAGCTCTGGGAGCTGGACGCAGCAAGGCTGATCGCAAGAGGTGTGGTCAGAGAGATCGTTACACCAAGAGGTCTGGAGAAAATGGATGAATATGTTATGGATCTGGTGGGAATCGGCTACGGATCTGCCCAGTTTGAAAAACTGATGCATCAGCTGAGCGACATGGAGAGTTTTGGTATTAGCCTGATTTCCAAGTCAGAAAATGAGGAAGAAGCCTATCTGCAGTTTCTTGAATTTATGAAGGCCATGTATCTTTATGGTATGGTTTACGAAATGGACCGTTTGGGCATGAAAGGTGCGGCTCAGTAAAAAGAGGTTTTCAAGCAGGGGTAAAAACGGTATAATAAATTAATGTTTGATTAGACAAACCTTGAGCTAGAACAATAAGGAGGACGACTATGAAGGGTCATATGACAAATGATTTCGGCAAAATTGCGATCAGCCCTGAAGTGATTTCCACATACGCCGGTTCCGTAGCAGTTGAGTGCTTTGGCATTGTTGGATTTGGCGCAATCAGTATGCGGGATGGAATTGTCAAGCTTCTGAAGAATGAAAAAATTACCAGAGGTATCAATGTAACAGTAAAAGAAAATCAGATCACCCTGGATTTCCATATTATTATTGCATATGGTGTCAATATTAAGACTGTCACTGACAATTTGATTGAAACAGTCAAATATAAGGTAGAATCATTTACCGGTCTGAAGCTGGATTATATCAATATTTATATTGACGGTGTCAGAACGATTGACTGATGAGGAGGACTATTTCGTGAGCATAACGAAGGTAGATTCCGCTCTGCTTTCCCGCATGTTTCTTGCGGGAGCCGGCAAGCTGGAATCACAGAAAGAATATATCAATGAACTCAATGTATTTCCGGTTCCGGATGGAGATACAGGTACCAATATGACAATGACGATCATGTCTGCTGCAGGAGAGGTTTCCTCTCTTACAGATGTAAATATGAAGTCCCTGTCCAAGGCAATTTCATCCGGTTCCCTTCGCGGAGCCAGAGGAAATTCCGGTGTAATCCTTTCCCAGCTTTTGAGAGGATTTTCCAGAACGATCACCGAGCATGAGGAACTGGATGTCAAAACAGCATCCCTTGCTTTTTCCAAGGCTGTTGAGACAGCATATAAGGCTGTTATGAAACCGAAGGAAGGAACGATTCTTACGGTTGCCAGAGAGGCAGCAGAAGAGGCAGCAGCTGCAGCCGGAGAAACAAAAGATTTTGAAGAGTTTGGCAGACGTATTCTTGATAAAGCCAAAGAAGCCCTTGACAATACTCCGAATCAGCTTCCAGTTTTGAAGGAAGCAGGTGTAGTGGATTCCGGCGGAACAGGTCTTTTTATGGTCCTGAGCGGAGCCTATGACTGCCTGATGGGCAAGGAGGTAAGCTATGAGGCAGCTGCACCGGCAAAGACTGCAGCCCCCATTAAGATTACAGCCGAGACAGAGGCAGAGATCAAATTTGGCTACTGTACAGAATTTATCATTGTTCTGAATCAGCCTTTGAAGGATGAGCAGATTGATGAATTCAAGGAATTCCTGAACGGAATCGGCGATTCCATCGTATTTGTACCGGATGATGAGATCATCAAGGTGCATGTTCATACCAATAATCCTGGAACGGTTCTGCAGAAGGCACTTTCTCATGGTTCTTTGAGCAGGATCAAGATCGATAACATGCGTGAGGAGCATCAGGAAAAGCTCTTCAAGGACAGCATGAAGATGGCGGAGGAGCAGAAGAAGGAAGAAGAGGCGAAAAAGGCAGAGCAGGCACCGCTTGAGCTGAAGCAGTTCGGTTTTGTCAGTGTTTCCATCGGTGAAGGTGTGAATCAGATTTTCCGTGATCTCGGCGTAGACGAGGTGATTGCAGGCGGACAGACTATGAATCCCTCTACGGATGATCTTCTTCAGGCGGTAGAGCGAATCCCGGCAAAGACAGTTTATATTCTGCCGAACAATAAGAATATTATTCTTGCAGCAAACCAGGTGATCGATCTTGTTGAGGATAAGGAAGTTATCATCATTCCTTCCAAATCCATTCCGCAGGGAATCACAGCCTTGATCAACTTCATTCCGGAGGATACTGCCGCTGAGAATGCAGAGCATATGACAGAAGGCATCGGCATGGTAAAGACCGGCGAGCTGACCTATGCTGTCAGAAATACAAGCATTGATGGAACAGAGATTCGTGAAGGTGACTACATGGCCATCGATGACAATGGAATTTCCAGTGTCGGACCGGAGATGAATGCGGTAATTGACGGCATGTTTGAAGCGATGGTAGATGAGGATTCTGAGATTATCACCCTCTATTACGGAGAAGAAGTATCCGAGGAGGAGGCTCAGGCTGTAGCAGAGCGGATCGAAGAAAAGTATCCGGACTGCGAAGTAGAGGTTTACAATGGCGGACAGCCCATCTATTATTATGTGGTTTCTGTAGAATAAGAGGTAATTATGCATCTTGCTTCATCGATTCGCGAGGCGAAAGGAATCGGAGAAAAAACAGAAAAATTATTTCACAATATGGGAGTATATTCGATTGCGGATATGCTCCTTTATTTTCCCCGCAGCTATATCAGTTATCCGGATGTAGTCAGGCAGGGTATGCTGGAAGTGGGCAAAATCTGTGCCTTTGAAGGAGAACTTGTGGGCAGGCCGATGATAAACAGGGGCAGCAGAATCCCTGTGACCTGCTGCAACATTTCTGATGGCTATGTGAAGGTTCAGATGACCTGGTTTCGTATGCCCTATATGGCATCGACTGTGATGAAGGGCAGACATGTTTTCTATGGCAGGCTGCAGGCGAAGAGAGGCAGCTTTGTCATGGAGCAGCCGAAGGTATTTACGCCGGAACAATATGAAGAACTGAAGAAGAACCTGCAGCCGCTTTATCCTCTGACAAAGGGAATGAAGAATCAGACAGTAATGAAGGCAGTTCGTTCTGTTCTTGAGGAGGAACTTTATCCGGAGGAGATCGTACCAAAGGAAGTAATGAAAAAGTATGATTTTCCTTCCCAGAAGCAGACCTTTTGGAATATCCATTTTCCTTTGAGCGAGGAAATGCTGAAGGCGGCGAGGAGAAAGCTTTCTTATGAGGAGTTTCTTCTTTTTCTGATCGGCATTCGCTATCAGAAGGTGCGTTTGGAGCAGATTCGGAATTCGGCTCCCATTATGGATTTTTCTCTTCAGGATCGGCTGATCAAGGAGCTTCCCTATAGCCTTACGGAGGGGCAGAAGAAGACTCTGCAGGAGATAAGAAATGATATCAGCGGAGAGGGCTGCATGCAGAGGCTGGTGCAGGGAGACGTGGGATCCGGCAAGACGATTCTGGCCTTTCTGACCATGATCAGCTTTGCAGAGAATGGCTATCAGTCTGCCATTATGGCACCGACGGAGGTTCTTGCCAAGCAGCATTATGAGAATATGAAGATTTTCTTGGAGGAACATAAGCTTCCTTTTGAAACTTTTCTTTTGATCGGTTCCATGAAAGCTTCGGAGAAAAAGAAGGTTCGGGAAAGATTGATGGAGGAGAAGCCCTGTCTTTTGATCGGTACCCATGCCCTGATCCAGGAGAGCGTTCATTTTTCCAGACTTGGCTTGGTTATAACAGATGAACAACACCGTTTTGGCGTAAGGCAAAGAGACAGGCTTTCTTCAAAGGGAAAGAATCCTCATATTCTGGTTATGTCTGCAACGCCTATTCCGAGGACATTGGCTCTGATTCTTTATGGTGATCTGGATGTTTCCGTGATCTTGGGCATGCCCTCGTCTAGACTTCCGATCAAAAATGCAGTTATTACACCGGAAATGCGTCCTGCTGCCTATAAAAAGATATATAAGGAACTTGAGCAGGGGCATCAGGCTTACATCATCTGTCCCCTTGTGGAAGAGTCAGAAGGAATGGAAGCAGAGGATGTTGTTTCTTATGGAGAAAGAATAAGGGGAATCTTTCCGCAAAATGTGCAGATCGGAATTCTGCATGGAAGGATGAAGGCGGAAGAAAAAAATGCCATAATGGAGTCCTTTGCAAAAAATGAGATCCAGATTCTGGTTTCCACAACGGTAATTGAGGTCGGGATCAATGTGCCAAATGCGACGATCATGCTGATTGAGAATGCGGAACGCTTCGGCCTGGCTCAGCTTCATCAGCTGAGAGGAAGAGTGGGAAGAGGCGAATGGCAGTCCTATTGTATGCTGATGAATGCTTCTGGAGAGGAAAAGGCCTCTGAAAGGCTTCTGACCTTGAGCCGCTCGAATGACGGATTTGAGATTGCTGCAGAGGATCTGAAGCTTCGCGGCCCCGGAGAATATTTTGGAGACCGGCAAAGCGGCGAGATGAATTTCCATATCGCAGATATTTATGAGGATGAAAAGCTTCTCAAGGAGGCATCTGCCGATGCCGCGGAAATTCTGAAGGTTGATCCGGAACTGACAATGGATGCGCATTACGGAATACGAAAAAGAGTCCTCCAGTATATGAAAGAAAGGGAAAACCTGGCAGGACTCTAAAAAAAGTTATTTGGCAGTTTAAAGCTGATGAGACAGCATGTTATTCAGATAAAAGCGTCAGACCTGAAAGATCAGGGATGGCATTTAAGGAATAATTGGTATAGTAAATGACATAGCCGGGCTTGGCGCCATTTGGCTTCTTGACATTTTTGCGCTGAAGATAATCAATCTCGACCTTTTCGGAATCCCGTCCGGCTGAATAGTAGGCGGCCAGGCTGCCTGCTTCCTCAAAGGCACGGTCGGTCATTTCCTGTCCGCCGGTTCGGACGATGACATGAGAGCCGGGCATATGCTTGGCGTGAAACCACCAGTCGCCGCCGTTGGCAAGCTTGAAGGTCAGCTCATCATTCTGCAGATTGTTTTTGCCGACATAGATATCGAATCCGTCGGAGGAACGATAATGAAAGGGCTGACTTTTTTCATTTCGGCCCTTTTTCTTTTTGCTGCTTTGAGGACGAAGATAGCCGGCAGCAACCAGTTCCTCCCGAATCTGTGCCAGATCCGCCTCTGAAACAGCGATATTTAAGGAATTCGATACAGATTTGAGATGCTCGACATCCATGTTGGTTTCCAGGGTACGCTTTTCGAGGTCGTCATGGGTTCTTTTCAGCTTGTTATAGCGTTCAAAATAGCTCTGGGCATTCTCGGAGGGTGTTTTCTGAGGATCCAGAGGGATTTTGATCATTTCATTGCTGTAGTAATTCAGGACTTCGCAGCTTTTTTCGCCGCTTTTCAGCTGATAGCCATAGGCGTTCAGAAGCTCACCGTAAATGCGGTACTTTTCTCTTTTTTCGGTGTCTTTTAGCTGCTTGAGCTGGAGATCGTATTTCCTGCGGCAGCGGTCCAGATCGGTTGAAACAATCTTTCGCAGATCTGCGGATTTTTGACGGATCCTGGCATATTTTTCTTTCGAGGAATAATAGTTTCTTAAAAGTTCAGAGATACTTTCACAGGAACGGGCACTGCAGTCGCTGTACTGTGTCAGGGCAAGGGAGGAAAACTCGATAGGTTCCTCGTCGCGGTAGATGATGGTGGGCTGAAATCTGCCTTCCTTTACATCATCCATCATCCAGCAGAAATTATTCCATAGATGCTTTAAGTGATCCTCAGAATATTCTGAGGAGGGGAGAGCATCGTCCAATCCGGATCGGTAGCATAACTCCGATGCGATTAGAGGGGAAATGCCGTTAAAGGAGCTGTAAATCGCCTTTCCCAGGGAGGAAGGGGAAGAATTTATGGCCTTTAAAAAGCTTTCCTCGGATGCAAGAAGGGGATTTTGCTTTTCTGCAGTCTTGGGAATGAAATAAGGGCGCCCCGGCAGAACCTCCCGAAGAGAGGACATATTCGAAGAAATATGCTTGATGCTGTCTAAGATCATGCCATCCTCTGTAGTAAAGATTAAATTGGAACGTTTGCCCATCAGCTCGAGATAGAGATATTTTCTGCAGAGATCACCCATATCATTATAATGCTCAATCTCAAAGCGAATGATACGGTCCATATCGGGCTGAGTGATGCTGAGAATCAGACCGTTTGCGATATGCTTACGAAGCATCATACAGAAATTCGGAGCCGTCATGGGGCTGAGCTTATTCTCATCGGTAAGATATGCAAGGGGAAGAGAAGCGCTTGCAGATAAAACCATACGGTGGCTTTCTTTTCCTTTTTTTATTGTCAGTAAAAGCTCATCTGTTTCGGGTTGAGCGATTTTGCTGATTCTTCCGCCCTCTGCGGCTGCCTGAAAGTCATGAACCAGGTTTGCTACAACGATACCATCAAATGCCATTTTTCTTCCTCTTTTCTGAATTATTTCAATTTGCTTATTGTAACATTTTTGCAGGGAAACCACAATTGACGCAGGGGAGGGTTTTCGCTATAATAATTCATAATGCACTTAGTGTGTAAAAAAATAAAGGTGCATTTACAGGAGGAAGAAAGATGATCAGAAGCATGACCGGTTTCGGGCGCTGTGAGGCGTCAGATGAATACCGGAAGGTTGCTGTAGAGATCAAAGCGGTGAATCATAGATATTTGGATCTGAATCTGAAAATTCCGAGATATTTTTCTGCGATGGAGGCTCAGATCAGGAATGAGATTAAGAAATCCGTATTTCGCGGCAAGGTGGATGTAACGGTTTCTTATGAGGATTATTCTGAGGGGCAGACCAAGCTTCATTACAATAAGGAGCTGGCGGGCAGATACCTTTCCTATTTGAAGGAAATGGAAGAAGAATTCGGCATCAGAAATGATATTTCAGTCGGAAATTTATCCAGAT
The DNA here is from genome assembly GCA_963617415.1 of Oscillospiraceae bacterium. GTDB lineage: Bacteria > Bacillota > Clostridia > Lachnospirales > Lachnospiraceae > RUG14243. Next base: position 29,216 of record CAVEOK010000008.1, read on the forward strand.
ATCCGGATGTATTTACCATGGAGAATGTCCAGGAAGATGATGAAGAAATGCAGAATCTTCTCATGCAGGCACTGTCCGGAGCACTGAAGGTCTTTACAGAAGCAAGAGAAAAGGAAGGCGAGGCCCTGAAGAGTGATCTTTGCGGTAAGCTGAATGAAATGCTGGGCTATGTTGACCAAATTGAGACACGTTATCCCCAGGTGGTCAGCGAATATCGCAGCAAACTGACCGACAAAGTTCATGAGCTGTTGGCAGATGTGAAGATGGATGAAAGCAGACTGGCAACCGAGATCGTTATTTATGCGGACAAAATCTGTGTAGATGAGGAAACAGTCCGCCTTCGGGCACATATTCAGAGCACGCTTGATACGATGAATACCGGCGGCAGCATCGGAAGAAAGCTGGATTTTGTTGCCCAGGAAATGAACCGGGAGGCAAACACCATTCTCTCAAAATCGACAGACCGTGAGATTGCGGATGTTGCGATCGAACTGAAGACAGAAGTAGAACGTGTCAGAGAACAGATTCAGAATATTGAATAAGATTGGATAAGAGGCAAATATGGCAAGACTGATGAACGTCGGATTCGGAAATGTAGTGAATACAGATAAGATTGTTGCGGTGATTTCAGCAGCATCTTCACCGGCCAAGCGCATGCTTCAGTCTTCCAGGGAACAGGGCTTTCTGATTGATGCTACACAGGGACGCAAGACCAAAAGTCTGATCCTGACCGATGGCAGCTATGTGATCAGTTCTGCTCTTTTGCCGGAAACCCTGATGATACGTTTTAATACGGACATGAGTGAGACAGGGAGTGAAATTGATGAATAAAGAAGGAATATTGATCGTTCTGTCCGGTTTTTCCGGAACCGGAAAAGGTACAGTCATGCAGAGACTTCTTGAAAAATATCCGGAAGAGTACGCTCTATCTATTTCTGCAACGACAAGAAAGCCCCGGGAGGGCGAGACAGATGGCGTAAGCTATTTTTTCCATAGCAGAGAAGAGTTCGAAGAGATGATCACAAAGGGTGAGCTTCTTGAATATGCCCAGTATGTGGGCAATTACTATGGCACACCTCGCAATTATGTGGAGGAACAGCTCCGTCAGGGCAAAAATGTTTTTCTGGAGATTGAAATGCTTGGTGCACTGAAGATCAAAGAAAAATTCCCGGACACCCTCTTGCTTTTCCTGGTACCGCCTTCCATCGAAATTTTATATGACAGACTGGCGGGTCGCGGTACGGAGTCAGAAGAGGTTATCAAGGATCGAATCGCCCGGGCCAAAGAGGAGTGCAAGGTGATTCCGGAATATGATTATCTCATTGTCAATGATGAGCTTGAAACCTGTGTGGAGCAGGTGCATAATACTGTCCGGACCCTTAGAAGCCAGACAGAAAGAAATCAGAATTTTATCAAAGAGCTTCAGACGGAGCTTGAGCTTTTTTTGAAAGGAGAATAAAATGATCCATCCATCCTATACAGATCTTATGAATGTTGTAAATGAAGGTGTTGAGCCGGGTGAGGAGCCGGTTGTTAACAGCCGTTATTCTATTGTTATGGCAGCTGCAAAAAGAGCAAGACAGATTATCGGAGGAGATGAGCCTCTTGCAAGCGCTGACTGCAATAAGCCTTTTTCCATTGCGGTAGAAGAACTTTATGAGGGCAAGGTAAAGATTATCGGTGACGGCGAGGAAACGCTTGAGACTGAGGAAGCAGAAGATACGGAAGCAAATGATGAGATTCTTGCAGATCCGGATGATGCTGCTGAGGAGATCCTTGCAGATGCTGCAGAAGAAGCAGAAGATCTGGTAATTGAATAATTTCGCAGACGGATGATTTCTGATAAGGACAGAAGATGAACGTATTTTTTATATCACTCGGATGCGATAAAAATCTGGTCGATTCCGAACAGATGCTGGGACTCCTGGCAGAGAAAAATTACAGAATTGTAGATGATCCGGAGCAGGCAGATATTGCAGTGGTCAACACCTGCAGCTTTATACTGGATGCAGAGGATGAAAGCGTCAAAGCAATTCTGGAGATGGCAGACTACAAAAAAGAAGGAAAGTTGAAGGCTTTGATTGTAACCGGTTGTCTTGCGCAGAGATATGAAAAGGATATTATGCAGGAGATACCGGAGGTAGATGCGGTTCTGGGAACCAATTCCTACAATAGGATCATTGAAGCGGTAGAAGCGGCGCTCGGCGGCGAAAAATATGACGAAGCAGATGCCCTTGAGGGTATTCCGGAGGTTAAGGCGAAGAGACTTCTTTCTACGCCTTCCCACTATGCTTATCTTAAAATAGCCGAGGGCTGTGCGAAAAACTGTACCTACTGCATTATCCCGCAGTTGAGGGGCAGATATCGCAGCCTTCCCATGGAAGAGTTGATGGAGCAGGCAAAGGATCTTGCTGCCCAGGGGGTAAAGGAATTGATTCTGGTTGCCCAGGAGACAACCCTTTATGGAATCGATCTTTACGGCCAAAAGAAGCTGCCGGAGCTTTTGCAAAAACTATCTCTGGTAAACGGAATAGAATGGATCAGACTTTTGTATTGCTATCCGGAGGAAATCACGGATGAGCTGATCGCTGAGATCAAGACAAATCCTAAGGTCTGTCATTATCTGGATATGCCCATTCAGCATACAGAGGATGCTGTTTTGAAAAGAATGGGAAGAAGAACCAATCACAAACAGCTGAAGGAACTGATCGAGAAGCTGAGAAGGGAAATCGATGATATCGCGATTCGAACAACCCTGATTGCAGGCTTTCCGGGAGAGACGGAAGAAGAGCACGAAGAGCTGATGTACTTCATCAATGAGGCTTCTTTTGACAGGTTGGGGGCTTTTGCCTATTCCAGAGAGGAAGGCACGGCTGCAGCAGAGATGGAAGGGCAGATTCCGGAGGAACAGAAGGAAGCCTGGAGAGACGAGATCATGGAGCTTCAGCAGGAAATCACGGCTGACTGCAACAAAGAAATGGTTGGCAGAAAGATTCGGGTTCTGATCGACGGATATATGCCGGACAATGAAGTATATGCGGGCAGGACTTACCGGGATGCGCCGGATGTAGATGGCTATATTTTCGTTCATTCTGACAGGAAGCTAATGTCCGGAGATATGATTGATGTACTTGTAACCGGTGCCTATGAATATGATCTGACAGGAGATGAAATCAATGAATCTGCCGAATAAGCTGACTTTGTTCAGGGTGATCCTGATTCCTTTTTTTGTTTTCTTTTTACTTTCGCCCTTCTTTGAGGGCTACGGGAATCTGATTGCTCTGCTCATTTTTATTCTGGCTTCCCTGACAGATCTTCTCGATGGAAAAATCGCCAGAAAATATAACCTGGTTACCAATTTTGGTAAATTCATGGATCCTTTGGCAGATAAGCTTTTGGTATGCACGGCTATGATCTGTTTGGTGAAAACCGGACAGCTGGCGGCCTGGATCGTCATTATCATTATCTGCAGAGAGTTCACGATCAGTGGTTTCCGATTGATCGCAGCTGAGAATCAGATCGTGATCGCAGCAAGCTACTGGGGGAAGTTTAAGACAACCTTCCAGATGGTAATGGTGATCATGTTGATCCTAAATCTGCAGAATCCCCTTTGGCAGATTCTGACACAGATTGTGGTATATATCGCCCTGATCCTGACGGTTATTTCCTTAATCGATTATGTTCTGAAAAATAAGGATGTTCTGAAGGAACAAAATTAAGGAAATACGGATTGGACCGGTGCATTCAAAAAGCAAAAGGAAGCGTATTGAAAGGAGCTTTATGCGGGTAATTGCAGGAAGTGCAAAGCATCTTCCCTTAAAATCGGTTCCGGGAATGAAGACCAGACCGACAACGGATAAGATTAAGGAAACCCTTTTTAATATCCTGCAGCCGAGTCTTTACGGATGCCGCTTTCTGGATCTTTTCGGTGGAACCGGCGGGATCGGCATCGAAGCCTTGAGCCGGGGCGCAGAGCTGGCGGTTTTTGTGGATTCAGCCAGGGCGGCACAGAAGTGCATCAGGGAGAATCTTGACTTTACAGGGCTTTCCGAGAAGGCTATGATTTTCAGTCAGGATGTGATTCCTGCCCTTCGTTCTATAGAGAAGTTGGGAAGCTTTGATATTGTTTTTATGGATCCGCCCTATGGAAAAGAGCTGGAGAAGGCTGTGTTGACCTGTTTGGTGGATTCCCCTATTCTAACAGAGGATTCTCTGCTGATCGTAGAAGCGGATCTGCATACTGATTTTTCATATGCTGAAGGGCTTGGTTATGAAATCAGCAGAATCAAAAAATATAAGACAAATATGCATGTTTTCTTAAAAAAGAAGGCATAGCAAAAGGAGCAGTATGGTAAGAGCCATTTATCCGGGATCTTTTGATCCCGTTACATTAGGACACCTTGATATTATTCGGAGAGCGGCCGGATTTGTTGACGAACTGATCGTTGGCGTGCTGGTAAATAAGGCTAAAAATCCGTTGTTTTCCGAAGATGAACGTGTTAGTATGTTAAAGGAAGTGACAAAGGATCTTCCGAATGTTAAAATAGAAGCCTTTCAGGGGCTTCTTGCTGATTATGCGGAGCTGAAGGATGCCAATGTGATCATTCGCGGTCTTCGCATGGTGACAGATTTTGAATATGAGCTTCAGATCGCACAGACGAATCATGCCTTGAATTCCAAGATTGAGACGCTCTTTTTGATGACGAGTCTTGAGTATTCCTATCTGAGCTCTGCAACAGTAAGAGAAGCAGTGGCTTTCGGTGCGGATATTTCCAAATTTGTACCGGAAGAATTAATTGATAGAATAAACCAAAAAGCAAACAAAAAAATAAAGGAGCTGATGTAAAGATGGCCAGCAGAATTGAAGAGATCATTGAAGAAATCGAGGAATATATCGGAGATTGTAAATTTCAGACCTTCTCCAACCAGAAAATTATCGTAGATAAAGATGAAATTGATTCCCTTCTGAGCGAACTGAAGGCAAAAACACCGGATGAGATTCGCAAATATCAGAAGATCATCAGCAATAAGGAAGCAATCCTTGCAGATGCACAGGCAAAGGCAGATTCCATTATTGCAGAAGCACAGATTCAGACCAATGAACTGGTAAGTGAACACCAGATCATGCAGCAGGCCTATGCGCAGGCAAATGAAATCGTTTCTATTGCAACAAAGCAGGCACAGGAAATCATGGATAAGGCAACAACAGATGCCAATGAGATCCGTCAGAGTGCGATTGCTTACACAGATGATATGATGAAAACAATGGAGAGTATTCTGGCTCATGCACTTGAGACAAGCAAGGCCAACTATGATACTTTGATCAGAGATCTTCAGGAAAGCCAGAGAGTGGTTACCACAAACAGAAGAGAATTGAATGGTCAGAGCGTCGCTCCGGCACAGGCTGCAGATGCAGACGGTGAGATTTCTACAATTTGAGTTCAGACAAGTAATTGATACGAGGGGGAAAGGACATACCGGGTTCATTTTGAATTCAGTATGTCCTTTTGATTTATAGGAAGGAAAAAATGAGAGAACTGAAGATCGGAAAAAACGAGGCAGAACAAAGATTGGATAAGCTTCTGCTGAAATATTTGAACAAGGCACCTTCTTCCTTTGTATATAAAATGCTGCGTAAGAAAAACATTAAATTAAACGGGAAAAAGGCAGATGGAAAAGAAAAGCTGCAGGAGGGAGATCTTGTCCAGCTTTATCTGGCAGAGGATACCCTTGAAAAGTTTATGGAAAAGAAAATGAAAAAAGAGGACAGGGTCGGGGCAGAGCATCTTCACGTAATTTACGAGGATGATCAGATCCTTCTTTTGAATAAGCCTGCAGGGATCCTTTCTCAGAAGGCGGCAAAGGGGGATCTTTCTTTGAACGAAGAGATGCTGGCTTACCTTATGCAAAAGGGAGAGGTCACAAAGGAAAGCCTGCAGACCTTCAAGCCTTCTGTCTGCAACCGGCTTGATCGGAACACGGCAGGAATTCTGATTGCAGGAAAGAGTCTTCCGGCAGTACAGGAGATCAACAGACTGATCAAGGAAAGAAAAATCGGAAAATATTATAAATGCATCGTTGCCGGTCAGGTTAAAAAGGAAGAAAGAATTGAGGGCTATCTGCTTAAGGATGAGAAAACAAATAAAGTTCAGATCAGAAAAAAGCCTTTTGAAGGAGCGTCGGAGATTCTGACTGCATATAAGCCTTTGGAAATCTGGGAGGAGGCGACCCTTCTGGAGGTAGAACTGATCACCGGAAAGACCCATCAGATCAGAGCACATCTGGCTTCGGTCGGACATCCGATCGTCGGGGATAGGAAGTATGGCGATGCTCTGCGTTATGAAAAGCAGATGAAAAAGGGAAATTACCAGGCACTTTTTGCTTATAAATTGGTTTTTCCGCAATTGGAAGGACAGCTGGAAAAGCTTTCCCAAAAGACGTTTACAATCGAAGAACCCAGGGAATTCAAAGCATTGATTCGTGATTTTGTATAATAAATTAACTGATGCAAAAAATGAAATGTGAAATATGCCAAATAGATATTGAACGAATTTTTTACACAGTTTATAATGGGTTTAACGTTGATTATGCGTGACTAATTGAAAAGGTTAGGAGGAAACTTTAATGAAACAGATGGAAGCAGATGTTGTAGTAGTTGGCTGCGGTATGTCCGCTTTGGCTGCTCTTACACAGGCTCAGGAGAGCTTAAACGCAACAGGTGGTGGTGTTGCTGTTGCATTTGAGAAATCAAATACATCAGGTGGTGCTGCTAACATGGGTATGGCGCTTCTTGCTTTTGAGTCCCAGATGCAGAAAGAAAATATGACAAACGACTTTACAAAGGATGATGCATTTAACTTCTTTATGGAGTATGTTCACTGGAGAAGCAATGCCAGACTGGTACGTCGTTGGTTCAATCAGTCCTCAGAGACCATTGAGTGGCTGCAGAATATCGGTGTAGAATTCCTTGGCGTATTTAAATATTTCAAGAATTCACACTGCACACAGCACATGGTTAAGATGCCCGGTTCCAATAAGCCGAGCGAGCGTTCTGCATCTATTATGAACAAGAGACTGACAGAGTATGTACAGGAAATCGGTGGAGAAATCCTCTTCAACACTCCGGTAACAGAAATTCTGACAGGTTCTCAGGGACAGGTTCGCGGTGTTAAGGCTGTTGATGAGAACGGCGAAGAGATCGAGTGCCTTTGCAACTGCGTTATCGTAGGTACAGGCGGTATCGGTAACAATGTAGACATGATCGAGCAGTACATGGGCTGGAAATGGGGCGTTGATATGTTCACATTCCGTATTCCGGGCATTGACGGCGATGGTATCAACATGGTTTGGAACATCGGCGGAAGAAAAGCAAAGATCAACATGGAAGTTACCTACAATACTCCGGGTACAACAGATATCTTCAAGACTCTGTCAGAGGTTATGCGTCAGCCGAACCTGATGGTTAACCTGGATGGCAAGCGCTTTATCAATGAAGAGATCATGGACAATACAACCTATACCGGAAACTCCCTTCTTCTTCAGAAGAACCATGCCGGCTTCTCTATTATTGATCAGGATATCGTTGATTATTACAAAGAGCATGGCCTTGATTACATTACCTATCATCATGGAATTACACACATGGACAAATGGGATGAAGAGCTTGACCTCTTCCTTAACCATAAGGGTATTGAGGCAAACGGTCTTTCCATGCTGCATGAAGGCCTTGATGATCAGGATTCCGGACAGACAAACTTCTGGAAATTTGATTCTATCGAAGAGCTTTGCGCAGAGACAGGTATCAATGAGAAGAACCTTAAGGCTACAATCGCTGAGTACAATGACATGTGCAACGGCAGCATGAGAGGTTATGACTGGCAGTTCACAAAGGATCACAGATTCCTGAAACCGATTCAGACAGCACCTTTCTATGTAGCTCGTCACTTCCCGTCCGGATATGGTTCACTCGGCGGAATCGAAGTAAACGATAACATGCAGGTTCTGAATGATGAGTATGAGCCGATTCCGGGTCTTTATGCATGCGGTAATGATACAGCAACAATCTTTGCTGATTCCTACTGCTTCTACAATCCGGGTTCTACCATGTCATATGCAATCAACTCAGGACGTATTGCTGCAAAAGAGTGTGTAGCGTATATGGATTCCGATGAATTCGTTGATCCGGAAGAATAAAATCTAATATGCAGGATATGCATTCGAGGTAAGATTGATACAAAGGCAGGTGGTATAGCATCTGCCTTTGTTTTTTGGAGAACAGAATGGAAAAGATTGAGAAAAAAATCGTAGAATATCTGGTAGATGAGGATTTTTCCCTTCTTCTCATGGAGGAAGAAGAGGCAACAAGAGTCTTTCATCGAAATTTAAAGAATCAGAATATAAAACTGATCGCAAAGGGCCCCAAAGAGCTGCAAAATGCAGATGAAGAGGTAAAAAAAGTTGCGGATCAGATAAAAGGCAAGGATGAAGACGTCGCATTTGATGAACAGAAGATCATGGAGGTTACGACAAAGATCTGGAAAAGCTGCAAGAGCGAGGGCGAGTTTCTTACAAAGCTGTCCTATCTTGTAGCCGGAACCATTCGATCTTCCTATGAAGAAATGCTTTCCAGCCAGAAGCCGGGCAAGAGAGTCGGATTTCCGGTAGATGATACAGATCTTCAGATTTCATCCTTGAAAGCAATGCATACAGTAGGCGAGATCCTGCTTTCGGCAGAGTCAAGAGACGGCAAAGTAAATGCCAAAGCAAATGATGTCGGACCCTTCTAAGGAGAAGGCTTTCATCAGCCTTTCTCTAAAGAGAAGGGATGTATCAATTATTGAAAAACTTGCATCATTTGTGCAGATTATATAACGTAAGTTAGCTTGAAGCAGAAAAATCTATCTGATATGATTAAGACAAGTTAGGCTTTATATTTTATCTCGTAGGAAATTTTCCTATGAGATAAAATGCTTCGCTGGGATGCGAGGAAAATGATAGAGCTGCATTTTGTTGTGTGTTTCAAAAGGAGGAAATTGTGGCGAAAGTAGAAATTTTCGTTGATGGAGTCAGAGTAGAAGCGGAAGAGGGGCAGGATGTCCTTCGTGCGGCTCTTGCTGCCGGTATCTATATTCCGCATATCTGTTCCCATCCGGATCTTGAAAGCCGTGGTGGCTGTAAGCTCTGCGTAATTAATATTGAAGGTAAAGAAGGTGCTCAGTTATCCTGCAAAACAATTGTTGAACCGGGAATGAAAATCTCAACCAAGGGAGCAAGACTTGAGCAGATCCGTCGTGTGGCAATGGAATTTATGCTGGCGGGACATCCGCATGACTGTACATCCTGTAAAATGTACGGTAAATGCGAATTCCAGGCAATGATGCAGGAAACAAACTCTGTACATGGCCGTATGCGTGATATTACCAAGACAACAACATTCATCAATACTAAGAATCCGCTGATTGTTCGTGAGATGGAGAGATGTATCTCCTGCGGCAGATGTATTCGTGCATGTAAGGATGTTCGTGGTGTTGGTATTCTTCAGCTCAACAAAAAAGAAGAAACCTATGAGGTTTATGTGGGAACAGAGGGCGATAAGCCGCTTGTAGAGGCAGACTGCCAGTTCTGCGGCGCCTGCGTTGAGGTCTGTCCTACCGGCGCTCTTCAGGATATGGAAGGCGTCTTCCGTACAGATATCCCGAAGGCACAGGCTTTGATCCCCTGCCAGGCAGAGTGTCCGGCACATATTGATATTCCGGAATATATCAGACTGGTTAAGGAAGGCAAGAATGCAGAGGCAGTTGCCGTGATTCGTGAGAAGGTTCCCTTCCCACATGCACTTGGTCTTGTTTGTGTGCATACCTGTGAATCCAAGTGTAAGCGTTCTTCTTTGAATGATCCGCTTTCTATCCGCAATCTGAAGCGTTATGCCTGCGAGCACGATGATAAACAGATTTGGAAGGAAAAATCTCTGGTTAAAGCCGCTACGGGCAAAAAAGTTGCCGTAATCGGAGCAGGCCCCACAGGAATGACTTCCGCTTTCTATCTGGCAAAGCAGGGACATGATGTAACGGTATTCGAGAGAAACGAAAAGACTGGTGGCTATATGCAGTACGGCATTCCTTCCTACAGACTTCCGAGAGAGGTTGTAGACAGCGAGGTTTCCGCGATTCTCGAGCATGGTGTAAAGCTTGAAACCGGAAAGAAGATCGAAAATGCTCTGGAATTAAAGAAGGATTATGATGCGGTAGTACTTGCGGTAGGTACACAGGCCGGCAAGGATGCTGTCATTAAGGGCGGCGATCAGTGCGATAAGCATACAACAGCGGTAGAATTCCTTCATAAGATTTCCGCAGGTGAGTCTGATCCGAATGTACATGAGGGCGCAAAGATCATCGTTCTCGGTGGCGGAAATGTAGCCTTTGATGCAGCCAGAACATCTGCAAAGCTTGGTGCAAAGGTTTCTCTTTTCTGTCTGGAGCAGAGAAAAGATATGCTGGCTGACGATGAAGAGATCGAGCAGGCAAAGGAAGAAGGTGTAGAGGTTCATGACGGTACAACGAACCTGGAGATCATTGGAAGCAAGGATAAGCTGGAAGGGTTACGATATGCAAATATCACCGGCTTCCGCTTCGGACCCAATGGTCTGGAGGTAGACCGCGAGGACGATGTAGATCATATTGAACCGGGCGATTATATCATCTTTGCTATGGGACAGAAAACAGATCTTACAGCAGACTTTGGTATCGCGCTGAACCGTTTTGGCTTCCCGGAGATGAAGGAAGGCCATGAGACTGTTCAGGAAGGCATTTTTGCTGCAGGCGACTGCATTACAGGTACAAAATCCGTTATCCTTGGCATTCAGGGTGGACGTGAGACAGCGTCAGCTGTAGATATCTATCTTGGCGGAGACGGCAATATCGAAGAGGTTCTGCTTGAAAGAGGCCCGGCTGATCCGAAGATCGGAAAGAACGAGGGCATGAACAGAATCCCGAGAGAAGAGCTTACCGTAGAATCTATTGATAAGAGAAGCAGATCCTTTACTCCTGTTGATTTTGGCTTTACTCCGGAACAGTCCGGATGCGAGGCATCACGCTGTCTGCAGTGTGACCTGCGCTGCCAGATCAATCGTGTAAAGATGTGGACAGAATATTAATCGGAACGGAGGTAAGCAAATGGAAAGAATCTGTGGAGTAACAGACGAAGCGTTAAAGGAACTTGTTGATCTGGCTGCTCAGGTAGAAAGTGATGCAAGCCTTTGCCCGGTTGATGTATCCTATCGTATTGTAAAGGAAGGCCTCAAGAATTCCTGCGGCAAGGGTGTGATGTGTCGTGACGGTCTTCGCCAGGTTTTTGCAATTCTGCAGGATGTGGTAAACGGCAAGGGACAGAATGATGATGTCGAGATGCTGAAGGAAATTCTCGATGTGATCAGGGAATGTGCAGACTGTGATCTTTCATATACGGTAGCAGATCAGCTCCTGAAGCTGATTGAAAATAACGAAGCTGAATTTGATATGCACACCAAGAGAAAGAGCTGCAAGGCTCTGGTTTGTCCGGGTGCTTATGAGATTTATATTGATCCGGCGGCCTGCAAAGGCTGTGGTGCATGTAAGGCGGCAGCTCCGGTAGGTGTCATCGCCGGAAGCGAGGGCATGATTCATGTCATCAAGAAAAATGCAATCGAGATCAAGAATCAGGAATTCTATGATCTTTGCCCGAATCAGGCAATCAAGAAGGCTGGCAGGGTAAAACCGCCCCTTCCGACAGAACCGGTACCGGTAGGCTCCTTTGGAGCCGGAGCAGGCGGTGGAAGAAGAGGTAGAAGAGGTGCAGCAGGAGCGGTAAAGGCAGCTGCAGCAGCACCGAAAGAAACAAAGGCTCCGGTAAAGACAGAGACAAAAACACCGGTAAGTCCTAAACCTGTTATTGCACCAAAACCGGTAGTAGCACCGAAGATGCCGGAAGCAGTAAAGCCGGCAGTAAGTCCAAGTTCGGTTAAGCCGGCGGCAGCGAAAGCAACTCCGGCAGCATCTCTTGCGGAGGGTGGCGTAAGACGCAGACGCAGAAGAGGCGGAACAGAGGAAAGTCCTCTTGCAGCAGAAAAAAGCAGCCAGGCTGAAACAAGTCCGGTAAGCACAGCTTCTGCAGAGACAGTTTCAACTGAAAATGCTCCGAGAAGACGTAGAAGACGTCGCGAATAAAAAAATAAGCTATGGTATTTGTTCTCCGGCAGGAATTCCTGCCGGAGATTTTTTTATCGCATAGGAACTTTGTTCCTATACGATAAAAAAACAAGGATGCGCAGCTCGCGGCAAGGAAAATAATGCTTTCGCATTCCGCTCGCGCGCGGAGAATCCTGAGAGCAGGATTCTTTTTGTTGAAGATTTGAGGCGAATCATGTATGATGTATGAGGCAAATTTTAAGAAAAGAGAAGTGTAGATGAAAGCATATTTGATCAGGCATGGAGAGACTGCCTGGAATCATGAAAGAAGAGTGCAGGGCAGAACGGATATTCCGTTGAATGAAGCCGGGGAAGAAACGGCAAGAATAACCGGTCGGCGTTTGAAGGAGGAAGGAATTTCCTTTGACCGTATTTATGCCAGTCCTCTTCTTCGTGCCTACCGTACAGCAGAACTGATAAGAGAAGAAACAAAATCCCAATGTCAGATTGAAAAGAAGGAACTCTTGGTCGAGTTTGGCTTTGGTGCCTTGGAAGGCATGGTGATTCCGAAGATTGGGAGCGATCCCCGTCTGAAAAAGTACCGTGATTGCTTTACAAATCCGGAGAGTTACCATCCTGAGGAGGGCGGGGAGTCTTATGAAGCACTCCTGGAACGAGGAAGAAGGTCGATTGATGAACTTCTTCTTCCGCTGGAAAAAAGCCTTCCGGAGGGAAATGTTGCTGTCTGCTGTCATGGAGCGATGATCAGATCCATGCTGCTTTATCTGAAAAAGCTGCCTCTATCTGAATTCTGGGAACTGTCCCAGCTGAATTGCTGTGTGAATTGCCTGGAGATCAGCGATGGGCAGGTGCGGATTTTGTTTGAAAATAAGCTTTTCTACGAACCGGAAAAGGACAGGAGACTGGGACCGACAACCATGCTGAAAAGGGGAATGTACCGGTCAGAAAATGAGAAGAAATAATGGCAACCTGGAATTCAAGGGGTCTGCGTGGTTCTACCCTGGAAGATCTCATCAATCATACAAATGAAAAATATGCAGATGAAAATCTGGCCCTGATACAGAAAATCCCGACACCGATAACACCGATTAATATTGATCAGAAGAGCCGGCATATCACCCTGGCTTATTTCGACCAGAAAAGTACGGTTGACTATATCGGTCTTGTGCAGGGAATCCCAGTTGCATTTGATGCGAAAGAGTGCAAAAGTGATACCTTTCCTCTTCAGAATATTCATGAACATCAGATTCGCTTTATGAGCAAGTTTGAAAAACAGGAGGGAATCACCTTTCTGCTGATCTATTTTACGGAAAGAGAAGAATTTTATTATCTTCGATATGAGAAAATGATGGGCTTTTGGGAGAGAATGAAGGCAGGCGGAAGGAAGAGCTTCCGAAGAGAAGAATTAGAAGAGGACTTCTTTTTTTATACACCGAACGGACTATGGGTTCCTTATCTGGAGATGCTGCAGAAGGATCTTTCAATTAGGGATGAGGAAAAGTAAGGAGTTTGGAATTTAAGGTTGAATTTTATACTCTGCCATGGTAGCATATTAGCAGACTAAAGTGCTGGAGGCAAAAATGAAAGATAAATTGTTACATACACCGGAAGGTGTAAGAGATATATATGATGCAGAATGTGCAAGGAAGATGATCATGCAGGAGAGGCTGCACGGTGTGATTCGCCGCTACGGCTATCAGCCGATTCAGACACCGGCTTTTGAGTTCTTTGATGTATTCAGTTCGGAGATCGGTACAACGCCATCCAGAGATCTCTTTAAATTTTTTGACCGAGAAGGAAATACCCTTGTTTTGAGACCGGACATTACGCCGTCTATTGCCAGGGCTGCAGCGAAATATTTTGCAGAGGATGACAGCCTTTTGCGCTTTTCCTACCTTGGAAATACCTTTATCAATAATTCCAGCTATCAGGGCAGACTAAAGGAAACGACTCAGGTTGGTGCGGAATGTATTGGTGATAACAGTGTAGATACCGATGCGGAGATGATAGCGCTTACAATTGAATGCTTTCTTCAGGCCGGACTGAAGGAATTTCAGATCAGTGTCGGTCATGTCGGCTTTTATAAGGCGATTTGTGAAGCAGCCGGAATTGATGTGGATACCGAGGAAAGCATCCGCGATCTGATCTGTTCTAAGAATTATTATGCGGCAGATGAGATCCTTGAGGAGAGAAAGGTTTCACCGAAGATCATTTCGATTTTTGAAGCACTTCCTACCTTTACCGGAACAGTAGAGGCTTTGAATAAGGCAAGATCTTTTGTAGAAGATATTCCGGCTGCCATGGCTGCGATTGACAGACTCAGCGAGCTCTATCATGTGCTTTCTGCTTATGGCTATGCGTCTTATCTTTCCTTTGATCTTAGCTTTTTGAGCATTTATGATTATTATACGGGAATCATTTTTGATGGATATACCTTCGGCAGCGGAGAAGCGATCGTAAAGGGCGGACGCTATGACGACCTGCTTCGTTATTTTGGAAAGCAGGCACCTGCGGTTGGTGCGGTTGTTATGGTGGATCAGCTGATGCTTGCCTTGGAACGTCAGAAGATTGCGGTTTCTATTCCGGTAGAACGAATATTGATCCTTTATGCAGAGAGAAAGCGGGAAGAAGCAATTCAGCAGGCAAGGCAATTGCGCGAAGAGGGAAGAACCGTTGTTATGATGCGTAAGGATGGTATGACAGAGGCTGACTGCAGCGAGTATGCAAAAGAGCATGAGATAGCAGAAGTGATCGTATTGGATCAGGAGACAAAATAAATGAGATATTTAACCTTTGCCCTTACCAAGGGAAGACTTGCAGATAAAACCATGAAGCTTTTGGATAAGGCTGGGATTACCTGCAGGGAAATGGAAGATAAGGATACCAGAAAGCTGATTTTTGTTAATGAAGATCTCAAAATGAAGTTTTTCTTATCCAAGGGGCCGGATGTGCCTACTTATGTAGAATACGGTGCGGCAGATATTGGTATTGTAGGAAAAGATACCATCATGGAAGAAGGCCGCAATATCTATGAGGTTCTGGATCTTGGTTTCGGAAAGTGCAGAATGTGTGTCTGTGGTCCGAAGGAAGCAGAAGACAAGCTGCAGCATCATGAGCTGATCAGGGTTGCGACCAAGTATCCGAAAATCGCAAAGGATTATTTTTACAATACCAAAAATCAAACTGTGGAGATTATCAAACTGAATGGCTCTATTGAGCTGGCTCCGATTGTCGGACTTTCCGAGGTGATCGTCGATATTGTGGAAACAGGTTCTACCTTGAAGGAAAACGGTCTTGTGGTATTGGAAGAGGTTTGCCCTCTTTCAGCCAGAATGGTAGTAAATCAGGTTAGTATGCGTATGGAGCATGAAAGAATTACCGAATTGATCCAGACCTTGAACCGGGTATTGAAGGAGGAAAAATAAATGAGAATTTTAGATTTGACAGAGGAAAGCCGCAAGAATATTCTGGAGGATCTGCTGAAGAGAAGTCCGTCCAGCTATGGCAAGTTTGAGGATGCGGTCACTGAGATTGTCAACAATGTAAAGAAAAATGGGGATGAGGCTCTTTTTGCTTATACAAGAGAGTTTGATAAGGCGGAACTGAGCAAGGAAAATGTCATCGTTACCCAGGAAGAAATCGATGAGGCTTATGCAGAGGTTGATGATGAGCTTTTGGCTGTAATGAGGAGAGCTCTTGTCAATATCCGTTCCTTCCACGAAAAACAGAAAAGACAGAGCTGGTTTGATGCAGAAAAGAGCGGCATTATCTTAGGCCAGAGGATCACACCTTTGCACCGTGCAGGTGTTTACGTACCGGGCGGAAAGGCAGTATATCCTTCTTCCGTATTGATGAATGTCCTTCCGGCAAAGGTGGCAGGTGTTGATGAAATTATCATGTGTACACCGCCGAATAAAGAGGGCAAGGTTTGCGCAACAACTCTGGTGGCTGCAAAGGAAGCCGGTGCTGATGTTATCTATAAGGTAGGCGGTGCACAGGCAATCGCAGCGATGGCTTTTGGTACAGAAAGCATTCCGAAGGTTGACAAGATCGTAGGACCGGGCAATATTTATGTTGCACTTGCCAAGAGAGAGGTTTACGGTCATGTAAGTATTGATTCTATCGCTGGCCCGAGTGAGATCCTTGTTCTGGCGGATGAAACAGCAAATCCGAGATTTGTTGCAGCGGATCTTTTGTCTCAGGCAGAGCATGATGAGATGGCGTCCGCAATTCTTGTTACTACAGATCGGGAACTTGCGCAGAAGGTATCAGATGAGATTGACGGCTTTTTAAAGATCCTTTCCAGAAAAGAAATCATTCAGAAATCTCTGGATTCTTATGGCTATATTCTGATTGCAGAGAATATGGATGAGGCAATTGATGCGGTAAATGAGATTGCTTCTGAGCATCTTGAAATTGTAACAAAGGATCCTTTTGCAGATATGACCAAGGTTAGAAATGCAGGTGCGATTTTCCTTGGCTCCTACAGTAGTGAGCCTTTGGGCGATTATTTTGCAGGCCCGAACCATGTGCTTCCGACAAATGGTACAGCTAAGTTCTTCTCTGCTTTGTCAGTGGATGATTTCATTAAGAAATCTTCTGTGATTTCCTATTCCAGAGAGGCACTTGAGCCGGTACACGAGGATATTATCCGTTTTGCGGAGGCAGAGCAGCTGACGGCACATGCAAATTCAATTCGTGTGCGCTTTGAAAAGTAATCCGGAGGAAAAAAGAATGGGAAGAAGTGCGGAAGTAAACCGTATAACAAAAGAAACGAAAATTTCATGCCGGATTGATCTTGATGGAAGCGGTGAAGCAAAAATCGATACTGGAATCGGTTTTTTCGATCATATGCTGAACAGCTTTGCCAAGCATGGTCTGCTCGATCTGGAGCTTACAGCAGATGGAGATCTCGAGGTGGATAACCATCATACGGTTGAGGATGTGGGAATTGTGCTGGGACAGGCGATTCGTGAGGCAATCGGAGATAAGGCTGGAATCAACCGCTTCGGCAGTAGCTTTGTGCCCTTGGATGAGAGCCTGGCGCATTGTGTCATCGACCTCTCAGGCAGACCTTACCTGGTTTTTCAGGCGGATTTTCCGGTTGAAAGGGTAGGCAGCATGGAAAGCGAAACAGTGAAGGAATTTTTCTATGCACTTTCCTATTCGGCAATGATGAATATCAATATAAGGGTAATTGATGGTGTGAATGCGCACCATATGATGGAAGCCATGTTTAAGGCATGCGGCAGAGCACTTTGCGAGGCACTTGCTAAAAATCCCAGAATCAAGGGAATTCCATCGACAAAGGGTGTTATATAGGAGAAAAAATGCGATTTAAAGACCTTTCCGCTTTTCTTTATTTGAGCAAAGGAAAGATTTATACAGGAAAAAACAGCAGAAAAAGCTATTCAAAGAAGGATATTTTTTCTTTGATCAGAGTGCTGAATAATACAGGAGTGGATCACCTTTATGTGATCGATGAGGCAGCAGATCTGCAGGAACACAGAGAAAACCTTAAGCTTTTAAAGGACGTATGCTATTCGGCAGAAATGCCGGTAACAGCCGGCGGATTTATGGAACAGATGGAGGATGTCCGCAATTACTTATTTGTTAGATGTTCCAGCATCATGATTGACGGAAGCTCTGAGAATGCGGTACAGCTTTTGAAGGATAGTACGGCGAGATTCGGAAATGAGAAAGTCCTACTCTATCTTTCTGATGTTGACATTCTCTTTAAGCATAAGGAGCTGATCGAGAAATCAGTGAAGCTTTTGGTGCTGAAGGATCAAAAGATGGTGATGTCAGTATCGGATATGACAAGTCTGCCGATCGAGCCGGTGTATGACCGATTTGATTTCGAAGAAGTAAAGGAAATCCTGAGCAAGAGCAATATTTCCGGCGTAGCCTTTGAATATCAGAGCATGCTGGATGTGGATATGATGAAGATTAAAAATGATCTGATCAGTAACCGCATAAAGGTAAATTGCTTTGAACCTCTTTTGAAATGGGAAAATCTCAAACTGAATTCAGATGGTATGGTTCCGGTTATTGTTCAGGATTACAAGAATAATGATGTTCTTATGCTGGCTTATATGAATGAGGAAGCCTTTTATCATACCCTGACCAGCGGCAAGATGACCTACTGGAGCCGAAGCAGAAATGAGCTTTGGGTCAAGGGGGATACCTCGGGTCATTATCAGTATGTGAAGTCCCTTACGGCTGACTGTGATCATGACACTATTCTTGCCAAGGTATCGCAGATTGGGGCAGCCTGCCATACTGGCAACAGGAGCTGCTTCTTCTATGACATTATTAAGAAGGATGTTTCTGCAAAGAATCCGAAAACAGCTTTAGAGGATGTTTACAATACCATTTCTGATCGCAAGCAGCATCCCAAGGAGGGCTCCTATTCGAATTATCTGATGAGCAGCGGAGAGGACAAGCTTCTTGAAAAGTTAGGAAAAGAAATGGCTCAGATCATTATCGCATCAAAGAATGAGGATTTAGATGCCGTTCGCTATGAGTTGTCTGATTATCTTTACTATATGATGGTTCTGATGGTGGAGAAGGGAATCACCTGGGATGAGCTTTTGACGGAGCTGGCATACAGGGAGTAATAAATGAAGAGAGTTCTGATCACAGACTATGAGGACAAGCTTTTTTGCGGCCTTTTCGAGGAAAGAAAGCTGCGGGAAGCGGTTCTTCAGGGGAAAGAAAAGTCTGTTGCTTTAGGAAACATCTATATTGGTAAAGTAAGCCGCATTGTTTCAAATATCAATGCGGCTTTCGTTGATATCGGAACAGGGGAGGATTGTTATTATCCCTTAGATAAGCAGCAGCACCTGCATTGCAGAAACGGACGGACAAGGGAAAAATTGTCTGCTGGCGATGAGATCATTGTTCAGGTTTCGCAGGAGGGACAGAAGAAAAAGCACCCCAGTCTGACTTCGGCCATCGAATTTAAAAGTCCGGACCTGATTTATACGATGGGCAAAAAAGGTGTAGGGATTTCTTCAAAGCTTTCTGACAAAAAGAAAAGAAGAATTCGGCAGCAGCTGGAAGAATGCATGAAGGCTTGCCTCTCGGAAGAAGAAATAGAGGAAGCCGGACTTTTGGCCAGAAGCAGTGCTGCAGAGAGAACAGAGAAAGAACTGCGGGAGCAGGCAGAAAAGTTGATTAGGGAAAGCAGACAAAAGCTGGAACTTTGGAAGCACAAGAAATGCTTCACTTGCCTTTGGTCAGCTGAGGAGCAGTATCTGTCATATCTGTATGGCCTTTCCTCCGGAAGCTATCAGGAAATCGTGACAGATTTGCCTGACGTAAAGGAAAAGCTGGAGGAAAAGGGCTTTTCACTCCGCTTTTATCAGGATGCTCTTTTACCCTTGTCAAAATTGTATTCTGTCAAAGAACAGATTGAGGCGGCCTGCAGGGAAAAGGTTTGGATGAAAAGCGGCGCCTATCTGATCATTCAGGTAACGGAGGCACTTACGGTCATTGATGTTAATACCGGCAAGAATGTTGCAAAAAAGAGCAAAGCGGAAACGCTTCTTAAGGTGAATCTGGAGGCAGCCAGGGAGGCAGCTGAGCAGATGCGTTTAAGAAATCTATCGGGGATTATTTTGATCGACTTCATTGATATGCATGATAAGGAAGCTGAGGAGAAGCTTTTGGCTTATATGAGGGAGGCGGTCAAGGAAGATCCGAATCGGGTGCAGGTCTTTGGCTTTACCCAGCTTCGACTTATGGAGATTACCAGAAAAAAGGTTAGAAAGCCCCTTTGGGAGCAGCTGAGGGAGCAATGAGAAAATATGTCGCTAGCGAAACGCATTGTTCTAGAAAGTATGAAAAAAGCAAAAAAAGATGAAAAATAGGAAAAAGTAATTGACGCAGACTGGGGAAGATGATAGTATACAGAGGTATGCCGCACAGTGAGGTAGAAGTATGCCCATATAGCATGGGCCACCGTAACTGGCGAGTAATGATAACAGGAGGTGCCATAGATGTACGCAATTATTGCCACAGGCGGAAAGCAGTACAAAGTTTCAGAAGGCGATATCATTACCATTGAGAAACTTGGAGCTAATGCCGGAGAAGAAGTCGTTTTTGATCAGGTTCTCGCAGTAAGTGATGACAAGCTTGTAGTTGGACAGCCGACAGTTGCAGGTGCAACAGTAACAGCAGATGTTGTTGAAGAAGGCCGTGCAAAGAAAGTCATCGTATACAAATACAAGAGAAAATCCGGATATCATAAGAAAAACGGCCACAGACAGTCTTATACAAAAGTACAGATCAAAGCGATCAACAAGTAATTAACTGTCATGAACAAAGTAACCATTTATCAGGATGCAGAAAAAAATCTGGTCGGCTTCATAAGTGAAGGTCACAGCGGATATGCGGAAGAAGGCGAGGATATTGTATGTGCAGGGATTTCAGTCCTTGTGATCAATACAATAAATTCCATTGAAAAGCTGACAGAGCTAATTCCGGAAGTGTCTTCCGATGAAGAGACGGGAATGATTTCCTGCAGAATTGAGAAATACAAAAGAAAGGATATTCAATTGCTTTTGCAGTCCCTTTCTATTGGTTTACTTTCCATACAGGAGACTTATGGTCAGGAATTTATTAAGGTTTTTTTCGAGGAGGTGTAAACGATGATGAAAATGAATCTTCAGTTTTTCGCTCATAAAAAGGGTGTTGGTTCTACAAAGAACGGCAGAGACTCTGAGTCTAAGAGACTGGGCGCAAAACGTGCAGACGGACAGTTCGTTTTAGCCGGAAATATTATTTACAGACAGCGTGGAACAAAGATCCATCCGGGTCTTAATGTTGGACGTGGCAAGGATGATACCTTATTTGCTACATCAAACGGAGTTCTTCGTTTCGAAAGAAAAGGCAGAGACAAGAAAGTTGCTTCTGTTTATCCGGTTGAAGACTAATCAGTGAAATCCTGCAGGCTGCCTTTTATAAGGCAGCCTGTTTGTGTATTTAGAAAAACGGTTATTTATTAATCATCAGCAAAAAGATTCAGGAGTGATACGATGTTTTCAGATCGTGCCAAAATCATAATTAAATCCGGAAACGGCGGCGATGGCCATGTCAGTTTTCGAAGAGAAAAATATGTTCCGAACGGCGGTCCGGATGGAGGCGACGGCGGCCGTGGCGGAGATGTAATATTTGAAGTAGATGAGGGACTGAATACCCTGACAGACTTCAGACACAGAAGAAAATTTGCCGCCGAGAATGGCGAAGAAGGCGGAAAAAAACGTTGTACAGGCAAATCCGGTAATAGTATCACTTTGAAGGTTCCGGCCGGAACCGTGATCAAGGAGGCTGCTTCCGGTAAAGTGATTGCGGATATGTCGGGAGACAACAAGAGACAGATCGTTCTGCACGGTGGAAAAGGCGGCCTGGGCAATATGCATTTTGCAACGGCAAAGATGCAGGCACCCAAGTATGCACAGCCGGGAAAGCCCGGAATCGAGCTGGAGGTTCAGCTGGAGCTGAAGGTGATTGCGGATGTTGGATTGGTTGGATTTCCGAATGTAGGAAAATCTACTCTGCTTGCACATGTATCCAATGCCAATCCGAAGATTGCCAATTACCACTTTACGACCCTGAATCCCAATCTGGGTGTGGTAGATCTTCCAGATGCAAAAAGCTTTGTTATGGCTGATATTCCAGGTCTGATCGAAGGTGCTTCAGAGGGAGTCGGACTGGGACATCAGTTCTTGCGCCATATTGAAAGAACCAAGGTGATTATTCATCTCCTGGATGCTGCCTCTGTAGAAGGAAGAGATCCGGTTGAGGATTATTATGCGATCAACAAGGAACTTGAGGCTTATAATGTAGATATTCTGAAGAAGCCTCAGGTGATCGCGGCAAACAAAATTGATGCGATTCCTTTGGAGGACAATCCGTATATCGAGGAGCTGAAGAAGGAATTTGAACCGAAGGGAATCCGGGTATTTCCGATTTCCGCTGTTAGCGGCAAGGGTGTAAAGGAACTCCTTTATGCGGTTTCCTCCATGCTTGAGAAGATGGATGATGAACCGATCGTTTTTGAAGCAGAATATGATCCGGAGCTTTACCAGTTTGAGGATGATCCTTATACCATCGAGATCGATCCTAAGGATGGCGCCTATGTGGTAGAAGGTCCGAAGATTGAAAAAATGCTTGGTTATACAAATCTTGAGTCAGAAAAGGGATTCCTCTTCTTCCAGAATTTCATGAAAAAGAACGGCATTCTGGATGAATTGAAGAAGCTGGGACTCGAGGAAGGGGATACAGTAAGAATGTATTCGCTTGAGTTTGATTATTATGAGTAGGAGATAAGCGATGACAAGTAAACAGCGTGCTTATTTAAAAAAACTTGCTTCAACTATGGATCCGATATTCCAGATTGGAAAGTCAGGAATCACACCGGAAATGACACAGGCAGTATCAGAAGCCTTGGAAGCAAGAGAGCTGATCAAGCTGCATGTGCTCAAGAATAATTTTGATGAGCCAAAGGAGCTTGCACAGACCCTTGCGGAGAGAACCAGAGCCCAGGTTGTTCAGGTAATCGGCCGAAAAATCATTCTTTATAGAGAGTCAAAGGACAATAAGAGGATTCTTCTTCCTCAGTAGGAGCCGGACATGAATAAAAAAATCGGGATCATGGGCGGCAGTTTTGATCCGATCCACACTGCACATCTTTTGATTGCAGAAAGTGCCAGAGAACAGCTGGAGCTGGATGAAATCTGGTTTATGCCTAATGCAAATCCTCCCCATAAGCAGGAGAGTCAGGTCAGCGATGCTGCTTTTCGCTGCGATATGGTGGAAAAGGCAATTGCGGATAATCCTTATTTTACTTTATGCAGATATGAGGCGGAAAGAAGTGAGATTAGCTATACTTCTGATACCCTTGCTTTCTTCCATAAGACCTATCCGAATACGGATTGGTATTTTCTGATGGGCGGCGATTCGATCCGTGATTTTCCGACCTGGCATCACCCAGAGGAAATTGCAAATCTTGCCGTTTTGGTCATTGCAAACAGGGAAGAGCTGCAGAATGAGCTTCTTCAGAAAGCAGTTCACAGGGTAGAAGCAGACTATCATGCGAAGGTAAGGATTTTGTCTTTCCCGGAGCTGGATGTATCTTCCAGCATGATCAGGGAGAAGGTCAGGATGGGAAAGTCAATTCGCTATCTTCTTCCTAAGCAGGCAGAGGAGTACATTATGAAACACGGCTTATACCGTGCATGAGGAAATGAAAATGGACCCAAAACCCTATTTAAAGCAGTTAAGGAAGGAACTGAAGGAAAGCAGATATCTTCATACGATCGGAGTGACCTATACGGCTGCAGCTTTGGCAATGGCGCATGGGGCAGAGCTGGAGCAGGCGGAACTTGCCGGTCTTTTGCATGACTGTGCCAAAAATCTTCCGGATCAGGAAAGTAAGGCACTGATTTTGGAGCATGGTATGCAAATCAGTGAATTTGAAGAAAAGAATCCGGCTTTGCTTCATGCAAAGGCGGGCTATATCCTTGCAAAAACAAAATATGGCGTAAAAGATGAGAAAATTCGTCATGCGATCCTTGTTCATACGACGGGCTGTCCTGCTATGAATCTTTTGGATAAGATTCTATTTATTGCGGATTATATCGAGCCGGGCAGAGACAAGCAGGAACGTTTACCGGAGCTTCGGAAGGAAGCTTTTGGGGATCTTGATGCCTGTCTTTTGCATATTTTGGAGGATACGGTTTCCTACCTGAGGAAAAGCGGCAAGGTTTTGGATCCAATGACCGAAAAGACATATTTATATTATAAAGAAAGAATTCATAGATAACCCTTTTGAAAGGATATAGTATGACAGCAAAAGAAAAAGCAATTCTTATTGTAAGGGCACTGGAAGAGAAGCTTGCAGGTGATATTGAAGTGATTGATATTCAGGAAATCTCTCTGATCGCAGACTATTTTGTGATTGCTTCAGCAACAAACAGTTCCCAGATGAATGCTTTGGTTGATGCAGTAGAGGATGCCGGAGCAAAAGAGCACTTTTTAGCCAGAAAGCCGGAAGGCAGTTATCAGTCTGGGTGGGCTTTGATGGACTGCGGTGATGTGATCGTACATCTTTTTTCCGAAAAGGAGAGAAGTTTTTATGATCTGGAACACATCTGGCAGGATGGAAAAAGAGTGGAATTATAAAATGAAATGAATAAGCAGAGGACAGAGGATAAAGATCCTTTGCGATAATCAGATTTAAAGAAGAGGCAGCCGGCAGGCTGCCTTTTAACATATCTTTTTTCTCACAGGAAACTAGGTTCCAATGAGAAAAAAGATATACAATGATTCTTTATTGGTGGATGCTATTTATAAAATCGAAAAACACCAAAGACTTGTCCTAATATGGAGACATGATCTACGATAATCGGCTCCATAGAGGCATTCTCCGGCTGCAGGCGATAGTGGCCATCTTCTTTATAGAAGGTTTTGACAGTAGCGGAATCATCGACAAGGGCTACAACAATATCCCCATTTTTTGCTGTTTCCTGTCGCTTAACGATCAGCATATCTCCGTCAAAGATACCGGCTTCAATCATACTTTCTCCCTGCACCTTCAGCATGAAGGATTCCTGATTGGGCATATAATCTGCCGGTACAGGAAAATAATCTTCGATATTCTGTTCTGCGAATATGGGTTCACCGGCCGCAACCTTGCCGAGAACGGGAAGATTCACCATTTCCCGGCGGGCCAGCTGAAACTGATCGTCAATGATCTCAATGGCACGTGGTTTGGTTGGATCCCGGCGAATATAGCCGTTTTTCTCCATTGTCTCCAAGTGTGCGTGCACAGAAGAAGTAGATTTCAGATGAACCGCTTCGCAAATCTCCCGAACAGAGGGGGGATATCCATGATCAAGAATCTCTTGTTTGATATAGGTAAGGATTTCTTCCTGTTTCTTTGTTATTTTTCCAGTTGGCATAGCATAGCCCTCCCAATCTTATCTAAAGAATGCTCCTTAGAATCTCTTTTGAAAATAGTAACATAGAAAGAAAAAAATAGCAAACATACATTCCGAAAATATGTTCGAAAATATATTGACAAACGGATGTTCGAATATTATTATAAAGTCAAACAGATGTTCGGAGAGGAGAATGGCTATGAAATACAGAAGAATGCGTTTGGCTTTTATTGTGGGATTTGTTATGGTTGTCATTTTGTCCAGTCTTCTGATCGCAGATGCGGCCTGGGGAAGGAATGCTTCTGATGCTCGTTATAAATATTATACATCGATTGAAGTACAGTCAGGAGATACCCTTCTTACGATTGCGGAGCAGTATATGACAGCAGGATATAAGGATAAAAAGACTTATGTAAACGAGGTGATGACGATCAATGGACTGTCTGACAGCAGGATACATGCCGGAGAATATCTGACGGTACCCTATTATTCTTATGTAAAAAGATAGTAAAGGCGGAAAGAAATTTTTTCGATGGCTTTCTATCCGCAAATAAAAGTTTGATTGTTTAATCACAAACAGTTAAAGGGAACTTACAAAAATTTGCATTCCTGTGCTATAATATAAGTTATATAAGAGATTTTTTATAAGGAGTAAACACATATAGAGAAAGAACAGGATTGGTGAAATATGTATCAGATCGGTGATATCCTTGTATATGAGAATGGTGGCGTGTGTGAGGTCGTGGCAATTGGCACACCGGATTTTTTAAAGAGCGAGGAAAGTTATTATACCTTGCAGCCAGTATTTGACAATGCAGGTACCTTGTATGTCAAGGTCGAAAATGACAGGCATATTTTACGTCCCCTGATCAGCAGGGAAGAGGCGGATGAAATATTTGCGGAGCTTTCTGATATGGAAGCTATGTACAATTCCAATGATAAGCTAAGAGAACGTGAGTTTAAAGATGTGATTCGTTCTTGCGATTGCAGGCAGTGGTTTGCAATGCTGAAGGGAATTTTACTGGAAGAAAAGAAAAGGGAAGAAAAGGGAAAGAAACTCAGTATGAGTGATGACCGCAATATGCAGAAGGTATATAAGCTTTTGGCTTCTGAGTTCGCTCTGGTTTATTCCATCAGTCTTGATGAGGCAAAGGATAAGATTAAAGGAGTTATCGTATAAGGAAGATGACAAAAGATATTTTACTAACCATTTCCGGCCTTCATAGCGATCCAAAGCAGGCAGGGACGGAAGATACAGATCCTGTAACGCTTAGGACGAATGCAAAATATTACTACAAGAATAACCGCCATTATGTTCTCTATGATGAACTGCAGGAAGATAATAGCGTTTCTCACAACACATTGGTTTTTAAAGAAGATTATATGAGCCTGGTTAAGCGTGGAGATATCGATGCACGAATCTTGGTTGAGCCGGGTAAGTGCAATTCCAATGCCTATGCGACAGGAGCCGGAATTCTTCAGATTTCGATGGAGGGAGAGAAGGTACTGGTTGAAGAAGAAAGGAATCAGATCAGGGCTCTTGCTTCTTACAAGATGCATATCAATGATGAACATGTGGCAGATTGTAAACTCAGTCTTCTGCTTTCGGCAAAGGAGGGCGAAAGCCTAGAAGAAAGTGAAGCGTAAACGGAAAGAAAAAAGCGGAATACGGCAAATCAGAAATAAAGAAAAACAAAAAAACAAAAATAAAGAAACGGAAATAAAGCAAAAAAAAGAACTGCAACCTGCAGTTCTTTTTTTGCTTTATTTACTGTTTTAAACTTTTTCGGCTTAAAATTAAGCAACTTATTTACCATTAGCCTTGGATCTAAGCTTTGCCATAAAACCTTTTTTAACAGGTTGTGCTGTTTTATCCTTACGCAGGC
>CAVEOK010000008.1:56240-75932 GCA_963617415.1 Oscillospiraceae bacterium
GATATAAAGACCGGTAATAGTAGCCTTTACTTCTTTTTTCACAGGGATGCTGTCGTAAATTTCAGCATCTGCGATAAAGGTCATGATCTGAGGTCCAACCTTAGCTTTGACAATCGGAATTTTGCTTCTTTTCAGATACCAGGGAACCTCTTTGATGACGATATCCGGTAAACCAGCCTGGTTGATTTTCATTTTCTTCTTATCTATAACCAGCATTGAAATGGATTGCTTGCTCTGATCGATAATTTCCTGCTGCTCAGCACGTTTCTTCTGTGTTCGACGGCCGAGAAAATACAGTCCGACAAGAACAGCAGCAAGTATGATGACAATGATCAGCATTACTGTTGCGAAAGTTGACACAATATACCCTCCCGAATTTTTAATTTATTTTGCATATTCGATGGATATTCTAACATTTATTTGATAAAAATGCAATCTGAGTTTAGGAAAAAGCGGATAGGCTTTGGGTTTAAGAAAAGCAGATAGCTTTAGAAAAGGTAGATGAGTTTTGGGTTTATTTTGGGCTTATGAAAAGTGGTTAGAAAAAACATGCAGTTGTTCACATGCTACTAGACCATAAAGTTCTTTTTCTATGAAATCGTGAAAAAAGTGTGTATTTTCTTTTAATTTTTAGGTAAATATGGTATCGTAATTGCCGTAGCATTTTTAGAATTCATTGGAAAGGAGCTGCATTCAGCAAAGAATGCAGAGAAAAAAGAAAATGAAAAAGAAAGTTTTAGCAGGTGTTTTGGCCATGACCATGCTCTTATGTGCTGGTTGTGGAACAAGTGCAAGCGGAGATGCAAGCGGGAACGCAAGCGGAAACGCAAGCGGAGATGCATCATCTGATGCAATCGTAGTACCGGATATGCCGGAATATGATGCTTTGGATTATGTAGAGCTTGGCGATTATATGGGCCTTGATATTGAGACAACACAGTACGAGGCAACACAGGAACAGTATGATGAGTATATCGACAACATCACTACGAATGCAGCCAAATACGAGACCAGTGATGCGACAGTCGTAGAGGATGGTAACCGAGTAGATATTGACTATGTTGGCAAGATTGACGGTGAAGAGTTCACCGGAGGATCTGATACAGGTTATCAGCTTGTAATTGGTTCCAATACCTTTATTGATGGTTTTGAAGACCAGCTGATCGGTGCAAAGGTTGGAAAAGAAACAGAAGTAAAGGTTACTTTCCCGGATGATTATTCAAATTCTGATGTGGCAGGAAAAGATGCAGTATTTACAGTAACAGTAAATGCAATCCTGAATGATGAAAAGACAACACCGGAATATGATGATGCTTTTGTAAAGGATTATACAGGTGGTGAGTATACCACAACAAAGGATTACGACGAATATATCTGGAAATCGCTGGAAACACAGGCTGAAAACAATACAAAGTCTGAGCTTTCCTCCAATCTGGAAGCTGCCGTTTATGCCTGCTGTACAGTAAAAGGTGCACCGGATGGTCTTCATGATTATTATGTAGCACTTTATGAATCACAGGATCAGCAGGTTGCTTCTGCTTATGGCATTGACTATGAGACCTTCGTAACAAATTACTATGGATTCTCAAGCATGGATGCTTATGAAGAAGAGCTTTCCAATCAGGTAGATGAGACGATTATTCCTCAGGCTCTGGTTCGTGAAGCAATTCTCGAGAAGGAAAACTGGACTGTTGATGATGACGCAATCAACAGCTTCATGGAACAGTATGCAAGCTACTATGGATATGAAAGTGCAGATACACTTCTTTCTGAAAACGGCTATGATGATGTAGATGCCTTCATCGAAGCGGTAGGAAAAGAGTCCTTTAATAAGGCGGTTCTTTCCCTTAAGCTCTGGGATGAGATTGAAGCAGCTGCAAATATTACCTATGTTCCGGAATCTGAAGCTTCTTCAAATGCAACAGAGGCAAACTAAATGAAAAAAAAGTGGCTCATTCATGCAAAAAAAGCGGATTTTTATGGTCTGGCAAAGAAACTTGATGTAGATCCGGTGATTGTCAGGTTGATTCGCAACCGTGAAGTTGAACCGGAGAACATGGTAGCCTATCTTCATCCATCCTTATCTGATCTTTATGATCCGCATCTTCTTGTTGCCCCGAAGGGCGCTGAGATTATGCTTGAAAAGATCAGGGAAAAGGCAAAGATCCGGATTATCGGAGATTATGATATTGATGGGGTGAATTCTACTTACATTCTTTATCAGGGTCTGAAAAGGCTTGGAGCAGATATTGACTATGCCATTCCTGACAGGATTACAGATGGATATGGATTGAACCGCAACTTAATCGACCTGGCGCTTAGAGATAAGCGTCAGGTCATTTTGACGTGTGACAACGGAATTGCGGCTTATGAAGAAATCGCTTATGCAAAGGAACAGGGACTGACCGTCATCGTTACGGATCACCACAACATTCCCTATAGGGAAGAGGATGGAAAACGCAGGGAGATTCTGCCGCCGGCTGATGCCATTGTGGATCCCAAGCTTTCAGATTGTGCATATCCCTTTGAGGAAATTTGCGGTGCGGTTGTTGCAATGAAATTTCTTCAGGTTTTATATGAAATGGCTGGCAGAGATCTGGAGGAACCCTTGCTTTATCTGGAATTTGCGGCCTTTGCAACGGTGGGGGATGTCATGCCTCTTCGGGATGAAAACCGGATCATTGTAAAGTATGGTATGGAAAGAATGAGTCATACGCAAAATACAGGACTTCGGGCACTTCTTCAGGTGAATGAAATTGAAGAGGTAAAGGCATATCATCTGGGTTTTGTGCTCGGTCCCTGCATTAATGCAAGCGGCAGATTGGATTCGGCTATGCATGCCGTCAGGCTATTGAATGAAAAAAATGCCGGAAGAGCACTGGAAATTGCGGAAGAGCTGAAGCAGATTAATGAGGAAAGAAAAAGACTGACTGAAGAAGGCCTGGAGCAAGCGATAGAGCAGATCGAAGGGGCGGAATGGAGAAGAGAAGCGGTTTATGTGGTTTATCTTCCGAGCTGCCATGAGAGTATTGCCGGAATTATTGCAGGCAGGATTCGTGAGAGATATTATCGCCCCAGTTTTGTGATTACGGGAGAAGGGGAGATTGTAAAGGGATCAGCCCGTTCGATCGAAGCCTATTCCATGTATGATGAAATGACAAAATGCAGGGAACTTTTTACGAAATTCGGCGGACATCCTCTTGCAGCCGGTTTCTCTATGAAAAGGGAGAATGTTGATCTTCTGCGAAAAAGGCTGAATGAAAATGCTTCTCTGGGAGAGGAGGAGCTGACAGAAAAAAATTATATTGATGCGGCAATGCCCCTGTCCTATATCAGCGAAAATCTGATTCAGCAGCTGGATCTATTGGAGCCCTTTGGTAAGGATAATGGAAAGCCGGTATTTGCAGTCAAAAATATACGCTTTTTATCAGCTGTTAGAATCGGAAAAAAGAAAAATATGATCCGTTTTCTTTTGCTGAATGAAGAGGGTCAGCGTATGACAGGAATGTATTTTCAGGATGCCGATGCATTTTTTGAAATGATTCGGGAAAAATACGGCATTGAGGAAGAAGAGGCACTTTTAAAGGGAAAAGGAAGTATAAACCTATCCTTTGCTTACTACCCGTCGGTGAATGAATACCGAGGTTTTCGGTCTCTTCAGGTTGTCATATCAGAATTTATTTTATAGAATAGAAGAATAAAGTTAAGTAATAGGTAACTTTCTTCCTATAAAAAGTAGAGGTAATAACTATGTCAGAAACGAAAATCATGCTTGGTAACGAGGCTTTTGCACGAGGTGCCTATGAAGCAGGAGTAAAGGTACTTTCTTCCTATCCTGGAACACCCAGTACGGAGGTTAGTGAGAATCTTGTAAAGTACGAGGGTGTTTATTGCGAATGGGCACCGAATGAGAAGGTTGCAACTGAGGTTGCGATTGGTGCATCTGTCAGTGGCGTCAGATCTATTTGCTGTATGAAGATGGTTGGCGTTAATGTGGCTGCAGATCCCCTTTATGCTTTTTCTTATACCGGTGTTAATGGCGGTATGGTTCTGATGGCAGCAGATGATCCGGGTATCTACAGCTCTCAGAATGAGCAGGATACCAGAATGGTAGGCAGAGCGGCAAATGTTCCGGTAATTGAGCCCTCTGATTCTCAGGAAGCAAAGGATTTTATTAAGTTTGCCTTTGAGGCCAGTGAAAAATACGATACTCCGATTATCATTCGTTCTACAACAAGACTGTCTCATTCCCAAGGACCGGTTACTCTGGAGGAACGTCAGGAAATTCCGGATAAGCCTTATGAGAAGAATATTCAGAAGAATGTAATGATGCCAGCTATGGCAATCGGACGTCATCTGGTGGTAGAAGAGCGCATGAATCAAATGGCAGAGGATGCCAATAGCATGCCGATCAATAAGGCGGAATACAAGGACAGCAGCATTGGTTTTATTACCTGTGGTATTGCTTATCAGTATGTCAAAGAGGTCTGTCCAGATGCTTCTGTTTTGAAGCTTGGTCTGGTAAATCCTCTTCCCAGAAAGCTGATCGAAGAGTTCGCTTCTAAGGTGGATAAGCTTTATATTTTTGAAGAGCTGGAACCGGTAATCGAGGAGCAGGTGAGATCCTGGGGTATCGAATGTATCGGAAAGGAGCTATTCACCCGTCAGGGCGAATACAGCGCCAACATGCTTCGGGAGAAAATCCTGGGTCAGAAATTAGAGTTGAAAACACCGGCAGATGTTCCGCCCCGTCCTCCAATCCTCTGTCCAGGATGTCCTCACAGAAGTGTATACTATGCCCTGAAGAGACTACAATTGCATGCGGCAGGCGATATTGGCTGTTATACCCTGGGTGCCCTGGCACCGCTTTCCGTACTGGATACAACGCTTTGCATGGGAGCCAGCATCAGCATGCTGCATGGTATGGAAAAGGCAAAAGGCAAGGATTACATTAAGGATTGGGTTGCCGTGATCGGTGATTCCACCTTTATGCATACCGGTATCAATTCCCTGATGGATATGGTTTATAACCAGGGAACCGGAACAGTGATCATTCTGGATAATTCCATTACAGGTATGACCGGACATCAGGATAATCCGGCAACCGGCAAGACCCTTATGGGAGAAAGTGTTCCGGCGATCAATATCAAGCTTCTATGCGAATCTCTCGGCATTAAGAATGTAACAGAAATCAGCTCCTTTGATCAGGAGGGTCTGGTTAAGCTGATCAAAGAGGAAACAGCAAAGGATGAAATCAGCGTTATCATCACAAAAGCCCCCTGCGCCCTGCTAAAGAATGTGAAATTCCCTTATCGTTGCAGAGAAATCACAGAAAAGTGCAAGAAGTGTGGTGCTTGTCTGAAACCGGGCTGCCCGGCAATTACCAAGAATGCAGACGGTACAATTTCAATTGATCAGACCATGTGCAATGGCTGCGGACTTTGCATGCAGCTTTGTAAGTTTGATGCAATTGAACAGTTTGAAAAGTAAGGAGGCTGCTATGGAAACAAAGAATATTATGATTGTTGGTGTCGGCGGTCAGGGAACCCTGCTTACCAGCCGTATCCTTGGCGGCATCATTACAGATAATGGTTATCAGGTTAAGTTGTCAGAAGTACATGGTATGGCTCAGCGAGGAGGAAGTGTTGTTACTTTCGTAAGATACGGCGATCAGGTGGCAGAGCCTATCGTTGAAGAAGGACAGGCGGATTTGCTGATTGCCTTTGAAAGACTGGAAGCCAAAAGATATGCACATTTTCTGAAGAAGGATGGCGTGATCATTGTAAATGATCAGAGAATCGATCCGATTTCGGTTGTTACCGGGGTAAGAGATTATCCGGAAAATATCATCGAAGAGCTGGAAAAGGAGCACACAGTATATCGCATCAAAGCACAGGAAGAGGCCTTAAAGCTTGGCAACCCCAAGGTCTTTAATGTGATCGTGCTGGGGCTTGCGGCACAGCACATGAATTTTGAAAAAGAGCAGTGGCTGGATGTGATTGAAAAGACAGTTCCGGCAAAGCTGGTTGATTTGAATAAGCAGGCATTTTTGGTGGGCTACGAGGCCTAAGCCTATTTAGCTCATGGGAGACTTTGTTCCTATAAGAAAAAAACAAATGCAACAGCTCTATTAGTGTAAATAGAAAGCCATATCTCTGGATGATTCCAAGGATATGGCTTTTCTTGTGTAAGAGGGATTCCATCCCGATGATTATTTGATCAGATCTGCAATCTCATAAAGAAGGGCTTTGGATTCAGTCCAGCCCAGACAGGGATCGGTAATGGACTTTCCGTAGATATGTTCGCCGATTTTCTGGTTGCCGGGTTCGATATAGCTTTCGATCATCAGTCCCTTTACGAAATGACGCATATCATCATTATATTCCAGGTTATGGAGAACTTCACGGGCAATACGGATCTGTTCGATATACTGCTTGTTGGAATTAGAGTGATTGCAGTCAATAATAACAGCGTGATTTTTTAAGTCCTTTTCATTGTACATCTGCATCAGACGTCTTAAGTCTTCGTAGTGATAGTTGGGCTTTGCTGCCCCATGCTTGTTGACTGCACCGCGGAGGATAACATGGCAAAGAGGATTGCCGCTGGTATGTACCTCACTGCCTCTGTAGATAAAATCATGAGGACCCTGGGCTGCAACAACGGAGTTGAGCATAACAGAAAAATCACCGCTGGTGGGATTTTTCATTCCGACCGGAATATCCAAACCACTGGATGTCAGACGGTGCTGCTGATTTTCAGAAGAGCGTGCGCCGATTGCAACATAGGAAAGAATATCGCTCAGATATCCCCAGTTATCCGGATAGAGCATTTCATCTGCTGCAGAAAGACCCGTTTCCTCTAAGGCACGGATATGCATTTTTCGCATGGCAATCAGACCGGAAAGCATATCGGGCTTCTTTTCCGGATCCGGCTGGTGAATGATTCCCTTATAGCCCTCGCCGGTTGTACGTGGCTTGTTGGTATAAATTCTAGGAATAATCAGCAATTTGTCCTTGAGTTCTTCCTGAATCGGAACAAGACGATTGATATAGTCGCAGACAGAATCTTCATTGTCGGCAGAACAGGGGCCGATGATCACAATGAATTTATGGGTTTCACCACGAAAAATTCTGGCGATTTCTTCATCTCTGGCAGCTTTTGCAGCAATTGCCTTTTCAGAAAGAGGGTAGGCTCTTTTGATCTCATCCGGAGATGGGAGTCTGGTTATGAATTCGATAGACATGATAACAGGTCCTTCCTATAGTGTGAATAAGTTAAAAATCAGTGCAAAGATAATCCGGGAATACTGCTTTTGTTACTTCTCTGACGGGCATTTCATGTCCGGTGAAGTATTCGAAGGCTTTGGCTCCCTGATTGATCAGCATGGGAATTCCGTTTAAGGCAGAACAGCCTGCTGCCTTTGCAGCCTTTAAAAAAGCGGTTTCCATAGGATTGTAAATGACATCATAAACAAAAAGATCCTTACGAAGAATGCTCAGATCTTTGATTGGCAGAAGGTCTTCATGAGGCTTCATGCCGGCAGAGGTGGCGTTTACCAGTACCTGACTTTCCCGGCAATGCTGCCGGAGAAGCTGCTCATCCTCGATGTCGGAAATCCGTACTTTGGCAGAGGATTCTGCCTGGAGCTGATCCGCAAAGGAAAGCGCTTCTGACCATTTGCTGTTTTTACGGCGGAAGATAACAATTTCTCTGACACCGTCCAGAGCTGCCTGGACACAGATCGCTGTGGCAGCACCGCCAAGTCCCAGTACCGCGAGCTTTTCTCCTTTCGGATCAAGTCCGACGTCCCGCAGGGACTGCATAAATCCGTAGCCGTCTGTGGAATAGCCATAAAGCTTGCCGTCCCTTGGAACAACGGTATTAACAGAAGCGGATAAAGCAGCCTCTTTTGAAATTTCATCTACAAGTCCTGCAACAATTCTCTTGCCTGGCATCGTTACATTAAAGCCGCTTACATGCATGGCGGCCAGCCCTTTAATGGCAGCAGGATAGTCCTGATCGTTTACCTGAAGGGCAGTGTAAACATAGTCGAGATTTAAAATCCGGCATGCTTCATTGTGCATAGCCGGAGAGAGAGAATGTGCGACAGGATTGCCGATCAGGCAAAGCTGTTTTGTATAGCCGGTAATATTCATCTTTTTATATCCTAAAAAATCCGCCTTAGAGACTTTAACATATTAACGCATTGTAACTTTAAAGTCAACAAGTATACCTTCTTGAAACAGTTCTTTCTTCTTGCAGTAGATTTTTTGCACTGCTATACTGAGTGAAAAGCAATGCGAGGGTACGTACGGATTCGAAGTTGTATGTGTCTGCTAAGGCAGACCCCGAATCCGACGAACAAGACTCGCGAGCGAGTCTTGACTCAGCATTCCCTAACCATAATAGTATAACAGAATTCGAATAGAATGGAGAAAAAATACATGAGAACAAAAAGGCTGGAAAAAGATCAGCTGACCCTTTGCGTGCCGGTCACGGATCAGAAGCAGGAGGACATTGTTGCCAAAATCCTGGATTTAACAGCAAGGAAAACAGAAGCGATTGAGTGGCGTATCGATCATTTTGAAAAAGGAGATCAGGCAGAAAGTATTTTGGCGCTTCTGGAGGAAATACAGCCTTTTTTGACAGACACACTTTTGATTGTTACCTATCGAAGTGAAAGAGAAGGCGGATGCGGCAGATTGAGCAGAGAGGAATATGAGAAGCTCCTGAGAAAAATTGCAGCATGCGAGACGATTGATTATCTGGACTATGAGATTATGGCTTCCGGGGATGCCTTTGCAGCAGTAAAAGACTTTCATGCTTTGGGGGTAAGGGTGATTGCTTCTAACCATCATTTTGAAGGGACACCGGATGAGATGGAGATGGTTCATATCTTAGAGCACATGATCCTGGCTGAGGCAGATGTTGCGAAAATTGCGGTGATGCCTAAGAGCCTTTCCGATACGATGCGTTTGCTTTATGCATCTGCAATGGTAAAGGAAAAATATCCGGAACAGGCTTTGATCACGATTGCCATGGGAGCAGAGGGAGCAGTGACCAGGCTGATCGGAGAAGCAACAGGATCCTGTCTTTCCTTTGTTACCCAGGGCAGGGCTTCCGCACCGGGACAGATGAGCTATGAGGCAGTAGAAAAGGCAAGAGAGGCAATCCATATTTGCCTGACAGAAGGAGAAAAAAATGAGCCGTAAATATTTTTTTGTAGGCTTTATGGGCAGTGGAAAAACCACAATTTCCAGAAAGCTGGCCCAGCTAAGCAAAATAAAGTGGATTGATACCGATCAAGAAATTGAAAAAGAAGAAAAAAGGCTGATTAAGGATATTTTTGCCGAGGAGGGAGAAGATGCTTTTCGGGAAATGGAGACAGAATATCTTCGAAGATTAAAAAAGAGAGATGAGGATATGATAGTTTCCTGCGGCGGCGGCATTATTCTGCGGGAAGAAAATATCGAGCTGATGCAGCAAATGGGCGAGGTGATTTATCTGATGGCTTCTCCCTATACAATCTACAAAAGAGTGAGAAATTCGGATAAAAGACCGATTTTAAACGGTCATATGAATGTAGACTATATCTCTGAGCTTATGGAAAAAAGGCTGCCTTATTATGAGAAGGCTGCAACCACAACGGTAGTGGTAAATAAGAAACGGGTACAGGATATTGTAGAAGAAATCCGTTCTTCTTACGGGATCTGATTTGCTTTTTTATAGGGAATATGCTATGATACGGTTCATGCATCCGTAGTTTAATGGATAAAACGTCGGATTCCGGTTCCGGAGCTGCGGGTTCGATTCCTGTCGGATGCACGCAGGGATGGCAGAAAGAATTGTCATCCCTTTTTATGTAACAGAAACTTTATCTAAGTTTTTCGGGAGGTACTTTATGAAAAAGAGAGTGATTTCGGTAGTACTGGCACTTTCTATGGTTATGAGTCTTGGCCTTAGCGGATGCAGCCTCTTCTCATCAAATTCTGAGTCGGCTGATTCGACAACAGAAGAGTTGTCGGCAGATACATCCCTGTCGGCAGATGCGGCAGTGGAGAGCAATTTTCAGGTGAATGCAATTCAAGGAATCAACAGTCTTTTTACAGACTATTATACGGCTTATGCGTCAGGTGATACCGGCATGCTTCAGCAGCTTGCCTATCCCTTCTCTGACAGAGAGCTGCAGTATATTTCCTTAATGAGTCAGTATATTGATTCTTATTCTGATTTTATCATCTATTCCAAGGATGGTGTAAATGCGGGGGAGTATATCGTTTCAGTTTCCATGAAGATTCATTTTACGGGAGTTGAAACAGCGGCACCGGGCGTAGAAACCTTCTACGTAAAAACCGGTGAAAACGGTAATTACTATATTGACAACAGCTATAGCTCCTACAATCTTTCTGCCCAGGAAAGTGAGACGGATCAGACAATTCTGAACTACATTAACAGCTATAATTCCCAGTCGGATGTTGTGCAGCTCTTTAATGAAGTGAATGCAGCATATCAGCAGGCACTCCAGGGAGATGAGGCACTGCAGAATCTGATGAATACAACCATTCCGAATGCAGTAAGCAGCTGGAATGAAACAGGTGAAATTCCGAGCGTCGATAGTACGGCAGAGGCGGATGCAGACAGTGCAGAAGATACGACAGCTGATACTACAGCGGAAGATAGTGCAGCGGAGGATACTACAGGAGAAGAAGTGACAGAGGACAGCAGTGAGGATAGCTCCGATCAGCTTAGCTACATTCCGGAAGGAAAGAAGATTACGATCACAGATCCTGTCAGAGTCAGAAAATCTATGAGTGAATCTGCTAAGGTTCTGGGAACCGCTGTAGTTGGTGATACGGTTACGGTTATTATGAGCTATGAGGAAGGTTGGACGAAGGTTACTTGGGGAGATGAGACAGGTTATATCAAAACGGATCTTCTTCAGACACAGTAAGGACCGGATAAAGGGATTCTTATAAAAAATGAAAGAAAAGCAAATAAGAAAGGCATCTGCTTGGCGGATGCCTTTTGCCTTATCTCCTAGGTATCTTTCTTCCTATGAGATAAGGCAAAAACTCTGCAGGCTATCCTGTCGCTTTGCGATATAATAAAGCGAAGCCGCAAGGATGCGGAGAGAAGGAAAGCGGGCAAAAAGGCCTGCTGATGAAAAAAACAAAGGGGAAAAAGATGGCAGATCAAACAGAAGGCGTAAGAATTAATAAATATTTAAGTGAAGCCGGCTATTGCTCCAGAAGACAGGCAGATCAGCTGGTAGAAGAAGGCAGGGTTGAGATTGACGGAAAAATAGCACTTATGGGAGAAAAAATCCTGCCGGGACAGACAGTTTGCGTTGACGGAGTACAAATCGAAAAAGAAGAAGAAAAAATTCTGATTGCTTTTCATAAGCCAAAGGGGATTGTTTGTACAACCGGACATTATAAGGATAATATTATTGAATATATCGGCTATCCCAAGCGGATTTATCCCATCGGCCGACTGGATAAGGATTCTACCGGTCTGATTCTTCTGACCAATCAGGGAGAAATCGTGAATCGAATCCTGAAGGCTTCCAATTATCATGAAAAGGAATATGAGGTTAGGGTAAATAAGGATCTGACCAGAGCCTTTTTGGATGGAATGGCCAATGGTGTACCGATTCTGGATACGGTAACAAGAAAATGCAAGATCAAAGCTACGGGCAGACGGAGCTTTCGCATCATTCTGACCCAGGGCCTGAACCGGCAGATCAGAAGAATGTGCGAATATTTTGACTACAGGGTGGTCAGTCTGAAGAGAATTCGCATTATGAATATTGAACTGGGAGATCTGGAGGTCGGAAAGTACCGGGATCTGACAGACGAAGAAAGAAGAAAACTGGAGAGCCTTCTATGAATCAGAAAGAGTATGAAGCATTAAAAGAAAAAATCGAATATCATATGGATCGCTATTATAATCAGGACGATCCGGAAATTTCTGATTATGAATATGATCTGCTGATGCAGGAATTGAAAAAGGCGGAGGCAGAGCATCCGGAATGGGTAAGCCAGGATTCTCCTTCCCAGAAGGTTGGCGGAGGCGTGAAGAGGGAAGCTGGGGTAAAGGTAAGACACAATGTGCCTATGCTTTCCATTAATGATGTCTTCCATCCGGAGGAAGTCAGGGAATGGGTAGAAAAGGTTCTGCTCCTGCATCCGGATGCGGCTTTTTCAGTGGAGCAGAAAATAGACGGACTCAGTATGTCTTTACGCTACAGAAGAGATGCTGAAAATCCGGAATGGATGAAGCTGGAGCTGGCAGAGACAAGGGGAACCGGCTTTGAAGGGGAAGATGTTACGGTAAATGCTCTTGTAATTCCCAGTGTTCAGGCAAAGATCAAAGCAGCTTATGACTACCTGGAGCTTCGCGGAGAGGTCTATATGACCCATGAGGACTTTGACAGATACAATGAGGAAATGGAAAAACAGGGCAAAAAGACGGCTGCAAATCCGAGAAATCTGGCGGCCGGAACGCTAAGACAGCTGGATCCTGCCATTACAAAAGAACGCGGACTTCGTATGTTGATATTCAATATCCAGGACGGACCGGCGGAGCTGATGAGGAAGCAGGGAGAAGGGCTGGATTATCTTTCCTCTGTCGGAATTGAAAGTGTCTGGCATCGAAGCTGCAGGACAGCGGAGGAGGTTCTGCAGGCAATCGATGAAATTGGAAAAATGAGAGGGAAGCTTCCCTAT
Organism: Oscillospiraceae bacterium; assembly: GCA_963617415.1. GTDB lineage: Bacteria > Bacillota > Clostridia > Lachnospirales > Lachnospiraceae > RUG14243. Next base: position 68,969 of record CAVEOK010000008.1, read on the forward strand.
GATATTGACGGTGCGGTAGTAAAGCTGGAACAGATTGCCTATCGGAGTGATTTTCCAGCAGGAAGCAAGTACAGCGATGGACATATTGCCTATAAGTATCCGCCGGAGGAGCGGCCGGTCAGGATGGAATCGATTGAGGAAACGGTGGGCCGCACCGGAAAAATTGCCTTCATTGGTCATGTCCTTGATGCAGAGACAGGAAAGCCGGCAAGGCTTTGCGGTACCAGTGTATCGCGTGTCACGCTCCATAATCAGGACTACATCAGAGAAATGAAGATTGGAATCGGTGGTGTGTATCGGATTCTGAAGTCAGGAGATATTATTCCTAAGCTTACCGGACTGGTGAAGGAGCCGGAAGAGATTTACCAAGCTTCTGCTGTCTGTCCTGTTTGCGGACAGAAACTGGAAAAGGAAGAGGATACGGCTGATATCCGCTGTGTGAATCCTCTTTGTCCGGCGCAGCTGAGCAGAACGATTTCTTATTTTACCTCCAGAAGCTGTATGGATATTGCGGGACTGGGAGAGAACCTAGTGGAAAGCCTTGTAAAAGAGGGATATCTTAGAAGCTATGCAGATATCTACCGGTTGAAGGAGGAGAGGGAGGAATTGATTGAGAAGGGGATTATCGGGAAAGAAAAAAATACGGATAAGATTCTTTCTGCAATCGAAGCCTCTAAGAGCAATTCTCCGGTTCAGCTTCTGACAGGGCTGGGGATTCGTAATGTAGGCAGGGCTACGGCTGCAGAGCTGATGAAACATTACAGTTCTATTCAGGAGCTGATGCAGACCACTGAGGAGGAACTGCTTGAGATTCCGGATATCGGAGAAACAACGGCAGAGGATATCCTGTCCTTCTTCCGTAATGAAGCGGATATTAAGGTGATGGAGGAGCTGGAAGCCTACGGCCTGAATATGAAAATGGAAGAAAAAACAGAAGCAGAGGAAGTGCTGAAGGGGATGACCTTCGTAATTACGGGGACTCTGCCGGATATGGGTCGGAAGGAGGCCCAGGAGCTGATCGAAGCGGCAGGAGGAAAGGTGACCGGATCGGTATCAAAGAAAACCAATTATCTTTTGGCCGGAGAAAATGCAGGAAGCAAGCTGGATAAGGCAAATACGCTTGGCATCCCGGTTTTATCACAGGATGAGCTTCTGGCTATGCTGAAAAAATAAGTCTTATAAAAATAGGAAAAGTGCTTGCAATCTTTCTAAACGGGTGGTAATATACTTACAAGATAATTCCTATCGAAAAACTAGGAATTATAGGAAAAGACAATAAGGTGTAAGGATAAATAAAATCAGGAGGAAAGACTTATGAGCAAGAAACCTTATAATGAGAGAAACTTCAAATTCGAAACATTAGCGCTTCATGTGGGACAGGAACAGGCAGATCCTGCAACAGATTCCAGAGCAGTTCCGATTTATGCAACAACCTCTTATGTTTTTCATAATGCACAGCATGCAGCAGACCGTTTCGGTTTGGCAGATGCCGGCAATATCTATGGCCGTCTGACAAATTCTACACAGTCTGTATTTGAAGATCGTATCGCAGCTCTTGAGGGTGGCGCAGCAGGACTTGCCGTAGCATCCGGTGCAGCAGCAATCACCTATACCATTCAGGCTCTTGCAAAAGCAGGCGAGCATATCGTAGCACAGAAGACCATCTACGGTGGAACAACAAACCTTCTTGCTCATACCCTGCCGCTGTATGGTATTGAAGCATCCTTCGTTGATGTTCACAATCTTAAGGAAGTAGAGGATGCGATCCAGGAGAATACAAAGGCTATCTTTATTGAGACCATGGGCAATCCGAACTCCGATATTCCGGATATTGACGCAATCGCTGAAATCGCTCATAAGCATGGACTTCCGCTGGTAATTGACAATACCTTTGGAACACCTTATCTGATCCAGCCGATCAAGCATGGTGCAGATATCGTTGTTCATTCCGCTACCAAGTTCATTGGCGGACACGGCACCACACTTGGCGGTGTTATCGTAGAGGCAGGCAGCTTTGATTTCGCAGCTTCCGGAAAATATCCGTGGATTTCAGAGCCGAACCCCAGCTACCATGGCGTGAAATTTACTGAAGCAGCAGGACCGGCAGCATTTGTAACTTATATCCGTGCAATTCTTCTGCGTGATACCGGAGCAACCATTTCTCCTTTTGCAGCATTCCTTCTTCTCCAGGGTACAGAGACACTTTCTCTTCGTCTGGAAAGACATGCAGAGAATGCTCAGAAGGTCGTTGAGTATCTGACAAAGAATCCGCATGTTGCAAAAGTAAATCATCCTTCTCTGCCGGATCACCCGGATCATGAGCTTTATACAAAGTATTTCCCGAATGGCGGAGCTTCTATCTTCACCTTCGAAATCAAGGGCGGAAAGGATGCAGCCTTCAAGTTTATTGATAATCTTGAAGTATTCTCCCTTCTGGCAAATGTAGCAGATGTTAAATCTCTTGTTGTACATCCGGCAACAACAACACACAGCCAGCTGACAGAGGAAGAACTTGCAGAAGCAGGTATCACACCGGGTACCATCCGTCTTTCCATCGGAACAGAGAATATTGATGATATCATTGAGGATCTTGATGAGGCATTTAAGGCTCTTGATGAGTAAGAATGAGTAAGAAATAGTAAGTAACATGTAACAGAACCCCCTAAACCTATTTAGCTGCCATATCTTCGGGTGTGGCAGCTTTTTTATCGTATAGGAAACTTTGTTCCTATACGATAAAAAGCTCCGCAAGGTTGCGCACTCGCGCGAAGAGGAAATATGTCGCAAGCGACCGCGCTCGGCGCGAGCGTTTCGCGAGCGAAACGCTTTGTTCGTATAGGAAATTTCTTCTGGAACTTGAACCTGATTTCCTAATATGTTAGTCTGTAGTGTATGGTATCAGAACTATGGAAACGGAAGAGGACAGGAGAGAGACTCCTGCAGACTGGAGGAAAAGAAATGCCGAAAAAGGGAGCGAGGAAAAAACACAAAGGCTCCGGCGGAGGATTCGGTAGCTACGGCGATGCCGGCAGAACATCCATCGTAGGAAATGGCGGAAGGGTGCTGGGCTGCGGTACGTCAATGGTCATCACAGCAGTGATTGTTTTTGTTGTAATCCTTGTTCTTGCCTTTATGTTTACCTCTATGAATAAGAACAGCGGTAATGTGGCAAAGGCAACCGTGAGCAGCACGATCAACAGAACAAAGCTGGCAAATACTGCGGATTTCAACAGCAGATGTATCAAGGATGAGTTGGAATGGATCGATGATGTTGCGACAACAGAAAATGGACTGGAGCCATTCTACAAGAAGACCGGTATTCAGCCTTATCTTATATTCAGGGGATATGATGCAACTCTGAGCAGTGATGAAGAAAAAGAAGAATGGGCAAACAACTATTTCAGTGAAAACATTTCTGATCAGAATGCTTTTCTCTTTGTCTATTTCGCAGAGAAAAACACTTCGAGTGACAAGGGCTATATGTGCACGGTAAGCGGCGCTTCTGCAGATGCAGTAATGGACAGCGAGGCAATGAATGTATATTGGGATAATATCAACCGCTATTGGGCATCAGATCTGTCTACGGATCAGATGATTATCCAGGCTTACAGTGATACTGCCACAAGCATTATGAAGCATCATACGACACCGGCGGAAAGAACCAGAAATATCATTATTCTGATTGTGGTTCTTGTCCTTTTGGCAGCAGTAGCTTTCTTCTATAAGGGGAAGGGTGACGGCTTTCTGGATAAACTGAAAGAGATCAGTAAAAGCAAAAAGCCGCGGCATTCCTCTCCTCAAAAGAAAAAGACAAAGCAGAAGACCTTGAGAAAAGAGGAAAATGCGGATGAGGAGATAGAGGAGAAAGAGACTGATCCGGAGGAAGAAGAAAGGGAAGAGGAAAACAGCTATCCTCTTTTGTCCGACGAAGAAATTGCCGAGATCAGGAAGAAGTTGGGACTTTAAGAAGAATCTGAATTTTTGCGAAAAGTTTGTAATATTGTATAAAGGAGCCACCGGTGTCTTGCACATCGGTGGATTTTACTAAATACTGCTATGAAAAAAGAATTAGACTATTTTTGGATTGATGGAAAATATTATGGCGGAGATCAGAATACCATTCCTGACAAGCTGCTGCAGTTTGCGGGATGTGCAGCGATTACGGCATCTGATCTTTGCATTTATCTGGATCTTTACTGCAAAACAAGACTTTATCCTTATGATTTGCAGAAAATCAGCGAGAAAGACTATGTGAAATTTGCTTCAGACATGATGAAACGCTGTATCACACCGGGACTCAGAGGAGTAGATACTTTGGAACGTTATCTTCGTGGTTTTGAAAAATTCCAGGTAAAAAGAGGAACGCATCCGGTTAAGCTGGAGGGCTTTTCCGGAGATGAAGAGGCAGAAGCTGCCAAAGAAAAAATCAAAGAATCCATTGACGGAGGCATTCCGGTTGTCAATCTGACCCTTCGCCATCAGAATGTGAAGGAATTTGATGACTATGAATGGCATTGGTTTATTTTTAATGGCTATGAAGAAAGAGAAGATGGCTTTTTTGTAAAAACCGTATCCTATGGAAAGTATGTCTGGCTGAATTTTGAACAGCTCTGGGATACCGGCTTTGAGGATAAGGGAGGCCTGATTCTTTTTCATCTCATAGGAAACTCCGTTCCTATGAGATGAAAAGCGCCGCAAAGATGCGCACTCGCGCGAAGAGGAAATATGTCGCGAGCGAAACGCTGTGTTTTTGTATAGGAAAGGTTTAAGGATATGCTGACAATACCGGTTTACAATATCATTCTTGTTCCCGGAGTAACTTATTATTTTCAAAATGACTATTTTAAAGAACTGCTGGGAGGAGAGAGCTTTGAGAAGGGAGAGGAACTTGCCTTTCTCATGATCAAAGAAGATAAGGATGCAGAGGAACTGAATCCGGAGGACTTTTATCCGATCGGACTGTCTGCAGTAATCGAGGAGATCGGAAAAGAAGAAATTGTTTCTGTTCGAAGCCTTCAGAGGATTAATATCGAAAATCTGCAGATCGACAAAAAAGGAAGGATCAGCTTTGAGCATTCCCCGCGGGAGGAAATCGAGGATCTGAATGAGGAGGAAGAAAAGAAGCGTCTTGAGGATGTGAAATCAGCCTATATTCAGTATGTAAGCGAGCAGCAGTGGGGAATCTTGGCGAGAAATTATGTTAACCAGTGGAAGTCTATGGGAGAGATGGTTGCTTCGATTTCGACCAAGACAGATATACCCAATGAAGAACGATATGCGATTCTGGCAGCAGACCGCATATCGGAGCGTACGACCCTGATGGAGAAGGTGCTTTATGAGTTCCTTCAGATGGCCAGAGTGGGAAATGAAGCAGAATCCGAGGCGGCAGAGCAGAATGAGCAGCTTTATCGTGAGGATGCTATAAAAAGGCAGATTGAATATCTGCAGAGAGAGCTGGATGAAATGCATCCGGAAAATATCTCTGATGTCAGACGCTTTGAAAAGAAGATCAAAGAAAGCGGCATGAATGAGCAGGCAGAGGCGGAAGCGAAAAAGGTTCTTCTGCGTATGAAGCAGGAGGGGCAGAACAGTCCGGAATACGGTATGCTTTATGATTATCTGGATTTCGTTTGCTCCCTTTCCTGGAAAAAAGCCGAAAGTCGGGAAATCGATCTGAAACAGGCAGAAGAAATTCTGGCAGAGGATCATTATGGCTTGAAAAAGCCCAAAAAGAGAATTCTTCAGCAGATTGCGGTTATGACACTGAATAAAAAGCAGTCCGGATCCATCCTTCTTTTTGTAGGTGCGCCGGGTACCGGCAAAACCAGTATCTGTCAGAGCATCGCTAAGGCGCTGGGCAGGAGCTATGTCAGAGTCAGCCTGGGAGGCGTTCGGGATGAGGCGGAGATCCGAGGACATAGGAGAACTTATATCGGAGCCATGCCGGGCAGGATCATGGACGGCATGAAAAAGTCGGACAGTTCCAATCCGGTTATGGTACTGGATGAGGTGGACAAGCTTTCCCATGATTACAGCGGAGATCCTTCCAGTGCCCTTCTTGAGGTGCTTGATCCGGAACAGAATTTTTCCTTTACGGATCACTATATGAATGTTCCTTATGATCTGTCGGATGTACTCTTTATCTGTACGGCCAATTCAACAGAGGGAATTCCGGAGCCCCTGCTGAATCGAATGGAGATCATTGATTTTGCGGGCTATACAGCTTCTGAAAAATTCCAGATCGCCAAAAAGCATCTGATTCCGAGATCGATGAAGGAAATGGGAATGAAGAAAAAACAGATTGCTTTTACGGATGAGGCGATTGAAGAGGTTATTTCCGACTATACCATGGAGTCTGGCGTAAGAGGACTCAAGAAATGTATTGACACGATCTGCAGGAGTGCGGCAGTTCTTCTGGTCAGAGGAGAACAAAAGTCTATTACAGTGAATCCTAAGCGTTTAAAGGAATTGATGGATACAAAACCGATTCTGCATGACAGAGTCCTGAAAGAGAAAAAGGCCGGCGTGGTGACCGGATTGGCATGGACAATGGCAGGCGGAGAAATCCTTTATATTGAAAGCGTGATGATGAAGGGCGAAGGAAAGCTGATCGTAACCGGTCAGCTGGGAGACGTGATGAAGGAGTCTATCCAGATTGCCCTGAGTCTGGTGAAGCTGAAATTTCCGGAGAAGGCAGAGCGTTTCGAGAAAAATGATATTCATATCCATGTGCCGGAGGGAGCAATTCCGAAGGACGGACCATCGGCCGGAATCACGATGACAACAGCCTTGTCTTCCTTAATCTGTGATAAGGCGGTAGATCCTCATATTGCGATGACCGGAGAGGTTTCCTTGAGAGGAGCGGTACTGCCGATCGGTGGCCTCCCAGAGAAACTGATGGCGGCAGTTCGGGCCGGTGTGACAAAGGTCTTCATTCCCAAGGAAAATGTGCAGGATCTTGAGG
>CAVEOK010000009.1:0-30839 GCA_963617415.1 Oscillospiraceae bacterium
GGACGGACCATCGGCCGGAATCACGATGACAACAGCCTTGTCTTCCTTGATCTGTGATAAAGCCGTAGATCCTCATATTGCGATGACCGGAGAGGTTTCCTTAAGAGGAGCGGTACTGCCGATTGGTGGTCTTCCCGAGAAACTGATGGCTGCAGTTAGGGCAGGTGTGAAAAAGGTCTTCATTCCCAAGGAAAATGTGCAGGATCTGGAGGATGTTGCAGAGGAAGTGAAAGAGGCACTGGAGATCATTCCTGTGGAATGGGTGGATGAGGTGCTGAAAAAGACAGGGATTCTTTAAGAAAAAAGAAATATGTCGCAAGCAACCGCACTTGGCGCGAGCGTTTCGCGAGCGAAACGCTTTGTTATAGGAGACTTTTGAGAAATAAGGAGAAGTGAATGGTAGTTTTCTTTCGTCCTATGCTGATCATATTTTGGGTTTATATGCTGGTTGCTTTGCTGCCGGCAGTTGGATTGATGACTTATATTTACAGGCTGGATAAAATAGAACACGAGCCGATCGGATTGATTCTGAAATTGGCCCTTTTTGGCGGAATTGCAGCTGTGCTTTCCGGCATTTTGGAGACAATCGGACAGAAAATACTGCATCTATTTCAATTTGATACAGCATCACCGGTTTACACGATCCTATTGGCCTTTTTGGTGGTTGCACTTGTAGAGGAAGGGCTGAAATTTTTCTTCCTTTATCGAGGGAGTTGGAAGAATCCGAATTTTGATTATACCTTTGATGCAGTTGTTTATTCGGCGGCAGTATCTCTGGGTTTTGCAGCCTTGGAAAATGTGATGTATGTTTTCGGTTTCGGACTTTCCGTCGGATTTATGAGAGCTTTTTTGTCCATTCCGGGACATCTGGCTTTTGGAATCCTGGCAGGCCTTTTTTATGGAAGGGCAAAGGAAAGAGAAAAGTTCGGCTGGAAAATGGGCGTATATTTCGAGCTTTTTACAGGTTTGCTTCTTGCGATTGTGCTGCATGGCCTTTATGATATGACCGCCATGCTGGGAAACGCAACGGCAATTGTCTGCTTTGTTGTTATTGTCGCAGTCATTTACTTTATTGTTTTTCGCTTGGTGCGGAAGGCAGCAAATGATGATCATCCGCTTTAACGCAGTCGGAGAGATCCTTTTTTGATAAAAAGAATGGTATAATCACATGCTATAGCAGAACAAAAAGATATAATCTGTAGTTATAAAACACATAAAAAAACAGCATGGTCATTTCGGAGTGTTTTTATTGTTTCATTCTTAGAAACGTGGTATTGTAAATATGTCGCAGGGAGGTAATAAATGAATACATACGTTCTTTCAATTTTAGCTGAGAACAAGTCAGGAGTCTTGAGCAGACTGACTGGTCTGTTTTCAAGAAGAGGTTATAATATCGACAGTATCACTGCCGGCGTAACCGCAGATGATCGCTTTTCCAGAATTACGATTGTAACAAGTGGAGAAGACGAGCTGATGGTAGAGCAGATTGAAAAACAGCTGGCAAAGCTGGAGGATGTAGTTTCCATTGAAAGGCTGAAAAGAGACGAGTCGGTAGCAAGAGAACTGATCCTGGTTAAGGTAAGAGTTCCCTCAGAATCCCGCCAGTCGATGATGTCAGTGATTGATATCTTCAGGGCAAGGGTTATCGATGTTTCATACGACTCAATGGTGATCGAGCTTACCGGTTCCCAGAATAAGCTGGAAGCCTTTATCGGACTCATGAAGGAGTACGATATTGTAGAGCTTGCGAGAACAGGCGCAACAGCCCTTTCACGCGGCATGGAAAATGTTAAATTTTTAGATTAACTAAATTTATGTATCAACAGGAGGTCATAAGAATGGCAGCAAGAATTTTCTATCAGGAAGATTGTAACGTTTCTTTACTGGAAGGCAAGAAGATCGCAATCGTAGGTTACGGAAGCCAGGGACATGCACATGCAAAGAACCTGAGAGATTCCGGATGCGATGTTATTATCGGTCTTTATGAAGGAAGCAAATCCTGGAAGAAGGCAGAAGAGGATGGATTCCAGGTTTACACAACAGCTGAGGCTGCAAAGCTCGCTGATATCATCATGGTTCTGATCAATGATGAAAAACAGGCTGATATGTACAAGGCTGATATTGAGCCGAACCTGGAAGCAGGCAACATGCTGATGTTTGCTCACGGCTTCAACATTCACTATGGATGCATCGTTCCTCCGGCAGATGTAGATGTTACAATGATCGCTCCGAAGGCTCCGGGTCATACAGTACGTTCTGAGTATGAAGAGGGCAAAGGAACACCTTGCCTGGTAGCTGTATATCAGGATGCTACAGGAAAGGCTTGGGAGAATGCACTTGCTTATGGCGCTGGCATCGGTGGTGCAAGAGCTGGTATTCTTGAGACAACATTCCGTACAGAGACAGAGACAGACCTTTTCGGTGAGCAGGCAGTTCTTTGCGGTGGTGTTTGTGCTCTGATGCAGGCAGGTTTTGAGACTCTGACAGAGGCTGGCTATGATCCGAGAAACGCTTACTTCGAGTGTATCCACGAGATGAAGCTGATCGTAGATCTGATCTATCAGTCAGGTTTCGCAGGAATGAGATATTCTATCTCCAATACAGCTGAGTATGGTGATTATATTACAGGACCGAAGATCGTTACCGAAGAGACAAAGAAGGCAATGAAGAAGGTTCTTTCCGATATCCAGGATGGTACATTCGCAAGCGAATTCCTTCAGGATATGTCTTCTGCAGGACGTCAGGTTCACTTCAAGGCTATGAGAAAGCTTGCTTCTGAGCATCCGTCAGAGAAGGTTGGCGAGGAAATCCGTAAGCTTTACAGCTGGAATGATGATTCATCCAAGCTGATCAACAACTAATTGAAAGCTTAAATAATGCATATATTCATGAAGAGCTGTCGCTTTTGCGGCAGCTCTTTTGTTACTGTTTTGTTCTCTCGTAAGGAACTTCGTTCCTACACGATAAAAAAGCAGTTATAGTACTGCAAAGGGGTGGTGATATGCTCGCAAAAGACGGAAGCGAGGCTTCCGTAGGGAACTGCAGGCTGGCAGCGAAGACGGGAGCATTGTGACCAAGGGGCCGAAGGGCGTAGCCCTGAGTGAGCGCGCAGCGCGAGTTTTGCGGGAGTCTTCGCGAATAAGCCGCCTGCAGTGAGTAGGAAACGAAGCGTGTCTTTGCGGCATATCATCACCCCCCTGCAGTGTAAAAGTTGATTTGTACTTATATAAGAAATTTACCAACGATTACTTGACAGCAACTGAAGAAGCTGCTTTGAGATATTTCCTTTTCATATTCGAATAAAGTATGTTATACTTTTTCACAGAAAAACTTCCTGAAAACTTAAGGGGGATATATGAAACGTATTTTATTAAAACTGAGTGGAGAAGCACTCGCAGGAGATAACCATTTTGGATTTGATGAGGCAACAGTTAAAGAGGTTGCCCGTCAGGTAAAGCAGGTCTATGATTCAGGAATCGCAATCGGCGTCGTAATCGGCGGAGGCAATTTCTGGCGCGGCAGATCTTCAGATGCAATCGAGCGTACAAAGGCAGATCAGATTGGTATGCTTGCAACGGTAATGAATTGTATTTATGTATCTGAGATCTTCCGCAGTGCAGGAATGAAAACAGAAATCCTGACACCCTTTGCCTGCGGTGATGTTGCAAAACTTTATTCCAAGGATGAGGTTATGGAAGATCTGGAGCAGGGCAAGGTTGTTTTCTTTGCCGGAGGAACAGGACATCCTTACTTTTCAACGGATACGGCAACGGTTCTTCGTGCAATTGAGATGGAAGCAGACGCTATTTTCCTGGCAAAGGCCATTGATGGTGTTTATGACAGCGATCCGAAGATCAATCCGGATGCAAAGAAATATGATGAGATTGCAATTGACGATGTCGTAGCCAATAAGCTGGGCGTGATCGATCTGGCAGCATCTGTTCTCTGCATGGAAAACAAGATGCCGATGTATCTCTTTGGCCTGAATAAAGAAAACAGCATTGCAGAAAGTATTTTAGGTACTTTTACAGGAACAAAAGTAACGGTTTAAACAGCCGCTTAGGAGGAAATCATTATGGATATGAAGCTGTATGAGTCCAAGATGGACAAAACACATAAAAAACTGCTGGAAGAATTCGACGCAATCCGTGTCGGACGTGCCAATCCGCATGTACTGGACCGAATCATGGTTGATTATTACGGATCACCGACAGCGATTCAGCAGGTAGCCAATGTTGCAGTTCCCGAGGCAAGAATGATTCAGATCACACCCTGGGAGACCAGCATGCTGAAGGAAATCGAGAAGGCGATCAATCTGTCAGAGCTTGGTATTAATCCGACAAATGACGGCAAGTCCATTCGCCTGATCTTCCCGGAAATGACAGAGGAGAGAAGAAAAGAGGTTGCAAAGGAAGTCCGCAAGAAGGGTGAGGATGCAAAGGTTGCTATCCGCAATATCAGAAGAGATGCCATCGATCAGCTGAAGAAGGAACTCAAGGCAAAAGAAATTTCTGAGGATGTAGAGGCTGATTTTGAGGATGATATTCAGAAATTAACAGATAAGTTTATCAAGATTATTGACGGATCTGTAAAGGAAAAGGAAAAAGAAATTACAACCGTTTAATGAAAATGACATCAGGAGAGGGGACATGCAGCTTGCCTGTCCCTTTTCTTTATCATATGGAAAACTTTGTTCCTATACGATAAAGAAAAACTCTGCAAGGAAGCATATCTGTTTGTAATACTAGAGGGTTAGAATGGAAGAAAAAAAGATTCCGAATCATGTTGCAATTATACTGGACGGCAATGGAAGATGGGCAAAAAGTAAGGGAATGCCCAGGGAATATGGACATACCATTGGTGCCAAAAATGTAGAGACTATTATTGAAGCGGCAGATGATCTGGGTATTCGCTATGTAACCTATTATGCCTTTTCAACGGAAAACTGGAAAAGACCGGAAAAGGAAGTTAAAAAGCTGATGAATCTGCTTCGGGATTATCTGAAGACGGCCATCAAAAAAGCAAATAAAAATAATATCCGGATGCGAATCATCGGGGATAGAAGCGGACTGGCTGAGGATTTGCAGGCGCAGATTGAAAGAGTGGAAGAGGCTACAGCGGCAAATACCGGCATTACCATGACGATTGCCATTAACTATGGCAGCCGAGATGAGATCGTTCGTGCTGTCAACCGGATTCAGAAGGATATGAAGGAAGGCAGAATTGAGGAAGCAGAGATTACGGAGGAGATGATCGCTGACTACCTTGATACAGCAGATCTGCCGGATCCGGATCTGATGATCCGAACCAGCGGGGAACAAAGGCTTTCCAATTATCTGCTCTGGCAGTTGGCATATAGTGAGTTCTATTTTACGGATGTGCCCTGGCCGGCCTTCAGCAAAAAAGATCTTGAGGCGGCTGTGGATGCTTATGCAAACAGAGACAGACGATATGGGAAGATCAAGGAGGAATAACTATGTTTCGTACGAGATTGATCAGTGGTATTGTACTGATCTTGCTCCTTCTTTTGTTTATCTGGCCGGGCGGCTGGATTTTATGGGCAGGCTGCTTTGCTATTTCCCTGATCGGACTCTTTGAGCTTTACCGGGTCTTTGGAATTCAGAAGAATTTGCTTGGTTTTATCGGATATGCGGCTCTTTCTGTCTTTTATCTGGATTTGAAGCTGCATTTTCTGATTGCAGATATGCTTCTGGTGATTGGACTTCTTTTGCTTTTGCTTTTTGCCTTTGTGCTGACTTATCCGAAGTATACGGCAGCCTCGGTTATGCAGGCCTTTTTCGGTGTTTTATATGTAGGAGTTATGCTTTCCTTTATTTATCAGACAAGAGCAATGGACAAAGGCTTTTATGATGTCTGGCTGATCTTTTTCTGTGCATGGGGCTGTGATACCTGTGCCTATTGTGCAGGCATGCTCTTTGGAAAGCATAAGCTGGCACCGGTTCTTTCACCGAAGAAGTCGGTAGAGGGATCTGTCGGCGGCATTGCCGGAGCAGCGGCCTTGGGTGCACTTTACGGTTGTCTGCTTCATGTTCAATATGGATTTGATGCGGGACGAATCGGAGCCTATGCCCTGATCTGTGCGATTGGAGCTGTTTTCTCTCAGCTGGGAGACCTGTCCGCATCTGCGATCAAGCGAAATTATGATATCAAGGACTATGGCAATTTGATTCCCGGTCACGGAGGGATCATGGATCGTTTTGACAGTGTGATCGTAACGGCACCGATGATTTATTATCTTGCTTACTATCTGATACATTATTGAGGAAGATCATATGAAAAAAATAGCAATATTGGGATCCACCGGATCCATCGGGACACAAACTCTGGATGTGGTAAGAGCAAATGATGACCTTCAGGTGATCGCTCTTTCCTGCGGCAAGAATATTGCCCTTATGGAGAAGCAGATTCGGGAATTTTCTCCGAAGCTTGTCAGCGTTTGGGAGGAAAAAGATGCGACAAGGCTGAAGGAGAACATTGCTGATCTTGATGTGAAGGTTTATTCCGGAATGGAGGGCTTGCTTGAGGTTGCAGGAGCAGAAGAGGCCCAGATTCTGGTTACTGCAATTGTAGGGATGCTGGGCGTTCGTCCGACCATTGCTGCAATCGAAGCAGGAAAAACCATCGCATTGGCAAATAAGGAAACCCTGGTTACGGCCGGACATATCATTATGCCTCTTGCAAAGGAAAAAGGCGTGCAGATCCTGCCGGTAGACAGTGAGCACAGCGCAATTTTTCAGTCCCTAAACGGAGAAAGACAGAATAAGATTGATAAAATTCTGCTGACGGCTTCGGGCGGAGCCTTTCGCGGCAAAAAAAGAGAAGACTTAATCTATATCCGGCCGGAAGATGCCCTTACCAATCCAAACTGGGTAATGGGACAGAAGGTTACGATTGATTCCTCTACCCTGATCAACAAGGGACTGGAGGTTATGGAGGCAAAGTGGCTTTTCAATGTGGAGCCGGAGCAGATACAGGTCATTGTGCATCCTCAGAGTATTGTGCATTCCATGGTACAGTATGAGGACGGAGCTGTGATTGCCCAGCTTGGGGTTCCGGATATGAAGCTGCCGATCCAGTATGCTCTCTATTATCCGGACAGGAGATTTCTGGGCGGAGAGCGCTTGGATTTCTGGAAGCTGAAGGAACTGACTTTTGAAAAGCCGGATACGGAAACCTTCTATGGTTTGAAGCTGGCTTATCAGGCATTGAAGCAGGGCGGAAATATGCCTACTGTCTTTAATGCAGCCAATGAAAATGCGGTGCCCCTCTTTATGAAGGGAAAGATTGCATATCTTGATATTCCGGCTCTTGTTCAGGATTGTATGGAAAATATTGCTTTCCGGGAGAACCCTTCTTTAAAGGAGGTTCTGGAAACAGAGGCAGAAGTAAACGACTATGTAAAGGGTAAAATACATTGAGTATTCTGATTGCAATTATCATTTTTTCGCTTATTATCATTTTTCATGAATTCGGGCATTTTATTGTAGCGAAGAAAAATGGAATCCGGGTGGAGGAGTTTTGTCTGGGTCTTGGACCAACTCTCTTTGGTTTTACGAAGGGAGAGACAAAATACTCCCTCCATTTGCTCCCTTTTGGAGGCGCCTGTGTGATGACAGGTGAGGATGGCGACAGTGAGGATGAAAGAGCATTTGTAAATAAAGGAGTATGGGCCAGGATCGCAGTTGTATTTGCCGGTCCTGGATTTAATTTCCTATTCGCCTTTCTTTTGGCTTTGATCATGATCGCCTGCATTGGCTATGATGAACCTGTGATTACCTATGTAACAGAGGGAGGAGCTGCCCAGACAGCAGGCATGGAGGATGGAGACCGGATCATCAGCATCGATGGAGACCGGATCTTTGTTTACCGGGAGATTTCAAATTATCTCTATCTGCATCCCAAAAAGGGCACAAAGGAAATCGAGATTGTTTACGAAAGAAATGGTCAGAAATATGAGACTAGTCTGCAGCCTTCCTATAATGAGGAGGCTGGTCGTTACCTTCTGGGAGTCCAGTGGGATGGCAAAAGAAGTCATGCCGGTCCCATAAAGGTGCTTGCTTACAGTCTCTATGAGGTAAAATACTGGATTCAGGTCACCGTGGATTCTTTGGGTATGATGCTGGGCGGACAGGTCTCGGCAAATGATATTTCCGGGCCGGTGGGCATCGTCAGCACAATCGGTGATACCTATCAGAAAAGTGCGGCAATCAGCTATTTTGCGGTTTTTATCAATATGCTGAATATTTCCATACTTTTGTCTGCAAATCTGGGTGTTATGAATCTCCTTCCGATTCCGGCTTTGGACGGAGGCCGTCTCCTCTTTTTGCTCATTGAACTAATTAGAGGAAAAAGAGTGGATCCGGAAAAAGAAGGAATGGTACATTTTGCAGGGCTGATGCTTCTTCTGGGACTGATGGTGCTGGTTATGTTCCATGATATTTTGAATTTGCTTTAAATAGCGGGGGAAGAAAATGAAAGAAAGGAAAATCACCAAAAAGGTAAAGATCGGAGACAGGGAGATCGGCGGAGGAAGTCCCATCCTGATCCAGTCTATGACAAATACAAAAACCGAGGATGTGGATGCAACGGTGAGGCAGATCCTGGCTCTGGAGAGAGCGGGCTGTGAGCTGGTGCGCTGTACGGTTCCGACCTTAAAGGCAGCAGAGGCTTTTAAGGAAATAAAAAAACAGATCCATATTCCTTTGATCGCAGATATTCATTTTGATTATCGAATGGCAATCGCTGCTATGGAAAATGGAGCAGATAAGATTCGCATCAACCCGGGAAATATCGGTTCCAATGAGAGGGTAAAGGCGGTCATTGACTGTGCGAAGGAAAGAAATATACCAATCCGTGTCGGTGTAAACAGTGGTTCTCTCGAAAAGGAATATCTGGAAAAATACGGCAGGGTTACAGCAGAAGGTCTGGTTGAGTCTGCTCTGGGAAAACTTGCTTTGATCGAGGATCTGGGCTATGACAATATGGTGGTCAGCATCAAATCTTCAGATGTCCTTATGTGTGCTGAGGCCTATCGGCTTTTTTCGGAGAAAAGTGATTATCCCCTGCATGTCGGAATTACCGAAGCGGGAACCCTGCTCAGCGGCAATATCAAGTCCTCAATCGGTCTGGCACTGATCCTTTCCCAGGGTATCGGTGATACCATCCGCGTTTCCCTTACCGGGGATCCGGTGGAGGAGATCAAGTCCGCCAAACTGATCCTGCGCACGCTTGGGCTTCGCCAGGGAGGCATCGAGATCGTTTCCTGTCCGACCTGCGGAAGGACCCAGATCGATCTGATCGGTCTGGCCAATCAGGTAGAGGCGCTTTGCCAGGATATTCCGCTGGATTTGAAGGTTGCTGTTATGGGCTGTGTTGTAAATGGACCGGGCGAGGCGAAGGAAGCAGATATCGGTGTTGCCGGAGGAGATGGTGTAGGACTGATCATCAAAAAAGGTGAAATTATCAAAAAGGTTCCGGAGGATGAACTCTTAGAGGAGCTGAAGAAGGAACTGCAAAACTGGGGTAAATAGATTGAGTAAAACATTTGCAGAGGTATTTCCAAGCTATCAGACAAGTGGAGAGATGCAGGTTTTTCTGGCGGATTGCGAGATCACTAAGGTGTCAACCAACCGGCAGCGCGATCTGATCAGGGTCTATTTGAAGTCTCCGAGACTGATCGATAAGAAGAAAATATGGGAATTGGAAAAGGATCTGAAGAAGAAACTCTTTCCGAGAATGCGGATTCGGATCAAAATCTATGAGTCCTTTTTCCTTTCTGCCCAGTATACGCCAAAGAAGCTTTTTGATGCTTACAAGAAGAGTATTTTGGAGGAACTAAAGGAAATCAGCAGCATTGATTACAATATCATGCTGAACACCCAGGTGGCTTTTTCTCAGGAAAGGATCATGATGCTCCGGATGCCGGATTCGATCATGACAGAGCAAAGGGCTTCCTTTATTGTTGACTTTCTGCAGGAGGTCTTTCAAAAGCGCTGCGGTCTGGATGTGGAAATCCGTCTCGAATACTATCAGATGCAGACAAATCGTTCCAGGGAGGACCTGGAATACACCCTGATGAATCAGGTGGATGAGGTTGCAAGACAGTATGAGAATACCCATCAGAAGCCGGCGAAGGAAGAAAAGAAAGAAGAAAGAAAGAGCCATTTTCACAGCCGTCTGGTTCGTTCCAATGATCCGGATGTGATTTACGGAAAGGATTTTGAGGATGATGAGGCTTTGCCATTGGAACAGTTTAACTCTCCTATGGGAGATGTTATTTTGAGAGGCAAGGTAATTGCAATTGAGGATAGGGAGCTGAGAAATCCCGAAAAATCCATTGTTATCTTTACGATTACGGATTTTACAGACAGTGTGAAGATCAAGCTTTTTATCGAAACTGCCAGCAAGCCGGAATTATATGAAGGATTGAAGGTGGGAAGCTTCATCAAATTGAAGGGAAATTCCTATATTGATAAATTCGATAATGAGCTTTCTGTCAATTATATTGTCGGCATCAGAAAGATTGCGG
The DNA here is from genome assembly GCA_963617415.1 of Oscillospiraceae bacterium. Taxonomy (GTDB): domain Bacteria; phylum Bacillota; class Clostridia; order Lachnospirales; family Lachnospiraceae; genus RUG14243. The sequence goes on from CAVEOK010000009.1 coordinate 10,550, forward strand.
ACTTTACAACTTCCCGTATGGACAGAAGCCCCCGTAAGAGAGTGGAACTGCACTGCCATACCAAGATGAGTGATATGGATGCGATTTCTGATGTAAAGGATATCATCAAGTGTGCAAAATCCTGGGGGCATAAGGCAATTGCCATTACGGATCATGGTGTGGTACAGGCCTTTCCCGATGCCAATCATGCGGTTTCTCCGGATGAGGATTTCAAGGTTATCTATGGCTGTGAGGGTTATCTGGTGGATGATCTGAAGGAAATTGTTCGCGAGCCGAGGCATCAGGACTTTCTGCACAGCTTTGTTGTTTTTGATCTGGAGACAACAGGTTTTTCGCCGGTGGACAACCGGATCATTGAAATAGGAGCGGTAAAGATTGAAAATGGCACGATCACAGACCGTTTTTCAACCTTTGTCAATCCGGATGTACCGATTCCCTTTCATATCGAACAGCTGACAAGCATCAGCGATCAGATGGTACTGTCCGCACCAAGGATCGAGGAGGCTCTTCCGGATTTTTTGGACTTTTGCCAGGATGCGGTTATGGTTGCCCATAATGCGGATTTCGACATGAGCTTTATTGAAGAAAACTGTAAAAGGCTGAATCTGCCCTGTGATTTTACAGTAGTGGATACTTTGGCTATGGCCAGAAGCCTGCTGACCCGTTTGAATCGTTTCACCCTGGATTCTGTAGCAAAGGATCTGGGCATTTCCCTGGATCATCACCACAGAGCGGTAGATGATGCGGAATGCACGGCCGGAATCTTTATGAAGATGACGCAGATGCTGGAGAAAAAGGGGATTTCCAATCTGGATGATGTCAATGAAGCAGGAAAAATGGATGAGAAATCCATCAAAAAGCTGAAATCCTACCATATTATTCTGCTGGCTAAAAATGACATTGGCAGAGTACATCTTTACCAGTTGGTTTCGGAGTCACATTTAAAGTATTTCCGTAAGAGACCCCTGATTCCAAAGAGCCGTCTTGCCGAGCTGCGGGAGGGCATTATCATTGGTTCTGCCTGTGAAGCAGGAGAACTCTTCCAGGCGGTTATCCGGGGAGCAAGTGATGAGGAACTGCATAGAATCGCGGATTTTTATGATTATCTGGAGGTTCAGCCGGTCGGGAACAATATGTTCCTCCTGGAAAATGACAAAAATGATGTTCACAGCGTAGAAGATCTGCAGAATCTGAACCGGAAGGTGATAGATCTGGGAGATGCTCTTCATAAACCGGTAGTGGCAACATGTGATGTCCATTTTCTGAATCCGGAGGATGAGGTCTACCGCAGAATTATTATGGCAGGCCAGAAGTTTAAGGATGCAGACAATCAGCCGCCTCTGTATTTGCATACAACAGAGGAAATGCTGGAGGAATTTTCCTATCTCGGACGGGATAAGGCGGAAGAAATTGTCATCACGAATACAAATCTGATCGCAGATATGTGCGAGAAGATCAAGCCGGTTCGTCCGGACAAATGTCCGCCGGTTATTGAAAATTCGGATGCAACCCTAAGACAGATCTGTTATGACAAGGCGCATGAAATGTATGGTGAGGATCTGCCGCCGATCGTTACGGCCAGACTGGAGAGGGAATTGAATTCTATTATTTCCAATGGATATTCTGTAATGTATATCATTGCCCAGAAGCTGGTTTGGAAATCCAATGAGGATGGCTATCTGGTAGGCTCCAGAGGATCTGTCGGTTCTTCCTTTGTAGCAACCATGTCTGGAATCACAGAGGTAAATCCCCTCCATCCTCATTACTATTGTCCCAACTGTCATTATTATGACTTTGATTCGGACGAGGTAAAAAAATATGACGGACGTGCCGGCTGTGATATGCCGGATAAGGATTGTCCGGTTTGCGGAAAGCCCTTGAAAAAGGATGGCTTTGATATCCCCTTTGAGACCTTTTTGGGCTTCAAGGGCAATAAGGAGCCGGATATTGATCTGAACTTTTCCGGAGAATATCAGGCCCAGGCACATAAGTATACGGAGGTTATCTTCGGAACAGGCCAGACCTTTAAGGCCGGAACCATCGGTACCCTGGCGGACAAGACAGCCTTTGGCTATGTAAAGAATTACTATGAGGAAAGAGGCGTTCAGAAACGGGTTTGTGAGATAGACCGTATCGTTCAGGGCTGTGTTGGTGTCAGAAGAACCACAGGCCAGCATCCGGGAGGAATTGTTGTTCTTCCACATGGGGAGTCTATTTATACCTTTACGCCGGTTCAGCATCCGGCAAATGATACAACAACGGATATTATTACAACCCATTTTGATTATCACTCGATCGATCATAACCTTTTAAAGCTGGATATTCTCGGACATGACGATCCGACTATGATCCGTATGCTGGAGGATCTGACCGGAGTGGATGCCAAGAGTATTCCTTTGGATGACCCCGAGGTTATGTCCCTTTTCAGGAGCTGTGAAGCCCTGAAGGTGGATCCGGATGAGCTGGGTGTTAATCTTGGTTCTTTGGGTGTTCCGGAGTTTGGTACGGAATTTGTTATGCAGATGCTGAAGGATACCAAGCCGTCCTCCTTCTCGGATCTGATCCGTATATCAGGTTTGTCGCATGGTACCGACGTATGGCTGGGTAATGCACAGACACTGATCAAGGAGGGAAAAGCAACCATTTCAACGGCTATCTGTACCCGAGACGATATCATGACCTATCTCATCGGTAAAGGTCTTGACAGCGAACTTTCTTTCACGATCATGGAGGCTGTCCGTAAGGGTAAGGGCTTAAAGCCTGAATTTGAAGAAGAAATGAAGGCCCATGATGTGCCGGACTGGTATATCTGGTCCTGTAAAAAGATCAAATATATGTTCCCGAAGGCGCATGCCGCAGCCTATGTTATGATGGCCTGGCGTATCGCCTGGTTTAAGATCAATTATCCTCTGGCTTATTATGCGGCTTACTTCAGTATTCGTGCTACCAGCTTCAACTATGAGCTAATGGCTCTGGGCAAGGATCGCCTGAAATACTATATGGAGGACTATGCAAAGAGAAAGGATACGCTGACCAAGGCAGAGCAGGATGTGGCTAAGGATATGAAAAATGTCTGGGAAATGTACTGCAGAGGCTATGAATTTTTGCCGATCGATGTCTATCAGGCAGGGGCAACCAGATTCCGCATTATTGATGGAAAGCTGATGCCGGCCTTAAATACCATTGACGGCCTTGGTGACAAGGCAGCAGAGGGTATCGAAAACGGTGCCAAGAAGGGAAAATTCCTTTCTAAGGAGGATTTCCGAAACCGTACCAAATGCGGTAAATCCATGGTAGATCAGCTTTCGGAGCTGGGTATTCTGAAGGGACTGCCGGAAACAAACCAGCTGTCAATCTTTGATTTTGTATCATAGGGAGAGTTATGAAGGATATTAAGGAATTAAGAGATGAACTGGATGATATAGACAGGGAGATTGTCGCACTTTTTGAAAAGCGAATGGCAGTCAGTGAGGATGTTGCCGATTTTAAGATCGCAAATGCAAAGCCTGTTTTGGATCCGGAAAGAGAAAGAAACAAAATTGCAAAGGTGGGGGGAATGGCTTCCTCCGAGTTTAACCGAATCGGAATCGAAGAGCTTTTTCAGCAGCTGATGAGCATGAGTCGGAAGCTGCAGTATCGCAAGCTGACGGAAAAGGGCGTTCTGGGCAATCTTCCCTTTATCCGTCTGGAACAGCTGCAGATGGAAAATGTCAGAGTGGTTTACCAGGGGGTTGAGGGTGCCTACAGTGAAAAGGCGGTAAAGAGCTTCTTTGGCCCAGATGCGAATCGTTTTCACGTAGAAAGCTTTCGGGATGCCATGAATATGATCGCTGACGGGGCTGCAGATTATGCGGTTCTTCCGATTGAAAACTCCTCGGCGGGAATTGTTACCCAGAATTATGATATGCTGATGGAGTTTGAAAATTATATCGTGGCGGAGCAGATCGTTAGAATCGAGCATTGTCTTTTGGGACTTCCGGAAGCAAAAATCGAGGATATCGACAGCGTTTATTCCCATGTACAGGGACTGATGCAGTGCGGCTCCTTCCTGGAGGGACACCGGAAAATGACAGCCTATCAGGCAAAAAACACGGCGATCGCAGCCAAAAGCGTAAAAGAAGCTGGTCTTCTGAGTCAGGCTGCCATTGCCAGCGAAGAGGCCGCTGAGCTGTATGGTCTGAAGATACTGGCCAGAGATATCGCAGATAATAAAGAAAATTATACCCGCTTTATCATTGTTTCGAATCAAAGAGTATTTCAGAAGGATGCTGGAAAGATCAGTATCTGCTTCCAGCTGCCTCATAGGAAGGGTTCTCTTTACCAGCTAATGTCACATTTTACCTATAACGGTCTGAATATGACTAAGATTGAATCCAGACCCATTCCGGAGCGAACCTGGGAATACCGCTTCTTTGTTGACTTTGACGGCAATCTGAACGATTCAGCGGTAAAGAATGCAATCAGGGGTATCCGGGAGGAAGCAAATGATCTTCGAATTCTCGGAAACTATTAAGAAATAAGTGGTTGACAGGGAAGAGAAGATTGTGTATTATAACGTAGTTGAAACAAGCAGAGTATCCACTCTCACCTCAGCACAATCGGGTGACTGAAGGTTTTATGACAAAACGCACAGATAATTTGTGTCTGTTTTTTGGTGGATAGTCTGCAGACTATCCACTTTTTGCATTATATGGAGGTAAGGACCATTAGCGAATTAATGATCAACGAACAGATCCGTGATAAGGAAGTTCGTGTAATCGGAGAACATGGAGAACAGGTTGGCATCATGTCACCGAAGGAAGCAATGCAGCTCGCAAGAGAAGCAGATCTGGATCTGGTTAAGGTTGCACCTAAGGCACAGCCGCCGGTATGCAAGATCATTGACTATGGCAAATATCGATATGAAGCAGCACGCAAGGAAAAAGAGGCGCGCAAGAAGCAGAAATCGATGGAAGTCAAAGAAATTCGAATGTCACCGAACATTGATACCAATGATCTTAACACCAAACAGAACAATGCAAGAAAATTTCTTGCAAAGGGAGCGAGAGTGAAGATCACGCTTCGTTTCCGTGGACGAGAAATGTCCCATATGAATGCAAGCCGTCATATTCTGGATGACTTTGCTGAGGCACTCAGCGATGTGGCTGAGGTTTACAAGCCGGCAAAAGTGGAAGGACGCAGTATCTCAATGACACTCGCAGAAAAGAAATAATCAGAACTGAAGGAGGATTTCAAAATGCCGAAGATGAAGACAAAAAGAGCAGCTGCAAAGCGCTTTAAAACAACAGGCACAGGTAAATTAAAGAGAAATAAAGCTTACAAGAGCCATATCTTAACAAAGAAGACTGCCAAGAGAAAGAGAAATCTTAGAAAAGCAGCTATGACAGATTCTACAAACGTAAAGTCTATGAAGAAGATTTTACCGTACAGCTAATTTTGGTGGAAGGAGAATAAAGAAATGGCTAGAATTAAAGGCGGAATGAACGCAAAGAAAAAGCATAAGAGAGTTCTGAAACTGGCAAAAGGTTACAGAGGAGCCAGATCAAAGCAGTATAGAGTAGCAAAGCAGTCTGTAATGCGTGCACTGACAAGCTCTTACGCAGGAAGAAAGCAGAGAAAGAGACAGATGAGAAGTCTCTGGATCGCTCGTATCAATGCTGCAGCAAGACTGAATGGTCTTTCTTACAGCAAGTTCATGTATGGTCTGAAGCTGGCTGAGGTTGAGATCAACCGCAAGATGCTTGCTGAGATGGCTGTAAATGATGCAGAAGGATTTGCGGCTCTTGTAGAAGTTGCAAAGGCTAAGCTTGCATAAGTAAATGAGATCAAGGGTATATCCAATGCGGATATACCCTTTTTGAACATATAGGACGAAAGTGTTTATGCGATCAAAAAGCAGGAACACTGCGTCCGGAAATGGAGAGAAAATGTCAGTACTTGTTACCGGCGGTGCCGGCTATATTGGCAGTCATACCTGCATCGAGCTTTTGAACGCAGGCTATGAGGTTGTTGTTGTTGATAATCTGTACAATTCCAAAAAGACGGCAATTGACAGAGTAGAAAAGATTACCGGTAAAAAGGTTTCTTTTTATGAGGTAGACTGCTGTGATGAGAAAGCACTTCAGCAGGTTTTTGCAGAGCATCCGGAGATTGATTCTGCAATTCATTTTGCAGGTTATAAGGCAGTCGGAGAGTCTGTTGCAAAGCCAGTTATGTACTATGAAAATAACATCATGAGTACGCTTAGCCTGATCAAGTGCATGGATAAGGCAGGTGTCAAGAACCTTGTCTTCAGTTCATCTGCAACAGTATACGGTAAGCCGGCTCAGATTCCTATCACAGAGGAGTGTCCCAAGGGCCAGTGCACCAATCCTTATGGTCAGACCAAGTCTATGATCGAACAGATTCTGCAGGATCTTTATGTGGCGGATTCTTCCTGGCACATTATGCTGCTTCGTTATTTCAATCCGGTAGGTGCACACAAGAGCGGCCTGATCGGAGAGGATCCTAAGGGAATCCCGAACAATCTTATGCCTTATATTACCCAGGTTGCGATCGGCAAGCTGGAGAAGCTGGGCGTCTTTGGCAATGATTATGATACACCTGACGGAACCGGCGTAAGAGACTATATCCATGTTGTTGATCTTGCAGCCGGCCATGTAAAGGCAATTGATAAGATCGGAGGAAAAGAAGGCGTTTCTATTTACAATCTTGGAACGGGAAAGGGCTATAGCGTTCTGGATATGGTGCATGCCTTTGGCAAGGCTTGCGGCAAGGAAATTCCTTATGAGATCAAGCCCCGCCGCGCCGGTGATATTGATACCTGTTATTCAGATCCGGCAAAAGCCAACCGTGAGCTCGGATGGAAGGCAGAACATAGTCTGGAAGAGATGTGTGCTGATTCCTGGAAATGGCAGTCTATGAATCCGAATGGCTACGGAGAGTAAAAGCGTAGGGCGGAAGAGCACTTTCTTCGTTCCGGTAAAGGGGCGAAGAAAGAGACTCTTTTGTATGAAAAATAGATTTAAATAAAAAAATACAAAAAATTGAAAAAAGTACTTGCAAAGTATCAGGACATCTGATATTATACTTTTTGTCAGGTGATGACAAACGTCTGACACAAAAGAATATGGTTCGTTGGTCAAGCGGTTAAGACGTCGCCCTCTCACGGCGAAAACAGGGGTTCGATTCCCCTACGAACTGCGACTGTTAAAAAAACAGCCCAACCCAGGAGAATGTCTGAGGTTTACATTTCGTAGGCCGCGGGCATTTTTTGCGTAATAGGAAAATTCTATCATATAAAAAGCATCGATTGCTAATTGTAAGTGAGTGTAGAATTTTGATCTCATAGGAAAACGAACAAATAAACTGATTGAATTGCAAATCAGCAGGGGAGAGGCTATAATTTGTTTTAGATTAGTTTGTGAAACACAATAGGGAGGAAATAGGACATGATCGTAGCAAACAGATTTGAAGAGGCACCTTATGAATCAGCCAGAGATCATATGGCAAGACACCTCGCTGACTGGATCCGCGGAACATGGCTTCAGCAGACAGCACAGGGAAACATCAGATGGGAAGACGGTTATTATGAAGCACTTCCGGCAATTGATTTTGCACGTGAAGAAAGCTTCCCGAGATTGCATGGCATCGATTATATTCTTCATTGGTGGGGAAACCGTGAGGAGGATACCGAGGGAACGGCAGGTGCTCTGACTGTGCTTTGGAAGGTAGAACCCGAGAATGAGAGCGATAAGATGCTTCTCTACAAGACCTATGTCTATTTCACGGATTATGACATGGAACTTGGTACCTATGATAACGAGGCAGACAGACGTGAGAACTTCGAGAACAGAATCATGGGCATCTTTAAAGATTGGGAAGCACTTTACCATGAAGAGGTTGCAAAGTAATCCGACAGATGCGTTAAGAAATGAGCTTCATATGAATAGAAGCGGAAAGGCTGATTTTTCGAGAGAATCTTTGAGATAGGCTTGAATTTCAGCATTTGCAGTGTTATACTGTATGAGAATTTTAGTAGCAAGGTAGTTTTAAGACTGGGCTTTCGGCCCGGTCTTAATTCGTGTTAAGGAGAATTACATGTCGAATGCGAAGCTTTATGAGGAAAAAACAGAAGAGCTGATCGAGCCCCTTCTTGCACAAAGAGGGTTTGAATTGGTCGATGTGGAGTATGTAAAGGAAGGAAGCGAATATTATCTTCGCGTCTATATGGATAAGGAAGGCGGCATCACGATTGATGACTGCGTTGATGTCAGCAGAGCCTTCAACGAAATTCTCGATAGAGAGGATTATATTTCCGATGCATACATCTTTGAGGTCAGCTCACCGGGGCTGGATCGTCCCTTGAAGAAGGAAAAGGATTTTGCCAGAAGCATTGGCGAAAGAGTCCTTGTAAAGACTTACCAGAAGATTGATAAGGCAAAGGAATTCTATGGAATCTTAAAGGCGTATGATGATTCGACTGTTACGATAGAGGGCGAAAAGGGAGATATGGTGATCGAACGAAAGAACATCTCTATTATCCGCCTCGCATATGAGTTTGATTAAGCAGAAAGGCAGGAAGGAAAAATGAACACAGAATTATTAGAAGCGCTTGACGTACTTGAGCGTGAAAAAAACATTAGCAAGGATGCATTGATGGAAGCAATCGAGAATTCTTTGCTGACAGCATGTAAGAACCATTTCGGCAAGGCAGACAATATGCGTGTGAACATGAATCGTGAAACAGGCGATTTTGAGGTGATTGCCGAAAAGACCATTGTTGAGCATGTTGAAGATCCGGTTACCCAGATCAGCCTGGAGAAGGCAAAGGCGGCGAACAGTGCCTATGAAGCAGGTGACGTGGTGAATGTCCGCATTGATTCCAAGGAATTTGGACGTATTGCAACACAGAATGCAAAGAATGTGATCTTGCAGAAAATCCGCGAAGAAGAAAGAAAGGCTCTTTTCTCCGAATATTATGAGAAGGAACACGAAGTTGTAACGGGTGTGATTCAGAGAATCATGAACAAGAGCATCAATATCAACCTAGGCAAAACAGATGGCATTCTGAATGAGAGCGAAATGGTCAAGGGAGAAGAGTATTTCCCGAATCAGAGACTGAAGGTATATGTGGTTGAGGTGAAGGATACTCCCCGCGGACCGAAGATCTATGTTTCCAGAACCCATCCGGAGCTGGTAAAGAGACTCTTCGAGGAGGAAGTTACCGAGGTAAGGGATGGCATTGTTGAGATCAAGGCCATTGCAAGAGAAGCAGGTTCCAGAACCAAAATGGCAGTCTGGTCCAATGATTCCAATGTAGATCCGGTAGGTGCCTGTGTCGGCATGAATGGTTCCCGTGTAAATGCCATTGTAGCTGAGCTGAACGGAGAAAAGATCGATATCATCAATTGGAGCGAGTCACCGGCTCAGCTGATCGAGAATGCCCTTAGCCCAGCAAAGGTAATCTATGTTATCGCTGATGCAGATGAGAAGACTGCAGATGTTGTTGTTCCGGATTATCAGCTTTCCCTGGCAATTGGCAAGGAAGGTCAGAATGCAAGACTGGCAGCGAGACTGACAGGCTACAAGATCGATATCAAGAGCGAGACCCAGGCCAGAGAAGCAGGCGAATTCATCGGCTACTCAGAGGAAGATTTTTACGATGAGTACGAGGATGAGGATTACGAGGAAGACTATGATGGCGAAGGCTATGATAGTGAAGACTATGACGGCAAAGAGTATGATGAGGATGCCTATGAGGGCGAAGACTTTGCTGAAGAATCCTATGAAGAGGAAGAGACAGAGGATGCGGATTTAGAGGACGAAGATACAGAGTCTCCTGAAGAAGAATAATCTTAAGAATGAACCGAAGGTAAATTATGGCAGTAAAAAAACAGCCGGCCAGACAGTGTGTCGGATGCAGAGAGCTGAAACTGAAAAAAGAGCTGATTCGTGTTGTAAAGACGGAGGACAGTATTTGCGTGGATCTTTCGGGCAGAAAGAACGGAAGAGGTGCTTATTTATGCAGAAACACAGCCTGCCTGGAAAAAGCCTGGAAGTCCAAGGGCCTGGAGAAATCTCTGAAAACGAGAGTTCCGGAGGAAGTGTATGAAAGCCTGCGGGAGGAGATGAAGGAGATTGAATAACAAGGTACTGGCTTTGATGGGTCTGTGCGCCAGAGCGGGAAAGCTGCAGAGCGGAGAGCTGCCGGTGGAAAAGTCCATAAAAAAAGGGACTGCCCGCCTGCTGATCATCGCAGGGGATGCATCGGACAATACAAAGAAGAAGTTCAAAAATATGGCAGAATATCGTGACGTGCCCTATTTTTTGTACAGCGACAGGGAAACACTGGGAAGAGCGATCGGCAAGGAATTCCGTTCTGTGATCTGTATTACAGAGGAAGGCTTTGCAGCATCGATCCGGAAGGCGTTTGATGAGCTGCAGAAGATGAAGATATGAGGAGGAGACTTTAATGGCAAAAATCAGAGTACATGAACTTGCAAAAGAACTGGATGTCCAGAGCAAGGACATCATTACATATGTGAAAGCAGAGAGCGACACCGATGTTAAGGCAATGAGCGCCCTGAATGAGGAACAGGAGAAAAAGGTCAGAAATCATTTCTCTTCTTCAAAGGCAGGACAGAGTGCCAAGACAGAAGCGACAGCTGAAAAGCCGGCAGAGGCAGCAGGTGAGAAAAAGGCGGCTGACAAGCCGGCCAAGAAAAAGAATATTTCCGTTGTCTTCAGTCATGCGGCCGGCGGAAAGGGCATGAAGCGTCCGCAGAGACCGGGACAGGGACAGAAGAAGGAACGCGCTGACCGTCAGCAGGCGGGCGCAAACAGCGGCCAGCCCAGACCGAAAAAGCAGAGCAGACGTCTGATGGAGGCTGCAGCTGCAGATCGTGCAAGAGAAGAAGAAAGAGCACAGAGGAAGCAGGCTGAAGAGGCAGAGGCTGCAAAGGCAGAGAGCACTGAAAAGAAAGAAGCGGAAGCAGCACCGGTTGTAAAGGAAGAGCCTGTGACTGAACCGGTGAAGAAGCCGATTGTTCGCGAGAATATTTTCGATCAGATCAAACAGCAGGAAGAGGCTAGAAAGAAGGCTGCAGCTGCCAGAAAGAATGAAAAACGCGGTGACAGAAACGGCAATGACAGAGGTGACCGCAGAGGCAACAGAAACGGAGACCGTCAGGACAGAAACGGTGGCAACAGAAACGGCAATGACCGCAATGGAAATGATCGCGGCGGACGCAATAACAGACCGGATAACAGAAATGCAAATGCAGGAGCAGGTCAGGGGAGAACTGCAGCACCTGCAGGCGGCAAATTCGATAACAGCAGCAATAAGCCGGGCAGAAAAGGCCAGGACAACAAGAAAAATGATTACAGCAAGAAGGATAAGAGACGCGGAAGCAGACTGGATAAGTCTGAGCGCAGCTTCTCCCTTGAGAAGACCAGTGGTCACAAGAAGGCACATAAGCAGCCCCAGAAGGCACAGGAGACAACTGATGAGATCCGCACAATTACTCTGCCGGAGCATATGATGCTCAAGGATCTGGCAGATACACTGAAAATCGCACCGACAGCTCTTGTAAAGAAGCTTTTCCTGGAGGGCAAGATCGTAACCCTCAATCAGGAGATCGATTATGAGGAGGCAGAGGCAATCGCCCTCGAATACAACTGCATTGCAGAGCCGGAGGAGAAGGTGGATGTCATCGAAGAGCTTCTGAAGGAAGAAGAAGAGGATGAAACAGATATGGTTTCCAGACCGCCGGTTGTCTGCGTTATGGGTCATGTCGATCATGGTAAAACATCCCTTTTGGATGCGATCCGAAATACAAACCACATTGCAAGCGAGGCAGGCGGTATTACTCAGGCGATCGGTGCATATATGGTAACCATTAATGACAGAAAGATCACTTTCCTGGATACACCGGGACACGAGGCCTTCACAGCAATGCGAATGCGAGGTGCAAATTCTACAGATATCGCTGTTCTGGTTGTTGCAGCGGATGACGGTGTTATGCCTCAGACAGTGGAAGCGATCAACCATGCAAAGGCAGCAGGTATCGAAGTGATCGTTGCCATCAACAAGATTGATAAGCCAGGTGCAAATCCGGAGAGGGTAAAGCAGGAGCTTTCTGAATATGAGCTGATCCCTGAGGATTGGGGTGGAAGCACTGTATTTGTTGAAGTTTCCGCAAAGACCCAGCAGGGTATTGATGACCTTTTGGAAATGATCCTTCTGACAGCAGATGTGCTTGAGCTGAAGGCAAATCCGAACCGTAAGGCAAGAGGTCTCGTTATTGAGTCCAAGCTGGACAAGGGTAAGGGTGTCTGCGCAACTGTTCTGGTACAGAAGGGAACCCTGAAGGTTGGTGAGCCGATCGCTGCAGGCGAGGCTTACGGTAAGGTTCGTGCCATGACAGATGAAAACGGCAGACGTGTCAAGGAAGCCGGTCCTTCTACTCCGGTAGAGATTCAGGGACTTTCCGCTGTACCGAATGCAGGTGAGATCTTTGTCGCAACAGAATCCGACAAGGAAGCAAGAAACTTTGCTGAGACCTTTATTTCTGAGGGCAGAAATAAGCTTCTTGCAGATACCAAGTCCAGAATGACCTTGGATGACCTCTTCTCGCAGATCCAGGCCGGCAATGTAAAGGAACTGGAACTGATCGTTAAGGCTGATGTACAGGGTTCTGTTGAGGCTTTGAAGCAGTCTCTTGAGAAGCTCTCCAATGAGGAAGTTGTGGTTAAGATCATCCACAGCGGTGTTGGTGCCATCAATGAGTCTGACGTAGTTCTTGCAACAGCCAGCAATGCGGTTATCATCGGCTTTAATGTCAGACCGGATGCTCAGGCTAAGGCAACAGCTGACAGCGAAGGTGTAGAGATCAAGCTTTACAATGTCATCTACAATGCCATCGAGGATGTAGAGGCAGCCATGAAGGGTATGTTGGATCCGATCTTTGAGGAACAGATCACAGGACATGTGGAGGTTCGCCAGATCTTCAAGGCATCCGGTGTCGGCAATATCGCCGGTTCACTGGTTCAGGACGGCGTGATCAAGAAGGACAGCAATGTTCGTGTATTCAGAGGAGAAGAGCTTCTTTTCGAAGGCAAGCTTGCCTCCCTTAAGAGATATAAAGATGACGTTAAGGAAGCCAAGGCCGGCTATGAGTGCGGTATTGTTGTGGAAGGCTTTGATAAGTTCCAGGAGGGCGATGTGATCGAGGCTTACAGCATGGTAGAGGTACCGCGATAGGAGACAGAGATTGAGAAAAAACAGTATAAAAAATACCAGGATTAATGAGGAGGTCCGTAAGGAACTTTCCAATATTATTCAGCATGAGATCAAGGATCCGAGAATTGCACCCATGACAAGCGTTACGCTTGTCGAGGTTGCAACGGATCTGAAGAGTGCGAAGGCTTATATCAGTGTCCTTGGCGATGAAAAGCAGCAGAAGGATACCCTGGCAGGACTGAAGAGTGCAGAGGGATATATCAGAAGAAAACTGGCACATTCCATTAATCTGCGCAATACACCGGAGATCAGCTTTATTGCAGATCAGTCAATTGAGTATGCGATTCATATGTCTGAGCTGATCGATCAGGTAAATAAAGGAAATAAAAATGATGAAACAGATTGATTATTATATTGAGAAGGCAGAGCGTATCGCTATGTCCGGACATGTCAGACCGGATGGCGACTGCATCGGCTCTACTCTGGCTCTTTATAACTACATCAAGGAAAATTATCCGGAGAAGGAAGTCTTTCTTCCTCTGGATGAAATTTTGGATTCCTTCCGCTTCTTAAAATCAAGCGAGGAGATTGATCACAGTTTTCCGGAGAAGGAGGCATTTGATCTCTTTATTTCTCTGGACTGTGCAGATCCCTCTCGCCTAGAGGAGGCACAAAAGTATCTGAATGCCGCAAAGTATACCCTTTGCATCGATCATCATGTAAGCAATCAGGGCTTTGCAGATGAGAATCAGATTCTTCCAGATGCAAGCTCTACCTGTGAGGTTCTTTACGATCTTTTGGATCCGGCAAAGGTATCCAGAGAGATTGCAGAGTGCCTTTATGTGGGGATTATTCATGATTCCGGCGTTTTCCAGTATTCCTGCACTTCAGAGAATACCTTCCGGGTAGCAGGCAGACTGATCTCAACCGGCTTTGATTTTACCAAGATCATTGATGATACCTTCAACAAAAAGTCCTATGATCAGAACAGAATCCTGGGTAAGACTTTGGAAGAGAGCGAGCTGCATCTGGACGGAAAAGCGGTCAGCGGCTTTGTTTCCAAAGAAGACATGGAAACGTATCATGTTCTGCCCAAACATCTGGATGGAATTGTCAGTCAGCTGCGCTTTACCAGAGGGGTAGAGGTGGCAGTATTTGGCTATCCCTTAGATGAAAATACGATCAAAATCAGCTTCCGCAGCAACGGAGCGGATGTGGCGCAGCTGGCTTCCTTCTTTGGCGGCGGCGGTCATGTGAGAGCGGCCGGCTGCAGCATTCAGGCGAAGACCTGGGAGGAAGCGTTGAAAGAGATTTTACCCCAGCTGGAGAAGATAGTCTGATGTTTAATGGAATTGTAAATCTCTATAAACCGGCCGGATTCACCAGTCATGATGCGGTGGCAAAGCTTCGTGGGATCTTCGGACAGAAAAAAATCGGTCATACCGGTACGCTGGATCCGGATGCAGAAGGAGTTCTTCCCATTTGCCTGGGCAAGGCAACCAAGGTATGCGAGCTTTTGACAGACAGAAGCAAGACCTATCAGGCAGTGATGCTGCTGGGAAGAGCTACCGATACCCAGGACAGCAGCGGAGAAAGCATATTTACATCTGAGATTATACCGGAGGAAGAAAAAATCCGAGAAGTGATCGGCCTTTTTCAGGGGGAACAGATGCAGATTCCTCCTATGTACTCTGCTCTGAAGGTAAATGGCAAAAAACTCTATGAGCTGGCCAGAGAGGGAAAGACGGTAGAGAGAAAGCCAAGGAAAATTACGGTCTATGAGCTTCATATCGATAAGATCGAGCTTTCCAGAGTGACCATGACGATTTCCTGTTCGAAGGGAACCTATATCAGAACCCTTTGCAATGATATCGGAGAAAAGCTGGGCTGCGGAGCCTGCATGGAGCATTTGCTTCGGACCAGAGTAGGAGAGTTTTCGCTGGAGGACTGCCTTAGAATAGAAGATCTTCAGGAAGCAAAGGAAACAGATCGCCTGGAGGATTGTCTGATTTCTGTGGACAGCCTATTTGAGGCCTATCCCCGCCTTACATTTCTGGCAGAATACAGCAAATACGCAGATAATGGGAACCGTTTGGCATTGCATATGCTGAAGGAAATGCCTAAAGCAGATGACAAAGCCCTGGTTCGCATTTATAATGAGAAAGGTCTTTTTTATGGGATCTACCAATATGAAGAAAAAAGCAGGGACTTTAAGCCGGTAAAACGATTTAAGGAATAAGAGTAGTAATGATTTATATAAATGATCTGAATGCATTTCGGATAGAAGAAGATACCGTTCTTACGATCGGTAAGTTTGACGGACTTCACATGGGACATAAAAAGCTTCTGGATGAGGTGAGAAAGAAGCAGAAGGAAGGCCTGCGCAGTGCGATTTTTACCTTCGATATTCCGCCTCAGAATGAAATTACCCATACCAAGGGCAAGATTCTGACAACCAATGACGAGAAGCATTTCATCTTCAAGGAGGCTGGGATCGATTATTTTATTGAATGCCCCTTTACCGAAGAAATCAGAAACCTTGAAGCAGAGGATTTTATCCGACTGGTAGTAGAAAAGTTTCGGGTAAAATGCTTTGTAGTCGGAACGGACTGCCATTTCGGACACAATCGTTCCGGAGATTATGAGCTTTTAAGACAATATGCAGCGCGATATGGCTATGAAGTTATTGTTGTAGAGAAAAAGCAGTATGAGGGAAGGGATATTTCCTCTACCTTTATTCGGGAAGAGATCGAGAAGGGAAATATTGAAAAAGCAAACCTTCTTCTTGGCTATCCCTATTTTATTAAGGGAGTTGTGCAGACGGGCAACCGCATCGGCAATACCATCGGCTTCCCGACAGTGAATCAGATTCCGGAGGGAGATAAACTGCTGCCGCCTTATGGCGTATATGCCGCTCAGATTGTGATCGGGGATAAATGCTATCAGGGAGTCAGCAATATTGGTGTTAAGCCTACCATTAAAGGACATAATGTCTGCGGTGTTGAGACCAATATCTTTGACTTTAATGAAGATGTTTATGGAAAGGAAATTTATGTTCGTCTTTTCCATTTCATTCGTCCGGAGAGAAAGTTTGATTCTCTGGAGGAGCTTAAGGCAATGATCGCAAAGAATTCGGAAGAGGCAGCAGAGATCCTGAGTGCTTATAAGCAGTCTCCGATTCTTCTGGAGCCAGTATCAGAGGATATGCTCCTCTAGCAGCCTGTATCAGAGGATATGATCCTTTAGCAGCCTGTCATAAATTCCTTTTTTTCACTGACATGTGAACATGCCGCGGGAAATGAGCTTTGAAGCTGTAAGCGTAATGGGAGATTCTGACAGAAGTTTCAGCCGCAGGCCAAATACATATTTACAAGTATCTAGCGACATGCTATAATATTAAAGATTGAGCTTGCCGATGTTCAGAAGACGGATCACTCCGACCGCTTCTTAATATCTGGTGTATCATTAAAGAAAAGGAGAAAGTAACATGATTACAAAAGAAAAGAAAACAGCAATCATCAACGAGTATGCAACAAAGCCGGGCGATACAGGTTCACCGGAGGTACAGGTAGCTGTTCTGACAGAAAGAATCAGAGAGCTGACAGAGCACCTCAAGGTTAACAAGAAGGATCATCACTCCAGAAGAGGTCTTCTGAAGATGGTAGGTCAGAGACGTCGTCTTCTTGCATACCTTAAGAAAAAAGATATCGAGAGATATCGTAGTCTGATCGAGCGTCTTGGTCTGAGAAAGTAATTCGGGATCAGGCAATTCAGATTGTGATAGGATTCAATGAGCGGTCTTATTTATATAAGTCCGCTCATTTTACCGTATAAGAGATTGTCAGCTATGTCGTTTTTCTCTTTGAGCAAAATGACTGCAGATATATTTGGCATAAGTATGCCCTGATGAGATGAAGAAAGGAGAAGGTATGTACAAGAGTTATACCATGGACCTTGCAGGCAAAACACTTCGCGTCGATGTAGGACGTGTAGCTGCACAGGCCAACGGCGCGGCTTTTATGCATTACGGAGATACTGTTGTTCTTTCTACTGCAACAGCATCCGAAAAGCCAAGAGACGGGATTGATTTCTTCCCGCTCAGCGTTGAATTCGAAGAAAAAATGTATTCTGTCGGAAAAATTCCGGGAGGCTTCAATAAAAGAGAGGGAAAGGCATCTACGAACTCCGTTCTGACAGCTCGTGTAATCGACCGTCCGATGCGTCCCCTTTTCCCGAAGGACTACAGAAATGACGTTACACTGAACAACATGGTAATGAGCGTTGATCCGGAGTGCCGTCCGGAGCTGGTTGCAATGCTTGGTTCTGCAATCTCTACCTGTATTTCAGACATCCCCTTTGACGGCCCTTGTGCTATGACTCAGGTTGGCATGGAGAACGGAGAGTTTGTAATCAACCCGGGCCAGAAGCTTTGGGACGAAGGAGATCTGAGACTGACTGTTGCTTCTACAGCTGAGAAAGTTATCATGATCGAGGCAGGTGCCAATGAGATTCCGGATGAAAAGATGATCGAGGCAATCTACACAGCTCACGAAGTAAACCTTCAGATCATTGAATTCATCAACAAGATTGTTGCTGAGGTTGGCAAGGAAAAACACAGCTATGACAGTTATGTGATTCCGGAAGAGCTTTTTGAGGAGATCAAAAAGATCGTTCCACCGGAAGAGATGGAAGAAGCTGTATTCACAGATGTGAAGCAGGTTAGAGAAGAAAATATCCGTCAGATCACAGAAAAGCTGGAAGAGGCTTTTGCTGAGAATGAGGAATGGCTGCCCCTGATCGCTGATGCTGTATATCAGTATCAGAAGAAGACAGTCCGCAAGATGATTCTGAAGGATCACAAGAGACCGGACGGACGTGCGATCGATGAGATCAGACCGCTTGCAGCAGAGGTTGATATTGTTCCCCGTGTACATGGTTCTGCTATGTTCACCAGAGGACAGACACAGATCTGCACCATCACAACCCTTGCTCCTCTTTCTGAAGTAAAGAGAATCGACGGTTTGGATGCAAATATTACAAAGCAGCGTTATATGCACCACTACAATTTCCCCTCCTACTCTGTAGGCGAAACAAAGCCCAGCCGTGGACCGGGAAGAAGAGAGATCGGTCATGGTGCCCTTGCAGAAAGAGCTCTGCTTCCGGTACTTCCCAGTGAGGAAGAGTTCCCTTATACCATGAGACTGGTATCTGAGACCTTCGAGTCCAACGGATCAACCTCTCAGGCAAGTGTTTGTGCATCCACCCTGTCTCTGATGGCTGCCGGTGTTCCGATCAAGAAACCGGTTGCAGGTATTTCCTGTGGTCTGGTAACAGGTGACACAGATGATGATTATCTGGTACTGACAGATATTCAGGGACTTGAGGACTTCTTCGGAGATATGGACTTTAAGGTTGCAGGTACACCGGAAGGTATCACAGCAATCCAGATGGATATCAAGATCCACGGTCTGACACGTGATATCGTAGAAGAGGCAATTCGCCGTACTCACGAGGCACGTACCTTTATTCTGGAGTCTACTATGCTTCCCTGTATTTCTGCTCCGCGTGAGTCAGTGAACGAATATGCACCGAAGATCTCCAATATTACGATCGATCCGGCTAAGATCGGTGAGGTTGTTGGCCAGAGAGGCAAGACCATCAATGCCCTTGTGGACAGATGCGATGTAAAGATCGACATTACAGATGACGGCTTTGTTTCTGTCAGCGGCATGGATCAGGAAAAGATTGATGAAGCAATCCGTCTGATTCAGGTAATCGTTACGGATTATTATGAAGGCCAGATGCTGGAAGGAAATGTTGTCAGCATCAAGGAATTCGGCGCTTTCGTTGAATTTGCTCCGGGCAAGGAAGGTATGGTTCACATTTCCAAGATTGCAAACCGCAGAATCGAGCATGTTGAGGATGTTCTGACGCTTGGTGATCATGTAAAGGTAAAATGCCTTGGCAAGGACAAGATGGGAAGATACTCTTTCTCTATGAAGGATGTTAAGCAGGAATATTAAAAAACTGAATATAACATAAAATTTAGGGGCTGTTGCACTAAGGTAATTCATACAAAATGTGGTTATTGATAAGCTATCTTATATCCGCATTTCGTATGAAAAGCGCTTAGTGCGGCAGCTCCTTTTTATGTAATAGAAAATTCCGTCAGAATTTCCTATACGATGTTTTATTGACAGGAAAATGGGGACAGCTTAAAATTAAAAAATAAGAGAATAGGTATTGTTCTAAAAGGAAGGAGACAGGTATGAAAAAAATGGAAAAGCTTCTGGCTTTTGCCCTTGTCTTTTACATGGCCTTTGCTTCATCTGCAAATGTATTTGCAACGGAAGCCTTGACTTTGACAGAAGGCACAGCAGAAGCAGATGGATCTTTGTCCTCAGGAGATGCATATGCTCCGGATACAGAGGAAGAGTCCTATGATCTGCAAGTGGGGGATGAATTCCCTACTCTAGAGGAGTCTGCAGAACTGACAGGAAATCAGAATACTGTGTATGCTGTCACAATTACTACAGGTTCTGCCGAAAAGGAATATGATGGCCAACCACTAATCAGTCAGAATTATACTATTGAAGGACTGCCGGAGGGCTGCAGGGTGGCGAACATAAAAATGAATGGCAGCATCACTATGCCTGGCAGTGAGCTAAATTATATTGATAATGTTCAAATTGTAAATGCGAATGGTGAGGATATTACGGATGAGTTCAACATTATTTGCGAGCCAGGTCTGCTGACGGTAACGCAGAATACAGCAGAGATCAAAATTATTTCCCAAAATGGAAGCTGGGCTTACGATGGACAGGAACACACTGCGGGTTATCAGGTATTTTACACAAAGGATGGCCATACAGATTACTTTGAGATGGAGAAAGGTAATTTTCCATGTGCCCTTCCTACAGGGGATATGATCATTCCTATTATGACGACAAGCGTAAAAGATGTGACAGGAAGTGATGGTGTAGAAAATACCATTGATCGTCTCGACTTTCAGAATCAGTATTGCTATAAAAATGTAGAGATCAAAAC
>CAVEOK010000009.1:30849-38638 GCA_963617415.1 Oscillospiraceae bacterium
ATATCACGATTACTGCGAACAGAACAAATGCTTTATATGATGGCGATGAGAAGGGGGCTACTGAAGGCTTTACTGTAAAAGCGACAGGTTTTGATACAGGGCTTCCTGCGGGAGAAAGTGTATCACAATTGAGCATTACGGGAAGAGCGACTAATGTAGGTTTTTATGAAGGCATTTTAGTCCCTATTAATGCAACAATTAAGGACAGCGATGGCAAAGATACGACATCAAATTACGAGATCAGCTATGCTGCAGGGGATTTGAATATCTATATGGGCGGTGTTAATGATTATGTAACGATCACACCGGCAGATGTGAGCGCAACATATGACGGACAGGCGCATACAGCAGGAACTGCTACAGCAGTAGATAAATTAGGAAATCAGTTGACAATTGAATATAGTGCAGATGGCGATAACTGGACAAAGGATCCAACTACAATTACTGCAACGAATGTAGCTGACAGCAAAACGGTTCAGATCCGTGTATCAAGTCCTGCTTATGAGGGCTATAAATATGGCTCAGAGAAGCTGGAAATCACGAAGGCAAATATTCTTGAGCATGTAAAGCTGACAGGTACAAGAGTGCAGGTAACTTATGATGGACAGGCTCATGCAGCAGGAACTGCCATAGCTAAGGATGATTTGAACAATAGTATCAAAATCGAATATAGCAAAGATGGAGTGAATTGGACAGAAAATCCGGCTTCGATCGCAGTAAGGGATGCAAATGATTGGAACAATACAGTTCAGCTTCGGGCATCGGCTGATAATTATTCCGGATATGTAACAACAAGTGAGAGTTTGGTTGTTCTTCCGAAGAGTATTTCATCCAGTAATGTCACTTTGACACCAAAGGACGTAATTGTAGAATATGATGGAAGTGCATATGCAGCAGGAACTGCCACAGCAAGTGATCCGCTTGGAAATTCGCTGAAGATAGAATACAGTGTGGATGGCCAGAACTGGACGGATGATCCGACTAGCATCACGGCAAAGGATGTAACAGACAACAAGACGGTTGAAGTAAGAGTCTCTTGCGGGAAAAATAGCTATGGTTATCAAAACTACTATGGTTATAAAACAGGCCAGACAGCACAGCTGAAAATCACACCGGCAGATATTAATGATTACGTAACCCTGACACCGGCAGATGTAAGCCAGGTTTATGACGGAAATAGCTATACGGCAGGTGTGGCTAGTGCTGTAGATAAAAATGGCAATCCTTTGACAATTGAGTACAGTACGGATGAAGAGAACTGGACAGAGGACCCGACGACTATTACGGCAAAGGATGTAGCAGACAGCAAGACAGTACAGATTAGAGTATACGTTAAGAATGGTAATTACAGCGGCTATGTAACTGGAACAGAAGAGCTGGAAATTACGCCGGCAGATATTAGTGATTATGTGACGCTGACAACGACAGATGTAAGTATTACATACGATGGAAGTGCACATGCAGTAGGAACTGCTACAGCAGAAGATCGTCTGGACAATCCTCTGACAATCGAGTACAGCGCAGATGGAGAGAACTGGACAAGTGATCCGTCTTCTATCACTGCAACAAATCCGGAAGACAGCATGACTGTTCAGGTGCGTGTATCAGCTGATAACTACAGCGGTTATGTGACTGGAACAGAAAAGCTGATAATTCTGGCTTCTGAGAAAAAGAATGACAAAAAGGATGACCCGGATACCGGTAAAGATGCGGATAAGGACAAGGGCCATAAGGGCGATGCTGGCCAGAAAACCGATGATAAGGACAAGAAGACAAGTCCGGCAGCTGATACAAAAACAAGTACAAATGCAAACAATGCAGCAGCTGATACAAAGGCAGAAACAGCAAGCGGTAAGAGTGATGCGGTTTCCACCGGAGACAGCGCAGAGGTCGCAGGCTTCACTGCACTTGCAGTCATTGCAGGAGCAGCGGTTCTTCTTCTTGTGAGAAGAAAAAGACATGCATAAAGTAAATTAAGGGAAGGATGCTGAAAGAGCTTAAAAGCGTTTCTTTAAACAAAAGAGGAGCTGATACATCATGACAGGGTGTACCAGCTCCTTTCATTTACGCGAAGCAGCAAGCCAAGGCTCGTGCTTGCACGGGACTTTGGCGACTGCCGTAATAGCTTGAGAAATTCATTACTATTAGCTTCAATCCTGAATCAGGCGCTTCATATCTTGATAAAAGGAAGGATAGGAAATATTAACGCAGTCTGCATCCTTCATCTGGGAAGAACCTTCAGCGTTCATCGCGGCAACGGTCATGGCCATGGCAATGCGGTGATCCAGATAAGAATCCAGCTCTGCTCCATGCAGAGGTTTTCCGCCCCGGATGATCATGCCGTCCTCTGTGGGCTGAATATCAGCTCCCATTGCCTTTAAATTAGACGTAGTTGTCGCAATACGATCGCTTTCTTTTGCTTTTAGATCAGCGGCATCCCGAATGATGGTCTCACCTTCGGCAAAGGCAGCCATAACGGCAATCATGGGAATCTCATCGATCAAAGCTGGAATAAGATCTCCTTCAATGACGCAGCCTTTCAAGTCGGAAGAGCCCACCAGAAGATCACAAACCGGCTCTCCGGACACAAGGCGTTCATTTACTTTTTGAATCTTAGCCCCCATCATCTCGCATACCGTAAGCAATCCGGCCCGGCTGGGATTGATGCCTACATTTTTGATGAGCAGCTCAGCATCCTTGGATAGGAGTCCGGCTGCAATAAAATAGGCGGCGGAAGAGATGTCACCGGGAATCTCGATTTCCTGACCGATTAGCTCTGGTTCCGGCACGATGGAAACTCGATTGCCTTCAGTTTCTACAGAAGCACCAAAGGCGCGAAGCATGCGCTCACTGTGGTCTCTGGACAGGGCCGGCTCTTCTACACTGGTAATGCCGTCAGCATAGAGACCTGCAAGTAGGATACAGGACTTCACCTGGGCACTGGCGATCGGAGAAGCATAGCTGATTCCCTTTAGAGAAGAAGGCTTGATCAAAAGAGGGGCACAGTCATTGCCGGCAACGCTTTTGATATCTGCTCCCATCATGGAAAGGGGAGTAATGATTCTCTTCATGGGCCTTGTGTTTAAGGAAGCGTCTCCGGAGAGGGTACTTTCGAAACTTTGTCCACTCAAAATACCGCTGATCAGTCGGGTTGTTGTTCCGCTGTTTCCGGTATTTAAGATAGAAGAAGGAGAGGAAAGCCCATGCAGACCTTTTCCTTTTACAAGGACAGAGCCGTTTTCTTCTTCAACTTGAATCTCAATCCCAAGCTGACGAAAGCAGGAGATGGTGGACAGGCAGTCGGCACTCAAAAGGCAATTCTTTACCTGGGTATTGCCTTTGGCAATGGAGCCGAACATAATGCTTCTGTGAGAAATAGATTTATCTGCAGGAACGGTGATCTCTCCCCGCAGGGTTTTTCTTGGATGAATCAGCATGACTTAATTCCTTTCATAAATATGATAGCGGAAGCGTTTCAATAGATCAGTTGCCTCCTCAAGCGCTCTTGCATCATAGAATTCAATGCAGAGCACGCCCTCTTCAAATTCGCGGTTATGGACAATGCCAATATTGCGGATACTGATATGATGGGTGGAAAGGCGGGTTGCAATGGTGGCAATCTCGCCGGCTTCATCGATCAGGTCGCAGTACAGGCGGTAGTTCTGACGGTAAGCGGCACCGGTTCTGTTCGTGATGGAATCTCGGTAGTCCTTGGCATCGGAAAAGAAGTCACGTATTTCTTCGCTGCAGTCTTCCATCAATTCTTTTCTGATCTTTTTCAAATTGTCTATATATTGATCCAGAACCGGCAGGATAAATTCTTTATTGCCTTTGGAAATCTGTGACCACATATCGGGTGAGGAAGAGGAAATTCTTGTAATATCCTTAAAGCCGCCGGCGGCAATCCGCTTCATGCCTTCCTTTTCCGTATCATTATGATGCACCAGGTTTACCAGAGCGGCAGAGATGATATGAGGCACATGAGATACATTCGCTACAGCGAAATCATGCTCAGAGGCGGTCATTTGAATCGGGATGACGTCAATCGATTTCAGAAAGGCAGTGAAGCTGTCGACAATATCCTCCGGAACGCTTGGATCCGGTGTGATGATATAGTATACATTTTCAAAAAGATAGGCATTGGAAGAGCTATAGCCGATGCTTTCAAGACCGGCCATGGGGTGTCCGCCGATAAAGTGATTTTCAATCCCGAGCCGCTTTGCCTCTTCCTGAATCTTGGATTTCATGCTGCTGACATCCGTGATCAGGCATTCCTTTGACAGGATTTCCTTCAGTTGGGAAAGAAGCTTGAGATTCACGGAGACAGGTGCGCAGAGGAAAAGAAGGTCGCATTTTGCAAAATCACTGCCAACTTCCTTGGCAGCAAAGTTGATAATCCCGTCATTCATAGCATCCAGAATGGAAGAGGAGTCAGAGTCGTAACCAATGAGGGTAAGCTCCGGCTGCTTTCGCCGTATAGTTTTGGCAAGGGAGCCTCCGATCAGTCCCAATCCGATGATGCCGATGGTTTCTATTTTCATGTTATTTACCTCTATTTAAGAAAATGCTGATTTAATCAGCACTTCCTTAATTACTTTTAGTTTAAACAGGCGGGAAGGATTTCCTTCCCATACCCTCAATGATTATACAGCATTTGCAAGGTGAGGAAAATGCTGAATTAAGCATCCTTTTAGTTTCCAGACAATTGTAGGGAAAATTGTATATAATTACGGAAAATTCTTGTAAAGCTGTCTGAAATTTAGTAAAATAGCCTTGTTGAGTGGGAGTAAGCGGAATATTTAGAAGATTCCGTTCAAAAATATAAAATAAGGGGGAACATTATTTATGAATGTTTACACAACTGACAAAATCCGAAACGTAGCAATTCTTGGCAACGGAAGCTGTGGAAAGACTACATTGGTTGAGGCTATGGCCTATCTTTCCGGAATCACAAGCCGTATGGGAACGATTCAGGACGGAAATACAATTAGTGATTATGATCCGGAAGAGGTTAAGAGAACCTTTTCAATCAATACCAGTCTGGTTCCGATCGAGTGGGAAGGAACCAAGATCAACCTTCTGGATACGCCGGGCTATCCGGGCTTTGTCGGTGAGGTAGATGAAGCAGTTGCGGCAGCAGATGCAGCAATCATTGTCGTAAACGGCAAATCCGGTGTAGAGGCCGGAACAAAGAAGGCTTGGGACCTTTGCGAGAAATACAATCTTCCCCGTATCTTCTATGTAAATGATATGGATATTGATGATGTCAGCTTCAGAGAGGTCGTAGAAGAGTTGACAGAGCGTTACGGCAAGAAGATCGCACCCTTCCATCTTCCGATCAGAGAAAACGAGAAGTTTGTCGGCTATATCAATGTTGTCAGCATGACAGGTTACAGATGGAATGACAAGGGAGAGGTTGAAGAGTGCCCGATTCCGGATTATTCCATGGAGAACCTTGAAAAATACAGGGAGACTCTGCTTGAGGCTGTCGCAGAGACTAGTGAAGAATTCATGGAACGCTATTTTGATGGCGATGAGTTCTCAGAGAATGAGATCCGTGCAGCCCTTCGTGTGAATGTAATCGATGGAAGTATTACACCGGTAACTATGGGATCCTCTATTCTTTGCCAGGGACCCTATACCATGATCGATGATATCGTAAAATATTTCCCGAGCCCGGATACATTGACCTGTGCAGGCCTGAATCTCAAAACAAATGAGGTTTATAATGCGGATTATGATTTTGCTAAGGCAAAGAGTGCTTATGTATTTAAGACTATCGTAGATCCTTTCATCGGAAAGTATTCCCTGATCAAGGTAAATTCCGGTGTACTGAAACCGGATGATCTGATCTACAATACCCGTACAGAGAAGGAATTTAAGTGCGGCAAGCTTTATACCCTTCTGGGCAGCAAGCAGATTCAGCTGGATGAGGTTCATGCCGGAGATATCTGTGCACTGGCAAAACTGCCGGATACCAATACCGGAGATTCTCTTGCAACCAAGAATACACCGGTTGTTTATGGCCGTACGGAGATTTCCGTTCCTTACTACTATGTCAAATATGACGCTAAGAACAAGGGCGATGAGGACAAGGTTTCCCAGGCACTGCAGAAGATCATGCAGGAGGACCTTACTGTAAAGGCGGTAAACGACAGTGCCAACAGGCAGTCTCTCCTTTACGGTATGGGTGATATTCATCTGTCTGTTGTTGTCAGCAAGCTGAAAGAACTTTACAAGACAGAAATTGAATTATCTAAACCGAAGGTATCCTTCCGTGAGACCATTATCGGACATGCGGATGTGGATTCCAAATATAAGAAACAGTCAGGCGGACACGGACAGTATGGTCATGTAAAGATGACCTTCGAGCCTTCCGGCGATCAGGAATCTTCCTACGTATTTGAGCAGACCGTTGTGGGCGGATCCGTTCCGAAGAATTATTTCCCAGCTGTAGAAAAGGGCATCGCAGAGTGCTGTGAGGCGGGTCCTTTGGCTGGCTATCCGGTAGTTGGTGTAAAGGCAAACCTTTATGACGGTTCCTATCATCCGGTTGATTCTTCCGAAATGGCCTTCAAGGTTGCAGCAACCCAGGCCTTCAAGGATGGATTTATGAAGTGTAACCCGATCCTCCTTGAGCCAATCGAAACCATGAAGGTTGTGGTAGAGGATCAGTATACCGGAGATATCATGGGTGATCTGACCAAGCGCCGTGGCCGCGTCATGGGCATGACACCGACAAATGACGGTCGTACAGAGATTGTTGCAGAGGTTCCTATGATGGAAATCTTTGATTACACCCTGGATCTTCGTTCTATGACTGGCGGTACGGGAACCTACTCCTATGAATTTGCCAGATATGAGCAGGCACCCCACGATGTGCAGGAAAAGGAAGTAGCTGCCAGAAAGGCAGAAGCTGAAGAATAAAAAGCAGAGCAGTATAGGGGCTGCCGCACCGAGAGTGCGGCAGCCTTTATTATCGCATAGGAAGCTTTGTTCCTATGCGATAATAAAGGGTGCAAGGATGCGCACTCGCTTGTCTTATCTTGACAAATTTATGACATGTGTTTATCATTTTAAAGAATGAATAATTGTGCCGTACTATACATTTTTATAGAAGGCCAGGAAGGAATGTTTGCAATGAGTACACCCTACAATCACAGAGAAATAGAACAAAAGTGGCGTAAGATCTGGGAAGAAAAGCCAGTGAACGTCGATGACGGAAAGAAAGAAAAATATTATTGCCTGGACATGTTTCCTTATCCCTCCGGAAACGGACTGCATGTAGGACATTGGAGAGGATATGTTATTTCTGATGTTTGGAGCAGATATAAGCTGATGAAGGGCTATTATCTGATTCATCCCATGGGCTGGGATGCCTTCGGCCTGCCGGCTGAGAACTATGCTATCAAGAACAATACCCATCCGGCCATTTCCACCGCTGCAAATATCAAGAATATTAAGAGACAGATTCAGGAAATTTCCGCAATCTATGACTGGGATCGTGAGGTAAATACGACAGATCCGAATTTTTACAAGTGGACCCAGTGGATCTTTGTAAAGATGTTTAAGGAAGGGCTTGCTTATGAGAAGCAGATGCCGATCAACTGGTGCCCATCCTGTAAGACGGGACTTGCAAACGAAGAGGTTGTAAACGGAAAATGCGAGCGTTGCGGCAGCGAGGTAACCAAGAAGAACCTTCGCCAGTGGATGCTGAAGATTACCAAATATGCAGACAGACTGCTGGATGATCTGGATAAGCTGGACTGGCCTGAGAAAGTTAAGAAGA
>CAVEOK010000009.1:38669-71813 GCA_963617415.1 Oscillospiraceae bacterium
GGCAAGAGCTATGGTGCTGAGGTTGACTTTGCTGTAGATGGTCGTGAGGACAAGATCACGGTATACACAACCAGACCGGATACCCTTTATGGAGCAACCTTTATGGTTCTTGCACCGGAGCATGCCATTGCGGCAGAGCTTGCAGATGCAGAGCATAAGGAAGCGGTAGACAAATACATCTTTGATGCCTCTATGAAGTCCAATGTAGACAGAATGCAGGACAAGGAAAAAACCGGTGTATTCACCGGAAGCTATGCGATCAATCCTTTGAACGGAAAGAAGATTCCGATCTGGCTTTCTGATTATGTTCTGGCTGATTATGGTACCGGTGCGATCATGTGTGTACCGGCTCATGATGATCGTGATTTTGAATTTGCAAAGAAATTCGGGCTGGATATTATTCCGGTAATCTCTGAAGACGGCACTATTCCGGAAGAGATGACAGAGGCTTATACGGGATCCGGTATTGTGATCAATTCCGGAGATTGGGACGGATCGGATTCTGCAAGACTGAAGCAGGAAGCACCGGATATTATCGAGAAGAAGGGCTTCGGCAGAAAGACAGTCAATTACAAGCTTCGTGACTGGGTCTTCTCCCGTCAGAGATACTGGGGCGAGCCGATTCCGATCGTACATTGTCCGGATTGCGGTGCAGTTCCGGTTCCGGAAGATCAGCTTCCTCTGCTTCTGCCGGATGTAGAGTCCTATGAGCCGACAGGAACAGGAGAGTCACCTCTTGCAGCGATTGATGAGTGGGTAAACACGACCTGCCCCTGCTGCGGAAAGCCGGCAAAGAGAGAAACCAATACCATGCCGCAGTGGGCCGGATCTTCCTGGTACTTCCTGCGTTATGTAGACAATAAAAACAATGAAGAACTGGTATCCAGAGAGAAAGCAGACAAATACCTGCCGGTTGATATGTATATCGGTGGTGTAGAGCATGCGGTGCTGCATCTTCTCTATTCCAGATTCTATACCAAATTCCTTTATGATATCGGCGTTGTTGATTTTGATGAGCCCTTCCACAAGCTCTTCAACCAGGGTATGATCACCGGCAAGAACGGCATTAAGATGAGTAAGTCAAAGGGCAATGT
Organism: Oscillospiraceae bacterium; assembly: GCA_963617415.1. GTDB lineage: Bacteria > Bacillota > Clostridia > Lachnospirales > Lachnospiraceae > RUG14243. The sequence goes on from CAVEOK010000009.1 coordinate 39,764, forward strand.
TGTTTCTCCGGATGATCTGGTAAGAGATTACGGCTGCGATTCCTTAAGACTTTATGAGCTTTTCGTAGGACCGCCTGAGCTGGATGCTGAGTGGGATGACAGAGGAATTGACGGTGTATACCGTTTCCTGACCAGATTCTGGAAGCTTGTTCAGGAGCAGAAGGATCAGGATGTAGCAGAGAGCAAGGAGCTTCTGAAGATCCGCAGCAAGATGGTAAAGACTATCACCCAGAGACTGGAAAGCTTCAGCTTAAATACGGTTATTTCCGGCTTTATGGAATTCAATAATCAGCTGATCGACCTTGGAAAGAAGGGTGGCGTTGATAAAAAGACACTGGAAACTTTTGTTCAGCTCCTGGCACCTTTTGCACCTCATATCAGTGAAGAAATCTGGGCAGAGCTGGGACATGATGATAGTGTATTCCATGGCGGCTGGCCTACTTACGAAGAGGAACACCTGGTTGAAGATGAGATCAAGGTTCCTGTTCAGATAAACGGAAAGACCAAGGCAGTTCTTACCCTTCCGGCTTCTGTAAGCAAGGAAGATGCAATTTCAGCTGGTAAGGAGGCTGTTGCTTCTAAGATCAGCGGAAATATTATTAAAGAGATTTATGTACCGGGTAAGATTATCAATCTGGTTGTAAAGTAAAAGTGAGGAGGAAGAGATTATGCAGAAGATTCAGATGACAACACCTCTTGTAGAGATGGATGGAGATGAAATGACCAGAGTTCTCTGGCAGATTATTAAGGACGAGCTTCTTTTACCCTTTATCGATCTGAAGACAGAATACTATGACCTGGGTCTGGAATATCGTAATGAAACAGATGATCAGGTAACCTTTGATTCTGCTGAAGCAACAAAGAAATACGGTGTTGCCGTAAAATGTGCGACCATCACTCCGAATGCAGCCAGAATGGACGAATATGATCTGAAGGAAATGTGGAAGAGCCCCAACGGCACCATCCGTGCCATCCTTGACGGAACCGTATTCCGGACACCAATCAAGGTAAAGGGTATCAATCCCTGTGTAAAGAACTGGGTGAAGCCGATCACAATCGCAAGACATGCTTACGGTGATGTCTATAAGGCAAGTGAGATGAAGATTCCGGGAGCCGGCAAGGCAGAGCTGGTATTCACAGCAGAGGACGGAACAGAGATCAGAGAGCTGATTCATGAGTTCAAGGAGCCAGGCATCATTCAGGGCCAGCACAACCTGAACAAATCCATTGAAAGCTTTGCAAGAAGCTGCTTCAATTATGCACTGGATCAGAAGAAGGATCTTTGGTTCGCAACAAAGGATACCATTTCCAAGAAGTATGACCATACCTTCAAGGATATCTTCCAGGAAATCTATGATGCAGAATATGCTGATAAGTTCACAGAGGCCGGAATCGAATATTTCTATACCCTGATCGATGATGCGGTAGCCAGAGTTATGAAGGCAGAGGGTGGATTCATCTGGGCCTGCAAGAACTATGACGGTGATGTTATGAGTGATATGATTTCTTCTGCATGCGGTTCTCTTGCTATGATGACCTCTGTACTGGTTTCTCCGGCCGGCATTTATGAATATGAGGCTGCACACGGAACCGTTCAGCGTCACTATTACAAGCATCTGAAGCATGAAGAAACCTCCACAAACTCAGTTGCAACCATTTTTGCATGGACAGGTGCACTGAGAAAGCGTGGAGAGCTGGATCAGCTTCCGGAGCTGATGGAATTTGCTGATCAGCTGGAAAAGGCCTGCATTGATACCATTGAGGCTGGCAAGATGACAAAGGATTTGGCTTTGATCACAGAGCTTGAGAATCCTACCGTTTTGAACAGTGAGGATTTCATCAAGGCGATCAGAGAGACTTTAGAAGAAATGCGCAAATAAGACAGGCTTAAGGTAGGGAATGCTATGAGCGGAAATATTTCAAATGTAGTCATCAGAAGAATGCCAAGATATTACCGGTATCTGTCAGACCTTCTTGATAACGGAGTTGAACGAATCTCATCAAATGAGTTAAGCAAGATTATGAATGTAACTGCATCCCAGATCAGACAGGATCTGAATAATTTCGGCGGTTTCGGTCAGCAGGGATATGGTTATAATGTAGAGTACCTTCATCAGGAAATCGGCAAGATCCTGGGCATTGACAGAAAGCATCATATGATCATTATCGGTGCTGGACATCTGGGCCAGGCGATTGCAAACTTTGTCAATTTTGAAAAGAGAGGCTTTATCCTCAGCGGAATCTTTGATGTAAATCCGGCGCTGGAAGGCACTGTGATCCGTGGCGTTAAGGTTCGAATGATGGATGAGCTGGAGGATTTTCTGAAGAATAATCCTGGTGATATTGTGGTATTTACTATGCCCAAGGATAAGGCAACGGATATTGCCCAGAAGGTGGTATCACTTGGCATCAAGGCAATCTGGAATTTTGCCAATATGGAATTGGACTTACCGGATGATGTAACGGTTGAAAATGTACATCTTTCTGACAGCCTGATGCAGCTTTCCTATAATATTGAAAAGCAAAGGACAGAAGAATAATAAAAATCGGACGAAAGTCATGCCTGAGAGGATAATCACGTTTTGTGGTTATCCTCTCCTTTATCTGCCAGGGCATTTGCTCTCGTATAGAAAACTTCATTCCTATACGTAAATAAATGCAGTGGTAGAAAGAATAGGGAGATTAAGATGAAATATGTAATATCTGCCGAAGAGATGAAGCTATATGACAGCAGAACCATGGAGCATTTTGGAATGCCTTCCTGTGTTTTGATGGAGAGGGCAGCGCTAAGTGTGCTGGAGGTGATCCGGGAGAGGGGCCTGAAGACAGAACGTGTTCTGGTCGTTTGCGGCAGCGGAAACAATGGTGGAGACGGCATGGTGCTTGCAAGACTACTTTTTCTTGCAGGATCAAGGGTGGATCTGGTCATGGCCGGGAATCCCTCACATCTTTCCGTTGAAGCGAAAAGACAGATGGAAATTCTGGAGGCCTATGGCATTCCGGTATCAGACAGCATTCCGGAAGGCGAGGACTATGATCTGGTGGCAGATGCCATCTTTGGAATCGGACTTTCACGTCCGGTCAGGGAAAGCTATGCTAGTATGATCGATCAAATGAATCACTTAAGCGGCTTTAAGCTGGCGGTGGATATCGCTTCCGGCATCAGTGCAAATACAGGACAGATTCTGGGAAGCGCCTTTCGTGCGGATCTGACGGTTACCTTTGCTTTTGCAAAATATGGTCAGCTTTTGGATCCGGGAAGAGAGTTTAGCGGAGAGCTGATCGTTAAGGAGATTGGCATTACCAAAGAAAGCTTTCTGGGAGATAAGCCGACAGGCTTTTACTATGAGAAGGAGGATGTCAGTCTTGTTCCTGCCAGAAAGGCATCCTCCAATAAGGGAAGCTATGGAAAGGTACTTTCTCTGACAGGTTCACCGGATATGGCCGGGGCAGCTTATTTTGCATCGAAGGCAGCTTCTGTGACAGGAGCAGGACTTGTTTACATTCATACGGCAGAGGAAAACAGAATTATTTTGCAGGGACTGATGCCGGAGGCGGTTTTAAAGAGCTATGGAGAGGATCCGCTTTCGGGCCTGGAAGAGGAACTGGGGCGCTGCAATGTTATGATTTGCGGCTGCGGCATTGGAAAGTCGGAGAAGGCGAAAAAGATTCTATCTTATGTTCTGCAGCAGGGAGAGGCACCTTTGATACTGGATGCGGATGCTTTGAATCTCCTGTCAGAGGAGGAAAGCCTACGAAAGGCAGCAAAGGACTATCCGAAGGAACTTGTGATCACACCTCACATCGGAGAAGCTTCCCGCCTCCTGGGAATGGATACTGCTGAGATCAAGTCAGACCGCCTTGCGGCAGCACAAAGACTGGCAGAGGAGCTGGACTGCATTTGTGTTTTGAAGGATGCAGTAACCCTTGTTAAGGCAATGGACAGTGACTGCTATGTGAACACAAGCGGCTGCAATGCCATGTCCAAGGGTGGAAGCGGAGATGCTTTAGCCGGCGTGATTGCCGGTCTCATCGCCCAGGGAATGCAGGCGGATCAGGCGGCCTGCCTTGGCGTTTATCTGCATGGACTGGCGGGTCAGGCGGCAGCAGAGTCATGCGGCAATTACAGCATGGCACCGACAGATTTGATAGAAGGATTAAAAAATATACTCAAGGAGGTATCCCAATAATGTATCGATACGAAAGAAGCGAAGCTATCATCAATTTGGATGCGATTCGTCATAATATGGAAGTTATGCATGAGGGCGTGCCGGATACGGCGCAGATGGTAGCTGTTATTAAGGCGGACGGCTACGGACATGGAGCAAGGGAAATCGCCCATGAGATTGAAGGCTTGGATTATCTTTACGGCTTTGCTACGGCAACATTGGAGGAAGCCTTAGAGCTGAGACGAGAAGGTATTACAAAAGAAATCATGGTTCTGGGATATGTTTTCCCTTCTCAGTACGAAAAAGCGATTCAGGAAAATATTTTATTGCCGGTCTTTGATCTTGATACAGCAAAGGCACTTTCAAAAGCAGCAGAGGGATTAAAGAAGGAAGCAGGATTTCAGTTTGTTATTGATACCGGTATGCACAGGATCGGTTATCCTGTAACGGAGGAGGCTGCAGATGAAATAAAGAAGATTACAGAGCTGCCCTACCTTCATGCAGAAGGCATGTTTACTCATTTCTTTCTTGCAGATGCAGCAGACAAAAGCAGTGCAGAAGAGCAGTTTGAAGCTTTCTGCCAGATGAACCGGATGCTGCAGGAAAGAGAAGTTTATATTCCTCATGTACATTGTTCGAACAGCGCGGCCCTGATCGATATGCCGCATATGGCCATGGATCTGGTAAGAGCCGGAATCACCCTCTACGGCCTGCTGCCTTCTGATGAGGTAAAGAAGATTGATCTTCAGCCGGTTATGGAGCTAAGAGCCAGAGTGACCTACGTAAAGACTGTCAAAAAAGGCGGCACCATCAGCTATGGAGCAACCTACAAGGCAGAAAAGGATGTCAGGATTGCAACGATCGGCTTTGGTTATGCCGATGGCTATCCCAGACAGCTGTCCAATAAGGGCTGGGTTCTGATCCATGGAAAGAAGGCTCCGATCTGCGGCAGGGTCTGCATGGATCAGTTCATGGTGGATGTTTCCGAAATTCCGGATGTAAAATGCGGGGATGAAGCGGTCCTGATCGGAAGAGAAGGAGATGAAATCATTACAATGGAAGAGTTGGGCAATTTGAGCGGAAGATTTAACTATGAGCTGGCTTGTGACATCAGCAAAAGAGTGCCGCGAGTTTACATAAAACAGGGACGTATGCTTTCCTCCAGGGACGCTTATAAGCTTGACTAATATAAGCTGAAATGATACATTTTTAATGTTGCTTATTGTTGAGAAGTCTGCTTTTTCACGCAGACAATAACAGAAAGACAGGTGTTTTTAAATGGATGATGGCGCCGCGGCCATGTTTTCAATTGTTATTTTTCTAATTGTTCTTCTTCTCCTTTTTCATATGAATGCCTTTCGGGCGGCGATCGAGGCAATCAGCCAGTCTGCGATAGATGCAATGGAAAAGGAAAAACAGAAGGAAAGAATAAGGGCTTTTGCGGATGAGCCGGAAGCATTTGAACAGATCGGCAAAATCCTGCATGGGATTATTTTTTTCCTAATGGGTGCTTTCTTTTATCCCTATATCAACAGAAGCTTTTTTACAGATTCTTTAGGCATTGCCTCTTCTGCAGGTCGAATGCTTCTGAGCGCAGTACTTCTTTTGCTGCTGCTTTTCTGGATTGGGGATTTTCTTCCAATTAAGGTTGGAGAGAGAAAGCCGGAAAAATATGCCATGCGGCTTTGCAATTCTATGTATGTTTTATACCGGATTTTCATGCCCTTATCTAAACTGCTGAATGCTTTGGCTAATTTAGCTTCCCGTCTTTTCCATATTGATCCCTATGAAAGCGTGGATGATGTAACCGAAGAGGAGATTATTTCCATGGTAAATGAGGGGCATGAGCAGGGAGCGATTCAGGAAAGCGAAGCAGAAATGATCCATAATATCTTTGAGCTGGACGATACGGAAGCGGCAGATGTTATGACTAGGAGAAAGAATATCATTGCCATTGATCAGGAGCTGCCTTTTGAGGAGGCACTGGATTTCATGCTGAATGAGCCCTTCTCCAGATTTCCTGTTTATCAGGAAGATATTGATCACATTACGGGAATTATTCATATCAAGGATGCGATGCGTCTTGCCAGGGAGAAGGATAATCTCTCTCTCAAGGTCGGAAAAATTAAAAATCTGATGAATGCGCCCATCTTTATTCCGGAGACCCAGAGTATTAATATTCTCTTCAAGAGTATGCAGATTCAGAAAAATCACCTTGTGGTGGTTGTTGATGAGTATGGTCAGACAGCAGGCCTGGTTTCCCTGGAGGATATTCTGGAGGAAATCGTAGGTAATATCGAAGATGAGCACGATATGGAAGAGGCAATGATTCTTCCAAGGGGAGAGAATACCTTCCTTCTCAAGGGTATGGCTGATCTGGAAGAAGTAGAGGAAGCTCTGCAGATTCATTTCGATACGGAGGATATCGACACCCTAAACGGATTTTTGATTTCTTTGATTGACAAGATTCCGGAGGACAATGACAGAATAGAGATTGAATACAGGAACTATCTCTTCCGTGTTCTCTCCGTAAAGAACAAAACAATTGAGACGGTGCTTGCCATCAGACAGAAGGAAAACACGAGTAAAAGTATAGAAGAAAAAGAGGTTTAAAAATGTCAGGACATTCAAAATTTGCTAACATCAAGCATAAGAAGGAAAAAAACGATAAAGCAAAGGGAAAAGTATTTACCATTATCGGACGTGAGATCGCGGTAGCGGTAAAGGAAGGCGGAGCAGATCCTGCCAACAACAGCAAGCTTCGTGACGTTATTGCGAAGGCAAAGGCTTCCAATATGCCCAATGATACCATTGAGCGTGGTATTAAGAAGGCAGCAGGCGATGTCGGAAATGTAAATTACGAGACTGTTACCTATGAGGGATATGGACCGAACGGAACAGCTATTATCGTTCAGGCTCTGACTGACAATAAGAACAGAACAGCTGCAAATGTCAGAAGTGCCTTCACAAAGGGAAACGGAAACGTTGGTACCCAGGGCTGTGTATCCTTTATGTTTGACCAGAAGGGACAGATCATCGTTGATAAGGAAGAATGTGAGATGGATGCAGATGACCTGATGATGATCGCTCTGGATGCAGGTGCAGATGACTTCAATGAAGAAGAGGACAGCTTTGAAATCCTGACCGCACCGGAGGCCTTCAGTGCAGTCAGAGAAAATCTCGAAAAGGAAGGTATCCCGATGGCCAGTGCAGAGGTTACCAGAATCCCGCAGAACTATGTAACACTTACTGACGAGCAGGATATTTATCATATCAGACGTACCCTGGATCTTCTTGACGACGATGATGATGTGCAGGAGGTATATCATAACTGGGATATGCCGGATGATGAAGAGTAATCGCAAAAGGTGAAAAATGGCGACAAAAAATACGCGAACATCTTCTTCAAAGAAAAAATCGAATACAGGATCTTCTTCGAGAAAGGCTTCTTCTTCACGGAAAAGCAGTTCTCGAAAAAGAAAACGCTCGAAGAAGCAGTCCAGAATTTACAGGGAAAATGCAATTTTTATCACTATTTCTGTAATTTCTCTTTTGCTCATGGTCAGTATTCTGGGACATGGCGGCAGATTTGGGGCGATTTTCTGTGATCTTCAGTTTGCCTTTAGCGGACTTTTGGCTTACGTATTTCCACTTCTTCTTTTTTCCCTTTCTGTTTATCTTTACGTAGGAAAGAAAAAGAACAATAAATATGCAAGAGCCTTTATCTATGTGATTCTTTTCATTTTTATCTGCTTTTTCGTTCAGCTTGTCAGCGGCAATTATGCAGGCGGAGGAACAGCCCTTCAGGCTGCTCTTTACTCCAGACAGGCACACAGAGGAGGCGGTTTGATCGGAGGAGGATTAGAGGGTGTCATTCGCAGTGCCTTTGGCCTGATCGGTGCTTATCTGATCGATATTGCGGTTATTATTCTTTGCCTGGTTTATCTGACCGGAAAGTCCTTTGTCGCAGGCGTTGGCAGAGGTACGGCCAAGGCATATAATAAAGCCTATACCAAGACAAAAGAGAATATTGAATACCAGAAGGAACAGCGTTCCAGAAAGAAGGAAGAGGAAGGCAGACTTAGGATGGATCACAAGGTATCCGGCGTAAGCTTTGATACCAAGGTAGGAGACTCTGCTCCTGCTGCCAAAAAAAGTCAGATTCAGTCGCCCTTCTCCAAGGAAGCTTCCGGAAAGAGAAGAGAGCAGACAGCTGCAGAAAAAAGCTACAGTCGTCAGGCGATTGAGCTGGCAAAGCTGAATAAGGTTCCGGAGGAAAAGAATTATGCAGCCTCTGCATATGATGAGGAGGCCTTTGCACCTTCTTATCAGAGCGATGCTAACATGGCAAGTTTATCTTCTTATCAGGGTGAGGCTGACATGGCAAGTTCATCTTCTTATCAGGGTGATGCAGATATGGCAAATTCCTTTGCTTATGATGAGAGAGAATTCGGCTCTTCTTACCAGCGTGAAAGATTCGAAGATAAGGATGCAGAATCCCCGTTCTACGATGCAGATAGGGATGGGCTTTTCTCAGAGTCAGAAAGCAGCAAAATGCAGGATCCGGCTTTAGAAGCAGAAAGAATTGCATCAGAAGAGCTTCCTGCTTACAATTATGAGGAAGAAGACGGAGAGGACGAGGGAGAAGAAGCGGAGGATCCGAGAGCAATCCTGGAAGAGCTTGCCAGACCTGTGGCGGCAGCCGGGGCACTTGCAGGAGGAACAGCCGCCCTTTCGGCCGGAGCAAAGAAGAGAGAAGAAAAAGCCGAAAAGCCTTCTTCTTACGAAAGACAGGAATCTGCTTCTTCCGAAGCAAAGGAAGCGGCAGAGGACGGAAATGCCGAAATCGAAATTTCCGATCATGCTCCGGAAGCAGAAGAATACCGTTTCCCAAGTATAGAACTGCTGACCAGACCGGCTCTTTCTGCCGGTGGAAGAGACGAATTTGCTTACCAGAATCAGAAAAAGCTGCAGGATACCATGCAGAGCTTTGGTGTAAATGTAACAGTAACAGGTTTTCAGCAGGGCCCTACCGTTACCAGATATGAGCTCTTGCCGGCAGCAGGTGTAAAGGTCAGCAAGATTCTTTCCTTATCAGACGATCTGAAGCTGGCACTTGCAGCAGCAGACATTCGTATCGAAGCACCCATTCCGGGCAAGTCAGCGATCGGAATCGAGGTTCCGAACAAGACAAGAGTTACGGTTTCCCTGCGGGAACTGATCGATACGGAGGCATTTGCAAACCATAAGTCGAAAATCGCATTTGCGGCAGGTAAGGATATTAATGGCAATGTTATTCTGGCAGATATTCAGAAGATGCCGCATCTCCTGATCGCAGGTGCAACAGGCTCAGGCAAGTCGGTCTGCATCAATACGATTATCATGAGTATTCTTTACAAGGCAAGACCGGATGAGGTTAAGCTGATCATGATCGATCCCAAGGTGGTTGAGCTGAGCGTTTATAACGGAATTCCTCATTTGCTGACACCGGTTGTAACCGATCCAAAGAAGGCAGCGAGTGCATTGAATTGGGCAGTTGCCGAAATGACCAGACGATATCAGCTTTTTGCGGCAGAGAGCGTCAGGGATATTAAGGCTTATAATGCAAAGGCAAGAAAGAAAAATGCCGAGATGGAGGAGATTGCAGAGATTCTTCCGCAGATTGTGATCATCGTAGACGAGCTTGCAGATCTGATGATGGTTGCGCCTTCCGAGGTGGAGGACGCCATTTGTCGTCTGGCTCAGCTGGCAAGAGCAGCTGGCCTGCATCTGGTCATTGCGACCCAGAGACCATCTGTCAATGTTATTACCGGTTTGATCAAGGCAAATATGCCTTCCAGAATTGCCTTTTCCGTATCATCGGGTGTGGATTCCCGTACGATTCTCGATATGAACGGAGCAGAGAAGTTGCTGGGAAACGGAGATATGTTATACTATCCCCAGGGACTTTCCAAGCCGCTTCGTGTACAGGGTGCCTTTGTCAGCGATGATGAGGTTTCTGCAGTTGTAGAGGCAGTGAAAGAGAATAATGAAAAGCCGGAATATAATGAGGAAATCTCCAATCATGAGATTGCATCCTCAGGCACATCTTCAGCCGCAGCAGAAAGCGGTGAAGAAAGAGATGAGCTTTTCCAACAGGCAGGACGCTTTTTGATTGAAGCAAACAAGGGTTCAATCGGTTCCTTGCAGCGTAAATTCCGAATCGGATTTAATCGTGCCGCAAGAATCGTTGATCAATTGGAGGAAGCCGGTGTTTTGGGTCCCGAGGAGGGAACAAAGCCGAGGCAGATTCTGATGACAATAGAAGAGTTTGAGAGTTTGGTAACAGGAAAAAGCGAAGGAGAGGAGAAAGAGGATGACTGATATTGAGATTGCACAGAGCTGTAAGATGAAGCCGATTCAGGACATTGCTGCCAAGGTTGGTGTAGCAGAGGATGATCTTGAGCTTTATGGAAAGTACAAAGCAAAGCTTTCGGATGAGCTTGAGAAAAAGCTGCAGGAACAGCCGGATGGAAAGCTGGTTTTGGTTACGGCAATTAATCCGACTCCGGCAGGAGAGGGAAAGACAACAACATCAGTTGGTTTGGCTGAGGGACTTTGGAAATCTGGCAAAAAGGCAGTTCTTGCCCTGCGTGAGCCGTCACTGGGACCCTGCTTTGGTATCAAGGGCGGAGCAGCAGGCGGCGGTTATGCCCAGCTTGTTCCTATGGAGGATCTGAACCTGCATTTTACAGGTGATTTTCATGCTATCACATCTGCAAACAATCTGCTTGCAGCTATGCTGGATAACCACATTCAGCAGGGAAATGCGCTTGGAATCGATACCCGTCAGGTTGTGTGGAAGAGATGTCTGGATATGAACGACAGAGCGCTTCGTAATATCGTCATCGGTCTTGGTGCAAAGGCAGACGGTTATGTTCGTGAGGATCACTTCATTATTACGGTTGCTTCTGAAATCATGGCGGTTCTTTGTCTGGCAAATGATATGGATGATCTGAAGAAGAGACTGGCCCGCATGATCGTTGCTTATACAAGAGACGGTGAGCCGATTACGGCAGACGACCTGCATGCAACAGGTGCAATGGCAGCTCTTCTTAAGGATGCCATCAAGCCGAATATGATTCAGACCATGGAAGGCAATCCGGCAATTGTGCACGGCGGACCCTTTGCGAATATCGCACACGGCTGCAACAGCGTAAGAGCAACCAAGATGGCCTTAAAGCTTGGTGATATTGCAGTTACAGAGGGAGGCTTCGGTGCTGACCTTGGTGCAGAGAAATTCATGGATATTAAGTGCCGTATGGCGGATCTGCATCCGGACTGTGTTGTTCTGGTTGCGACAGCAAGAGCCTTAAAATACAATGGCGGTGTGCCGAAAACAGAGACAAGCGAGCCGAATCTGGAAGCCTTGAAGAAGGGTATTGTCAATCTGGAGAAGCATATTGAGAATATCCAGAAGTATGGTGTACCTCTTGTTGTTGCCATCAACCGTTTCGTAACCGATCCGGATGAAGAGCTGGCTTATATCGAAGACTTCTGCAGAGAAAGAGGCTGTGAATTTGCTCTCTCCGAGGTTTGGGAGAAGGGCGGCGAAGGCGGACTTGCCCTTGCAGATGCCGTAATTAAGACACTAGAAGAAAAGGAAAGCAATTATAAGCCGATTTATGATGTTAATCTGCCTATCAAGGAAAAGATTGAGACCATCGCACGTGAAATCTACGGTGCAGACGGCGTAACCTATTCTCCGGCAGCAAATCGTGAGATTACAAGAATGGAGAAGCTCGGACTGGATAAATTGCCGATCTGTATGGCAAAGACCCAGTATTCTCTTTCTGATGATGACAAGAAGCTGGGCAGACCGACCGGCTTTACCATTAATGTAAGAGAGCTTTACCCATCAGCGGGCGCAGGCTTTTTGGTTGCCTTGACCGGAAATGTCATGACTATGCCGGGCCTGCCGAAGGTTCCGGCTGCAAACAATATTGATGTTGTAGACGGCAACAAGATTGTTGGCCTTTTCTGATGAAATGCTGATTTGAAATGCTGATTGAAACAGCATTTCTCATGTAATAAAAATAGAACTGCACTAAAGTCCGAGCCGGTCTTGGACTTTTGGTGCATTTAAAGACAGGTGACAGGAAATGCAGATCATTGATGGAAAGAAAATTTCTGCTGAGATCAAGGATGAGGTTAAGGCAGAGATTGCAGCGTTAAAGGAAAAAGGAATAGAGGGATGCCTTGCGGTAATCCAGGTAGGAGAAGATCCTGCTTCCTCTGTTTATGTAAAAAATAAGGCGAAGGCCTGTGAATATGTAGGACTTTCTTCTCTTACCTATCATATGGAAGAAAGCACAAGCCAGGCAGAATTGTTGGAGCAGATTGAAGAGCTGAATGCAGATGATAAGGTAGTCGGCATTCTGGTACAGCTGCCGCTTCCGGATCATATTGATGAGGATGCGGTAATTGATGCGATCGATCCGGCTAAGGATGTGGATGGCTTCAGTGTAAAGAGCGTCGGAGCACTTTCTATTGGAAAGGAAGGCTTTGTTTCCTGTACACCGGCCGGTATTATTCAGTTGATGAAGCGTTCCGGCATTGAAATGGACGGCAAAAACTGTGTCATTGTAGGCAGAAGCAATATTGTCGGCAAGCCTATGGGTATGCTGATGCTTCGTGAAAACGCAACCGTAACCATTGCCCATTCCCATACAAAAGGTTTGAAAGAAATCTGTTCCAGGGCGGATATTCTGATTGCCGCAGTTGGCAAGAGAGAATTCATTACAGCAGATTATGTAAAAGATGGTGCAGTTGTAATCGACGTGGGTATTCATAGGGATGAGAATAATAAGCTGAAGGGTGATGTTGCCTTTGATGAGGTCAGCCAGAAGGCTTCCTATATTACTCCCGTTCCCGGCGGGGTTGGTCCCATGACCATTGCCATGCTGATGTATAATTGCCTTGCATCCTTAAAGAGGAGACTATAAGGAAACATTATGATTTGTCCGAACTGTAAGTCAGAAATTGAAGATGGGAACATTTATTGTCCCAAGTGCGGAAAGGAAATCCAGCTCGTTCCGGTATACAGCATGCTGGAGGAGGAGATTTTTCAGGATCAGATTCCGCCCGAACATAAGACGGTAAGGACGCAGGAGAAAGAGGAGAGAAAGCCGAGAGAAGGACACAGGAGAAGAAGAAAGTCCTCTCATGGATGGATCCTTTGGATCCTTCTTCTTTTCGCTGCCATCGGAGCCGGAATTTACTTCTTTGTAAATTACAGTTTTCATCATTCTTATTCCTATCAGATGAGCCGGGCGATCGATGCATATGATGCAGAAGAATATGACCAGGCTCTGGAATATGGAAAACAGGCTTTGTCTCTGCAGGAGAATGATCTTGATGCTCTGCTTTTGATCGCACAATCCTATGAGGGAAAGAAGGACTACGAGAAGGAAGAAGAGAATCTTCTTTCTGCATTAAAGAATTATCCGGATGAAGAGAAGGTTTATCGGGCTTTGATCGGCTGCTATACCCTGTCAGATTCTTACGATAAGCTCTATAATCTGGCAGAGTCCTGTAGCGATGAGAATCTGCAGGAGCTCTTTGAAGGATATATTGTAGAAAGTCCGCTTGTATCAGAAGAGAGCGGAAGCTATAGTGAACCACTCTCAATTGAGCTGACAACAGAGGATTCCTCCTTGAGTATTTACTATACCCTGGATGGGACGACACCCAGCAGAAATTCTGAGAAATATTCTTCTCCGATTCAGATCGGAGATGGAGAGATTTCCCTTGTTGCGGTTGCATATGATGAAGATGGACACTATTCGCTCCCGACAACAGAAGAATATAATGTAGATGCAGATGCGCCTTCAGATGTAACGATTTCTCTTGCCAGTGGCACCTATTATTACGACAATGAGATCGTCATCACTGCAGATTTCGGCTGTACGATTTACTATGCTTGGGATACGACAGATGAAGATGATCTCACAACAGAATATACAGGATCGCTCAGTTTGCTGGAGGGAAATCATGTGTTGGCTGTGATGGTTGAGGATAGCTATGGACAGACCAGCTCTGTGATCACAAGGAGTTATATTTATCTTCCGTCTGAGGAATAAAAACGTCTGAGAAAAAACTGAGAAATAAAAAAAGAGGGGCTGCCGCATGAAACGACAGCCCCTTCCTTTAATTAATCAAGGAAAGTGATCTTGCCGTCTTCCAGGCTGCCAATCCTTGCAAGGGCAAAGACATCCAGTCCTTGCGATACAAGCTTATCATGTCCCGGCTGGAAGGATTTTTCAATCAGAACAGCAATGCCGGCGATGGTGGCATGAGCCAAACGGATCAGGCGAACTGCACCGGTTGCGGCCTCGCCGTTTGCAAGAAAGTCATCTACGATCAGAACGTGATCTGCTTCGGAGAGATATTCCTTAGATACACAAAGCTTATAGCCGACTTCCTTGGTGAAGGAGATGACCTCTGTCTCGTAGAGATTGTTATTTAAAATGCTGGAAGGCTGTTTTTTCATGATGACCATGGGAATGCCCAGTGCCTTTGCTGTCATCAGACCAGGTGCGATACCTGAGCTTTCAATGGCAGCCACCTTGGTGATGCCCTGATCCTGAAAATGCTCTGAAATTGCCTGACCGAGCTTTTCCATTAAAGCTGCATCCACCATATGGTTGATAAAGCTGTCTACCTTGAGGATTTCATTTGTGATAACCTTGCCTTCTTTTTGGATTTTTTCTTCAAATTCTTTCATAAAAATATGCTCCTTTTCCTAGCTGAAGCTTTATACTAAGGAAATACTGAGAAAATCGATATTTCCCGAATACGACAGGTAAAACATAATCTTAGTATAGTTGATATTATTTCATGAAACAATATAAAAGAGAAAGTAACCGTTCACATGCCAAAATCCGGAGGCAAGAAAGTGAACAGGAAGAAGAGGGATGCCATGAAAATCTCCATACTTTGCATCGGTAAAATCAAGGAAAAATTTTACCGGGATGCAATTGAAGAATATTTGAAAAGACTTTCTGCCTATGCCAATGTCAGCATCCTGCAGGAAGCGGATGAGAAAACAAAAGAAAATGCTTCTGAAAATGAGATCAGGATCGTCCAAAAGAAGGAAGGCGAAAGAATGCTGAAGCATTGGGATGAAAATGCCTATCATATCGCCCTTTGTATTGACGGAAAGAAGATGGATTCTGTGGCTTTTTCGAAGAAGATAGATCAGATTCTGCTGGGAGGAAGCAGTCATATCCAGTTTATTATCGGCGGGTCCCTGGGACTTTCCGATGATCTTGTAAAAAAAGCAGAGATGAAGCTGAGCTTTTCTGATATGACCTTTCCCCATCAGCTCATGCGTGTGATCTTGCTGGAACAGATCTATCGGGCTCAGAGGATTTCCCATAAGGAACCATATCATAAGTAGGATTCATTCATTGCCTTTTTTTTCTACAAAGCTTATGATAAGAAGGAGGTTTTATGGGGAAGTGCTCTGTGTTCTTCCTTGAGAAAATTTGTAAAAATGAAAGGTTAGGTTGAAAACAATGGAAAATGAATATGTAAAGGAATATCAGCGAAAGCTGACCACGCCAGAAGAAGCTGTTCAAGTCGTCAAATCCGGAGATTGGATTGATTACGGCTATAGTGCCGGTATGGCAGATATTCTCGATCGGGCGCTTGCCAAAAGACTGCCTGAGCTGCATGACATAAAGATCCGCGGCGGCAATGCCATGAAAAAGCCGGCTGTCTTTGATGTAGAAAATGCAGCAGAGCATATGTGCTGGAATTCCATTCATATGAGCTCTATCGAAAGAAAATATATCAACAGTGGATTGGCCTATTATGTTCCGCTTCGTTATTCAGAGCTTCCGGGTTACTATCAGTATATGGATCCGATCGATGTGATGATGTTTCAGGTTGCGCCTATGGATAAGCATGGTTATTTCAACTTTGGTCCTCAGGCATCTCATTTGTCAGCAGCTGTTGCCCGTTCCAAGGTAATCATTGTTGAAGTAAATGAGAAAATGCCATGCTGCCTGGGAGGTACCAATACCAGTATCCATATCAGTCAGGTTGATATGATCGTGGAAGGGGAGAATCCTGATCTGCCGGCTCTTTCTTCTAAGGAAGCGAGTGCGACAGACACTGCGATTGCCAAATATATCTTTGATGAAATTCCGGATGGAGCCTGCCTACAGCTTGGAATTGGTAATACACCCAATGCAGTAGGTTCCATGATCGCCGAGTCAGATCTGAAGGATCTGGGCGTGCATACCGAAATGTACGTAGATGCCTTCATGAAGCTGACCCATGCCGGAAAGATTACCTGTGCAGAAAAGAGTATTGACCGGGGGCGTCAGGTCTATGCCTTTGCAGCCGGTTCTTCTGAGCTCTATGATTTTATGGATCAGAATCCTGCCTTGATGATGAGCTCCGTTGACTATACCAATGATATTGAAACCATTCGCAAGCTGGACAATTTTATTTCTATTAACAGTGCGATCAATCTGGATCTCTTCGGCCAGGTAGGCGCAGAAACAAGCGGCCTTCGCCATATTAGCGGTGCAGGCGGACAGCTTGATTTTGTTATGGGAGCCTATCTTTCCAAGGGCGGTAAAAGCTTTATCTGTCTTCCATCCTCAAGAGTAGATAAGGAAGGAAAGAGAAGCTCAAATATTCTGCCTACCATGCCGGTCGGTACTGTTATGACAGACAGCAGAGCCAACACCATGTATGTCGTAACAGAATACGGTAAGGTATGCCTGAAGGGTATGTCAACCTGGGAGAGAAGTGAAAAGCTCATTTCCATTGCACATCCCGACTTCAGAGATGATCTGATCAAAGAAGCAGAAAATATGCATATTTGGAGAAGAAGCAACAAAATATGATAAAGAAGCTAGGCAAGGGGATCGGTATTGTTCTGGCAATACTGATCCTTTTATTTATTATTTTAATCATCCTTTTAACCGTCACAGAATTTAAACCTGGCGATAAAGAAAGCATTGAAATCAGTACTGCCTCTGAGAAAACGGCTGATACAGTAAGCCTGAACACAGACTATGAGCTGGTTAGCTGGAATATCGGCTACTGTGGCTTAGCCTCAACTGCAGATTTCTTTATGGATGGAGGAAGCCATGTCAGGGAAAACAGTGAAAATCAGGTATATGACAATCTTTCCGCTGTTAACCTCTTTCTGAGCGAGGAAGATCCTGACTTTATTTTCCTTCAGGAGGTAGACAGAAGCTCCATGCGTTCCTATGGAGTAGATGAAAGCGCCTATCTGGCCGGAGGCTTAAATGATATGAATACCGCCTTTGCGGCAAACTATAAGTGTCTTTTCATTCCTTATCCCTGGCCGCCAATTGGCTACATTCATTCCGGAATTATGACCTTTTCCAATGTCACTCTGCAGAGCGCAGAGCGGATTCAGCTGCCCTGTCCTTTTTCTTGGCCGGTAAGACTGGCTAATCTGAAACGATGCCTGATGGTAAGCAGAGTCAGTATTGCCGGTTCCGACAAGGAGCTGGTTCTCGTCAACCTTCATTTGGAAGCCTATGATGATGGTGAAGGTAAGGCAAAGCAGACCCAGATGCTGAAAGAGATTCTTCAGGAGGAAGCTGATAAGGGAAATTATGTGATTGCGGCAGGAGATTTCAATCAGACCTTCTCTAATACCGACAGCTCAGCTTATCCCCTGATCGACAGCAGCTATTGGCAGGCAGGAGAGATCGATGTTTCGGAATTTGATTCCTCCTGGCAGTTCCTGATGGATAATTCCGTTCCCAGCTGCAGATCTCTGGACAAGGCCTATCGTTCTGCCGATAAGGAAAATTTTCAGTACTATGTGATTGATGGCATGATTCTTTCCGATAATATCGAGGTGAAGGAAATGAAGACGGTAGATCTTGATTTTGAACACAGTGATCATAACCCGGTTACCCTTCGCTTTTCCTTGAATTGATACCTTCTTCTTGATGCTTATTTCTAATCCTATTTCGCTCAAAAAAATCTCGCGGAAGAGCAGGTTCTGAAACGTTAGGAATATGTTCTGGGTCTAAAAAAGATGTAAAGAAAAAATACTTGACATCACACAGAGGCCTGTGTATTATAGTATAGGTTCGCATTAGGGAGATTTTATATGGAGAAGATTGTAAAACAAGGTCTCTTGTACGACTTTTACGGTGAGCTTTTGACAGCACATCAGAAACAGATTTATGAACAGCTGGTCTATGATGACATGTCATTGAGCGAGATTGCCGATGAAGCCGGCATCACAAGGCAGGGCGTACATGACCTGATCCGCAGATGTGATAAGATTCTTCAGGATTATGAAGACAAGCTGCATCTTATGGAACGTTTTATGAAGGCTAAGGAAGCTATTTCTGATATCCAGATAAAATGTACCGAATATCGTGAACAAAAGGATTCTTCTTTGATCGATGAGATCGAAGCAATCTCAATCAAACTTTTAGAGGAGCTTTAAATGGCATTTGACAGCTTAACTGAAAAACTTCAGAACGTATTCAAAAACCTTCGCAGTAAGGGAATGCTGACAGAAGCAGATGTGAAAACTGCTCTGAAGGAAGTCAAGATGGCTCTGCTCGAAGCGGATGTAAACTTCCGTGTTGTAAAGCAGTTTGTCAAATCAGTAGAAGAAAAGGCAGTTGGCGAGGATGTCCTCGGAGGCCTGAATCCCGGTCAGACAGTGATCAAGATCGTTAACGACGAAATGGTCAGTCTCATGGGTGGTGAGACCGTAGAGCTTAAGCTGAAAAGCGCAAACGACATGACGGTCATTATGATGATGGGTCTTCAGGGTGCCGGTAAAACAACCACGGCAGCCAAGATTGCCGGCAAGGTCATGAAGAAGGGCAGAAAGCCTCTTCTCGTAGGTCTGGATGTTTATCGTCCGGCTGCGATCGAACAGCTTAAGGTAAATGCTGAAAAGGTTGGTTCAGAGGTCTTTACCATGGGAACCGATCAAAAGCCGCTTGATATTGCCAAGGCAGGTCTTGCACATGCCAAGAAAATCGGCTGTAATGTTGTCATTCTTGATACTGCAGGACGTCTTCAGATTGATGATGCCATGATGCAGGAGCTTGTCGAGCTGAAAGAAAATATCAGCATCGATGATTGTCTTCTGACAATTGATGCCATGACCGGCCAGGAGGCGGTGAATGTTGCCAAGGCCTTTGATGAGCAGGTTGGTATCGATGGTGTGGTTCTGACCAAGATGGACGGCGATACCCGAGGCGGTGCAGCACTTTCTGTAAAGGCAGTAACCGGAAAGCCCATTTATTATGTTGGTATGGGCGAAAAGCTTTCCGATCTGGAACAGTTTTATCCGGACCGTATGGCTTCCCGAATCCTTGGTATGGGTGATGTGCTTACCCTGATTGAAAAGGCACAGGAGGATTTTGACGAAGAAAAGGCCAGAAATCTGGAACAAAAGCTTCGCAAATCCCAGTTTGGCTTTGACGACTATCTGGATTCCATGAGCCAGATGAAAAAAATGGGCGGCATTGGAAGCATTCTTTCCATGATGCCCGGTATTGGAGGAGCAGCAACAGAGCAGCTGGAAGCTGCTATGGATGAGAAGAAGCTTGCAAGAATAGAAGGCATTATTTATTCGATGACGCCTCAGGAACGTTCCAACCCGGATCTTCTCAATCCCAGCCGCAAGAGACGAATTGCTAAGGGTGCAGGCGTAGACATTTCAGAAGTAAATCGCCTTGTAAAGCAATTCGATCAGATGCGCAAGATGATGAAAAAAATGGGTGGAACAAAAGGCATGAGCAAGATGCTCGGCGGTGCATTCGGCAAAAAAGGAAGATCAAGATTTCCTTTTTAGCATAGATTAAATTTACGAATACTAAATTCAGGAGGACAAGATAATGGTTAAGATCAGATTAAGAAGAATGGGTAAGAAAAAGGCTCCTTTCTACAGAATTATTGTTGCAGATTCCAGATCTCCGAGAGATGGAAGATTTATCGATGAAATCGGTACTTATGATCCGACAAAGGATCCGAGCGAGTTCCACGTTGATGAAGAAGCAGCTAAGAAGTGGCTTGCAAACGGTGCTCAGCCGACCGCTACAGTAGAAAAAATCCTTAAACTTGCCGGCATCGAAAAATAATAAGAGGTGTTCAGATGAAGGAATTGGTAGAAGTTATTGCCAAGAGTCTGGTAGAACATCCGGATGAGGTTGTAGTTTCCGAAACAGAAAAAGGAAAATCTACAATTATTGAGCTTCATGTAGCTCAGTCCGACATGGGCAAGGTAATCGGCAGACAGGGACGAATCGCAAAGGCAATTCGCTCCGTAGTAAAAGCTGCAGCCGCAAAAGATGACAAAAAAGTTATCGTTGATATTGTTGACTAATCGGCAATGAACATTCGAGCCGGTCGAAAGGGTTTTGGCTCTTTTGACCGGCTCTTTTTATTTTATAGGAACTGTGTTCCTATAAAATAAAAAGAGCACCGCAAGGATGCGCAGCTCGCGGAAAGGAAAATATGCTTTCGCATTCCGCTCGCGCGCGGAGAATCCTGCAAGCAGGATTCTATCTTAATTATTGGAACTGTGTTCCTATAAAATAAAAAGAGCACCACAAATATTTATGATAGGATGGATTATGACATATAATAGAGATGAATTATATCAGGTAGGCGCAATTACCAATACACATGGCATCAAAGGCGAGGTTAAAGTGTTTCCCATGACCGATGATGTCAATCGCTTTAAAGGAATGAAGGAGATCCTTCTGGATACCGGCAAGGAAATCCTTCCGCTCGAGGTAACGTCGGCAAGAGCCCAGAAAAATCTTGTTATCCTTAAATTTAAAGGCCTTGATTCTATCAATGATGTCGAAAAATACAAAAGTAAAGGACTCTATGTAACCAAAGAAAATCGTGTTCCCCTTGCAGAGGGAGAGTACTTTATTGCAGATCTGATCGGCTGCAGGGTCTTTGCAGAGGACGGAGAAGATCTCGGGCAGATCACGGGCGTTCTGCAGACCGGCGCAAATGATGTATGGGTTTGCAAAAAAGAGGGCGCGCCTGAACTTCTTCTTCCCAAAATTCCGGAATGTATTCTGCAGGTGGATATAGAGGAAAGACGTATTGACGTCCATCTTATGGAGGGCCTTCGCTGATGAAATTTTATGTTTTGACCTTATTTCCGGAACTGATCGATCAGGTCGTTTCCAGCAGTATTATCGGACGCGCTATCGCCAAGGGAGTTATTTCCGTAGAAGCTATTAATATCCGAGATTATTCTGCCGAAAAGCATAAAAAGGTAGATGACTATACCTACGGTGGAGGTGCCGGTATGCTGATGCAGGCACAGCCTGTATACGATGCCTGGCTGTCTGTTGTAGAAAGAATCGGACATAAGCCCAGAACAATCTATCTGACCCCTCAGGCGGCTGTTTTCAAACAGGCTCAGGCCAGGGAATTTGCCCTTGAAGAGGATCTGATTCTTCTCTGCGGTCATTATGAAGGTATTGATGACAGGGTTTTACAAAAGATCGTTACGGACTATGTTTCTATTGGAGACTATGTGCTGACTGGAGGAGAGCTGCCAGCAGCCATATTGATCGATGCAATCAGCAGAATGGTTCCCGGTACCCTGAGCAATTCCTCCAGCGGAGAGGACGAGTCCTTTTCCAATAACCTTCTGGAATATCCCCAGTACACCCGTCCTGAGGAATGGATGGGAGAGAGAGTTCCGGAGATCCTTTTGTCCGGTCACCATGCAAACGTTGAAAAATGGAGACAGGAGCAGGCCTTACTCCGAACAAAAGAAAGACGCCCTGACCTTCTGGAAGAGAAGAAATAGAGGAGAAAAGAAATGGAAGAGCATTTTCAAGATAAGCTGAAAAGAACCCTGTCGCATTCCGGGATTTATATCCGTATGCTGATCAAATGGTCCTTGCTTGCCCTGATTTCAGGAAGTATTTGCGGTATAATCGGCAGCATTTTTCATTATGCGGTTGATTATGCCACAGAGATTCGTAGTGCACACAGTTGGCTGATCCTGTTTCTTCCTATCGCCGGTCTCCTGATCGTTTTTTCCTATAGACGCTGCGGGGTAAAAAAGGATGAAGGTACCAATCTCGTTATTTTATCTATCCGCAAGAAGCATGATTTGCCGGTAAATATGATCTTTCTGATTTTTATCGGAACGGTTCTGACCCATCTTTGCGGAGGCTCAACCGGAAGAGAGGGAGCCGCTCTGCAGATTGGCGGAAGCACAGGATCTCTTCTGGGCCGCTATTTTCATCTGGATGAAAACGAAAAAAAGATTATTACTATGAGCGGCATGAGTGCTCTTTTTACTGCCTTATTCGGTACGCCTCTTGCTGCGTCTGTCTTTAGTATGGAAGTCATTAGCATTGGAATGATGCAGTATGCTGCCTTTCTTCCCTGTATTGTTTCCTCTATGGTTGCTTATGCCATTTCCACTCAACTTGGAATTTCTGCTTTTTCCTATAGCGTCAGCTCTATTCCGGGAATTTCTCTCACCATGAGTCTGAAGGTTTTTGTGATCGCAGCCGCCTGCTGTTTGACTGGTGCTGTTTTCGTAAAAGGCATGCATTATACCACCAGACTTCTCAATAAGAAGATTCCAAACCAGTATCTTCGAGTTGTAGTCGGTGGCCTTTTTGTCATTCTCCTGACCTTTCTTTCCGGCTCTACCGACTATAATGGAGCCGGTATGGAAATGATCACCGCCTCCTTCACAGGAAGAATTGTCTGGTATGCCTTTCTTGTAAAGATCCTATTCACCGTTATCACGATGAGCAGCGGCTTTAAGGGAGGAGAAATTATTCCTTCCTTTTTCATCGGGGCAACCCTCGGCAATGTGATTGCTTCCTGTCTGGGCATGGATCTTTCTTTTGGTGCAGCCATCGGCATGATCTGTCTTTTCTGCTGTGTCGTTAACTGTCCGACTGCATCGATTCTGATGAGTATAGAGCTTTTCGGTTCCACCAATATGCTTTATTTTGCCTTTGCCTGCGCCGTCTGTTTTCTCTTATCCGGCTATTTCAGCCTTTACAGCAGTCAGGAATTTGCTATTCCCAAAAGACCGATTCCTATTGATAAAGATGAATAAAGATATAGGAAGCTAGCTTTCTATACATAAAAAAGAAGTATGATTTCCAAAAGGAAGAATAATAAATCCTGGAAATCATACTTCTTTTTATTTTTTATGAAGCTATCACTTCTGGAGAAAGGCTTTTCAGCCTTTCTTCAGGTTTTTGTTTGCTGTAGATAGCATCAGCTTGATACGGTTCAGCTGATTTACTTCACTTGCGCCCGGATCATAATCAATGGCCACAATATTTGAGGTCGGGTATTCATGACGTAGCTTTTTGATGACACCCTTGCCAACAATATGGTTGGGCAGGCAGCCAAAGGGCTGGGTACAGATAATATTGCTGCAGCCGCTCTTGATCAGCTCGATCATTTCTCCTGTAAGGAACCAGCCTTCTCCGGTCATATTTCCAAGAGAAACAATAGGACTTGCATATTCGGCAAGATCCTTAATATGGGCCGGCGGAGTAAAGCGTTCTGACTTAGCCATAGCGACAGCAGAGGGCTTTCTGAGCCATTCCAAAGCCTTAATACCAAGATTGCAAAGGCGTTTTGACTTCTTACTGAAGCCCAGGTTATCTGCCTTGAAATTCGCTGTATAGAAGCTATAGGAGAAGAAGTCAAGAAGATCCGGCACAACCGCCTCAGCTCCTTCTTGCTCCAGCAGATCCACAACGTGATTGTTGGCGCCCGGATAGAACTTTACGAGAATCTCTCCGACAACACCAACTCTCGGTTTTACCTCATCTGTGATCGGAAGATGGTCAAATTCTTCTACGATTTTACGGCACATCTTCTTATACTGGGCGAAACTCGGTGCCTTCTTTGCCGTAAGGATTTCAATGCATTCCTTTTTCAGCTTTTCGTGAAGAGCATTGGCTGAACCCTTTTCCTTTTCGTAGGGTCTTACCCTGTAGAGACATCTCATGAAGACATCTCCCCAAAGGAGACCGAAGATACCACGCTTCAGAAGGGGCCAGGTGATCTTAAAGCCCGGATTTCCCTCCAAACCGGATACATTGAAGGAAATAACCGGAATATTGCTGTGACCCGTACGCTCCAAGGCACGTCTGATAAATCCGATATAGTTGGAAGCCCTGCAGCCGCCGCCGGTCTGGGTGATAATGATGGCTGTCTTGTCCAGATCATATTTGCCGGACAATACCTCGCTCATAATCTGACCTACGACAATGGTAGAAGGATAGCAGGCATCGTTATTTACATATTTCAGTCCCATATCAATTGCTGTACGATCCGGTACATCCGCAACTACAATATTAAAGCCGCTGGCATTAAAGGCCGGCTCGATCAGTTCAAAATGAATCGGAGACATCTGAGGACAAATAATGGTGTATTTATCCTTAAACATCTGCTCGGTAAAGATCTTTCGGTCATAAGCAGTAGAACTTGTGACTCTTTCCTCGCCCTTTTCCTTCTTGGAACGAATTGCTGCAAGAAGAGAACGAACTCTGATCTTGGCTGCACCCAGGTTATTTACTTCATCAATCTTCAGGCAGGTATAGATCTTTCCTGACTTGCGGAGGATGTCATTGACACCGTCTGTTGTAACAGCATCCAGACCGCAGCCAAAGGAATTCAGCTGGATCAGATCCAGATCATCCCTTGTTTTTACATAATTGGCAGCTGCATAAAGTCTGGAATGGTACATCCACTGATCCAGAACGATCAGGGGTCTTTCAATCTGTCCCAGGTTGGAAATGGAGTCTTCTGTTAATACCGGAATGCCAAAGCTTGTGATCAGCTCCGGAATACCGTGATTGATCTCCGGATCCAGATGATAGGGGCGGCCGGCAAGAACGATACCGTGTTTTCCTGTTTTTTCGATATAGTCCAGAACTTCCTTGCCCTTGTCCAGGATATCCTGTCTTTCTGCTGCCTGCTCATCCCAGGCCTTTTTGGCTGCGGAACGAACCTCCTCTGCCGTAATACCGAATTCCTCCTTAAAGACTTCGACGAGCCTGTCAGCAACTACCTCGTAGGAGGTCAGAGCCAGGAAGGGATTCAGGAAACGAACCTGTCCGGAGGTGATTTCATCGACATTGTTTTTGATGTTTTCTGCATAACTGGTAACAATGGGGCAGTTATAATGGTTGTCCGAATCAGCAAACTCCTGTCTTTCATAAGGGATACAAGGATAGAAGATAAAGTCTACATTCTGTTTGATCAGCCAGGCAATATGGCCGTGGGCCAGCTTGGCGGGATAGCATTCTGATTCACTCGGAATGGACTCAATTCCCATTTCGTAAATCTTACGGGTCGTTCGCGGAGAAAGTACCACCCGGTATTTTAATTCTGTAAAGAAGGTATACCAGAAGGGGTAATTCTCATAGAAATTCAGGACACGCGGAAGTCCAACTGTTCCCCTTACCGCTTCCTCTTTAGAAAGAGGCTTATAGCGGAAAAGTCTCTGCAGTTTATATTCAAAGAGATTCGGAACTTTTTCTTCCTGAGAGATTTCTTTTCCGGCACCTCTTTCGCAGCGGTTTCCTGTGATGAATTTTCTGCCGCCTGAGAACTGATTGATGGTCAGAAGGCAGTTGTTGGTACACTTGCCGCAGCGTTCCAGCTCGGTATGATATTCGAGGGAAAGAATCTCCTCGATCGGGAGCATGGTGCTTTCCACGCCCTGCTGATAACGTTCCCTTGCGATCAGGGCTGATCCGAAGGCTCCCATAATACCTGCAATATCCGGACGAATGGCTTTTACACCTGCAACCTTTTCAAAGGCTCGCAGAACCGCATCATTATAGAAGGTTCCGCCCTGAACGACAATCTTATTGCCAAGCTCGGAAGCATCGGCCAGCTTAATTACCTTGAAAAGAGCATTCTTAATAACAGAATAGGAGAGTCCTGCAGAAATATCTGCAACACTGGCACCTTCCTTCTGCGCCTGCTTTACCTTGGAATTCATAAATACGGTACATCTGGTACCAAGATCGATGGGATGCTCGGCAAAAAGAGCCTCATGGGCAAAATCCTCAACGGAGAAATTTAGGGATTTGGCGAAGGTCTCGATAAAGGAGCCGCAGCCGGAGGAACATGCCTCATTCAGCTGTACACCATCAACTGCGCCATCAGCAATTTTGATATATTTCATATCCTGACCGCCGATATCCAGAATGCAGTCTACCTCCGGTTCGAAGAAGGCTGCTGCATAATAATGGGCAATGGTCTCAACCTCTCCCTCATCCAGCATAAGAGCAGACTTGAGCAAAGCCTCTCCATAGCCGGTAGAGCAAGAGTAGACGATCTTGCAGCCCTTGGGCATAAGAGAATGGATCTCCTTCATGGCACGAATGGTTGTTGCCAGAGGACTTCCGTTATTGTTGCTGTAGAAGGAGTAGAGGAGGTCTCCCTTTTCTCCGACCAGAGCAACCTTTGTTGTTGTAGAACCGGCATCGATGCCCAGATAGAGGTTGCCGCTGTATTCTGCCAGCTTTCCTTTGGTAACGGAATCCTTGTCATGACGGCTTCTGAATTCCTGATAATCTGCCTCATCCGCAAAAAGAGGCTCCATACGGGCAACCTCAAAGGACATTTTCAGGTTTCCTTCCAGTTTTTCCAGAATGGAATCCAGCTCGCGGACAGAATCCTCCTTATAGTTCATGGCAGAGCCTGCTGCCGCAAAAAGATGGGAGTTTTCCGGAACAATGGTATGGTCCTCATCCAGCTCCAGCGTTCGAATGAAGGCAGCCTTCAGTTCGGAAAGGAAGTGGAGGGGGCCACCAAGGAAGGCAACATGACCGCGAATCGGCTTGCCGCAGGCCAGACCGGAAATTGTCTGATTGACAACTGCCTGAAAAATAGAAGCAGACAGATCTTCCTTGGTCGCACCTTCATTGATCAAGGGCTGAATATCCGTTTTTGCAAAAACACCGCATCTTGCAGCAATGGGATAGATCTCATGATAGCTCTTGGCATATTCATTCAATCCGCCGGCATCTGTCTGCAGAAGAGAAGCCATCTGGTCAATAAAAGAACCTGTACCGCCGGCACAGATACCATTCATACGCTGTTCTACATTGCCGTTTTCGAAATAGATGATCTTTGCATCCTCACCGCCAAGCTCAATGGCAACATCTGTCTGGGGCGCAAAATGCTCCAAAGCGGTTGATACGGCGATTACTTCCTGGGTAAATGGAATTCCCAGATGATTGGCCAGAGTCAGTCCGCCTGATCCTGTGATCACCGGAGCAACCTTAATCTCGCCCAACAGCTTCTTTGCATCATTTAAAAGATCTGTTAAGGTTTCCCTGATATTTGCAAAATGTCTTCTGTAATCGGAAAAAATGAAATTGTCCTTTTCGTCCAGTAAGGCAACCTTTACCGTTGTTGATCCGATATCAATTCCCAGCTTGTAAAAATTACTACTCATAAAATTTTCCTTATTTATCCTTATTTTTTATTTGATCATCCTCTGTTTGTCTCGATGACAAATTTCTGCGATTCATCAAAAGCAGTCGGAAAATCCTGATTGACTCTGCATTTTCCCGGCAGCTTTCTTCTTATTTATTATAGAAATCGATTCGCAGGCAGAAAGATATTATATCCCAAGCACTTTCAAAATTCAATCTTTTCTTAAAGAGACAAAGGTTGGGGGGGGACTTCGGAGAGTGATTCTCTTTGGATTGGATTGACAAGCTTCATCGTTAAAATTATAATTATTTATCGTATGTACCCACATACCTGCAGAGAGAAGTATGAGAGAACTTGCGGCATACAAAAGAGGTATTTTATTTATGATTTCTAAGCTCGAGCAGAAGTTTGGCAGATTTGCCATTCCGAATCTCACCATGTATCTTATCATTTCCTATGTGATCGGCTATGTCCTTTCCTTTATGGGGACGAATGTTCTTTACTTTATTGCATTAGAGCCGACCATGATCCTTCACGGGCAGATCTGGAGACTGGTAACCTGGATCTTCATGCCGCCCGGATTTTCAAGTGTATTTATCATGTTCCTTATGCTCTTTATTTTTTACCAGTTTGGAACCATTCTTGAGCGAACCTGGGGCGTTTTCCGATATAACCTATATATATTTTCCGGTATTTTCCTTACTCTCATCGGTGCTTTTATTGCAAAATTCGTCTTAAATGCAATGGGGATTTCTTTCCTTTCGATGAGCTACAATACCTATTACATTGCGACCTCCATTTTTCTGGCAGTTGCCGCTATGTATCCGGATATGGAGGTTCGCCTCTATTTTATTATTCCGATCAAATTTAAGTGGGCAGCACTCATTGATGTTGCCTTTCTCGTATATGGCTGCTTTACCGCGGCAAAGACCGGCTCCGTATCAACGGTTGTTATGATCGTAGCCTCCCTGGTAAATCTGCTGCTTATGCTTCATCTGATGAAAAATGCATCTCCTTATCGGAGCAGTCAGAATGCAAAGCGTAAAAGAGATTTTCAGGCAAAAATGAAGGCCGGTCGGCAGCAGGCTTCCTACACCTCCGCATCCGGAGTGGTTACCAAGCACAAATGTGCCATCTGTGGCAGAACGGAACTGGACGGAGATGATCTGGAATTTCGTTTCTGTTCCAAATGCAACGGCAATTATGAGTACTGTCAGGATCACCTCTTTACTCATCAGCATATAAAATAAGTTATCAGGAGAGAAGTATTATGGCTGAAGCAAAAGAATCCAAAAACTTTATCGAAAATATTATTGATGCCGATATTGCGGAGGGACGCACCAAAAAGGTCGTAACCCGTTTCCCGCCGGAGCCCAACGGCTACCTTCATATCGGACATGCCAAATCCATCCTTTTAAACTACGGACTCGCTCAGGAATATAATGGCGAATTCCATCTTCGTTTCGATGATACAAACCCTACAAAGGAGAAGGTAGAATTCGTTGATTCCATTAAGGCAGATATCGAATGGCTGGGAGCAGACTGGAAGGATCATTTTTATTTTGCATCCGACTATTTTGACAAGATGTATGAATGTGCCCTTCTTCTGATCAAAAAGGGACTGGCCTATGTAGATGATTCCACACCGGATGAAATCCGTCAGATGAGAGGCACCCTGACAGAAGCGGGAACAAACAGCCCTTATAGAGACAGAAGTATTGAGGAAAATCTTTCCCTCTTTGAGGCTATGAAAAACGGTGAATTCGAAGATGGAGCCAGAGTTCTTCGTGCCAAGATTGATATGGCTTCTCCTAACATCAACATGCGTGATCCGATTCTTTACAGAATCAGCCGCATGACTCACCACAACACTGGAGACAAATGGTGCATTTATCCTATGTATGATTTTGCTCATCCGATCGAGGATGCGATCGAAGGAATCACGCATTCTATCTGTACTCTGGAATTCGAGGATCACAGACCCCTTTATGATTGGGTGGTACGCGAAACCGAATGGGAAAATCCGCCCAAGCAGATTGAGTTTGCGAAGATGTATCTGACCAATGTAATCACTGGTAAGCGATACATCAAGCAGCTGGTTGAGCAGGGAATCGTTGACGGCTGGGATGATCCGAGACTGGTTACCATTGCCGCTCTGAAGAGAAGAGGCTTCACTCCTGAATCCATCAAGACTTTTGTAGAGCTCTGCGGCATTTCCAAGAGCAATAGCTCTGTAGACTATGCTATGCTCGAATACTGCATCCGCGAGGATCTGAAAATGAAGGTTCCCCGTATGTATGCCGTTCTTGATCCGGTTAAGCTCGTGATCGATAACTATCCTGAGGATCAGGTGGAATATTTTGATGTTGTAAATAACGTAGAATGTGAAGAGCTGGGCAGCAGAAAGGTTCCTTTCTGCAAGGAACTTTATATCGAGCGTGAGGACTTTATGGAAGAGCCGCCGAGAAAATATTTCCGTCTCTTCCCGGGCAATGAGGTTCGTCTCATGAATTCCTATTTTGTAACTTGCACAGGCTTCGAAAAGGATGAGGATGGCAAGATCACTGTAGTACACTGTACCTATGACCCGGAAACCAGAAGCGGAAATAACTTTACTGCCCGCAAGGTAAAGGGAACGATTCACTGGGTTTCTGCAAGACATGCGATTCCGGCAGAAGTTCGCCTCTATGAGAATATTGTCAATGAAGAAGAGGGTGTTCGTAACGAGGATGGCAGTCTGAACCTGAACCCGAATTCCCTTACTGTTCTGAAAGAATGCTATCTGGAGCCGAATCTCGCTGATGCCAAGGCTTATGACAGCTTCCAGTTTGTCAGAAAGGGCTATTTCTGTGTAGACGCAAAGGATACGACAGAAGATCATCTTGTTTTCAATCGGATCGTATCCATGAAGAGCTCCTTCAAGCTGCCGAAATAAGAGACGGAGCCTACAGCTTCATAAGCTGCGGGAGATGGTGCACTCCGACTAAATTAAAATCATGATTCTTTCTTTTCAGAATTTCTGTTAAAATAGAGATAAGAAGTCTGAAATTATTTTCGTTCTTTGCGAAATGACATAGACATATAGAAAAGAAGGAGGATAGCAGAATGAAGAAAATGATTTTTACCATAGGAAGACAATATGGAAGCGGCGGAAGAGCAATCGGCAAAATGCTCGCTGAGAAGTTAGATATTCCCTTTTACGACAGAGAGCTTCTGACAGAGGTTGCCAAGGACAATCCTTATTCCGAACAGATTCTGGAAAGCTTTGATGAGAAACCGATGAAGAGTCTACTTTACTCCATTGCAATGGGAGCAGGAGGAGCGATCGGCAATCCAGCTATGCCGATTTCTGTTCAGGCCTATCTGGCTCAGTTCCAGACCATCAAGAAGCTGGCAGAAGAGTCGGAGAAAGGCTGCATTTTTATCGGCCGCTGCTCGGATTATGTTCTCCAGGACCGGGATGATGTAGTATCTGTCTTTATCAAGGCGGATTTGGAGTATCGTAAAGAGCATGCGCAGGCATATGAGAAGGAGCCTCTTGCAAATATTTCCGAAAAGATTCGCAAGATCGACAAGAATCGTGCCGGTTATTACGAGTATTATACCGAGCAGAAATGGGGCAGCGCAGCCAATTACGATCTTTGTCTTGACAGTGGTCTGATCGGACCGGAAAACTGTGTGAAGCTGATCAGCGAATTTGCTGAAATGATGAAATGAGATTGTGAATTTTTTGACAAGTTCGGCATTATGTAAAGCTAAAGAGGCTAAATTCAGAATTTTTTTGTAAATAAAGCTTTATCAGCTAGCTAATGACTTGACAAGTGGAAAACAATTTTCGTATTATTAATTAGGTTAAATAAATGTTTTTTAGCATCTTATTTAAATAATATCAGGAGGTAATGTAACAATGGCACTGAAAGACTTATTCCGCATGGACGGAAAGACAGCAGTTGTATTCGGTGGTGCAGGCGGACTTGGCGAGGCAATCGCTCGCGGACTTGCAGCATTCGGCGCTAACGTTGTTGTAGCCAGCAGAAGAGAAGAAGCCCTCAAAGAGGCTGTAGAGGCAATCAAGAAAGATGCTGATACAGGCGTAGAGGTAGCTTACAAGACCTGCGACACAACAAGCGAGGAGCAGGTAGTAGCAGTTAAGGATTTCGCTATCGAAAAATTCGGTAAGGTAGATATCCTTGTTTGCTCACAGGGCTTCAACAGAAAGCATGAAGTAGTAGACTTTGATATGGCAGACTGGGATGCAATGTTTGAGACAAACGTTAAGTCTGTATTTGTTTGCAACAAAGTATTCGGTAAATACTTCAAGCAGGTTAACAAGTATGGTAAGATCGTTGACGTAACATCTGTACGTGATCAGATCGCTACATTCCCGGGCGGCG
>CAVEOK010000010.1:0-520 GCA_963617415.1 Oscillospiraceae bacterium
GGGCCATTATGGAGCGGAAGGACTTGGAAAGGATTGCAGAGATCATTGAGGAAAAAGACCTTTTTGTCCTGTCCGATGAAATTTACAGCGAGTTAAGCTACAAGGGAGACCATGTAACCATCGCGTCTCTTCCGGGAATGAAAGAGCGTACCATCCTGATCAACGGATTTTCCAAGGCATATGCTATGACCGGATGGCGTCTGGGCTATGCCTGCGGACCGAGAGAGATTATCGAGCAGATGACAAAGATCCATCAGTTTGCCATCATGTGTGCACCGACCACCAGTCAGTATGCGGCAGTGGAGGCTATGAAAAACGGTGATGCAGATGTGGCGATGATGCGGGAAGCCTATGACCAGCGCCGCCGTTATCTGGTCAATGCCTTTAAAGAGATGGGACTGGAATGCTTTGAGCCTTATGGAGCCTTCTATATTTTCCCGTGCATCAAGGAATTTGGCATGACCTCCGAGGAATTCGCACAGCGTTTTCTGATGGAAGAGAAGGTGGCTGTCGTGCCGGG
>CAVEOK010000010.1:530-62638 GCA_963617415.1 Oscillospiraceae bacterium
TATTTCCTATGCATATTCACTGGAAAACCTGAAGATTGCACTGGGAAGGCTGGATCAGTTTGTGAAGAGACTTCGTACAGAACCAAAGGGACAGGCGTAAGAAATGCTGAATATTGTACTTTATGAGCCGGAGATCCCGGCCAATACCGGAAATATTGGCAGAACCTGTGTGGCCACCGGGACAAGGCTTCATCTCATTGAACCTCTGGGATTTCAATTAAGTGAAAAACATCTGCGCCGTGCCGGTATGGATTACTGGAAAGACCTGGATGTGACGACCTATCTGGACTATGAGGATTTTCTGAAGCGGAATCCCGGAGCGAAGATCTATATGGCAACCACTAAGGGACCAAACGTTTATACAGAGGTTCACTTTGAACCGGACTGCTACCTTATGTTCGGCAAGGAGAGCGCGGGAATCCCGGAAGAGATTCTTCGTGAGAATAAGGAGAATTCCATCCGCATTCCCATGAATCCGAGTATCCGTTCGCTGAACTTGTCCAATTCCGTGGCGATCGTGCTTTACGAGGCGCTGCGGCAGCAGAATTTTGCGAATATGCAGATGACAGGTAAACTGACGAAATACGACTGGGATTAAGAGACACTGGAGAGGAAGAGGCGACTTGGCAGGAAAGAAACCAAAGAGATTCATGAAGAAAATGCTTTGTCTTATGCTTGCGCTGTGCGTAGGTTTTTCTTCCTGTACCGCTCTGGCGGCCAGTAAGGCCACACAGGACAAGATCGATCAGGTCAAGCAGGAGAAGAGCGAAGCAGAGGAAGAGAAAAAGAAGACCGAGCAGGAACAGAACAAACTGAATAATGCCAAGTCCGAGATGGAAAATTATCTGAAAGAACTGGACAGCCAGACCAAGAGCCTGAATGAGCAGGTGGCGGAACTGGATCAGCAGATTACAGATAAAGAGAATCAGGTCAGCTCCATAGAGGGGCAGATCGAAGAGGCGCAGGCGGATCTGGACAAGCAGTATGAGGATATGAAGACCCGTATCCAGTACATGTATGAGAATGACCAGACTGCCATACAGAGCATTATCACGGCGGCTCTTACAGGCGGACTCACCGGACTTCTGAACCAGGTGGAATATACGGTCAGTGTGAACCAATACGACCGGAATATGCTGGAAAATTATAAAGCGTCCAAAGCGGATCTGGATGACCAGTATGCAAAATTACAGGATGAGCAGGACGCACTGGAACTTCTGAAAACGGAGACGGAAAAGAAGAAACAGCAGGTAGCTGAGCAGCAGGCGGCAACCGGCTCCAAACTCAGTGAATATGAGAAGCTTCTGGCCCAGAAAGAGGGCGAGATCACCGATATGGCGGAGCTCATCAAGGAGAAGACCGAACTCCTCAATCAGTTGATCGCCAAAGCGGCCCAGGAAGAGGCGGCAGCCCGTATCCAGGCGGCCCAGCAGGCAGCAGCTTCCATGAATACCACCGGAAATATTCAGCAAGCGGATTCCGGAATCTCAGGCGGAAGCGTTTCCCTGAGCGAATATGAGATCATGATGCTTGCTACCATTATTTACTGTGAGGCTGGCAATCAGGGAACAGACGGCCAGCTGGCAGTCGGTTATGTCATTATGAACCGAATCCGAAGCTCACGTTTCCCTAACACACTGGAAGGCGTACTTCGCCAGTCCAAGCAGTTTGAGCCGGTGGGCTCCGGACGATTTGACCTGGTGCTGAAAGCGGAGCAGGATGATGATATTCCGAACATTGTCACCCAGTCCTGCTGGAACGCAGCGCGGACAGTAGTCAATGGAACCAGCAATGTGGGTGAGTCTCTGTTCTTCCGTACATGGGCACCGGTACCGGCCCTGGTAACGAACCTGCAGAACGGCGGTGTGCCGTACTGGATTATCAAAGACCATATCTTCTATTATTACTGGACCAGTTATACCACCGGTTCCTCCAGTAACAGCAACAGTAGTAACAGCGGTAAGAATCAGACCGATGACGACGAAGAGGATGAGGAGAAGGAAGAGGATACGAAGAAGGATGAAAAAGATCAGGAAGAGACAACTCCTTCCACAGATATTTCCGGGGATCATTCTTCCAGTGACAACTCCTCTCAGGATAACTCTGGTTCCAACACAACGGATACGCCGTCCCAGACGCCGGACAATTCCGGAACCACATCGGGAGACACCGGAACGGATGCTTCGACGACATCCTCTGGCAGTGACCAGAACAATGGCCAGAGCGGTGACAACACCGGAGATACCGGGAATTCCGGTACCGGTGAGACGCAGACGGAATCCGGCAGCGATAATTCATCTGGCACAACTCAGTAAAAAAGCCTGTAATTCCGGGCAGAAATCGACATTTTCTGCCCGGTGAAAAAAGAAAAATAAAAAAATGCAAAAAAAAGCTTTACAAATCCAGAAAACCGATGTATACTAAGCAAGTGCTCTGGTGATGGAGCAAAACAAAATAACGATGCGTGGCTCAGCTTGGTAGAGCGCTGCGTTCGGGACGCAGAGGTCGCAGGTTCAAATCCTGTCGCATCGATTTTTTTATTGGGCTGTCGTGCTAAGAAATGCACGGCAGCTTTTTTATTTCATAGGAAACTTCGTTCCTATGAAATAAAAAAGCCATAAGGATGCGCACTCGCGCGAAAAGGAAATACGTCGCAAGCGACCGCGCTCGGCGCGAGCGTATCGCAAAGCGATACGATGAAACGAAGCCGCCAAGCGTTCGAAGAACGCTTATACCATGCGGCGTGAGTCTGTAACCATTGAGGGATACAGGGCTTTATGATATGATAGACAGTAATGAAAAATCTCATACAGGAGGGGAAAACATGGATCGGAATGTTGAAGTCAGCATCATCTGTGATACCTATAATCATGAAAGTACAATCAGGGATGCACTTGAAGGCTTCTTTTGTCAGAAGACAAACTTTGCGTTTGAAATCCTGATTCATGATGACGCATCTACTGATCATACGGTAGATATCATAAAAGAATACGAAGAGAAATATCCGGGCATTATCAGACCGATTTACCAGGAGGTCAATCAGTACAAAAAGAGCCCCGGTGTTATGTGGGGCTATCAGCTTCCGCGTGTCAGAGGCAAGTATATTGCTATGTGCGAGGGAGATGATTACTGGACGGATGATCATAAGCTGCAGAAGCAGTATGACATACTGGAAAGCCATCCGGAGCTGGATATGTGTACCCATGCGGTCAGCGGGGTCAATGCAAAGACAGGAGAAGAAATCTGGGTGCTGGGTCCCAAGGGGAAGGAAGGCGTCATTCCTTTGAGGGATGTCATTGACGGAGGCGGAGAATTCGTCGGCACCTGCTCACTTTTCTACCGGACCAGTGTATTTGATAATGATTATAAATTCTGCAAAAACCGGCTTTATGATTACATTCAGCAGATTCTCGGCTCCTTAAGAGGAGGCATGTACTATATTCCCGAGGTAATGGGTGTTTACAGGTATGGGGATTCCGGTTCCTGGACAGTACAGGTGCTGCAGGACAGAGAGCTTTTCGTCCGAACCTATTCTACGCTGAACAAGATGCTGGAGGAGCTGGACGAGGATACCAAGGGACAGTTCCATGATATGATTCATGAAAAACTGGAGAAGAACACGGTTTCCTATTATTACAGCTTTGGAAAAGAAACGGACGGGAAGGACGATGTTTTTTATCAATGGTACAAGCAGATTTCCTGGAAGTATAAGCTGATCCTGTTTATAAAAAACAAATGTACACCCCTGTATAAACTTTTGAAAAAGTTTGTATAGACGGATGCGGGATATAGGTTAAGAGAGTATGGTAACAGTATTTCGAAAAAAAGATATTGATGAGAGCAGAATTTTGGACTTCCTGAAAAAGGTTGATCTGAGTTTTCCGGTTCCGCTTTCCGAAAAGACAAGTCTGACAGATTATGCAAAAAAAATATACGAAAACGGCGTTTTATGCACCTATGTAGAAGATGATGAGATCGTAGCCATGGTTGCAGGATATCTGGACAAGATCAGAAACGGGATCGGTTATATCACCCTTGTAGCCACGCTTCCGGAATATCAGGGAAGAGGTCTGGCACACAAGATCATTCGTCGTTTCCAGGAGGAAGCCGAGGCCATGGAGATCCGGGGCGTGCATCTCTATGCTGTCCGCAACAATAAGAATGCGATCAGTATTTACAGCAGTCTGGGCTTTGAGGAGCTTTGCCTTGAGTCGGAGACAAGACCGAAGGATGCCCATCTGATACATTGGATTCAGCAGAAAACGGTTTTAGTGACGGCAATCGGATCCTTTTCCGCAGGAAGCTCGGTAAACATCCTGAAGGAAATGGGCTATCGCGTAGTTGGCTGTGATATTTATGACAGACGTTGGGTGGCAGAATCTGAGAATGTAGATGCTTTCTATCAGGTGCCGAAGGCGGCGGAGGAAGAGGAATTCTTAGCTTCCCTTCTGGATATTTGTCAAAAAGAAAAAATAACAAAGATCATTCCTTCCACGGATATCGAGGTGGATTTCTTTACGAAGTACAGAAATGAATTCGAAGAGAAATACATCACAATCTGTATTTCGGGCCAGGACTGCATTGAGATCTGCCGGAACAAGAAAAAACAGCAGGAACTGCTGACAGAAAATACGGGCTTTTCTATGGCAATCCCAACGGAAAACTTCCGTCAGGGAATGGAAGCTCCCTTTGCTTATCCTATGGTCTGCAAGCTCGTGGACGGAAGAAGCAGCCAGGGACTTCTTTATATAAAGAATGAAGAAGAATGGAAGAGCTTTGCCGGTCAGGCGGACAGCAGATATGTGATTCAGCCCTATATTGAGGGTGATATCGTGACAGTCGATGTGATCCGGCAAAGAGACGGCGAAAAGGTGATCGCCATTCCGAGAAAGGAACTGCTTCGAACCCTGAATGGAGCGGGAACCTCTGTCCAGGTATTCAGTGATGAGAAGCTGGAAGAAGAATGCAGAAGAATTGCCGGGCTTTTCGATGTGAAGGGCTGTGTGAATTTCGAATTCATACAGCAGGGAGATCAGTATTACTTTATTGAATGTAATCCGAGATTTTCCGGAGGACTGGCTTTTTCCTGTATGGCAGGCTATGACTGTGTACATAATCATATGCGCTGTTTCAAGAATAAAGAAATCGAGGATCAGCCTCAGATCAGGGAAATGTATATTGCCAGAAAATATGAAGAACATCTTATGGCAGTAGAAGCATAAGGAAAGGGCAGGAAATGATAAGTGAGGAAGTGAAAAAGCTGCAGGAAGAGGGCTTTACGGAACGCTTCGGCAGACTCTATCTGGAGCATCTGGAAAAAGAAAAAAAGAGCGGGCTCTTTGAGGAAGATCTGCTGACCTGGGCGCATGAAAAGGGATTTTTTGCGGAAACGGCAAAGCTTTGCGGACTGACAGAGGATAATTATCAGGCCTATATGACAGACTATGATTATTACAAGCTCTGGCCCTTTAACAACTGGACAAAGCTTTGGGTAGATGACAAGCTGACCCTGAAGCAGCTTACGGCGGATCCGGAGCTGGAGGGCTTTTTACCGGAATATTACTATTACAGCTATGAGGGCAGACTGATTCCCCAGAAGGAGCAGCCCGTCAGCAGCGAGGATCATGAAAAGGATTTTCTGGCACTTCTGAAGGAAAAAAAGGAATTTGCCTGCAAGCCCTGCAACGGAATGCGGGCAAGGGGATTCTTCAGACTGGCCTATGAGGATGGTACTTATACGATCAACCGCAAGGAGGCGACAGAGGAGGAAATCCTGCTTTTCCTGAAGGAGCATTCGAATTATATCTTTAC
Organism: Oscillospiraceae bacterium; assembly: GCA_963617415.1. Taxonomy (GTDB): domain Bacteria; phylum Bacillota; class Clostridia; order Lachnospirales; family Lachnospiraceae; genus RUG14243. The sequence continues at coordinate 6,342 of CAVEOK010000010.1, forward strand.
GGAATACCTAAGACCCTCCAAGGAGATGGCGGTATTTGGTGATACGATCCATACCCTGCGCCTGGTTGTGATCAATGAAAGCGGACGAAATCCTAAGATCGTCGGCGGCTATATGAGACTGCCGAATGCAAAGGCCGGTGAGATCAACTATATTGAATGCGAAGAGAAAAATGACGAGCATTACAATATTTTCTGTGATTTTGATTTTGAAAAGGGCGAGATCGGTCAGGCGAAGAAAACCTTCAGTGATCATATCGAGGATCTGGAGCTCCATCCGGATACGGGAGCACTGATCCGGGGAACAAAGATAAAGAACTATGACAGTCTCCTAGAGAAAATCAATTTTATCTGCTGCAAGCTGAGCACCCTGGAATATATCGGTTTTGATCTTGGCGTCACGGAGGACGGCGTCAAATGTATGGAGATCAATACCTTCCCGGGAACAGAATATATGCAGGTCTTTCATCCTATGTATGAGAATGAGACGGTTAAGAATTTCTTCACAAAGAAGCTTGAGCAGAATAGACAAAAAATCTAAAATAAGGGCGAATCGCATCTTTGGTGCTTGAACATTAGAAATGAATGAAGTATGATAATTGTCCTTGAAAAATTCAGGAAGATGGAATAAATCCGGATAAAGAAATAAAGGAGAAAACAGGTGAAAAAGAAAGTAGTCAAGCCGTTTTTGGCAGCTTTACTGGCATTTTCCATGGCCTTTTCCGGAGCAGGGGTTTCTGCTCTGGCGGTAGAAATGAACCCGGCAGAGGCCGAACTGGGAAGTGGCGAAGGAAAGGTTGAAGGAAACAACGAAGGAAATGGGGAAACAACAGAGGAACCCGAATCCGCAGAAAAAATCGAGCTGACAGAAGAAAATACAAAAATCGAAGGTCTGGAGGATATGACCTATACGGGCAGTGCTCTTTACCAGGAGGATCTGAAGATCTATTACAATGCTTCGGATTCTGCAGAATCAGCTGATGCAGAGTGGATTGAGCTGACAGAGGGTGAAGACTATAGCCTGGAGTATGAGGAAAATACAGATGTCAGCGAGGAAGGCGCAAGCATTATGGTTACCGGTACTGGTGATTATGAGGGTGAGCTTCTTCTGAGCTTCATGATTAAGGCGAAGGATCTTTCCAAGCTGGAAATCGAAAAGATTGCAGATCAGACCTACAGCGGATCTGCCATTGAACCGAAGATTACAGTAAAGGATGGAGATAAGACGCTGACAGAGGAAAGTGACTACAGCCTTTCCTATGAGAATAATCAGGAAATCGGCACAGCAACAGTAACAGTTGCCGGAAAGGGCAATTACAGCGGAAGCCAGAAGCTCAGCTTCAAAATCGTGGCTTCTGTAGAGAATGGTGTCGGTCAGGTCGGCGATAAGCTTGCATACTTTACGAATGGAAAGATTGATACAAGCAAGAACGGACTGGTTCAGGATCCAATCTCCAAGACCTGGTATTATTTTGCAAATGGTTATGTCAATACCAATTACACCAATCTGGTTGAGTATAATAAGGGATGGTATTACGTAAAGAACGGCAAGATTGACTGGACCTGCACAACTCTGGCACAGGTCAATAATAAGGGCTCCTGGTATTATGTAGAAAAAGGCAAGCTGAATTGGTCTTATACCGGTCTTGCGCAGAATGAGCATGGTTGGTTCTATGTACAGAAGGGTGTCGTGAACTGGTCCTATAGCGGTCTGGTAAACCATTACGGCGGCTGGTACTACGTAGAAAATGGTGAGCTGAACTGGAAGTACAGCAATCTCGTAAAGTACAATGGTGGCTGGTACTATGTAAAGAATGGCAAGATTGACTGGACCTGCACAACTCTGGCGCAGGTAGACAATAAGGGCTCCTGGTATTATGTAGAAAAAGGCAAGCTGAATTGGTCTTATACCGGCCTTGCACAGAATCAGTATGGCTGGTTCTATGTACAGAAGGGTATTGTGAACTTTAACTACAGCGGTCTGGTAAATCACTACGGCGGCTGGTATTACGTAGAAAACGGAAAGCTGAACTGGAACTACAGCAATCTTGTAAAGTACAACGGCGGTTGGTATTACGTAAAGAATGGCAAGATCGACTGGACTGTAAATACGCTGGCACAGGTCAATAATAAGGGCGACTGGTACTATGTAAAGGGCGGCAAGATCGACTGGACCTATACCGGATTATCCTATTATAAGAGCAGCTGGTATTACATCGAGAAGGGCAAACTGAACTGGAATTACAGCAGCCTTGTGAAATACAATGGCGGCTGGTATGCAGTGACCAAGGGCGTGGTTACCTTCAAACAGAATGGCCTGATCAGCTACAATAACGGACTCTACTATGTAAAAGGATCTAAGGTTGACTGGACCTATACAGGCTTGGTAAACCAGAGTGATAAGACATGGTATTATGTAGAAAAGGGTGCCGTTAATTACAGCTACACCGGTCTGGTGAATCATTATGGCGGCTGGTATTATATTGAAAAAGGTAAGCTGAATTGGGATTACTGCAGCCTGGCAAAATATAACGGTGGCTGGTACGGTGTTATCAACGGACAGATCAACTGGAACTTTACCGGTCTGCTGAAATATAATGACAAGGCTTATTATGTAAACAAAGGAAAGGTTGACTGGACCTATACCGGAAACGCAACTCTTTATGGAACAGATAAGGAATATTACGTAAAGAACGGCGTGGCTTCTATTCGTGAGATGGACACCCTTGCACAGAAGTTCAGCAGCGAGACAAACTATCTTCTGATGCTTGACCGCTCTGCTCACAGACTTGGTATTTATACAGGAAGTGCTGGCAACTGGACCTGTTATGCTTATTGGGAATGCGTTGTAGGAGCACCGGAAACACAGACTCTGCAGCCCAATGAGGAATTCGAAATCGGTGAGAGAGGTCTCTATTTTGAGACCTGGACAGCAACGCAGGACGCAAGATGCTGGTACTGGACACAGATCTGGGGTAAGTGCTACATTCACTCACAGATTTATGACAGATCTTCTACACCGGTTAACATTCTGGACGATACCATGGATGCAGCTGCATCCCACGGATGTGTCAGACTGACACTGGATCGTGCGAAATGGATTTATGATAATATTCCGTCCGGAACAAAGGTTTATATTTACAACTAAGAACAAAAGCAAGAAAGCAGTGCTTTCTTGCTTTTTTCTTTTTGCTGAGATAGAATAAAGAAAATTGTAACTGTTCACATGTCACGATTCTGTAAAGGGAGTGGACAGTAACAGAAAATTGAATGCCTGTTGCATTCAGGAAGAGAGGTACAATGTGAAAAAAAGAGTGATACAATCAACGCTCGCAGTAATGCTGTCGGTCGCAATGGTTTTCTCCGGAAGCGGCGTTTCTGCATTTGCGGTAGAGCTGACACCGACGGAAACGGGAGATCCTTCTCAGGTTATTTCCTTAACAGAGGACAATACGGTTGTAGAAGGTTTAGCGAACAAGAGCTATACCGGAAATCCGGTTGTTCAGGATGGATATTCAGTTTATTATGATGCAGATCCAAATGATGGAGAAGATGGAGAACTTTTGGTAGAAAACATAGACTATGCTGTAGACTATGCAGATAATACCGAAGCAGGAACAGCAACCTTCCAGATTGTCGGTCTCGGCGATTATACAGGTGTTGTGAATTTTTCATTTGAAATTGAAGAAAAAGAACTTTCCGCTTCTATGGTTGGGACAATCGCAAACCAGACTTACACAGGATCTGCGATCACACCTCAACTTACAGTAAAGGACGGTGCAGCAACCCTTGCTGAGGGTACAGATTATACCGTATCTTATGCAAATAACACAGATATCGGCACTGCTACAGCTACAGTAAAAGGAATCGGTAATTACACCGGAGAGGTAAGCCTTAATTTTACCATTCTTTCCAATATTCAGAATGGTGTTGGCACTTACAATGGACGTCTTGCATACTTTACCAATGGTAAGGTAGACACAAGCAAGAACGGACTGGTTCAGGATCCGATCTCCAAGACCTGGTACTATTTTGCAAACGGTTATGTAAATACAGGCTACACCAATCTGGTTGAATTCAACAAGGGCTGGTATTACGTAAAGAACGGCAAGATCGACTGGTCCTGCACAACCCTGGCTCAGGTAAACGGTAAGGGTGTTTGGTATTATGTAGAAAAAGGCAAGATCAACTGGAACTATTCAGGCCTCGTTCAGTACAGCGGCGTTTGGTACTATGTGAATGGCGGAAAGCTGAACTGGAACTCTACCTATACAGGACTCACCTATTACTATGGAACCTGGTACTATGTAAAGAACAGCGTGCTTGACAGAAGCTATACTGGTCTTGTGAAATACAACGGCGGCTGGTTCTATGTACAGAAGGGTCAGGTAAATAAGAGCTACAACGGCCTGGTAAATCATTACGGTGGCTGGTATTATGTACAGAAGGGTACCATCACTTGGAATTACACCGGTCTGGTACAGTACAACGGCGGCTGGTATTATGTACAGAAGAGCCAGATCAACTGGAAATATACAGGACTGGTTAACCATTATGGTGGCTGGTATTATGTAGAAAAAGGCAAGCTGAACTGGAATTACACCAATCTTGTGAAATACAACGGCGGCTGGTATTATGTACAGAAGGGTACCATCACCTGGAAATACACCGGCCTGGTTCAGTACTATGGCGGCTGGTATTATGTACAGAAGAGTGCGATCAACTGGAATTACACAGGACTGGTTAACCACTATGGCGGCTGGTACTATGTAGATAAAGGTGTCATCAACTGGAACTACACAAGCCTTGTGAAATATAACGGCGGCTGGTATGGCGTAGAAAAGGGCAAGATCAACTGGAAGTTGACAACCCTTATGGAATACAAGGGCAAGGGCTACTATGTAAAGAACGGTAAGGTTGACTGGACTTACAACGGAAAAGCAACCCTTTACGGAACCAACAAGACCTATACTGTAAAGAATGGTGTCGCTGAGCTGTCAACACCTGCTGAGCAGATGACACAGAAGGTACAGAGTATTGCAAGTTCAACCAAATATCTGCTGGTAGTTGACAGAAGTACACACAGAGTCGGTGTCTTCACAGGAAGCAAGAACAACTGGACAAATGTTGGTTATTGGGAATGCGTTGTAGGAAGTTCATCTACTCCGACTGTTGCAGGACAGTATACAGTAGGCAATAAGGGCAAGTACTTTGATACAGGAAGCAAGGGCAGATGCTGGTATTATACACAGATTACCGGCAACTATCGTTTCCATTCTGTAATCTATGACAGATCCAGCACACCGAAGAAGGTTCTTGATGGAACAATGGATGCTGCAAAGTCAGACGGATGCGTAAGACTTTCTCTTTCCTGCGCGAAGTACATCTATGATAATGTACCGAAGGGAACAAAGATTTATATTTACTAAGATAAATCGATATTTACAAAGAGAATGCTGATAGGATCAGCATAGCTGAAAAAAGACAGGCATTGAGAACTCGGGAGTCAAAAGACTCCCGAGTTTTTGCGTAACAGGAAATTCCATCCCTTTATCTCTCTTACTTGTGGTAGAGTAGTATTAAACAGGCGAACGAGTCTTGTAAAAAAATGAAAAGAAAGGGTAGCAATATGGAAACAAGACCTTATGTGGATTGGAAGTTAATGAACGATTTTATGATCGATGTATTTGAAAAATATGGTGTACCGAGAGAAGATGCTGCAATTTGTGCGGATGTTCTTCTGGAAAGTGACAGAAGGGGGATCGAAAGCCATGGCTGCAACCGCTTTAAGCCGATTTATCTGGATCGGATCAAAAAAGGTACTTTATTGCCTAAAACGGAGATTGAGATCGTAAAGGATACACCGACAACAATCGTGATGGATGCCCATGACGGAATGGGAATGGTGGCCAGCTATCGGATGATGGAGCTTTTGATCGAGAAGGCGAAAAAGTATGGCATGGCCGGCGGAACCATTTACAATTCTACGCATTACGGCATAGCCGGCTATTGGACAACAATGGCAGAAAAGGCTGGCATGATCGGAATCTCCGGAACCAATGCCAGACCATCCGTAGCACCGACCTTCGGCATAGAGCCGATGATGGGAACCAATCCCCTGACCTTTACCATGCCGACAGATGAGGAATTCCCTTTTAATCTGGACTGTGCAACCTGTATCGTGCAGAACGGAAAGATTGAATTCTACGAGAGGCAGGGGAAGGAAACACCCGAGGGCTGTGTGATCAGTGAGACGGGAGAGACCATGACGGATTCGGCAAAGATTTTGAAGGATATGCGAGCAGGGCATGCAGCCCTTCTGCCGCTTGGCGGACTTGGCGAGAGTACAGGCGGATATAAGGGATATGGCTTTACGACAGTTGTAGAGATATTGTCTGCAGCCCTTGCCGGCGGTCCTTTTATGAAGGCGCTGAGCGGAGTGGATGAAGAAGGAAATCCGAGAATGTATGGTCTGGGGCATTTCTTCTTTGTGATCAATCCGGAATTTTTCATGGGACTGGATACCTTCAAAAAGACAGCGGGAGATATCTGCAGGGGACTTCGTGCTTCGAAAAAGGCACCGGGGCAGGAGCATATTTATACAGCAGGAGAAAAGGAATATCTGGCTTGGCAGGAAAGAAAAGAGAAAGGTGTGCCGGTGGGTGAATCTATTCAAAAGGAACTGATTCAGCTCCGGGATGAATGCGGCCTCAGCCAGTATCATTTCCCATTCGAATAAAAAAGAAAGAAAAGCGACAGAGAAGAGGCGGGGTGAGCGTATGGCAAAAAGCCAGGAAAAGAAAAAGCCGGCAAAGGATGAAAAGACTGAGCTGAAGGAAGAGAAAAAGAGAAAAGAAGAGAAAAATGAACTGAAGGAAGAGAAAAAGAGCAAAGAAGAAAAGACTGAGCTGGAAAAAAAGAGCAAAGAAGGAAATAACGTTGGTGAAGAATATAACTGCTTCGTAAACCGGGAAATGAGCTGGCTGGAGTTTAACAGACGTGTTCTGATGGAGGCGGCGGATCAAGAGCTGCCTCTGATCGAACGTTTGAAATTTCTGGGAATCTACCGGTCGAATATGGATGAGTTTTTCATGGTTCGCGTGGGGATCCTGACCCATAGGGCAGAACTGATACCGGATCATGTGGATCGTCTGAGCGGATGGACGCCACAGGAGGAAATTGACCATGTTCTGGAAGAGGTTCGCCGGCAGCAGACAAAGGAAAAAAGCATTTGGAACGGCATCAAAGAGGATCTGAAGAATGCGGGTGTGGACATTTTGGATTTCAAGAAGATTTCCAGGGTAGACGAGATGATGTGTAAGAAGATCTTCCGTGATATTCGTTCCGAGCTCTCTCCCAGATTCCTCTATCAGGATCAGCCCTTTCCCTTCCTTCATAATGGGCAAAGCTGTATCGTTGCAAGGGTTGGAAAGGGAAAGGATGCCAGAATGGGCATTGTTCCGATTGACCACTTGCCGGATTATCAGGCTTTTGAAATTGACGGCAGGCAGAAGGTCGTGATGACAGATGTGCTGATCCGGCATTTTGCAGCCATGCTCTTCAAAAAGCTGGAGGTAAGTGAGACAGCTGTGATTCGGGTTACCAGAAATGCAGATGTTTTCATCTCCAAAAAGGTGGAATCTACAAATGGAGAATTTCGCAATCGGATGCAGAATGCCCTGCGGGTAAGAGACCGGCAGAAAACAGTCAGACTGCAGATTATCGGAAAGGTGTCAGAAGAGTTAAAGCTGGAGCTGGCAGGTCAGCTGGGAATTGGTCGGGAAAGGGTTTTCCCGACCACGATTCCCTATTCTTTATCTTTCTGGAAGGCTTTGCGGAAGGAAAAGAACTTCTTTTACGAGGAAAGAAAGCCCTCTGTTGGTATGCGGCGGAAGAAGGGAGAATATCTGGCGGCAGTCAGCAGAAAGGATATCCTTCTTTCTTATCCTTTCCAGAGTATGCTGCCCTTTATTGATCTTCTCTATGAGGCAGCGGATGATCCGACGGTAGAATCCATTCAGATCACTCTCTATCGGGTATCCTCCAGCAGTAAGGTGGCGGCGGCTCTTGTTTATGCGGCAGATCAGGGGAAGGATGTAATGTGCCTTCTTGAGCTGCAGGCGAGATTTGACGAACAGAACAATATTGACTATGCGGCGGTTCTCGAGGAAGCGGGCTGCAGAGTGATTTACGGGACGCCTGGAACAAAGGTGCACAGCAAGATCTGCCTGATCACGCGAAATATAAATGGAGAGATCTCTTATATCACCCAGGTGGGAACGGGCAATTACAATGAGGTAACGAGTGAGCAGTACACGGATCTTACCCTGATCACGGCAGATCAGGATGTCGGAAAGGATGCATCGGAGATTTTCTCTGCCCTTGAGGCGGGGAATATTCCGCCGAAAACGGAGCATCTGCTCATGGCACCGCTCTGCTTTAAAAGCTGGGTTCTGGACTATCTGGAGGAAGAAAGACAGAAGGGAGAAAAGGGCCGCGTCAGGTTCAAGGTGAATTCCCTTAACAGTCTGGATATTATGAAGAAGCTGATTGAATGCTCTCAGGCAGGAGTAAAGATCGAGCTGGATATTCGCGGCATCTGCTGCCTTCGTCCCGGAATTCCGGGTATTTCTGACAATATCACCATCCGGAGTACGATCGGAAGATGGCTGGAGCATTCCCGGATCTATGTCTTTGGAGAAGGAAAGGATGCGAAGATGATCATCGGCTCCGGAGATCTGATGAACCGGAACATGGAGCGAAGGGTGGAAGGTTTTCTTCCTGTAAGGGATCCGGACACCAGAAAGCAGATTGAAAAAATCCTGCAGACCTATCATGAGGATGGTGATTTGGGCTGGATCATGCACAGCGATGGCTCCTACAGCAGACAAAGGATGGGAGACGGCAGCATAAGACAGGAAATCCTTTATCAGTATTTCTCTTCTATGAAAGCAGAGGAGGAAGTATCTGAGGAGAAAAAAGAAGATAAGGGAAAGAGCAGGGATAAAACGAGTCAGAAAAAGAAAAAAGAGAAAAAAGGCTTCTTGGCCGGACTTTTCTTTTCGAGAAAAAGCTGATTGAAGCAAAAAACCGGGTTCAACACTCCGCGAGGATGCGCACGGATTTGAAGATGTATATGTCTGCTAACGCAGACTCGAATCCGGCGCACAAGACTTGCGAACGAGCCTTAATTATGAACAAAATATGAACGAAAAATGAATGCTCAAATAATGTAAGATGGTAATTTGCCGAAAAAAGAAGGCTTATAAAAAGATAAAATCTGGCAAAGTCACTAAAGAAAAAAATCTTATTTACTTTAGTGTATAAAAGTGCTAGTATAGCCACGGTGGCCGAAGGGTGTCCTAATGGAATGATATTTTTGCTCTAAATCCATTATCATGGCTCATAGAAAAGAGCATCTATGAGAGGACGTTTCCCCGCAGGTGGGGGATTTAAAGATAGTGGAGTTATCGCAAATCTACGAGGAGCAGTATATTCCGAATCTGAGAAGGACGCAGGTATGAGAAGGCACCTTAGTATATGATGATGTTCGTTTTACGATGTTCAAAGCGGAACTCCACAGGTGGAGTTTCGCTTTTTTTTTTGATTGAAAGTCCCGGACAGCGGCTGCACAGACGGAGAGCTTGCTCGCCGGGCTGTGTAGACATTGGACGGGCAAGCCGTCATGAGCAAGAAGGGCGATAGCCCGGATTGCGAATGATGGCGGCGATTGCGGGAGCGCGACAGCGCGGAGCAATCGACTTTCAATGGTAGCTAGTGCGCTTGTATGCTAACTGCTGGGAATGAAGTGAAACACCACTATTTTGTGTAAATTGCATAAAAAATAATGTGAAATTTGTGCAAAGTAAATGATAAATTTAGCCGTTTACTTTAGAAAACAATAGGAGTATAATTCCTGACGGTTAGAATAGGAGGTGATGAATGGTATGGATTTGCTTGTAGAAAATCTAATGGAAGAGCTGAATACAGTAACAGTCTTCACGATTCCGATTTTCGGAGGTATTCCGATATTGGAGTCAGTAGTCGTGAGCTGGATCATCTTAGCACTGGTACTAATCCTTTGTCTGATCCTGTCGCGAGGCCTTAGAGTTGAGAATCCATCCAAAAAGCAGGTGATACTGGAAATGGGAATTTCCAGCTTGTGCAGCTTCTTTGAAGACACACTTGGCGAAAAGGGAATTCGTTACGGACCCTATCTGATGTCGGTGCTGATCTATCTGGCCTTTGCCAATCTGATCGGTATCTTCGGATTCAAACCGCCGACAAAGGACATCAATGTAACAATTGCCCTGGCGGTTATGAGTATCATTCTGATCGAGACAGCATGTATCCGCGATAAGGGCGGAATGGGATGGCTGAAGAGTAAGGCTCAGCCGATGGTAATCCTGGCACCGATCAACTTCCTGGAGATCTTGATCAGACCCTTGTCCTTGTGTATGCGACTTTTTGGAAACATACTTGGCGGCTTCATCATTATGGAGCTCTTAAAGCTGGTTGTTCCGGTTTTTGTTCCGGCACTGGCAAGTTTGTATTTTGATATTTTTGATGGTCTGATTCAGGCCTATGTATTTGTATTCTTAACCTCTTTGTTCCTGAAAGAGGGACTGGAATAAAAAACAAAGGTAAAAATAGTAAAAAAGTAAAGTTCAAAATTCAAAAGATTGAAATTAGAAAGTTAGAAAGAAAAAAGGAGAAAAATTATGATCGCAATTGGAGCAGGTATTGCAGTATTAACAGGTCTTGGCGCAGGTCTTGGAATCGGTAAAGCAACAAGTGCAGCAATGGAAGCAACAGCAAGACAGCCGGAAGCATCCGGAAAGATCACAACAAACCTTCTTCTTGGATGTGCCCTTGCAGAGGCAACCGCTATCTATGGTTTCGTTACAGCACTTCTGATCATTATGATGCTTGGCTAAACCTTAGGGCTAAACATAATTCTGATCTGGAGGTAAAGGTATGTTTAATATTAATTTTTGGAATATTCTTTTTACAATAATCAATGTTCTTGTGCTTTATGCAATATTCTATAAATTTCTATTAAATCCGGTTAAAAGTATTATCCAGAAAAGAGAAGATTTGATCCGCGGACAGTTTGAATCTGCTGAGCAGACACAGAAAGAGGCGGATGCGCTGAAAGCGGATCTGGAAGAAAATCTTTCACATGCTCACGAAGAGGCAAATGCCATTCTTCTGGAAGCGAAGCAGCAGGCTGCGGCAGAACAGCAAAAGGCTCTGGACGCTGCAAAGGCAGAGACAGAGCGTATGCTGGAGAAGGCCAATGCCGAAATCGCAGATGCGAAGCTTCGGGCTGAGAAGGAAACGAAGGATCAGGTTGCTGTTCTTGCAATGATGGCAGCAAAGAAAATTCTGGAAATGGGTGAAGTAAATGACACAAGCAGTAAATGATAATGCGAGAGCTCTTTTACAATTAGGACTGGATAGAGTGGAAGTGGTATCTGTAGCTTCGGTTTTCAGAGAAAACAAGGTGCTTTATGAAGCACTTACAGATGCAAGCGTAACAGAAGACCATAAGGATAAGGTTCTGGCCGGTATTGCAGAAAAGATGGGCTTATCGGAAGGAATGCTTAGCTTTTTGAAGGAACTTTGCAGTAAGGGAAATATTGAAGACTTAGAGGAAATTTGCGAAGCATATTATGATCTCTATGACAAGGAACACAATATTATCCATGCAACGCTTACCTATGCCGAGGAAAACCTGGAGGCAATCAAAGCAAAAGCGCAGGAAGAGCTGCAGAAATTTTATCCGACTCCCCAGTTTATAATCGAGGAGAAAAGAGATGACAGCCTTTTAGGAGGCTATAAGCTGTCCTTTGATGGACATGAATATGATGCTAGCTATGCAAAACAGCTGGATATGATGCAGAAGAAGATCATCGATAGCGTCGGAACGATTGATTCCTCCGATATTATTTCTCTGATCAAGAGTGAGATTGAGAATTTCGATGAGAAGGCAGAAAATCTGGAATCCGGACAGGTAATCTGGGTGGGTGACGGAATTGTAACCGTTCACGGAATCGATCATGCCGTTTACGGAGAGGTTGTTCAGTTTGAGAACGGCGTAAAGGGTATGGTACAGGATATCAGACAGAATGAGATCGGTATTATCCTCTTTGGCCGTGATACAGGAATTTTTGAAGGAACAAAGGTATACAGAACCGGTAAGAGAGCCGGTGTTCCGGTAGGAAATGCCTTTTGCGGAAGAGTCGTTAATGCACTTGGCGAGCCGATTGACGGACTTGGTGAAATTGCAGAGGAGGGCTATCTTCCTGTAGAGCAGGAGGCACCGGGAATCATCGACAGAAAGTCAGTCGATACCCCGATGGCAACCGGTATTCTTTCAATTGATTCTATGTTCCCGATCGGTCGTGGACAAAGAGAGCTGATCATCGGCGACAGACAGACCGGTAAGACTTCAATTGCTACGGACACGATCATCAACCAGAAGGGAAATGGTGTTATCTGTGTTTATGTTGCGATCGGTCAGAAGGCTTCTACGGTTGCCAAGGTTGTATCCACACTGAAGAAGCATGATGCCATGGATTATTCGATCGTTGTTGCATCAACAGCATCTGATCCGGCACCGCTGCAGTATATTGCTCCTTATGCAGGAACCTCAATTGCAGAGTTCTTTATGCACCAGGGCAAGGATGTTTTGATCGTATATGACGATCTTTCCAAGCATGCGGTTGCTTACCGTGCGATTTCTCTTCTTCTGGAGAGATCACCGGGACGTGAGGCATACCCCGGAGATGTATTCTATCTGCATTCCAGACTGCTGGAGCGTTCCAGCAGACTGTCAGATGAATTGGGCGGCGGCTCTATTACAGCACTTCCGATCATCGAGACACAGTCAGGAGACGTTTCCGCTTATATTCCGACCAACGTAATTTCCATTACAGACGGTCAGATTTATCTGGAATCCAACCTCTTTAATGAAGGCCAGAGACCTGCGGTTAATGTCGGTCTTTCGGTATCCCGAGTTGGTGGTGCGGCACAGACCAAGGCCATGAAAAAGGCGTCCGGTACCATTCGTATCGATCTTGCCCAGTATCGTGAGATGGAGGTCTTTACCCAGTTCGCTTCTGATCTGGATGATGCAACCAAGGCGCAGCTTGCACATGGAAAGGCTTTGATGGAGCTCTTAAAGCAGCCTCTTTCAAGCCCGCTTTCCCTGAAGGAGCAGATCCTTACTCTGGTTATGGCAACACATGGTATTTTCGATCATGTGCCGGTGGCTGAGATAAAGAAGACCCAGGGCGAGCTTCTGGAGCATTTTGACAGCGTGCATGGAAAGATCGGAGATCAGATCGAAGAGACAAAGCAGCTGTCAGACGAGACAATCGAGGAGATTGTAAAGATTGCAAAGGACTATATCGCTGCACATAAAGCAGAAGAGAAAGAAGTACAGTAAGGTATGGCAAGTATAAAAGAGATTCAGGATCGAATGAAAAGCATTCGTGACACTCTGAAGATCACGAATGCCATGTATATGATCTCCACTGTAAAACTGAGGCAGTCAAAAAAGGCACTTGCCGATACGGAGCCTTTCTTCTATAATCTGGAGCTTGAAATGGCCAGGATCATCAAGAACGATGATGAGCTGGGCGGCGTTTATTTTAAGAGTAAAAACTGCCCGCCGGAAGAGAAAAAGGTGGCTTTTATCGTTATCACAGGTGATAAGGGACTTGCCGGTGCCTACAACCATAATATTCTGAAGAATATTGAAGCAGAGCTGAAGCAGTATCCCAATCATATGATTTTCAGTCTGGGAGAGGTCGGAAACCATTATCTGACCTCTCACGGATATAAGATTGACAGACATCTAAGCTATTTCGGATCTCATCCGGAATTTACCAAGGCCAGAGATCTGTCAGAGGAAATCATTGAGGATTATCAACAGGGCGTCTTTGATGAGATTTGTCTGATCTATACCAGAATGGTAAATGCGATGACAGAGACAGTCGAGATGAAGCGACTTCTTCCTATTAAAAAGGAGGCGTTTGATCCGCCCGAGCTGAAGGATGATCCGCACAGGAATCTGAGCTTTGATCCGCCTTCTGAGGAGTTTATGAATCAGCTGGTTCCAATCTATGTGACAGGCTTTTTATATGGAGCCTTTGTTGAGGCGGATGCCTGTGAACACAATGCCAGAATGATGGCCATGCAGTCTGCATCGGATAATGCAAGACAAATGCTTGGCGATCTTGAAAATCAGTATAACAGGGCGAGACAGACTGCGATCACACAGGAGATTACAGAGGTAATTGCCGGTGCGAAGGCACAAAAGAAAAAGAGGAAATAATAAATGATAACAGGAAAAATCGTACAGGTGCAGGGCGCAGTCGTAGATGTTTCCTTCGAAGGACAGAAAAAACTGCCTGCAATCCGTGAGGCACTCCATGTAAAAAATGGAGACAAGGACTGCGTAATGGAGGTTGCCCAGCATCTTGGCAGACATGTAGTAAGATGTATCATGCTTTCGGCCAGTGAAGGTCTTTACAGGGGTATGGAGGTTACGGCTACAGGACATGCCATCCAGACTCCGGTAGGCGAGAAAACACTGGGACGTCTTTTCAATGTTTTGGGAGAGACGATCGACGGCCTGGAGGAGATTAAGGATGCTCCGGTATGGGATACGCATAGAGAACCGCCTGCATTTGAAAATCAGAATCCGGCAGAGGAAATTCTGGAAACCGGAATTAAGGTTATCGACCTTCTGGCGCCTTACGCAAAGGGCGGTAAGGTCGGCCTCTTCGGTGGTGCCGGTGTTGGTAAGACGGTTTTGATCCAGGAGCTGATCAACAATATTGCAACAGAGCACAGCGGCTATTCCATTTTCACCGGTGTAGGTGAGCGTTCCAGAGAGGGTAATGATCTTTGGAATGAAATGAAGGAGAGCGGTGTTCTGGAGAAAACAGCTCTGGTATTCGGACAGATGAATGAGCCGCCCGGAGCCCGTCTTCGTGTTGCGGAAACCGGATTGACCATGGCAGAATATTTCCGTGATGAGAAGAAGCAGGACGTGCTGCTTTTCATTGATAATATCTTCCGTTTCACACAGGCAGGATCAGAGGTATCGGCTCTTCTGGGACGTATGCCTTCTGCCGTAGGTTATCAGCCTACTCTGGCAACAGAGATGGGTGAGCTTCAGGAACGAATCGCATCCACAAAGGACGGATCCGTTACTTCCGTTCAGGCGGTATACGTACCGGCCGATGATCTTACCGATCCGGCGCCGGCAACGACCTTTACCCATCTGGATGCAACAACGGTTCTTTCCAGAAAGATCGTAGAGCAGGGTATTTATCCGGCGGTTGATCCTCTGGAGTCCACCTCCCGTATTCTGGAGCCGGATGTTGTTGGCGAAGAGCATTACCGTGTTGCGAGACGCGTGCAGGAAACATTGCAGAAGTATAGCGAACTGCAGGATATTATTGCAATCCTTGGTATGGATGAGCTTTCTGATGAGGATAAACAAACGGTTTATCGTGCTCGTAAGATTCAGAGATTTTTGTCTCAGCCCTTCCATGTTGCAGAACAGTTTACCGGTGTTTCCGGCGTATATGTTCCCCTGAAAGAGACGATCCGTTCCTTCAAGGCAATTCTTGACGGAGAAATGGATGAGTATCCGGAGGGTGCCTTCTTTAATGTAGGAACACTTGAGGATGTAAAGAAAAAAGCCGCAGAAATGGCAGAGATGGAATAAGATGAGTGAACTTCGGGATAAAGAATTTACATTAAGAATCATCGCTGCAAACAGGAGCTTTTACGAAGGTCCCTGCGAGAGTATTATTGTCCCCCAGTATGATGGTGACATGCAGGTTCTGTTGAATCATGACAATATGGCGACCACCTTGCATGCAGGAATGGCTCGTTTCCGCAGACAGGGTGAGGACTACCGGGAGGTGGTTCTGGGCGTTGGCTTTATTGAAATCATCGACAATGTGGTAACCGTGCTGGTGGAAAGTGCAGAGACGCCGGAAGAGATTGATGTGCTTCGTGCAGAGCAGGCGGCAAGGCGTGCAACGGAGCGACTCAGAGAGCGTCAGAGCAAGAGAGAATATAACCATACATGTGCAGCTCTCGCACGTGCAATGGCAAGACTTGCAGCGACAAAGAAGCACAGGTGATCATCGCTTGCAGAAAGGCGAAAGCAGAATAGCCGGATTTACAGAGGCATTGCTTTTTAGGATGATCCGGTAAAAAATAAAAAGAGACAGAAGCTGTATTGTATGATGCGAAAGTGGCATACAATACAGGCTTCGGTCTCTTTTTTTTCGTCCTCTTTTTTTGTATAATAAAAGAAGTTGAAAAAGAGAGCAATAAAGGAGGAGAACATATGTATAGAGTGGGAAAGCTATACAGCGCAGATGAGATCATCAAAGAATTTAAAGATGGTCAGACAATTATGATTGGCGGACAGGGCGTACATGGAAGTCCCAATCACTTGATTGATCTTTTGCTGGAAAGCGGTGTGCGTCATTTGACAACAATCTCACTGGATGCCGGCAAGGAAAATTGTGATATCGGCAAGCTGGTACATAATCATGTCGTGGATAAAATGATCACTGCTCATGCAGGTAAAAATAAAGAAGTAATGAAGCAGCATGCAGAAGGTAAACTGGAGATCGAATTCTGTCCGATGGGAACCATGGCAGAGAGAATTCGATGCGGCGGAATGGGCATTGGCGGCTTCTATGTTGCAACCGGAATGGGAACCGGTATCGAAAAGGGCAAACCTCTGATGGAAATCGACGGTAAGACCTATATGCTGGAAACAGCGCTGCATGCAGATCTGGCTTTGGTCAGATGCAGGGCGGCAGATCCCCTTGGCAACCTTTCTTATCATGGTACAAGCGAAAATGTCAATCCCATGATGGCGATCAATAGTAGCAAAACATTGGTTGATCCGGATATCATTCTTGAGATTGATGAGATTGGTATTGATCGTATCAAAACACCGGGCGTGTTTGTTGATATGATCCTTTCATGACAGGAGGGTTTGACAGATGAGTAATACAGAAACAATGAGCAACAGAGAGTTTATTGCCCGTAAGGTAGCAAGCTTCTTCAAGAGCGGAGATGTTGTAAATCTCGGTGTTGGTATTCCTACTATGTGCAGCAATTACACCAGACCGGGTGTTTGGATCCAGGCTGAAAATGGCCTCCTTGGCGTCGGAGAGGTGGCAACAGAGGCCTACAGCGTAAGAAAGGTAGAGAGCTACTGTAATGCAGCGGGAGATGAGGTAATTCCGGTAAAGGGTGCCTGCTCCTTTGATTCTGCTCTTTCCTTCGGCATGATGCGTTCCGGTCGTGTAGATGCATCTGTTCTTGGCTGTCTGCAGGTTGCCGGAAACGGAGATCTTGCAAACTGGGCTATGCCGGGCCGTTCCCCGGGAATGGGCGGTGCCATGGATATCGTATCCGGCGTAAAGCAGGTAATCGTTGCAACAACACATTGCTCAAAGGATGGCAGTCCCAAGATCGTAGAGGAATGCAGCTATCCCCTGACAGGTGTTGGCGTTGTTGATTATATCGTAACGGAGTACTGCGTGATGCAGGTCATTGATAAGAAACTTTATCTCAAGGAAATCCGTGACAATATCTCGGTTGATGAGCTTCGTGATATTACGGCGGCTGACTTTATCCTTGCCGATGATCTGAAGCCGATGGAGCTGGGCAGATTCGGCGAGTAAAATCCGTGATAATGTTCAAAAAAGCAGAAAAAAGTCGAAAAATCTTTTAAAAGAAGCTCAGTTGACATCAACACGTTAAAAGAGTAAAATATTGCCTATCCAAAGAAGGGTTTTGTCGAAAAGACAAAGCCCTTCTTTTTTTATGTAATAGGAGGGAAAAGTTATGGAAGGATTTACAAAAGCATTGAATGACATTCTTTCGACAGTGGACAGCTTTGTCTGGGGACCTGTTATGCTGGTTCTCCTTGTCGGAACAGGCGTTGTACTGACTGTTCGGGTCGGTTTCAGAACCTGGAAAAATCTTCCTTACGCGATCAGCAATACGCTGAGCAAGGAAGCAAGACAGACAAAGGGAGAGGGAGACATTTCTCCTTTTGCAGCCTTAACGACGGCATTGGCGGCAACGATCGGAACCGGCAATATCGTAGGCGTTGCAACCGCCATGGTTTCCGGTGGCCCGGGTGCTCTGGTCTGGATGGAGATCAGTGCCTGCTTCGGTCTGACAACCAAGTTCTCTGAGTGTATGCTGGCTGTAAAGTACAGAGAGAGTAATGAACAGGGCGAGATGGCCGGCGGCCCCATGTATACCATGAAAAATGCCTTTAAGAATAAGAAGTTAGGCGCAGTTCTTGGCTGGCTCTTTGCCTTTTTTGCTGCAGTTGCAGCCTTTGGTATCGGCAATCTGACACAGGCAAATTCTATCGCAGACTCTATTCATACCACCTTTGGCGCACCTCTTTGGGGTGTTGGTATTGTACTTACGATTTTATCATTGATCATAATTGTTGGTGGAATTCAGTCCATTTCCAGGATCTCTTCGGTACTGGTTCCCTTTATGGCAATCTTCTATATCATTGGCGGTGTGATCGTTATTCTGGTTAATATTAAAAATGTACCGTCAGGCGTAGCAACCATCTTTAGCATGGCTTTCAGTGTCAAGGCAATCGGCGGCGGTATGGCCGGCTCTATCGTAGCTTCTATGATGCAGGCGATGCATTATGGTGTAGCCAGAGGATGTTTCTCTAATGAGGCGGGTATGGGATCTGCGGCAATCACAGCAGCTGCTGCATCTACAGACAATCACGTTCATCAGGGTTATATCAATATGACAGGAACCTTCTGGGATACCATCGTGGTTTGTACCGTAACGGGTCTCTGCATTGCTTCTTCCGGTGTTCTGGGAACAGTAGATCCCTCGACAGGAGAGCTTTATATCGGCGCTTCTCTTTCCATGGCAGCCTTTGCTTCGGTGTTCGGAAAAGCCGGATCGGTTTTCGTTTGTATCGCAATTGCACTTTTTGCCTTTTCAACAATCCTTGGTTGGGAGTATCATGGAGAAAAGGCCTTTGAGTATATCGTAAAGGGTCCGAAGTTTAATATGGCTTATCGAATCATTTTTTCGCTGATCGTTTATGTTGGCGCAACAACAACGCTGAACATTGCCTGGAACTTCTCGGATATTGCCAATGCCTTGATGGCAATCCCGAACCTGATCTGCCTGCTGATTCTGAGCGGAGAGATCAAGAAGGATGTAATTGCTTTTGAACCGACCATTAAGGCATATAAAATAAAGAAGAAAAGAAAAGACTGATCATCAGTCGGAGATTGGATTCAGACTGAGTAAAACTATGTTTTAGAGGCCGGACAGAAGGGAGAAAAAGATGGAACTTTATACAGGGCAGATCCTCACCCTGAAAAAGAAGCATCCCTGCGGATCCTCTGAATGGAAATTGATCCGCCTAGGAGCGGATTGCAGACTGAAATGCTGCGGCTGTGAGCATCAGATTATGCTTCCTCGCAGAAGCCTCGAAAAAAGTATCAAAAAGAAATAAAGATGACTTGAAATCACGAGCGTATTATGGTATCATATACGCTCGTGATACATTATTGTTCCTTGCTCCCAGTAAGAAATGGGGGCCGGAGACCAGAAGGAGGTAACAGCATGAACAAGTACGAATTAGCAGTTGTTCTGAATGCGAAAATCGAGGACGAAGCCAGAGCGGAAGTTCTGGAGAAGGTAAAAGCTCTCGTAGAACGCGCCGGTGGTACAATCAGCGACGTGGACGAATGGGGCAGAAAGAAACTGGCCTATGAAATCCAGAAGATGTCAGAGGGATTTTACTATTTCATTCACTTCGAAGCTGAGGCTACAGCACCGGCAGAGATCGAATCCAGAATCCGCATCATGGACAATGTTCTCAGATATTTGTGTGTTAGACAGGACGCATAGATAGAGAGGTAATATATGAACAGAGTAACTTTGATTGGAAGACTGACAAGAGATCCGGACATCCGCTATTCTCAGAACAGTGAGCAGCCGATGGCAATCGCCAGATATACGCTGGCAGTAGACAGAAGATTCCGCCGTGAGGGAAACGATCAGAATGCTGATTTTATTTCCTGCGTTGCATTCGGACGTCAGGCTGAATTTGCAGAGAAGTATCTGCATCAGGGTATGAAGATTGCGGTAAACGGCAGAATTCAGACAGGAAGTTACACAAACCGCGAAGGTCAGAAGGTATATACAACAGATGTTGTGATCGAAGACCATGAATTCGTGGAAGGAAGAAATGCATCTGCCGGACAGGCAGGAGGCAATGCTTCTTATTCAAACAATAACTATAATAACCATACGGCACCGGAGCCGGCAGCGGCTGCGGGGGACGGATTTATGAACATTCCGGATGGAATTGATGAAGAACTTCCGTTCAACTAATACAGGAGGATATCATGGCATATAACAGAGGTGAGAGATCCGATTCTCCGATGAAGAGAAGAGGCGGACGCAGAAGAAAGAAAGTTTGCGTATTCTGTGGAAAAGACAACACAATCGATTACAAAGATACAGCTAAGCTGAAGAAATATGTATCTGAGCGTGGTAAGATTCTTCCGAGAAGAATCACAGGCAACTGTGCTAAGCATCAGAGAGAACTGACATCTGCTATTAAGAGAGCACGTCACGTAGCACTGATGGCATACGTTCAGGATTAAGCTGAATTGAAGAATGCTTAAATGTGAGCAGCCCAAGGATTTATCCTTGGGCTGTTTTTCTATAGAGATGATAATAAGTTTATCAGCGTAATTTGCATAACATATCTTTATAAAAGCACAACAAGGAAGCATATTCCTCCAGGGACCGCTTGCGCTTAATACAAAATAGATCGCTCGCCATGCAAATGTGCCTATCGGCACGGGCTCGCGGAACCGCCCCGCTCCCTAAGCGGGGCATATTGCGTAGCGGATACTAAACTCACATTGCCTATCGGCATGTTCGTTAAGTACCGACGCTTTGTAAATGTCCCTTTCCGGAATATTGCTTCCTTTTTTGTGCACCTAAATTGGTGTATAAACAGCTAAGTTAGTGCTGCGAAAGTAAATTTTGGAACAAATAAGGACGAGATGTTCTGCCCTAGGATTAAAAACCGTTAGGAAGACATCAGTGTATATCGTGCCGCGTAAGCGGTGCGATGGACGAAGGCGCATCCTGCGATAGCAGGATTTTGAATGCGCCGTGAGTCGAGTGCTTAGCAAGAGGCGTATGGAACATGCGCCTCGAGCTTAGCATCTGCTATGTCTTCCTTCGAGACTCCGGCGCCATATAGATCGAGCTTAGCTCGATGGGCGCCTCGCGTGCATCGCATCGCTAAAGCGATACGATATAGAGCGAGAGCGTGTTTTTTAATCCGGCAGAATCATTCTCGTCCCATTTATTGAGTTGCTTATTTATTTTTATTTGTTCAGCATGATCTCATCAAAATGCGGCCTCATAAAGCTTCAGAATATCCGTCTTATCCGTATGCCGCGGATTCACCTGAATATTCCCGCTCTTCATGGCATCGTCAGCCATCGCATCAAAGAAGCTGCTGTCTACGCCAACCTCGCTGAGGCTGTCCGGAATATTCAGCTCATGATTCAGAAGACGAATCTCAGGAGCAAGCAGATCCGGTATGAATTCTTTCAGATCAGCCTTATCCTTCGGACAAATACAGTCATAAATGTACTTGTATTTCTCAGCATCGGCATCATCCTTGTTGAAGTCCACAACAGCCGGGAGCAAAATCGCATTTGCCACGCCGTGGGCTACATTGAAATAGGCACTGACCGGATGGCTCATGGCATGCACATTTCCGAGTCGCGCATGGGAAAAGGCAATGCCGGCAAAAAGAGAGCCGATCAGCATGGCTTCACAGGCCGGAAGCTGACTTCTGTCTGCTACATAATCCCGGATATTGCCGCCGATCAGGCGAAGCGCCTCCTTGGCGAAAATATCGGAGAAAGGAGAGGCTGCCTTTGAAACATAGGCCTCAAGGGCATGGATCATGGCGTCAATGCCGCAGGCAGCTGCGGTAGACTGGGGGACGGAAGTAATGAGCTCCGGATCCAGAATCGCATAGCTGGGCAGAAGGTAATTGCTGACAACAGTCAGCTTGTAATTTCTGGAATGGTCGGTAATCACGGAAAAGGCAGTAACTTCAGAGCCGGTTCCGGCAGTTGTCGGAATGGCGATCATGGGGGTAACAGGTCCGGGAACCTTGCCGCCGCCCTCATAGTCAACAATACTGCCGCCGTAGCTTGCGGTTACGGCAACTGCCTTGGCTACATCAAGAGGTGAACCTCCTCCAAAGGCTATGATAAAGTCAGCTCCGCTTTCCTGGAAGAGGGCAGTAGCCTTTTCTACGGTAGCTACACTGGGATTTCCTTCTGTTTCCGTAAAGGAAGCGGAGGGAATACCGGCATCCGCGAGGGCATCGGCACATTTCTTTACCAGGCCGATCTTATTCAGATGGGGGCCGGAGATGATAAAGGCCTTTGTTTTTCCGACTTCTTTTGCAAGGGAGGGCAGAAGCTTCAGGCTTCCTGCCCCCACCTTGATATTCTGGGGTATGCTAAAGGAAAAAGAATTCATGGCTTTTCCCTCCTTATTTTGTAAGTTCTTCTACGGATTCTTTGATGATGGCAAAGGCTTTATTACAATCTTCCTCTGTGATGATCAATGGCGGGATCATACGGATGGTATGGGCACCGATGGCGGTGATCAGAAGATGTTTGTCTAAGCATTTGTGCTTTACTTCAATACCGCTGATGCTGTCATCGAATTCAACGCCCACCAGAAGACCCTGGCCGCGAACCTCTTTTACATGGGGAAGGGTCTTCAGCTGTTTGCAGAAATAATCGCCCATCTTTGCGGCGTTGTCAGCCAGATTGCGGTCGAGCAGCTCATTTACCTCAGCCAGTGCAGCAGCGCAGCTGACCGGATGTCCGCCGAAGGTGGTACCGTGGGAGCCCGGAGTAAAGGCCTTTGCAACCTCTTCTGTAGCACAGATTGCGCCGATCGGCATTCCGCCGCCGAGAGCCTTGGCCATGGAAACAATATCCGGTTTGATGCCGTAATTCATATAGCTCATTACTTTACCGGTACGGCACCAGCCGGTCTGTACCTCATCGATCAGAAGAAGCATGTCGTTCTCATCGCAGAATTCGCGAAGACCGGTCATAAATTCCTGAGTTGCGGGATGAACACCGCCCTCGCCCTGAACCGGCTCGATCATAATAGCGATGGTGTTTTCTGTGCAGGCATCCTTGAAAGCCTGGAGATCATTGAAAGGCGCATAGGAGAAACCATAGGTCATGGGACCGAAGCCAATCTGGCAGCCGTTTCCGGGCTGGCCGGTTGCAGACATGGCACCAAAGGTACGGCCATGGAAGCCCATTTTTGCTGTTACGATGTGATATTTGTTGGGACCGAATTTTTCGATACCGTATTTTCTGGCCATTTTGATCATGGCTTCATTGGCTTCTGTTCCGGAGTTCTGGAAGAAGATCTTGTCCATGCCGATGGTTGTGCAGACTTTTTCTGCCAGAAGAGCCTGAGGGATGGTATAGGGATAGTTGAAGGTATGCATAACATCCTGTACCTGATCGATTACGGCGGCAACTACCTTTTCATTGCAGTTTCCTGCAGAGTTTACGGCGATGCCGGCATAAAAATCAAGATAGGCTTCGCCATTCTCATCATAGAGGTACTGATCCTTTGCTTTTTCACATACGAAATCCATTCTTTCGTAGGTTTCGATCATATATTTGCTTACTTTGTCCTTAATATCCTGTGCACTGAGTCCTATTTCTGCTAATTTCATAATGTAATCTCTCCTTTAAGGTCTTGTTTTTTTACTGTAATTCTCCTGCCGGCTTGATCATGTCGGCGGTGATAAGTCCCTTTATGATCAAATATTCTTCAATTACCTTTACGCAATTGGTAACGCCAACCTTTTCACTATTCAGAGTGAGATCGTAATTGACCGGATTGGTCCAATAATTGCCGTGGGTATAGTATTTGTAATAATCCGCACGGAATTTATCGGTACGCTCGATCGTGGCATTGGCAACTTCTTCGGTAACACCCATATTTTTGATCGTTCGTTCTACACAGAAGGCACGGGGGGCTTCAATATAAATGCTTACGACATTCGGCTTGTCCTTCAGAACATAATCGGCTGCCTTACCTACGATAATGCAGGATTCCTTTTCGGCAAGCTCCCGGATGATCTGGCACTGATAATCGAAAAGCTTATCATCGGAAACAAATTTCTCATTCCGGGTGATATAGCCTCTGGATTTGGGAAGACCGGTCAGAAAGCTGGTAAAACCGCCGGAGGTTTCACGGATTTTTTCATTTACGGCAGTGAAGACTGCTTCATCCAAGCCACTCAGCTGACTGGCTAAGGTCAGGATACGGTTCTCATAACAGTTGATGCCGAGCTCTCTGGCCAGCTGTGAGGCAATTGCTTTTCCGCCTGTGCCGAAGCCTCTGGCAAATGTAACTACAAAATTTTCCATCTCAATACCTCCTAGCCTGCTAAATATCTGCTCAAGAATTCTCGGGTTCTCGGATTCTTCGGATTGGTGAAGAGCTCTGACGGAGCAGCATCCTCTGCGATATAGCCGGAATCCATAAAGATGGTTCTGGTGGAAACATCCCTCGCAAAGGCCATCTCATGGGTAACGATGATCATGGTCAGACCTGTTTTTGCCAGATTCTTCATAACATTCAGTACTTCGCCGACCATCTCCGGATCGAGAGCTGAGGTTGGCTCATCAAAGAGGAGAACCTCGGGATTCATACAGAGAGAGCGGGCAATGGCAACTCTTTGTTTCTGGCCGCCGGAAAGCTGATCCGGCTTTGCGTTGATATAGGGAGCCATGCCTACATTTTTCAGATGCTTGATAGCTCTTTCGAAGGCTTCTGCTTTTGAAAGATGAAGCACCTTTCTGGTGCAGAGCATGCAGTTCTCCAGAACCGTCATATTATTGAAAAGATTGAAGGACTGGAATACCATGCCAACCTTGGAACGGTATTCATTGATTTCCTTCTGGACATCCCTGACTTCCTTTCCGTGATAAAGGATTTTTCCGGATGACTGCTTTTCCAGCTTGTTGATGCAGCGGAGAAGGGTGGATTTTCCGGATCCGGAGGAGCCTACGATACAGATGATTTCTCCGCCTTTGATATCGATATCGATTTTGCGGAGAACCTCGTGGTTACCAAAGCTTTTGCTTAAATCCTGAATGGAAATTACTGATTCACTCATAAATTCTCCTCCTATTCGTTATCCATATATTCGATCGCCAGTGCGTAATCCCTCTTGCCCTGCATTTTTTTCTCGATCAGCTTGAAGAGTTTGTCGAACACAAAGCAGAGAACAAAGTATATAACAGCGATTACCAGGTATGCTTCAAAGTATTTGTAATAGTTGCCGCCGACTGTTTTCGCTGCCATGAAGAGCTCCTGTACGGCGATAACATTCAATACAGAGGTCATCTTCAGGTTAGTCAGGAAGTTATTGGCCATCTCGGGGATGATGTTTTTAAAGGCCTGGGGAAGAACAACGTAGAACATGGTTTTGAAGGGGGACATGCCCATTGCCCATGCACCTTCGCGCTGTCCGATATCAATGGAACCGATACCAGCTCTGACGGTTTCACCCATGTAAGCACCTGTATTCAGAACGGTAACGATAATACCTGCAAAAACAGGAGTCATATCGGTTCCCATCTGACGGATACCATAGTAGATGATCATGGCCTGAACGATCATAGGTGTATCACGGAAGAGCTCTACATAGATGGTAAAGATTGCTTTTATTATTCTAATAAGAAGCTTTTTGGCAGGATTGTCGCCTTCATTGATTCGGATATCATTGACGATACCTACAACATAGCCGAGAACAAAGCCAAAGAGGGTACCAAGCACTGCGATATAGAGGGTCAGCCAGGTGCCCTGGATAAACATGCTTGAATACTTTTGTGCCAGGAATACCATCCACTGGAAAGAGTTTGTAGGGTTTTCAAAGATCATATGTTCACGCCACCTCTCTTGCTGAAATTCTTTCTTTTACTGCTGAAACTGTTTCTTTTTACGATTGTAAAGTCGCTTTTGCTGCTGTTTTGGGCCTAAGGATAGCCGTCCCGACCAAGGTCGTGACGGCCTTCCTCAGATCAGTATTTTCTTATTTATATGTATTAGTTTGCTGCCGGCTGCTGTGTCAGAACCTGATCCATCAGTTCATCCATCTTTGCCTTGTCGTTCCAGCCGATGGCATTCATTGCATCCTGGATCTTATCACGAAGCTCGGTATCATTTTTCCTTGTTGCGATGCAGACATTAACCATTTCGTCATCACCTGTGAAGGTATCGTCCTCGTCCAGAGTGATGATCTTCAGATCGTCATTGGTAAGTGCTGCAGATTCTGCTGTCGGAAGGTCTACTACGCAGACATCAGCAACGCCGTTTGAGATGGCCATGAAGCACTCAGAGGTTGTTTCATAATTTCCTGACTGCTCAGCGCCTTCGATCTGATCAAGAAGAGGAACCCAGCCAGTTCCCAACTGTGTGGTAACCTTGCAGCCTGTGCCGGCCAGATCGGAAAGACCGGTTACATTTTCATAATCGCCGCCTTTCTTTACTACGATACAGTTATCTCTGTAGTAGTAAGGCTCTGTAAATGCATAGGAGGCTTCTCTTTCAGCGGTCTTGCCCATGCCGGCGATGATGCAGTCATAATCACCTGCGTCAAGGGAAATACCGATGGAAGACCATTCAACCTTGTGGATCTCCAGATCCATACCCATTTCATCGGCAAGCTTCTGGGCAACGGCTACATCATACCCATATGCATAATAATCGGATCCATAGATCGGAACAGCTGTGCTTCCGTCCGGTGTGGTATCGGTATCCTGGGTCCAGTTAAAAGGTGCATAAGCACATTCCATACCAACTTTCAGAACGCCGTTTGAAGAAGCATCAGAAGAGCTATCGCCTGTTGCGGAAGCGGTATCTGCAGAAGCATCGGTGGATGCGCTTTCACTGGATGAATCTGTGGAAGCAGATGAACCACATCCTGTTAAGAGGGATACTGCCATAACACCGGTAAGTGCTAAACTGAATAATTTTGTCTTTCTCATAATTTTTTCCTCCTGCTTTTCTTTTTTTCCTGCAGTTTGATACGAGGGGACTGCAGCTTAAAAAGGGTAAACAAAAAGGACACCGGAGATTTTTGATCTCCAGCGCCCTTGCTGTTGTAATGTATAATACTCACCCAAGGATTCTTTTGCAATGTAAATTTTGAACAGTTCTCTTGTTAGTTTTGCACAATCTGGATAGGCCGGAGCCCAAGCGCCGACTGAGTGAAAGGCTCTGCGAGCGAGCCTTGACTTAATTAAACATAAGCCTTTTCACCAGAATACAGTTGATCAGATCCAGATACTCCATAGAGTCGGTCAGGCTGATTTCCAGAATTTCCTCGATTTTTTTCAGGCGGTATTGGAGGGAATTGCGGTGGACGTACATCATTTCTGCCGTGCGGCCCACATTAAAGCCGCAGAGATAATAGTTGAGCAGGGTATCGATCAAAAAGGAACCGTTGGTATTGTCATAGACCTCCAGCTTCTTCAGCTTTTCGTTGCAGTAATCCAGGATTTCTCCCTGGTTTCCGCTGTTGAACATAAATTTGTAGATACCCATAGAGCTGGCACTGAGAACCTTTTTGCCGCTGGGATTGGGCAAAAGATCCTTCTTGGGAATCAGGTTTTTGGCCTCGGTATAGCTTTTTCCGAAATCGGCAGGGTCATTATAGGCGGCCCCCAGAATGCAGCTGCTGTGGATCTTGCCGGCAAAGACCTTGCGGGAGTCCAGATCGGTCAAAATTTTTTCGATTTCCTGTTCGGTTTCCCTCTGTTCAGTCTGCTCAAAAAGAAGAACGAACTTGTTAAGAAAGCGCATATACATGGGACAGTGGCTCATATGAAGAACTTCCCGGTTGAGACAGTCGGTGTAATAGGAATAGGTGTGTTCATCCTGTTCCAGGTTTATGCCGTATTCTCTGTCGATGACAATGATGCCAACACGATGAGGACGGTCAAAGGTCAGGCCAAACTGAGAAGAAATCTTTTCGATATATTTTTTGTTTACCTCATAGCCGAAGAGGAGATTGTAAAGGTAGTCGCCGGTACGCTTGTTGTTTACTCCCGTTTCAAAAATAATCCGGCCAATGCTCTGGGCGATATCCACAAAGGTTGCACCCTCCCAGCGGATATAGAAGAGAGGCAGCTCAAGCTCGATCGCCTTGTCAATAAAGGACTGGGGAATACTTTCACGGTCATCCACAATGGAAATGGCAAAGCCGGAGATGCCCAGTTTATTCAGTTCCAGCATGGCATCATAGACATCCTTCATATCAAAACGAATGAAATCAACCACGATCAGGGCAAAATTCCCGGCATTCATATGCTCGGCAAAGGGTTTTGTCTGTACCATATAGGTCCAGGAAACCATACGGTCGAGTCCGACCTCTCCGGTCAGAAGCTCCATACCGTCAAGATTCAGATTATAGACGTCTCTGCAGGTAATCATAGTCTTCTCCTTGTGAAAATCCTTTTCTTTATCATAAAAGCTGAAGGGAAAAATGCAAGAGGGAAGGGAAAGAGAATCACGGTGATTGCTAGTTTGGAAAAGATTGTGTATAATTCAGAAGAATATGCGTATCTATACCTGTTTGGCATCTCTTGGATGCAGGAGAGTAGTATGGTAGAAAATGTAACACTAAAGAAGAAACTGGCTTTTCTTGCCAAAAGCCCCCTTTTTATACTGATCATTCTGACATGTGCACATGTCGGACTTTATTTTCTGAATCTGTGTGCGGGCTTAATCGCAAGTGCTGTGCTATTGCTTTGCTTTTTGGTATGGGGACTGCTTTATCGTTCCTGCAAGAAGGGCTTGGCGAAGGAGGCTTTCCGCTTTTCCGAATATGACAGAAGGATGCAGGAAGGATTTCTGGAGAATCTGGACATCCCCTATGTTGTTATGGAAAAGGATGGCCATATCATTTGGATGAACAGGATGTTCCGGGAACTCTTTCGAAAAAAGGACAGCTACCATAAGGCAATTGCCGGTATCTTTCCTGCCTTGAGCAGGGAAAGGCTGAAGAAGATCGATCGTATCACACAGATTTCTCTGGAATGGGAAGAGAGAAAATTTCTTGCCAATATCCATAGAGAGAAGGTGGAGGATTATCAGGGCGAATTTCTGGACATCAGACTTTCGGAGGACAGCAGAGAGGTCCTCGTCATGTTTCTCTCGGATGAGACCAATTATCAGGAGCTTCTGGAGAAATACGAAAAAGAAAGAATGGGCGTAGCCCTGGTCTATGTGGACAATTATGAAGAAGTGGTGGAGAGTATTGATTCCATCAAGGCTTCCATGCTGTCGGCTTTGATCGACCGTAAGATCAGCCGTTACTTTTCCAGAAAGGATATTCTTCTTAAAAAGTTCGAAAGAGATAAGTATATTATTGTTTTTAAGCAGGAATATCTTCGCGAGTTCAAAAACAACAAATTCTCTTTGCTGGAGGATATCAAAACCGTTCATGTGGGCAATGAAATATCCGTAACCTTGTCCATTGGTATTGGCGCAGAGGGAGAAAGCTATCGGGATAATCACGATCTGGCAAAGGCAGCGATTGATCTGGCTCTCGGACGAGGCGGCGATCAGGCGGTTCTCAAGGAAGAGGAAAATATCACCTATTTTGGTGCATCCAAGAGGCAGGTGGGAAAGGTCAGCCGGGTAAAGGCCAGAATGAAGGCACAGGCACTTCGGGAACTGATCCAGACCTCGGACAATGTCATTGTTATGGGACACCATATCGGAGATGCGGATTCCTTTGGCGCCACCATCGGAATCTACCATGCGGCCTCCCTGTTGGGAAAGAAGGCGCATATCGTTTTGAATGTGGTGACAAGCTCCATTCGTCCCATGAAGGAACTCTTTTCTCCGGAAAAGGGCTATCCGGCCGATATGTTCCTTAGCTCAGAGGAGGCACTTGATCTGGTTAGAAAGGATACCATGGTCATGGTTGTGGATACCAACAGACCGAGCTATACGGAGTGTCCGGAGCTGCTGGGCCTGGTGGACAATATCGTCGTTTTCGATCATCACAGACATGGCAAGGAAGTTATTGACAATGCGGTGCTTTCCTATATAGAGCCTTATGCATCTTCTACCTGTGAGATGATTTCCGAAGTACTTCAGTACTTCTCGAATGATTTTGAGATGAGCAATGAAGAGGCAGATGCAATCTATGCAGGCATCATTGTAGATACCAACAACTTTACCACCAAGACGGGTGTCAGAACCTTTGAGGCAGCAGCTTACTTGCGAAGAGAGGGTGCCGATGTTACCCGGGTGCGCAAGATGATGCAGAATGATATGACCGGCTATAAGGTCAGAGCCGAGGCGGTTCGAAGAGCTGAGGTATACAGAGGCTGCTTTGCTTTTACAACCTGTCCTTCGGAGGGCATTGAGAGTCCTACGGTCGTTGCGGCACAGGCGGCAAATGAGCTTTTGAATATCATTGGCATCAAGGCCTCCTTTGTTTTTACGGACTACAATGACAAGATCTATATCAGTGGACGCTCTATTGATGAAATCGATGTGCAGGCCATTATGGAATGTGCAGGCGGCGGCGGACACCGAAGCGTGGCCGGAGCCCAGATTAGCGGAAAAACGATAAAAGAAGCCATGGATTATATCAAATCCGTACTGGATAAAAGAATAGAAGAAGGAGAAATCAAGCTATGAATATTATCTTATTAGAGGATGTACGTTCCCTTGGAAAAAAGGGCGAGGTTGTAAAGGTAAGCGACGGCTATGGCCGTAATCTGATCAACAAGAAAAAGGCGATAGAAGGAACTGCTAAGAATTTAAATGACCTGAAGCTGAAGCAGAAGCATGATGAAAAGCTGGCAGAGGAACGCCTTGAGGCAGCAAAGAAGCTGGGTGAAGAGCTGAAGGAAATGAGTGTTGAGCTGAAACTGAAGGCCGGAACAGGCGGAAGAGTATTCGGCTCTGTATCTTCAAAGGAAATTTCCCAGGCAGCCAAGGAACAGCTGGGACTGGATCTGGATAAGAAAAAGCTGCTTCTGGAGGAGCCTATCCGCTCTTTTGGTACACATGAGGTTACAGTGAAGCTGCATCCGCAGGTATCCACTGTTCTCCGCGTAAAGGTTACAGAGGAATAATATGCCGGCAGAAGATGCAATTATCAAAAGAATTTTACCTAATTCCCTGGAGGCGGAAAAGTCCGTGATCGGTTCCATGATCATGGATCAGGATGCCATTGTGGCGGCCTGTGAGACGATTACGAAGGATGACTTTTATCATAAGCAGTTCGGCGGTATGTTTGAGGCTATGGTAGAACTTTATAATGAGGGAAAGCCGGTCGATGTGGTTACCCTGCAGGAGCGCCTGAAGGAAAAATCCCTTCCGGAAGAGGTGAGGAGCAATGAGTTTATTGCTGGTTTGGTTGCAAATGTGCCGACCTCGGCCAATATCCGTCATTATGCCAGAATCGTTGCAGACAAGGCGGCCTTAAGAAGGCTGATCCGGGTTGCGGAAAATATCGAGAAGGAATGCTATGAGGACAGTGAGCCCTTGGATGACATTATGGATCATACCGAGCATGAGGTTTTCCGCGTTTTGCAGAACAGGGGCAATGATGATTATGTGCCGATCAAGCAGATTGTCATTAATGTACTGGAAAAGATCGAGCAGGCTTCCAAGACCAGAGGAAATGTAACGGGGCTTGCCTCCGGATTTACGGATCTGGATTACAAAACGGCGGGCTTCCAGCCCTCGGATCTGATCCTGCTTGCAGCAAGACCTTCCATGGGTAAGACAGCCTTTGCTTTGAATATTGCTCAGCATGTTGTTACCAAAAGAAAGGAAGCTGTGGCGATTTTCAGCTTGGAGATGTCGAAGGAGCAGCTGACTAACCGTTTGCTTTCCATGGAGTCTCATGTCGATTCCCAGAGCATCCGAAGCGGTAATCTGAGGGATGAGGAATGGGAATGCCTGATCGAGAGTGCTGGCGTACTGGGCAAATCCGGTCTGATCATTGATGATACGCCTTCCATCTCTACGGCGGCTTTGCGGTCCAAGGCCAGAAAATATAAGCTGGAATACGATATCAAGCTGATATTGATCGATTACCTGCAGCTGATGACGGCAGGCGGAAGCAGAACAGAGTCCAGGCAACAGGAAATTTCTGATATTTCCAGAGCCCTGAAGGCGATCGCCAGAGAGCTGAATGTGCCGATCATTGCTCTGTCCCAGCTTTCCCGAGCGGTGGAAAAGCGAGATGACAAACGGCCGATGCTGTCTGACCTTCGAGAATCCGGAGCAATCGAGCAGGATGCCGATGTGGTAATGTTCCTTTACAGGGATGAATATTACAATAAGGATTCTGAGGCGAAGAATATTGCCGAAGTAATTATTGCGAAGCAAAGAAACGGCCCTACGGGAACGGTCAATCTGATGTGGCTGCCCCAGTATACCCAGTTCCGCAATTTGGAGAGAAGACAGACGAATGAGTAATTGTGGCGGCAAAGAAAAAGAAAAAAGCTGTGTCGATATTCGACACAGCTTTCATTCACTCTTTGCTTACGGTATGAATAATGAAAAATTATTCTGCTGCAATAGCGCCTACCGGGCAAGCACCTTCGCATGTTCCGCAATCGATGCAAGATCCGCCATCGATTTCGTACTGGCTGTCGCCTGCAGAAATAGCGCCTACCGGACATTCACCTTCGCAAGAACCGCACATGATGCAAGCATCACTAATTACATAAGCCATAACAGTACCTCCTTAATAAAGTAACAATACGTATTGATATAGTTTTTTGATATCTTCTTATCAAATATAATACAAGAGAATGCGTTTAGACAATAAGACATTAGGTTAGTTGCTTTAAAAATTGTTAGCATAGGCAGAAAACAGAAAGGAGCTGTTCATAGGTCGCTATTCCGCAAGTTTTTTCGGGAAGGGAGTGAACAGCAACAAGAGAGATATGTCATTTGTACATTTACATACCCATACGGAATACAGTCTTCTGGATGGATCAAACAAAATCAAAGAATATGTGGCAAGGGTCAAAGAGCTTGGAATGAACAGTGCGGCGATCACGGATCATGGTGTGATGTATGGTGTGATCGATTTCTACAAGGAAGCAAAGGCGCAGGGAATTAAGCCAATTTTGGGATGTGAGGTTTATGTGGCGCCCGGCTCCCGCTTTGAAAAGGATCTTCATACGGGAGAAGACCGCTATTATCACCTTATCCTGCTTGCTGAGAATGATCTGGGCTATCACAATCTGATCAAGATTGTTTCCAAGGGCTTTACCGAGGGATATTATTATAAGCCGAGAGTCGATCGGGAGCTTCTGGAGCAGTACCATGAAGGCATTATCTGTCTTTCTGCCTGTCTGGCCGGTGAGGTGCAGAGAAAGCTGGGCATGGAACAGTATGAGGAGGCAAAGGAAGCGGCTCTCTGGCATAGGGCGGTTTTCGGTGAGAAAAACTATTTTCTGGAGCTGCAGGATCACGGGATTCCCCTGCAGAGGACGGTAAATCAGCAGCTGCTCCGCCTTTCTCAGGATACGGGCATACCGCTGGTGGCAACAAATGACTGCCATTATACTTATGATACGGATGCCGAACCCCATGATATTCTGCTTTGCCTGCAGACGGGCAAGAAGCTGAGTGATGAAAACAGGCTTCGTTATGACGGGGGACAGTACTATGTAAAATCCGAAGCGGAAATGAGGAGCCTTTTTCCCTATGTTCCGGAGGCGATCGAACAGACCCAGAAGATTGCAGACCGCTGCAATGTGGAGATTGTTTTCCATGAGTCAAAGCTGCCCAAATACCAGCTTCCGGAGGGGGTGAGCTCAGACGAATATTTGACCCAACTTTGCTATGAAGGTTTTCAGAAAAGATATCCGGATGCATCGGAAGAATTAAAGGAAAGGCTGGAGTATGAGCTTTCCGTTATCCGCAAAATGGGTTATGTGGATTATTTCCTGATCGTCTGGGATTTTATCAATTATGCCAGATCCCAGGATATCATGGTGGGACCGGGACGAGGCTCGGCAGCAGGCTCTGTCGTATCCTACAGCCTTGGAATTACCAATATTGATCCCATCCGCTACAATCTGATCTTTGAGCGTTTTTTAAATCCGGAACGAGTTTCCATGCCTGATATTGACGTGGATTTCTGTGTCAACAGGCGAGGAGAGGTCATTGATTATGTCATGGAAAAGTATGGCAAAGATCATGTGGTGCAGATCGTGACCTTCGGTACCATGCTGGCCAAGGGCGCTATTCGTGATGTAGGGCGCGTGATGGATCTGCCCTATGCCTTCTGCTCTGCTATCGCCAAGATGATTCCCAACGAGCTGGGCATGACGATTGACAAGGCTTTGGAGACAAACAGCGAACTTCGTCGGCAGTATGAGGAAGACGAAACGGTCCGGAATCTGATCGATATGTCCAAGAGACTGGAGGGGCTTCCGAGAAATACTTCCATGCA
Source organism: Oscillospiraceae bacterium (assembly GCA_963617415.1). Classification (GTDB taxonomy): domain Bacteria; phylum Bacillota; class Clostridia; order Lachnospirales; family Lachnospiraceae; genus RUG14243. Next base: position 40,996 of record CAVEOK010000010.1, read on the forward strand.
TGCAGCCGGTGTCGTGATCAGTCAGGAAAGAATGGATGAATATCTGCCCTTGTCCAGAGCACAGGATGGAACAATCACGACCCAGTTCACCATGACAACGGTAGAGGAACTTGGCCTCCTGAAGATGGACTTTTTGGGTCTGCGCAACCTTACGGTTATTCAGAATGCCTTAAAGCAGATCAAGGAAAACCGGGGAATCGATCTGGATATTGATGCCATTGATCTGGATGACAAGGCAGTGTATGATGCGATCTCAACCGGAAAAACAGAGGGTGTTTTTCAGCTGGAAAGTGCCGGCATGAAGAATTTCATGAAGGAGCTTCGGCCAAAGAGCCTGGAGGATGTGATCGCGGGAATCGCACTCTACAGACCGGGTCCTATGGACTTTATTCCGGCTTATATCAAGGGTAAGAATCATGCCGATGAAATTACCTATGACTGCCCTCAGCTGGAGCCCATCCTTTCTCCGACCTACGGATGCATCGTTTACCAGGAGCAGGTTATGCAGATCGTAAGAGATCTTGCCGGTTATACGCTGGGACGAAGCGATCTGGTCAGACGAGCCATGTCCAAGAAAAAGACCGAGGTTATGCAGAAGGAAAGGCATAATTTTGTTTATGGCAATGAAGAAGAAGGGGTTAAGGGCTGCATCGCCAATGGAATCGATGAGCGTACGGCCAATAAGATCTATGATGAAATGATTGACTTCGCCAAGTATGCCTTCAACAAATCCCATGCGGCAGCTTATGCAGTGGTGACCTATGAAACCGCCTATCTGAAGTATTATTATCCGGTGGAATATTTTGCGGCCTTGATGACTTCTGTCATTGACAATCTGCCCAAGGTGTCCGAATATATCCGGGAAGCCAAGGATCTTGGTATTGAGATTCTGCCGCCGGATATTAATGAAGGACAGTGGGATTTTTCAGTAAAGGGTGATTCCATCCGTTATGGCCTTTCTGCCATCAAATCTGTCGGCCGTTCCGTGATCGAGGCCATTGTGGCAGAGCGGGAGGCACACGGAAAATTCAAGTCCCTGCAGGATTTCTGCAAGAGAATGACAACAAAGGAAATGAATAAGCGGACGGTGGAAAGCCTGATCAAAGCCGGCAGCTTTGATTCTCTGGGCGGAAGCAGAAAGCAATATATGCAGGTTTATATCCGAGTGATCGACCAGGCAGTTGCCGAAAAGAAGAATAATACGCCGGGGCAGATGACCCTCTTTGACTTTATGCCGGAGGAGGAAAAAAGCAAATATGAGATGAAGCTGCCGGAGGTGGGCGAGTTTGACAGACAGCAGCTTCTGGCCTTCGAAAAGGAAGTAATGGGCATTTATGTCAGCGGTCATCCCTTAGAAGAATATCAGGAAAAGATGAAGAAGTTCATTACGGCCTCTACGGCAGATTTTACGATAGAGGAGGAAAAGGATGAGCCCCAGCTGGAGGATAATCAATATGTGACGATCGGCGGCATGATCACGGCTCTGACCGTTAAGGGAACAAAGAACAATAAGACCATGGCCTTTTTGACCTTGGAGGATCTGTTGGGAACAGTGGAGGTTGTTGTTTTTCCTAATAAGTATGAGCAGTACCGGAATCTTCTGGAAGAGGATGCGAAGGTCTTCATCAATGGAAGGGTAAGCCTGGAGGAGGAGCAGGACGGGAAGCTGATCTGCGACCAGATCGTCCGCTTTGAGGATACCCAAAAGGATATCTGGGTTCAATTCCATGACAAGGAAAGCTTTCTGGCTTACCAGCAGGAACTTCTCAGTGCCCTGCAGCTTTCAGATGGTAAGGATGAGGTTGTCGTTTACCTGAAAAAAGAAAGACAGATCAAACGTCTGGGTAAGAGAATGAGCGTAAAAGCAGATGAAAAGCTTTTGAACAGATTGGAGAATCTGTTCGGGGCCGGGAATATAAAAGTCACGGAGAGGTCGTTGCAATAGGAGTAGAAACATAATATGATTACGAGTGTGGAAAATGCACAGGTTAAGACCCTTGTGAAGCTTCTGGAAAAAGCAAAGGAAAGAAGAAAAAGCGGCTGTTTTCCGGTGGAGGGCATTCGCATGTTCCGGGAACTGCCCAAGGAAAGACTGCAGGCAGTCTATGTTTCGGAACGTTTCGAAGCAGAGCATAGGACAGACGGTCTTCTAAAGGAGATGGACTATGAGGTCCTTTCAGATTCTCTTTTCAGCAAGGTGAGCGGAACAGTAAGTCCCCAGGGAATCCTCTGCCTGGTTCGACAGGAGCACTATGAATTGAAGGATCTTCTGCCCAAGGACAGGCCGGCCATGATTCTGGTTTTAGAAAGCATTCAGGATCCGGGCAATCTCGGTACCATGATCCGGACAGGAGAGGGAGCCGGCATAAGCGGCGTCTTAGCCAACAAAACAACCGTTGATTATTACAATCCGAAGACCATCCGTTCTACCATGGGCTCGATCTACAGGATTCCCTTTGTGGTTGTGGAGGATCTAAAGGAAGCGGTATGCAGTCTGCAGAAGGAAGGGGTGCGCTTTGCGGCCGCTGATCTTTCAGCAGAGCTGGAGTATGATGAGGCGGATTACAAGGGAAGCTGCGGCTTCTTTATCGGCAATGAAGGCAATGGCCTTTCCAAGGAGCTCTCCGATCTTGCAGATCAGAAGATCCGGATTCCCATGGAGGGACAGGTAGAATCCTTAAATGCGGCGATTGCAGCCTCTCTATGTATGTATGAAGCGAAAAGACAAAGAAAGAATCACTGATCCATGTTTAGAATTTGGGCAAAAGAATGGAAAAATAATCATCTGATCCGGGACACGGTGGTGGAGGACGAGCGGCAGGAGACCAGAACCCATAAGGTTTTTGCTGCAATAGAGGAAGTTTGCAGCCGCTTTGACCTGGGCCATCCCATCTGGCTGGATGCCAATATCAGAGAATTTCAAAAGCATGCAAGGGTTCGTTTCTATCAGGATAGTTTTGTAGAAGAAATTCCTTTTGATTATCTGGAATTGCAGGTAATCGAGGAGGATTAGAAAGGGGAATGATTCATGGCATCCATGGAGGAACTCGGAGACGATCTGGAAAGCTGGGAAACGGTCGTCTTCTTATATAATGCTGCGATTAAAGAAGTCAGAACAAAGCTGGAGATTCTGAGCGACGAATTTCAGTATCGCAATAATTACAATCCGATCGAATATATCAAATCCAGAATCAAGACGCCGGAAAGCATTGTAAAAAAGCTGAGAAGGCAGGGATATGAGAGCACGATTCCCAATATGGTAAAGCATGTGAATGACATTGCGGGAACCAGATTGGTCTGCTCTTTTACATCAGACATTTACCGTCTGGCAGAAATGATCGGCCAGCAGAATGATCTGAAGGTGATCTCGGTAAAGGATTATTTCAAAAATCCCAAGGAGAATGGCTATAAGTCTTATCATATGATCGTAACGGTGCCGATTTTTATGTCGGATCGGGTGGTAGATGTTAAGGTGGAAATCCAGATCAGAACCATTGCAATGGATTTCTGGGCATCCTTAGAGCATAAGATTTACTACAAATTTGAAGGCAATGCTCCGGATTATATCAGTAAGGAGCTGAAATCCTGTGCAGAGATGATCTCATCTCTGGACGCAAAAATGCTTTCCCTCAACGAAGCAATTAAAAAATATCAGATAGACGGAAAGGCTGGTTCATAATGGCGGGCGCTGAGAAAAAGAAAAAGAAACTGAAACAAATGTCTGTATTTAACAGTGAAAATAAGCTGGTAGAGGTAGATCAGGATGATTATCTGATTCGTCAGATCGACCTTTTCAAGAATAAGGCCAGCGAACTCCAGAATAAGCTGAATGACCGTGAGGCCAGATTTCAGGAACTGGAAGAAAAAGTAGAGAAGAAGGAGCTGGAGGCAAGAGATCTGAAGGCAGTCGTGGATGCCCGACAGCAGGAGGCGGATGATGTCCTCCGCAGTACAGAGGCGCAGATGCGCAACCTGACCTATGCGGTAGAAGCCAAGATCAACGACCTCGCATCAATCATCCAGGAAAAGGTGGATAATAACGAGGAAATCACCAAGGATCAGACGGCCAGACTGGAAGAGGAGTTCAAGCAGCTGGAGAGCAGACTGGATAAGATCAAGGCAGATCTCTCCGATAAGACTCACCAGGAAAATCTTTCTTCCTATAGAAATGTGTCTGCTTCCTTAAATGAAATGCAGGAAAAACTGACAGAGAGTCTGTCTGAGACCAATCTGAAGGAAGAAAGCATTAAGAAGATTACAAGACCGGCTCTTTGGGCACTGGGAATCAGTATTCTGAACTTTGTCTGTATTGCAGGCTATATTCTTTTCGATCTGGGCTTTTTCCGTTAATGCATTTCTTGTTGGAAAATCTGTAAGAAAGCATTGAAGAAGAGGTACGTAGCGGGAAAAAGGATAAAGGCAGGACATAAGAATGGAAAAAGGCAATAATATTATACTGATCGGCATGCCCGGAACGGGCAAAAGCACGGCGGGTGTCATCCTTGCCAAGGTGGCCGGCTATCAATTTTTGGATTCGGATCTTCTGATCCAGGAGGAAGAAGGCAGAACCCTGGCGGAAATCATGGCTGATGAAGGAACGGATGGATTTGTAAAGATTGAAGACCGGGTGAATGCCGGAATCGAAGCGGATCATACCGTTATTGCGACAGGCGGCAGCGTGGTTTATTGTGAGCAGGCCATGCGGCATCTGCGGAAGATCGGCACGGTGGTTTATTTGAAAACCTCCTACCGGGTTCTTTCCAGAAGACTTCACAATCTGAAGAGAAGGGGCGTTGTCTTGAAGAGAGGACAGACTCTTCGCATGCTTTACGAAGAGAGAGCGCCTCTTTATGCAAAGTATGCAGATATTACCATTCATCAGGATAAGCTTGGAATTGAAGAAACAGTAGAAAAGATTATGAAAGAGTTATATCTTCATTAAAATCACTCACGGTCTACCGGATAATTATAAGAAACTTTTCAAATTGTCAAAAAAGTCACGAGGAAAAGTGAAAAAAGAGAGTGACTTTCATCGGTTTACAAATAATGCTGTTATGTTATAATTAGTCCATATGTAAAAATGTAACTAGCAGGGCAGAAATGCCTTTACGAATATTAGAAGGTATTCGGTATTTGTATCCGAATATGAAAAGGGACTGCAGGAAACTGCAGAACAAATTTAGAGGTGACTGATGGAACAGTATGTGATTAAGGGTGGAAATCCGCTGGTAGGAGAGGTTGAGATCGGAGGAGCAAAAAATGCGGCCCTGGCGATTCTTGCAGCTGCCATTATGACGGATGAGACTGTAACCATAGATAATCTCCCGGATGTAAGGGACATTGGCGTTCTTATGCATGCCATGGAGAATATCGGCGTAAAGATTGATAGAATCGATCGCCACTGTATTAAGGTGAATGCTTCCGAAATTCATTCCGTATCAGTGGACTATGAATACATTAACAAGATCAGAGCTTCCTATTATCTTTTGGGAGCCCTGCTCGGCAAATATAAGAGAGCTGAGGTTGCATTTCCGGGTGGCTGCGATATCGGAAGCCGTCCGATCGATCTGCATATCAAAGGATTCCGTGCACTCGGTGCAAATGTTGAGATTGAGCATGGCCTGATCTTGGCGCAGGCAGAGGAGTTGAACGGCAGACATATTTATCTGGACAAGGTTTCCGTAGGTGCGACGATCAATATCATGCTTGCTGCATCCATGGCCAAGGGCAAGACCATTCTGGAGAACGCAGCCAAGGAGCCGCATGTTGTTGATGTGGCAAACTTCCTGAACAGCATGGGAGCAGAGATTAAGGGAGCCGGAACAGATATTATCCGTATTACCGGCGTAGAGAAACTGCATGGAACAGAATATTCTGTTATTCCGGATCAGATCGAAGCCGGAACCTTTATGTTTGCGGCAGCTGCTACCAAGGGCGATGTTATGATCAAGAATGTAATTCCGAAGCACCTTGAGGCTATTTCAGCAAAGCTGATCGAAATGGGCTGTGAGGTAGAGGAATTTGACGATGCAGTACGTGTGGTATGTTCCAAGCGAATGAGCAGTACCCATGTAACAACACTTGCCTATCCGGGATTCCCGACAGATATGCAGCCGCAGATCGCAACGGCTCTTTCCATTTGCAACGGCACAAGCATCGTAACGGAAAGCATTTTTGAGAACCGTTTCCGTTATGTGGATGAGCTTGCCAGAATGGGAGCCAATATCAAGGTAGAAGGCAACACCGCAATCATCAATGGTGTAGAAAAGCTTACAGGTGCCAGAGTAGATGCACCGGATCTTCGTGCCGGAGCAGCCTTGACTATAGCCGGTCTTGCAGCAGACGGCATCAGCGTGGTAGATGATATCTACTATATTGAACGTGGATATGAGGATTTTGACAAAAAGCTCGCAGAGCTTGGTGCGCAGATAGAGAAAGCGTATTCAGAAAAGGATATTCAGAAATTCACTCTGAAGGTATCCTAAGGAGAAAAAGAAGGAGATTAGACCAATGGAGAAAAGATTATTTACCTCTGAGTCAGTTACAGAAGGACATCCGGACAAGGTTTGCGATGCGATTTCTGATGCGATTCTGGATGCCTGCATGGCAGAGGATCCGATGAGCCGTGTTGCCTGCGAGACAGCATGCTGCACAGGCTTCGTTATTGTAACAGGCGAGATTACTACAAAGGCAAATCTGGATGTACCGTCTATCGTACGTAAGACCATCAATGAGATCGGGTATGACAGCTCTGATAAGGGCTTTGACGGCAATACCTGTGCAGTTATGGTTGCACTTGACCGTCAGTCACCTGATATTGCAATGGGTGTTGATAAGGCACTTGAGGCAAGAGAGAGCGCTATGTCTGATGAGGAGCTTGAGGCAATCGGTGCCGGAGATCAGGGTATGATGTTCGGTTATGCAACAAATGAGACAGAAGAATTTATGCCTTATCCGATCGCTCTTGCACATAAGCTGGCACTTCAGCTTTCCAAGGTACGTAAGGATGGAACCCTTTCCTACCTTCGTCCGGATGGAAAGACACAGGTTTCTGTTGAATATAATGAGGAAGGCAAGCCGGTAAGACTGGAAGCAGTTGTTTGCTCTACCCAGCATGATCCGGATGTAAGCCAGGAGCAGATTCACGAGGACATCAAGAAATATGTTTTTGATCAGATAATTCCGGCTGAGCTGGTTGATGAGAATACCAAATATTTCATCAATCCGACAGGCCGTTTCGTAATCGGTGGTCCTCACGGTGATGCAGGTCTGACAGGCCGTAAGATCATCGTTGACACCTACGGCGGATATGCACGTCACGGCGGCGGAGCATTCTCCGGTAAGGACTGCACAAAGGTTGACCGTTCCGCAGCTTATGCAGCACGTTATGTTGCAAAGAATATCGTTGCAGCAGGTCTTGCTGATAAGTGTGAGATTCAGCTGTCCTATGCAATCGGTGTTGCAAGACCGACTTCTGTTATGATCGACACCTTCGGAACAGGCAAGCTTTCTGAGGAGAAACTTGATGAGATCATCCGCGAGAACTTTGATCTTCGTCCGGCTGGCATTATTAAGATGCTGGATCTTCGTCGTCCGATCTACAGAGAGACTGCAGCATATGGCCACTTCGGAAGAAGAGATGTGGAACTGCCTTGGGAGGCACTGGATAAGGTTGAGGATCTGAAGAAGTATCTTTAATCATTCATTATAAAAGCGAAAATTTGGAAGACCGTCACGGAATGTGGCGGTCTTTTAATATTTCATTTGTGTCCACATAACAGAAAGCATATTCCTCCAGGGACCGCTCGCGCTTTGTTATGTCCCTCTCCGGAATATTGCTTCCTTTTTATGTGATTTACGTTTGTGGGACTTGCTGTATATAGCAATATCTTTTGCATATTTCGCTTGTGTTAAACTCGGAGATATGGAAAACTATTTCTCTGTGTGCTTTTGTGGTGATTAACGCTTATAGGAAATTGGTTCCCTTTTCATATATTTGAGGAGTTAATGCTTACACAAAATATTTTGTACTTTAGGTTTTGGTGATTTCCCACCTTCTTTTTGTTAACTGAAACTTACAATTTAGAGCTTGTAAACAGGTAAAAATAGCCAAAGAATGAAGCAAAAGGACGAGATGTTCTGCCTAGGATTAAAAACCGTTAGGAAAACCTTAGTGCTTAGCAAGAGGTGCATGGTACATGCGCCTCGAGCTTAGCATCTACTAGGTTTTCCTTCGAGCGAGAGAGTGTTTTTGATCCGGCAGAATCATTCTCGTCCTTTTTACACAGAAATGGTCGTTTTTATGCGATCTACATTTGTGGGTTCTATATTAGCGCATAGAACAGATATTCCACTCCTAAGCGCATTCTATTCCCCGGAGGCATACTTGCGAAAACCCCTATAGCGCAGCAAAAAGCTGATCATAGCCATAAGCAGAAGTGAGGAGATTACAAGCAAAAACCAATAGAGAAGAGGCGCTTCTTTTCTGCTTACAAATTGAGTTACCAGCGACTTGCCAAGCTGGACATAGAGATAGTAGGCCATGGAATGCTGGCCGATAAAGCAAATGGAAGAAAGAAGCGGCCGCGAGTTAATGTGCCTTTTGCCGGTCATATCTTTTTCGCCAGGAGCCGAAAGCAGACTCAGGCAAAAAGCAGCCAGATTAAGATTAAAGACAAATTTGACGGCATGCTCGATTGCGGGCTGCTCAGGCTGGAAAAACAGAAGCAGGTAGAGGAAAAAGAAGGCAAGAGCCATACTTCCGCAGGTGGCAGTGTTTCCTTTCAGAGGATGTCTTCGCAGATACATGCCGAAAACAAAGTAAATGTAATAGAGCAGATGAAAGTCGTGATAGACCAGATACTGAACCCGTTCTGCAGCAGGAGAGGCCAGAGGCAGAATATACCAGATGCAGAAAAAGAGACTGATCAAAAGGGCGCAAAGAAGCAGGGGGCGGAGCATATTTTCGGAGAAGGCTAATTTCCCTATAGAAAATGCAGAGAAAAGCTTCAGTAAAAACCAGCTTATGAGAATCCAGACCATCAGTCCCGGAATATACCAAAGATGAAAATAAATATCCCAATAAGAGGATAGATAAGAAGCAAGAGAAATCTCACCCGGACTGCTCAGATGATTGAGCAGATAGAAAATCTGCAGGGCGAGCAGCCAGGGAAGAAGAAGTCTGCGGAAATATTTGCGGATGAGGGCAGGAAAGGATAGAGAAAGAAGCCCTTCCGGCCGGATCAGATACCCTGTCAGTGCGATAAAAAGGGGCATATGAAAAGAATAGATGAGATAGCGGGGGAGAGAGCTGCGGATGGAACCGCTGAGAAGATGACCGGTGATCACAAGAAGGATCAGCAGTCCCTTCAGAAAATCAATATTCGGATTTCTTTTTGAATTACTGCTTTTATTATTGTATCCCATATCTTTTCTCTTCTGCACAAAAGGATGCGCAATTATGCTATACTTGCTAAAGATTACAGATTATTATAGCATGAGTTCAAAGGGGAGTTTGAATGAAACTAAAAAATAGACTGATCATCTCATTCTTTATTATTGTGATGATGCCGATCATCATGGCGGTACCGGTATATTTTGCGATCAGCAGATATGTGTCGGTAGATGTCATGGAAGATGTGGCAAGGGAGATGCCGGGCTTTCAGGAATTTATGACAGACATGCTGTTGGCAGTGGTTCTGATCTTGATCTTCACGGCCCTGGTGCTGATCTGGTGGATCTATACCAGTATCATTACACCAATCCGGAGACTGCAGATTGCCAGCAGAAATATCAAGGAAGGCAGGCTGAATTTCACGCTTGATATGGAGGACAATCATGATGAAATCAGTCTTCTGGTCAAGGATTTTGAGGAAATGCGAAAGCAGCTGAAGGCGGTTGCTGAGGAGAATCTTATCCATGATAAGGAAGGAAAGGAACTGATCCGCAACATTTCCCATGATCTGAAGACACCCATTACCTCTATCAAGGGTTATGTGGAAGGCATCATGGATGGAGTGGCGGACACGCCGGAGAAGCAGGAACGCTATCTTCGTATCATCTATAATAAGACCATAGAAATGGATCGGCTGATCAATGAACTGACCTTGTATTCCCAGCTGGATACCAATACCATTCCCTATGATTTTCAGGTATTGCCGGTAACCGGCTTTTTTGATGACTGTGCAGAGGAAATCGGCATGGAACTGGCCGAAAAGAATATGGGCTTCCGCTATGAGAATTTCTGCAAAAAGGATACGAAAATTCTGGCGGATTCCGAGCAGCTTCACAGGGTAGTCAGCAATATTGTAGGTAATTCAGTAAAATACTCCGGCAAGAAGGCCGGATGGATCCGCCTTTCGATTCTGGATGAAGGTAAATTTGTTAAAATAGAGATCGAGGATAACGGAAGAGGCATTGCCAAGGGGGATCTGCCCTATATCTTTGACCGCTTTTTCCGAACGGATGAATCCAGAAATTCCTCGACAGGCGGTTCGGGAATCGGCCTTTCTATCGTGAAAAAGATCATTGAGGATCATGGTGGAAAGATCTGGGCAACAAGTGAATTCGGTCAGGGAACGACCATGTATATCATATTGAAAAAGTACGAAGAGGAAAAGGAAAATGAGTAAAATACTGATCGTAGAGGACGAAGAGGAAATCGCAGAACTGGAGAAGGATTATCTGGAGCTTTCCGGTTTTGAAGTAGAGATTGAAACAGATGGAGAAAGCGGCCTGCAAAGAGCACTTGAGGGAGAGTTTGACCTCTATATTTTGGATCTGATGCTGCCGGGAACGGATGGCTTTGAGATTTGCACGAAGATCCGCAAGGAAAATGATAAGCCGATCCTGATGGTATCCGCAAAGAAGGATGATATCGACAAAATCCACGGACTCGGCCTGGGTGCGGATGATTATATTACCAAGCCATTTTCCCCAAGCGAGCTGGTTGCCAGGGTGAAGGCGCATATTTCCAGATATCAGAGAATTTCCAGCAATACGGCAGAAAGCCATGATGAAATTGAGATTCGCGGACTGAAGATCGATAAAACAGCCAGACGGGTCTGGGTCAATGGAGAAGAAAAAAATCTGACCACCAAGGAGTTTGATCTTCTGACCTTTTTGGCGGAGCATCCCAATCATGTATTTTCCAAGGAGGAGCTCTTCAGCCGGATCTGGGATATGGAGCTGATCGGGGATATTGCAACGGTAACGGTTCATATTAAGAAGATTCGAGAGAAAATCGAACCGGACAAGTCCAGACCTCAGTATATTGAGACAATTTGGGGTGTCGGATACCGATTCAAGGTATGAGATTTCTTGAGATTGCCCCCTGTCTATGGTATATTTTAAAGAGGTGAGCGTCCTTCAAAGAGAAGGAAAAACGAATCGCTTACCGGAAATAAGGAGAAAAGAAAATCATGGCGAAAGATAAAAAATTCGTAGAAGCCATTACGTCAAGAGATGAAGATTTTGCGCAGTGGTATACAGATGTTGTAAAGAAAGCAGAGCTGATGCAGTATTCTTCCATCAAGGGCTTTATGGTATATAAGCCGCTTGGTTATGCAATCTGGGAGAATATTCAGAAGAATCTGGATGCAATGTTCAAGGAGACCGGTGTCGAGAACGTATATATGCCGATGCTGATCCCGGAGAGCCTACTGCAGAAGGAGGCAGATCATGTGGAGGGCTTTGCACCGGAGGTTGCCTGGGTAACACAGGGCGGCACAGATCCTCTGCAGGAGAGACTGGCCGTACGGCCTACTTCCGAGACCCTTTTCTGTGATCTTTACAGCAATATTGTGCAGTCTTACCGTGATCTTCCTAAGGTATATAATCAGTGGTGCTCCGTTGTCAGATGGGAGAAGACAACCCGTCCCTTCCTTCGTTCTTCCGAATTCTTATGGCAGGAGGGACATACAGCGCATGCAACAGCCGAAGATGCAGAGGCAAGAACCATTCAGATGCTGAATGTTTATGCAGACTTCTGCGAGAACTATCTTGCAATCCCGGTTGTAAAGGGACGCAAGACCGATAAAGAAAAATTCGCAGGCGCAGAGTCTACTTACACAATTGAGACCCTGATGCATGACGGAAAGGCCCTGCAGTCAGGTACCAGCCATAATTTCGGCGATGGATTTGCAAAGGCATATGATATTACCTATACAGACAAGAATAATCAGCTTCAGTATGTACATCAGACATCCTGGGGTGTATCCACCAGACTGATCGGTGCCATCATCATGGTACATGGAGATGATTCCGGTCTTGTGCTTCCGCCCCGTATTGCACCGACTCAGGTAATGATCGTTCCGATTCGCCAGAGTGCAGAAGGCGTGCTGGATGCAGCCAAAGAAATGCAGGCGGCAATGAAGGCAGCAGGTCTTTCGGTTAAACTGGATGATTCCGAGAAGAGTCCGGGATGGAAGTTCTCTGAGCAGGAGATGAGAGGAATTCCTCTTCGCGTGGAGATCGGACCGAAGGATCTTGAGGCAGGTCAGTGCGTTCTGGTCAGAAGAGATAATAGAGAAAAGATTGTTTGCCCGATCGCAGAGCTGGCAGACAAGGCAAAGGAGATTCTCGAGCAGGAGCAGGCAGATATGCTGGAGCGTGCAAGAGAATTCCTGAATACGCATTTTTCTGATGCAAAGACTTATGAAGAATTCTGCAAGGCAGTCGAAGAAAAACCGGGCTTTATCCGTGCAATGTGGTGCGGCGATGTAGCTTGTGAAGAAAAAATTAAAGAAGATACAACAGCAACGAGCAGATGCATGCCATTTGAACAGGAGCAGATCTCAGATGTCTGCGTATGCTGCGGCAAGCCTGCGAAGAAGCTGGTATATTGGGGGAAAGCATACTAAAAGATGCAGATCAGTTTACCGGAAAATGTAAATTATATCATAAAGGTGCTTGAAGGAGCCGGCTATGAGGCTTATGCAGTTGGCGGATGTGTCAGGGATTCTATTCTTGGCAGGGAGCCGGATGACTGGGATATTACGACCTCTGCGAAGCCGGATGCCATCAAGAGCCTTTTTGAGCGAACCGTGGACACCGGAATTGAACATGGTACGGTAACTGTTTTGATCGGAAAGAGCGGATATGAGGTTACAACCTACCGGATTGACGGAAGCTATTCCGATGCAAGACATCCGGATCAGGTGACCTTTACGTCAGATCTAACAGAGGATCTCAAAAGACGGGATTTTACCATCAATGCCATGGCTTACAGTGAGAAGAGCGGCCTGGTGGACGTCTTTGGAGGAAGAGAAGATCTGGAAAAGAGAATTATCCGGGCTGTTGGCAATCCCAAGGAACGCTTTTCGGAGGATGCGCTCCGGATGCTGAGGGCAGTTCGCTTTTCTGCCCAGCTGGGATTTCAAATTGAAGAGCTGACAGCGGCAGCAATCCGCAGACAGTCCTATCTTTTGTCAAAGGTATCGGCAGAGCGGATCCGGGTGGAGCTGGTAAAGCTTCTTGTTTCGGACTATCCGGAGAAGATCAGGGATGCTTATCAGCTGGGACTTACCGGCATCTTTCTGCCGGAATTTGATCTGATGATGAGAACGCCGCAGAACACGCCGCATCATATGTATACGGTGGGAGAGCATACGATTCATGCTCTGATGAATATACGCAAGGATCCGGTTCTCAGAATCACCATGCTTTTCCATGATATTTCCAAGCCAGAATGCCGGACGACCGATGAGTACGGAAGAGACCATTTCAAGGGACATCCGCTTGCCGGAAAGGAAGCCTGCTCTAAGATTATGCGAAGGCTGAAGTTTGACAATGCCACCAGAAGCAGGGTTTGCAATTTCGTTCTTTGGCATGATGCAAATCCGGAGATGACAGAGAAGTCCGTAAGGAGATTGATCAGCAAAATCGGCTTGGAGTATTTTCCGGAAATGTTTGAGATAAAAACGGCGGACATTCATGCCCAGTCTTCCTATATGAGGGAGGACAAGGAAAAGCGGCTTGCTTTTTATCAAAGAACCTATGAGAAGATTCTGGAAGAAAAGAACTGTGTCAGCCTGAAAGATCTGAAGATCAGCGGCAGGGACCTGATGGAACTCGGTCTGCCGCAGGGGAAGCAGATTGGAGAACTTTTGCATAAGGCCTTGGAATATGTTGTAGACAATCCTTCCGCAAATACCTATGAGGAGCTGAGGGATTACGTGATAAAGCAGATAAAATAAATCAAAATAGGAGGAAGTAGCAGTATGGATGCAAGAAAAATGTATGAAGAGTGGCTGAATGATCCGTATTTCGATGAGGAAACCAAGGCAGAGCTTCGTGCAATCGCAGGGGATGAAAAGGAAATTACGGAGCGTTTTTATAAGGAGCTTGAATTCGGAACGGCCGGCCTTCGTGGAATCATCGGAGCGGGAACCAACCGGATGAATCTCTATACCGTTCGTAAGGCAACCCAGGGACTGGCAAACTATATTATAAAATGCGGCAATCAGGATAAGGGTGTTGCTATTGCTTATGATTCCAGAAATATGTCACCGGAATTTGCGGATGCAGCAGCATTGACGCTGGCAGGCAATGGAATAAAAGCCTATGTATTTGATTCCTTAAGACCGACGCCGGAGCTTTCTTTTGCGGTTCGTTATCTGCACTGCACGGCAGGTATCAATGTTACAGCCAGTCACAATCCGTCCAAATATAACGGTTATAAGGTTTACTGGGAGGATGGCGCTCAGATCACGCCGCCGCATGACATCGGCATCATGGATGAGGTTCGTGCCGTAAAGGATTTCTCCTCTGTAAAGAGCATCAGTAAGGAGGAGGCTCTTGATAAGGGACTTTATCAGGTGATCGGCAGCGATATCGATGATCCCTATATTGCAGTTCTGAAAACACAGGTGAGCAATCCGGCTGCGATCGAGCAGATGAAGGATGATCTGTCCATTGTTTATACACCGCTTCATGGAACGGGCAATCTGCCGGTTCGCCGTGTTCTGAAGGAACTGGGTTTCAGCAAGGTTCATGTGGTGAAGGAGCAGGAACTGCCGGACGGCAATTTCCCGACGGTAAGCTATCCGAATCCGGAGGCAGAGGAAGCTTTTGCACTGGCAATGAGAGATGCTAAAGAGCTGGATGCAGATCTGGTACTGGCAACCGATCCGGATGCAGACAGACTTGGCGTTCGTGTGAAGGATCAGGAAGGCAATTATCATGTGCTGACCGGAAATATGTCAGGTGCCCTGATCTGTGAATACATGATGAGCCAGAAGAAGGAAATTCCTGCAGATGGCGCGATCGTAAAATCCATCGTATCTACCAATCTTATGGATGCGATTGCAGCATACTATAAGGTAGACTTGATCGAGGTGCTGACTGGCTTTAAATATATCGGGCAGAAGATCCTGCAGTTTGAACAGGAAGGCAAGGGCAGCTATCTCTTCGGTATGGAAGAAAGCTATGGCTGTCTGCCGGGAACCTATGCAAGAGATAAGGATGCGGTTGTAGCCAGCATGATCCTTTGTGAGGCTGCGGCTTACTACAAGAGCCAGGGCAAAACACTCTGGGATCTGATGCTTGAGATGTATGAGCGTTACGGCTACTATGCAGATGAGGTAGAGTCAATTACATTAGAGGGCAAGGAAGGTCTGGAGAAGATCGCTTCTATCATGGAGGCCTTAAAGGAAAATACACCGGAAAGTCTGGGAAGTCTGAAGGTTCTTTATAAGCGTGATTATACCAAGGATGTCATTACCGATCTCGCAACAGGAGAGACAAAGCCAACTGGTCTGCCGAAGTCCAATGTCATTTATTATGACCTTGAGAATAATGCCTGGGCATGCGTAAGACCCTCCGGAACAGAGCCGAAGATCAAGCTTTATTTCGGCGTAAAGGGAAGCTCGATCGAGAATGCAGATCAGGAAGCAAAGGCACTGAAAGAGGCTCTTACAGACTACATGGGACAGTACATGTAAGTGGTTAAAAAGCTTGAAAATGTGGGTTTTTCTTGACACTGTATAGAAATATTAGTATAACTATTTAGTGAGGTTTGGCAGAACAGACCAGACATTAATTTTATTGGAGGATTATTACTATGAACAAGACAGAACTGGCAGCAGCAGTAGCTGAGAAAACAGGCCTGGCAAAGAAAGATGCAGCGGCAGCAGTACAGGCTTTTACTGATGTTATTTCTGAAGAACTTAAAAAAGGTGAGAAGGTGCAGATTGTAGGATTCGGAACATTTGAGGTTTCCGAGAGAGCTGCAAGAGAAGGCAGAAATCCGCAGACTGGCGAGACAATGAAGATCGAAGCTTCCAAGGCTCCGAAGTTCAAAGCCGGCAAAGCATTAAAGGATGCTGTAAACGCTTAAGTTTAAGCCAAAGAAGAATACGAGTAAAGGCTGTTCTTTTTAAAAGAACAGCCTTTTTATCTCATAGGAAGGAAAGTTCCTATGAGATAAAAAGACTCCGCAAGGATGCACGGCTTTCGCATTCCGAGAGCGCGCGTAGAATCCTGCAGGCAGGATTCTTTATGTAATAGGAGAAAAAAGATGCGATTGGATAAATTTCTAAAGGTATCAAGACTGATCAAGCGCAGAACAGTAGCAAATGAGGCTTGTGATGCAGGAAGAGTCAGCATAAACGGAAAAAGTGCAAAGGCATCTGCCAAGGTAAAGGCCGGAGACGTGATAGAGATTGGATTCGGAACCAAAACGGTAAAGGTAAGGGTTCTGAATGTTGCGGAAACCGTAAAAAAGGAAGAAGCCAAGGAGCTTTTTGAATATATCTGATCTTTGGAATTGGCAAGTTTCACAAAAGACGGGATTTCGGGCAATAAGGATTGTAATTCCATAGGAGACAAGTTACAATAATAAATGCTTATGTTAACTATCGGGCTGCTCATAAAAAGAAGCTAAGGCAGAGCCGGCAGTGGCCGATAAGGACGGCTGTGCATGGGCAAATAAGCTGAGGGAGCAGAATTCGTGAAGGGAAGAAGGACAAAGAAAAAAAGCATAAGGCGGCAGAATCGCACGACCTATCTGAGTGTAGCAGTCGTTGTGCTTATTTTGGTTGGTGTCCTCTCTTTTCGCTGTGTAGAGCTTTACCAGAAGAATCAGGAATATGCACAGAAAGAAGAAGAACTGCAGCAGCAGCTGGCCGATGAAGAGGATAAGCAGAGCGAGATTGAAAGCTATAGGGCCTATGTCGGATCGGATGATTATGTCATTCAGATGGCTAGAGAAAAGCTGGGTCTTGTTTTTCCTGGAGAAGAGGTTTTCCGGGAAAATTAATATTGGATAGAATTTTATGGAATGCACAGGAAGGATAACCTGTGCATTTTTTATCTCATAGGAAACTTCGTTCCTATGAGAAAAAAAAGCTCCGCAAGGATGCGCACTCGCGCGAAAAGGAAATATGTCGCAAGCGAAACGCTTTGTTCTCCGGAAACTCCTTAACTTATAGGTGTAAAAGTGGAAAAAATCAGGGAGCAGACGCTCGAAAAAGTGAAAAACTTCATATTAGAAAAAGAAATGCTGAAGACAGGAGATAAAATCCTGCTAGGTGTTTCAGGAGGTGCAGATTCGGTATGTCTTCTTTGCCTTTTGGAGGAGCTGGCACCCAAATTGCATTTTTCCCTTGGTGTTTTGCATATTGAGCATGGTATCCGGGGAGAGGCTTCCCTGAGGGATGCAGCTTTTGTAAAAGCACTTTGTGAGAAAAAGGGGATTCCATTTGAAATGCGCGCCTTTCCAATCCCGGAGATCGCCGAAAGGGAAAGGCTTAGCGAAGAGGAGGCCGGAAGGAAGATGCGCTATCAGGCCTTTTCGGAGAAGATGGAGCAGGAAGGTTATCAGAAGACAGCGATTGCCCACAATCTGAATGATAATGCGGAAACGATGCTCTTTCATTTGGCGAGAGGCAGTGCCCTTGCCGGTCTTTCCGGCATTGCGGCAGTAAGGGGAAGCTATATTCGTCCCCTTCTTTGTCTGGAGCGAAAGGAAATTGAGGCTTATCTTACGGAGATCGGGCAGGACTATTGTCAGGATCAGACCAATGAGGATCAAATCTACAGCAGAAACAGGATTCGTCACAGCCTTCTTCCGGAGCTGGAGAAGATTAACCCTAAGGCAGTAGAGCATATGGGAAGGACAGCCTCTTTTCTCAGGCAGGCAGACCGGTATCTGGCGGGAGAGGCAGAGCGCTTGGAAAATATCTCTGTCATAAAAAGGCAGGAGAATGAAATCCGTCTTCATATTGAAAAGCTGCAGGAGGCAGATTCCCTGATTCGAAAGTATCTCTTTATGAATGTAATGGAAGCTGTTGGAGGACACCGGGTGGATCTGGGGGAAAAACATCTGCAGGATCTGGAAAAGCTGCTGGAAAGCCAATCCGGAAAAAGCATTGATCTGCCCTATGGTATGAAAGCTACCCATTCTTATGAGGAATTGATCCTTAGGAGAGGAAATGAGAAGATGTCTGCCGAGGAGTGGGAGCTGGAGCTTACCCCTTTGGAAGCAGAGAATGTGGATTTTCTGACAATCACGGAAGAAAAGCCGTATACGAAATATATCGATTATGATAAAATGGAGACTAAACTTGTTATTCGGACAAGAAGACCGGGAGATTATCTGATTCTGGATAAAAGCGGGAAGAGAAAGAGTCTTCGCCGTTATTTTATTGACCGAAAGCTTCCGGCAGAAGAAAGGGATCAAAAGCTGCTTCTTGCAGATGGCTCCCATATTGTCTGGATTCTGGGAGACAGGCTCAGTTATGGCGCTTATCTCACAGAGGAGACAAAGCATATTCTTAAAATAGAAGCAAAAAAGAAAGAAAAAAGAGGGTGAAACAATGAGCGAAACAGTCAGTGTTATGATTGAAGAGGATGTTGTGGACAAGAGGATCTCTGAGATCGGACAGCAGATTAGCAAGGATTATGAAGGAAAAAGTGTTCATTTGATCTGCATTCTGAAGGGAAGCGTTTTCTTTGCAGCAGAGCTTGCAAAGCGAATCACGGTTCCGGTATCGATTGACTTTATGTCGGTGTCCAGCTATGGAAATGGCACAAAAACATCAGGTATTGTCAAGGTGATCAAGGATCTGGATGAGCCGCTGGAAGGAAAGGATGTTCTGATTGTAGAAGATATCATCGATTCCGGAAAGACTCTGTCTTATCTGATGAAGACTTTGAGCCACAGAAATCCGGCTTCCCTGCGTCTGTGTACACTTCTGGACAAGCCGGAAAGACGTGTGGTGAAGGATGTTGTAGTAGATTATACCGGATTTACCATTCCGGATGAATTCGTAGTCGGATATGGACTGGATTATGCACAGAAGTACAGAAATCTGCCCTATATCGGAATTGTACATCTTGATGAATAATTCGGAGGAAAAAGTTTGAATCAGAAAAAGAATAGAAGCGGATTGTTGTTCTATCTTGTTCTCATGCTGGTGATCATTGGAATTTATTATATGATCGGCAATATGGGCGCAGGATACGAATCTATCAAGTATTCTCAATTCGAGACCATGCTGGAGGAAGGCAGTGTCAGCTCGGTTGAGATCTCACAGAATAAGGAAGCACCGACAGGTGTTTTGATCATTAGTGCAAAGGAAAATGGTGAGGAAAAGATCTATTCCCTGAATGTTCCGGATGTAAACAAGGCACAGGAGCTGATGGGAGAGTATGATTTCAGCAATTACAGCTTTGACAATGTTCCTCAGGAAAACTGGCTGACTGCCAATATCCCGCTCTTTGTTATTCTGGCGATTGTGATCGTTTTCTTTATGTTCCTCAATCGTCAGGCAATGATGTCAGGCGGCGGCAATAACCAGATGATGAACTTCGGCAAGAGCCGGGCCAGAATGACAGAAGGCAAGGATCATCCGGTGACCTTTGAACAGGTAGCCGGACTGAAGGAAGAAAAGGAAGAGCTGGAGGAGGTTGTAGACTTTCTGAAGGATCCGCAGAAATACACCAGACTGGGAGCCAGAATCCCCAAGGGTGTTCTTCTGGTTGGCCCTCCCGGAACAGGTAAGACTCTTTTGGCAAAGGCGGTAGCAGGAGAAGCCGGTGTTCCCTTCTTCAGCATTTCCGGTTCCGATTTTGTGGAAATGTTTGTCGGCGTGGGTGCTTCCCGTGTAAGGGACCTTTTTGCAGATGCAAAGGCACACGCTCCCTGTATTATTTTCATTGATGAGATTGATGCGGTGGGCAGACGCAGAGGAACCGGTATGGGCGGCGGCCATGACGAAAGAGAGCAGACACTGAACCAGCTTTTGGTAGAGATGGACGGCTTCGGCGTCAATGAAGGCATCATCGTAATGGCAGCAACCAACCGTGTGGATATCCTGGATCCTGCAATTCTTCGTGCGGGACGATTTGACCGGAAGGTTACCGTGGGCAGACCGGATGTCAGAGGCAGAGAAGCAATTCTGAAGGTACATGCCAGAAATAAGCCGCTGGCAGAGGATGTTGATCTGGAAAGCATTGCCAGAACAACAGCAGGATTTACCGGTGCAGATCTGGAGAACCTCCTGAATGAAGCAGCAATCGTTGCAGCAAAATCAGGCAGGGAATATATCGTGCAGAGCGATATCAATCAGGCCTTTATCAAGGTCGGGATCGGCGCAGAGAAGAAAAGCCGGATCATTTCCGAAAAGGAAAAGAAAATCACGGCTTATCATGAATCCGGACATGCGATCCTCTTCCATGTTCTGCCGGATGTTGGACCGGTTTATACCGTTTCCATTATTCCGACAGGAGGCGGAGCAGCCGGATATACCATGCCCCTTCCGGAGAAGGATGAGATGTTCATGACCAAGGGGAAGATGCTGCAGCAGATCATTGTTTCCCTGGGTGGCCGGGCAGCTGAGGAACTGGTGCTGGATGATATCACGACCGGAGCTTCTCAGGATATTAAGCAGGCAACCGGTATGGCGAGAGCAATGGTAACCCAGTATGGATTTTCTGAGGAGATCGGACTGATCAATTATGGCTCCGATGATGATGAGGTCTTTATCGGAAGGGATCTGGCACATACCAAATCCTATGGAGATCAGACAGCGACAGCGATCGATCTTGAGGTAAAGAAGATCATGGATCATTCCTATGCCGAGGCAAAGCGAATCATTCTTGAACATAAGGATGTATTGGAGAAGAGCTGTGCCCTCCTTCTGGAAAAGGAAAAAATCACCCGGGAGGAATTCGAGGCGCTTTTTTCAAAGGGAAGCGAAGAGGCAAAAGAAATAGAAGCGCTTTTTGAATAATATTTCTTGCGTCTGTTTTTTCGCTATGATATAATTCATTCTTGCAGGGCTTATGCTTTGCGAGAATGAATTTCTTTTATATAAGAAAAGATTCTAATTGGACGGATTCCCGAGTGGCCAAAGGGGACAGACTGTAAATCTGCTGGCAACGCCTTCGAAGGTTCGAATCCTTCTCCGTCCATTTCATATTTTTAAAAAATATGATATAATCTATTTTGTCATCCGAAAGGATCAGACAGAATGCCGGCGTGGCGGAACTGGCAGACGCCCGGGACTTAAAATCCCGTGGGTAGCGATACCCGTACCGGTTCGATCCCGGTCGCCGGCATGAAAAGTCGAAAGCGTAAGCTTTCGGCTTTTTTATTTCATAGGAAACTTCGTTCCTATGAAATAAAAAAGCCACAAGGATG
>CAVEOK010000011.1:0-56672 GCA_963617415.1 Oscillospiraceae bacterium
AGTCGCTGTAGCTACCAGAGGAATCCTAAATCCCACAAAATTTGTGATTGAGCCATTTTTTTTTAAAGGTTTAGGCACTAAATAGAAGGAAGAGGAAAATTGGCAGAATACGCAAAGGTGATTGTGGATATCTCACATGAAAAACTGGATCGAACATTTGAATATCGGATACCGGAGGAACTTTGCGGAAAAATCAGGGAAGGTATGCAGGTCCTGATTCCCTTTGGCCCTTCCTCAAGAAAGATTACAGGATATGTCATCGAGCTGTCAGATCAGGCAGAATATGATCCGGCCAAGATCAAGGAGCTTCTGGAGATCCGGGAGGACGGCATCGCAATCGAAGGCCAGCTGATCCGTCTGGCTGCCTGGATGAAAAAAAGCTATGGCGGCACCATGAATCAGGCCTTGAAGACAGTTCTTCCGGTAAAGAAAAAGATAAAGGCAAAGGAAAAAAAGAAGGTTGTCCTTATGCTGGATCGGGAGAATGCCCTGACAGCACTTTCTATGTTTGACCGTAAGAATAATAAGGCAAGGGCAAGGCTTCTGTCGGCTCTTCTGGATGAAAAGGAAATTCCTTACGAGCTGGTAACCGGCAAGCTGAATATTTCAACGGCTACCTTAAAGAAGCTGGAAGAGCTGAGGATGATCGAGATACAGTCTGAGCAGGTTTACCGGATGCCTCTTCCGAAGGAAAGACAGGAAGGCTACCATCTCAAGCTGAATGAAGAGCAGAAGGCGGTAGTGGAAGGCATCAGGCAGGATATGCAGAAAGGGGACTGCAGAACCTTCCTTTTGCATGGAGTGACCGGTTCCGGCAAAACAGAGGTCTATATGGAGCTGATCGCTGCTGCGGCAGAAGAGGGAAAGCAGGCAATTATGTTGATTCCGGAAATCGCCCTTACCTATCAGACCGCGATGCGTTTTTACAAGCGTTTTGGAGACCGGATCTCTATCCTGAATTCCAGAATGTCTCAGGGAGAACGCTATGATCAGTATCTTCGGGCAAAAAGAGGGGAGATCGATGTGATGATCGGACCCCGTTCTGCTTTATTTACCCCTTTTGCCAATCTGGGACTGATCATTATTGATGAGGAGCATGAGAGCAGTTACCAAAGTGAAAATATTCCCAAGTACCATGCAAGGGAGACTGCAATCGAGAGGGCAAGACTTTCCGGAGCCTTTGTGCTTTTGGGGTCTGCAACTCCTTCCTTGGAATCCTATCATGCGGCAAAAGAAGGACGATTTCAGCTTTATGAGCTGAAGAAGAGGGTTTACGAAAGACCTCTGCCAGAGGTGGAGATCGTAGATTTACGAAGAGAAATGGAGGCAGGCAACCGTTCTCCCATCAGCAGGAGCCTGCATGAGGAGCTGAAAAAACGTCTGGAAAGGGAAGAGCAGAGTATCCTCTTTTTGAACCGGCGAGGGATTGCCGGTTTCATTTCCTGCAGGAGCTGCGGAGAAGTGATAAAGTGTCCCCACTGTGATGTTTCTTTGAGCTCCCACAAAAACGGAAAGCTCCTTTGTCATTACTGTGGCTATGAGCAGCCGATGGTTTCGGCATGTCCTGTCTGCGGATCGAAGACGATCGGAGGATTTCGGGCAGGAACCCAGAAAATGGAGGCACTGATCCAAAGGGAGTTTCCAAAGGCAAGGATTCTTCGCATGGATTTTGATTCAACCAGAGAAAAGGAAAGCTATGAGAAGATCCTTTCTGCTTTTTCCAATATGGAAGCGGATATTCTGATCGGAACCCAGATGATCGTAAAGGGACATGATTTTCCAAATGTGACTCTGGTAGGGGTTCTGGCAGCAGACCTGTCTCTGAATATTCCGGAATATACATCTTCGGAGAAAACCTTTCAGCTGCTGACCCAGGCAGCAGGCCGCGCAGGGAGAGGTAGCAGGCCGGGCAAGGTGATCATCCAGACCTATCAGCCGGATCATTTCGCAATAAGGGATGCCGCCGAGCAGGATTATCAGAAGTTTTATGAGGAAGAGATTCAATACCGGCAGATATTGAAATATCCGCCGATTTGGCATATGATGGACATCACACTTTCTTCCGCCTCCCAGCAGAAGGCGGAGCAGTATGCCGAAAAGATCCGTTATCTTTTGGCTCATACCAAGGCGAAGCCCTTGGAAAATCTGACGATCATAGGGCCTGCAGATGCAGCCCTGGCAAAGGTGAATGATATTTACCGGAAGGTAATCTACATAAAGGGTCAGGATTATGATGCCCTGATCAAGGTAAAGGACGCCATCGAAAAATATGATGCGGCCAATCCGCAGTATGCAGATATTTCCATTCAGTTTACATTTAGATAGATAAAAGAAGGAGAAAGAAATGGCAATCAGAAGCATTCGTTATGAGGGAGACGAAATTTTAAGAAAAAAGTCAAGAGAAATTAAAGAGGTAACACCCCGTATCCGCGAGCTGGCAGGGGATATGCTGGATACCATGTATGAAGCACAGGGAGTCGGACTTGCCGGTCCTCAGGTAGGCACATTAAGAAGGATTGTTGTAATCGATGTGGGCGAGGGTCCCTATGTCATGCTGAATCCGGTTATTCTGGAGTCTTCCGGAGAGCAGATGGGCATGGAGGGCTGTCTTTCCATTCCGGGCAAGTACGGAGATGTGCGGCGCCCTATGTATGTAAAGGCAAGGTATGATGACCTGGATCTGCAGACACATGAGGTGGAGGCTGAGGGATTTTTCGCCCGTGCCATCTGCCATGAGCTGGATCATCTGGACGGAAATCTCTACATTGATAAGGTAGAGGGAGACCTTTATGATGCAGAAGACTTACAGGACATGGAAGAAGAGGAAGAATTCGAATGAAAGTAATTTTTATGGGAACGCCGGATTTTGCAGTCGGCACCTTAAGAGCAATCATAGAAGCAGGACATGAGGTGAGTCTGGTTGTAACCCAGCCGGACAAGCCAAAGGGAAGGGGCGGCAAAATGGCAATTTCTGCCGTAAAGGAAGCAGCCCTGGAATATGAGCTTCCCATTTTCCAGCCGGACCGGATCCGGAAGGAAGAACATATCGCCTATCTGAAGCAGTATGAAGCGGATGTTATCGTGGTTGTGGCTTTTGGTCAGATCTTGCCGAAGGAAATCCTGGAAATGCCGAAATACGGCTGTGTCAATGTACATGCCTCCCTTCTTCCCAAATACCGGGGGGCGGCTCCGATTCAGTGGGCAGTCATCAAGGGGGAAAAGGTGAGCGGCGTGACAACCATGCATATGGATGAGGGTCTGGACACAGGTGCCATTCTCCTGCAGAGGGAACTTGTGCTTGCAGAGGATGAAACAGGAGGAAGCCTCTTTGATCGCCTGTCCCAGGTAGGTGCAGAGCTTTTGGTAGAAACTCTGAAGGGCTTAGAAGAGGGCAGCATTAAAGAAAGAGCACAGGATGACAGTCTTGCAAGCCATACCGGCATCATCAAAAAGTCCTTTGGAGAGATTGATTTTTCAAAGCCTGCAGAGGAGATCGAGTGTCTGATCAGGGGCCTGAATCCCTGGCCCAGTGCCTTTACCCATTATAATGGAAAGCTGCTGAAGATCTGGAAGGCAAAGGTTCTGACAGAAGAAGAGGCAAAAGAGCAGCTTTCAGCCGGCTTTTCAGAGGCGAAGGCAGGAGAAATTGTGGGAATAACAAAGCATTCTCTTTTTATCAAAACAGGAGAGGGAATTCTTTCTGTTCTGGAGCTTCAGCTGGAAGGCAAGAAGAGAATGGAAATTGATGCCTTCCTGCGGGGCGTACAGATCAAAGAAGGGGAAATCTTATGCTAGGATATTACGGATATGGCTACTATTTCGATCCAACCTATATTCTGGTGGTGATCGGTGCACTGATCAGTCTGGCTGCTTCAGCAAATGTGAATGCAACCTATGGTCGTTTTGCCAATGTGCGCAGCATGACCAATATGACAGGAGAAGAGGTTGTAAGAAGACTGCTTATCTGCAATAAGATAGGTGATGTTTCGGTCGGACATGTCGGAGGCTCTCTGACGGATCATTATGATCCATCGAGAAAGGTAGTCAATCTTTCAGATGCAACCTATGCGAGGAGCTCTGTTGCAGCCATTGGCGTTGCAGCCCATGAGTGCGGTCATGCAGTTCAGCATGCGGACGGTTATCTTCCGCTGAAGATCAGAGGTGCTCTTGTACCGGCGGCAAATGTGGCTTCCTATATCGCTTGGCCGATCCTGATCCTGGGGCTTTTCTTTAACAGCCAGACAGGTATTTTTATGATCAATCTGGGTATTTTGATCTTTTCCCTGGCGGTTCTTTTCCATCTTGTAACCCTTCCGGTGGAGTTTGATGCTTCAAGAAGAGGACTTCGTATGCTGGAAGAAACGGGCATTTTGGGAGAGGAAGAGCTGCGTATGGCCAGAAAGGTCCTTCGCGCGGCGGCCCTTACCTATGTTGCATCTGCGGCAGCGGCAATCCTGCAGCTGCTTCGTATCCTGATTCTATTCGGAGGAAGAAGACGTAATGACTGATCAAGCACGCAGTTTGGCAATGGAATCCCTGCTTCGCATTTTAGAGAAGGAGGCTTTTACCACGGAGGAGCTTGCCAGAAGCTATGCAGAGCATCCGAAGCTTTCCAGGGAAGAAAGGGCTCTTTATACCAGACTGGTAGAAGGGACAACGGAAAACCTTCTTACCCTGGACTATTATCTGAATGCCGTATCCCGGCTGGAAACAGAAAAAATGAAGGCTGCGATTCGCACCATTCTGAGAATGAGTGCTTATCAGATCCTTTTTTTGGACAGGATACCGGATCATGCGGTCTGTAATGAGGCACAAAAACTCACGGAAAAGGCAGGCTACCGGCAGCTGAAGGGCTTTGTAAACGGTGTTTTGAGAAGTCTGATCCGGGAAAAGGATAACATTTCTCTTCCAGATCCGGAAAAGAAGGGGATAGATTACTTGTCGATTGCCTACTCTTTTCCGGCCTGGCTGACAAAGATGTGGATCAGACGGTATGGCTATGAAGAAACGGAAGCCATGCTGAAGGCCTTTACCGCTGATAAAAAGCTCTGTATCCGTCTGAATCAGGCAAAGACAGGAAGAGAAGAACTGAAGGAAAGTTTGAGAAAAGAGGGGCTTCAGGCAGAAGATCATCCCTATTTTGAGAATGCCCTTTTATTGAGAAAAGTGGATCGGATTGACAGACTTACCTCCTTCCGAAAGGGACTCTTTTATGTACAGGATACCAGCTCTATGCTGGTGCTTTCTCTGGCAGGGATCAGGGAAGGCATGCGGATTCTGGATGTTTGTGCGGCACCGGGCGGAAAAAGCCTCTATGCGGCAGAGCTTCTGGGAGGAAGCGGAGAAGTGATTTCCAGAGATCTCAGCAGGAAAAAGACAGATAAGATTGATGAGAATGCCAAAAGAATGGGCTATCGGAATATCAAAAGTCAGGTATGGGATGCCTGTGCACTTCGGGAAGAGGATCTGGAGGCATACGATCTGGTCATTGCGGATCTGCCCTGTTCAGGTCTTGGTGTAGTTGGCAGAAAAAGCGATATCCGTTACCGCATCACACCGGCTCAGATGCATGAGCTTTCGATTCTGCAGAGACAGATTTTAGACATTGTCAGTGCTTATGTGAAGCCAGGTGGACGATTGCTTTACAGCACCTGTACCATTTCGATTGAAGAGAATGAAAGAAATGCGGCTTATATCAGGGAGGAACTTCCTTTTGAAGCCCTGCCTCTGGAGGGGCTGCCGGAGGAGCTTTATGCAGCGTCGGCAGAAGAGGGTATGATCCAGCTTTTCCCCCATAAAGGAATTTATCATGACGGCTTCTTTATTTCTCTATTCCAAAAGACAGGGAAAGGACAGGAAAAGTAATGACAGATATCAAATCAATGAATATGGAGGAGCTGAAGGACTACGTTTCTTCCCTCGGAGAAAAGCCTTTTCGTGCGAAGCAGCTTTATGAATGGATGCATGTAAAGCTGGCAGATTCCTTTGATGAGATGACAAATCTGTCAAAGGACTTTCGCAGCAAACTGAAAGAAAATGCTTCCCTGACCCTTCTTCAGACAGAGGAGGTTCAGACTTCAAAAGAGGATGGAACCCAGAAATTTCTCTTTCAGACTGAAGATCATCATTATATCGAGAGCGTCAGAATGAGCTATCATCACGGCATTTCGGTATGTATTTCTTCCCAGATCGGCTGCAGGATGGGCTGCAGCTTCTGTGCTTCCACGATCGGAGGCGTTATTCGGAATCTGACTGCGGCTGAAATGCTGGATCAGGTCTACCGGATTCAGAAGGAAGGAAAGGAAAGGGTCTCGAATATTGTGGTAATGGGTATGGGAGAACCCTTTGATAATTATGAAAATCTGATTCGCTTTCTTCATATGATCACTGATCCGAACGGTCTTCATATCAGTGCCAGAAATATCACGGTTTCTACCTGTGGGATCGTTCCGGGGATCCGTCGCTTTGCAGAGGAAAATCTTCCGGTCACCCTGGCTTTATCCCTTCACGCATCCAATCAGAAGATTCGAGAGGAAATGATGCCGGTGGCAAAGGTATGGCCTCTGCCCGAGGTTTTGGATGCCTGTCAGTATTATTTTGATCAGACCGGAAGAAGAATTACCTTTGAATACAGTATGGCGAATCATATCAATGATTCCGAGGAAAGTGCCCGGGAGCTGGGCAGCCTTTTGAAGGGAAAAAACTGTCACATTAACCTGATCCCGATTAATCCGGTAAGGGAGAAAAGCTATGAGCAAAGCACCCGGGAGGCCATTCTCCGCTTCAAAAAGAAACTTGAAAATTACGGGATTAATGTTACTATTAGAAGGGAAATGGGCCGTGATATCGACGGAGCCTGTGGACAATTAAGAAAGCGTTATATAGACACATCAGAGTTATGAAATCATATTCACAAACAGATATCGGAAAAATGAGGCAGGTCAATCAGGACTATATTTATGCCTCCAAAGATGCGATCGGACCCCTGTCCGGCTTTTATGCGGTTGCAGACGGCATGGGCGGACATAATGCAGGAGATTATGCATCCAGCTATGTGATTCACAGGATCGTCGGAATTGTAAGAGATGCGGCAGAGAATGAGACACCCAGACAGATTCTTTCCCGTGCAGTGGAAACTGCGAATGAGGAGCTGCTGAACCGTTCCCGTATCGATACGGAAAAGAGCGGCATGGGAACCACCCTTGTGGCAGCTGCTATTCAGGATAGGATGCTTTTAGCTGTGAATGTAGGAGACAGCAGACTTTATCTCCTTCATCAGGGAGAGCTGGAGCAGATCACAGAGGATCATTCCTATGTACAGAGTCTGGTTCGTCAGGGCGAAATCAAAAAAGAAGAAGCAAGAAATCATCCGCAGAAGAATATCATTACCCGTGCTGTCGGTGTAATGGATCAGGTGAAGGCGGATTTCTTTAAGGTAGAATTAACAGAGGGAGATAAAATACTCCTTTGTTCAGACGGTCTTTCCAATATGCTTGAGGATGATACGATCGAGCATATTTTAAACGGTGAGGCAGAGGAAGAGGAAAAGGTCAGGGAGCTGGTTGACACAGCAAATGAGAATGGAGGAACGGATAATATTTCCGTGATTCTGGTAGACCCCTTTGCAGCATAAGGCTGACCGAGACAAACAGGAGAATCTTTGATTATGATAGATAAAGGTACAATGATAGCAGGACGTTATATGGTCCTGGATAAGATCGGTACAGGCGGAATGTCCTATGTTTACAAGGCAATGGACAAGAAGCTGAACCGTTATGTTGCAATGAAGGTGCTGAAGGAAGAATTTGCTACCGATGCAGGCTTTCTTGCAAAATTTAGAACAGAGGCACAGGCAGCAGCCTGCCTGACCCATCCGAATATTGTGAATATCTATGATGTAGGTGCCGATAAGGGAATCAATTACATCATTATGGAATATATTGAGGGAATTACCCTCAAATCCTATATCGAGAAAAAAGGCCGGATCCAGTTTAAGGAAGCGGTCAGTATTGCTATTCAGGTTGCAAAGGGAATCGAGGATGCCCACAATCATCAGATCATACACCGGGATATCAAGCCGCAGAATATCATGATTTCTACAGACGGCAAGGTCAAGGTGACGGACTTTGGCATCGCGAGAGCAGCGACTGCAGAGACCGTAACAATGAATGTGATGGGGTCCGTTCATTATATTTCACCGGAGCAGGCAAGAAACGGATATGTGGATTATAAGAGTGATATCTATTCTTTGGGTATCGTAATGTATGAGATGGTAACCGGAAAGGTTCCCTTCGATGCGGAAAGCCCGGTTGCAGTTGCGGTCAAACATCTTCAGGATGAGATGGTGCCGCCTTCTGCCTATGCCCATGATCTGCCCATCAGCATGCAGGGCATTATCAACAAATGTACACAGAAGAATCCGGACAGACGCTACCAGACAATGGGGGAGCTTCTTACTGATCTGAAGAAGGCGCTGATCAATCCCAATGAGAACTTTGTTGTGATTCCGGGGCTGAATGCACAGAAGACGATGATGGTCAGTGATGAAGAGGTAAAGGAAATCCGTTCAAAGGGTTCTCGTTATGACTATGATGAGGATGATGAGGACGAGGACGAAGATGACGATTATGATTATGATGACGATGAGGATGAGGGCGGCTTCTTGAATCCCCGTATGGAGAAAGCCGTAACGATCATGGGTATTGTAACGGCAATCGTAATCGCAGGTATTGTTATTTTTCTGATCGGAAATGTGGTAGGGCTCTTTCACTTTGGGAGTTCAAGCGGAGATTCTTCATCGGCTGCGACAAGTTCTCAGCAGGTTTCTGTACCTGATGTCACAGGTATGACCTATTCAGAAGCAAAATCCGCGCTCAGTGACAAGGGACTCAGCATTCATGCAAGCTATGAGGCGTCTGATACGGTAGACGAGGACAAGATCATTTCCCAGGATCCCAAAAAGGGAGAGAAGGTTTCGGAAAATACAACGATCAATGTTGTCATCAGCACAGGAAAGGCAAACTCCAAGGTTCCGGATGTAGTGGGACTGACAGAAGAGGATGCGATCGCAAAGCTGGATGCGGCAGGAATCGGCTATACGATCCAGAATGAATATTCAAATGAGTACGATGCAGGTGTTGTCATCAGTCAGACACCTTCCGGCGGCAGCAGTATCAGCAAGAACAAAAAGGTAACGCTTACCGTCAGCAGAGGACAGGAAACAACAACTGTACCGACTCTGACAGGACTTTCTCAGTCAGATGCAATTGCAACACTTTCCAGTGCAGGACTGAATGCAGGATCTATTACCAGCGATTACAGCTCTTCGGTAGAAGAAGGCTATGTTATCAGTCAGGGCACCTCGGCTGGTCGTACCGTCGAAATGGGCTCTACCGTTGATCTGGTGATTTCTCTGGGCAAGAAGGTAGACTATATTACCGTACCGAATGTTGTCGGAAAATCCTACAGTGAGGCTGCCAGCACTCTGAGTAATTACGGCTTGTCCATTATAGAGGGTAGTACAGACCCGAGTGACAGCTATGCAGCAGGCGTGATCTCCAGCCAGTATCCTTCCTCCGGATCCAGTGTAGAATCCGGAACCTCGATAACAGTCAATATCAGCTCCGGTCCTTATAATGACGGAACCGATGATGTCGGTGAAGGTGAAGGCGAAGGAGAAGGCGAGGGCGAAGGAGAAGGCGAATAAAAGAAATCTATGCAGGGTAAAATTATAAAAGGCATTGCCGGCTTCTACTATGTTTATACAGGAGAAGCCGGCCTTTATGCATGTAAGGCAAAGGGAATATTCAGAAAAGAAAAGATCAAGCCACTGGTCGGAGATGATGTGGAGATCGAGGTAACCCATGAAGAGGATCGAGAGGGAAATATCACAAGGATTCTGCCCCGAAAGAACACCTTGATCAGACCGGCAGTTGCCAATATTGATCAGGCGCTGGTGATTTTTGCGATCACAAAGCCCAAACCCAATCTGCCCCTTCTGGATCGTTTTCTGGTGACCATGGAGCAAAGAAAAATACCGGCTTTGATCTGCTTTAATAAGGAAGATATGGCAGATGAGGAAGTATGCAGCAGTCTGAGAAAAATCTATGAGGCAGCAGGCTACGAGCTTCTTTTTACCAGTGCTGCAGAAGAAAAGGGAGTAGAGGAGCTGAAGGCTCACTTAAAGGGCAAAACCTCGACAGTCGCAGGTCCCTCCGGTGTGGGAAAATCTTCTTTGATCAATCTTCTGGCACCGCATGCCCAGATGGAAACCGGTGAGATTTCCGAGAAGATCGACAGGGGCAAGCATACAACAAGGCACAGTGAGCTTTTGATGATTGATGAGGATAGCTTTATCATGGATACGCCGGGCTTTACTTCTCTTTATCTCGAAGATATGGAGAAGGAAGAGCTGGGTACATATTTTCCGGAGTTTGCAGCTTATGAGCCCTTCTGTAAGTTCGGCGGCTGCAGTCATATCAATGAACCGAAATGCGGTGTGAAGGAGGCACTTTCTCTTGGAAAGATCTCTCAGCAGCGTTATGATGATTATAAATTAATATATGAGGAACTAAAGGAACAGAGAAAATATTAGGAGGGAATATGGAGTATCAGTTAGCACCGTCAATTCTTTCTCTTGATTTCGCGAGGGCAGGAGAACAGATTCGTGAGGCGGAGGAAGCAGGAACAAAGTGGTTTCATGTAGATGTTATGGATGGTATGTTTGTGCCGAGCATTTCCTTCGGAATGCCTGTCATCAAATCCTTCCGTCAGTTCACAGACCGTTTTTTTGATGTTCATCTGATGATTGAAGATCCGGGCCGCTATATCGAAGCCTTTCGGGAGGCAGGCGCAGACAGTATTACAGTACATGCGGAAACCTGTAAGCATCTGGACAGAACGGTTCAGCAGATCAAGGATGCAGGCTGCCGTGCGGCAGTTGCCTTAAATCCGGCAACCCCTTTGGATACGGTCAGCTATGTTCTGGATAAGGTGGATATGATTTTGCTGATGACGGTAAATCCGGGCTTTGGCGGTCAGAAATACATTCCTTACTGTACACAGAAGATTCGCAGCCTTCGGGAGCAGATCCAGCAGAGAGGGCTTACAACCGATATAGAGATTGACGGCGGTGTCAACAGGGATAATATCGATGAAATTCTGGAGGCAGGTGCCAATATCATCGTTGCAGGATCGGCTGTTTTCAACGGAGATATTACGGATAATGTAAAATACTATCTGGAGCACATTGAAAAGTACCAGCAGAAGTAGGAAGGCAAGCGACCGCGCTTAGCGCAAGCGCTTCGCGAGGGAAATGCTTTTAGCAGTTTTTCCCTAAGATACAGATTGGGTAAAAAATGAAAGAGAAAAGAGCAATGATCGTCGCCGGGGGAAGCCTCGACGACGATTTTGTAAAAGCATATATAAAAAATCGCAGCTATGATGTGATCATCGCGGCAGATAAGGGACTGGAATTTTTAGATCGTATTGGCCTAAGACCGACCCATATTTTGGGAGATTATGATTCCATTGACCCTTCTATCCGTCAAAAATATCAGGATGCAGAAGGCATAGAGATTCGAACCTTCAATGTCAGAAAAGACGATACAGATACAGAAATTGCCCTGAAGAGAGCAATAGAATTAAATGTGGAACACATTGATCTTTTCGGTATGACAGGTGGGAGGCTGGATCATTTCTTGGGCGCAGTGCAGTGTATGGGAATCCCCTTGAAAAAAGGGATATCCTGCCATATGCTCGACCCACAGAACAGAATCAGACTCTTGGGAAATATTGAAGAAGCCCATCCTTTTGGGGGAGCCTTTTCTGGCCTGTTCAAAGAGGAAAATTCTTTTGGACGCTATATATCCTTTCTTCCTCTGACGACTTCTGTCAAGGGCCTGAGCCTGAAGGGATTCAGTTACGATGTGGAAAAGATAGAAATGACGATTATGAATTCTCTGGGAGTTAGCAATCAGCTTTCGACAGAAGAAGGAGAAATCACCTTTGAAAGCGGGATTCTGATTATGGTAGAGTCAAAAGATAATTTTTCGTAATCTGAATTCTGAATTGAGAATACGAGAATGATTCTGCCAGATCAAAAACACGCTCTCGCTTGAAGGAAGACCTAGCGGATGCTAAGCGCGAGGCACATGTTCCATGTACCTCTTGCTAAGCACCGAGGTCTTCCTAACGGTTTTTGATCTTGGGCAGAACATCTCGTGTTTTAACTCAGTCAGAAAAATTCACCATCCTCGAAGCACTAGCGTAGATGAGGCACGATAAACTCTACTTCGTCTGAGTGCAAGCTCCGGCTGAGTTAAACGCTCTGCGAGGATACGTTTCTTTTACAGATGCCTAGGGAATGGCAAATAGCTAGATTTTAATAGACTTAGGAAAGAGATGTGAACTCTGATAATGGTGGATTGGGTACGCCGTCATAGGTCATGAAATAGCATTCCACGATATCAGCGATAAAGGCCTTTGCCTTTGCTTCTTCACGGGGACCGGGTTTGGAATCACAGTCATAGTGGAAGAAGTAAGAGCCGGGAACAAGGCTGCCGTCCCCCATTTTATACATAACGGCATCGCAAACATCTGCATCCGGTCCCTCCAGCTTTTTGCCGGGGATGAAATCCTTTTTCGGCTTTACACCAAGGGGATAGCCGGCAGGACCGGTTTCTTTTCCGGCGCAGGAGAAGCGGCCGATCACATCTACATTATAGAGCTTTAGATAGAGTTTCATTTGTTCCAGGCTGGCAGTTGCTTCGTCCGGTCCGAAGAAGCCGCCTCCATAGGTCGTGAAGACGATTCCGTAAGGACGTGGACCTTCATGATTTGGCATTCCCGGAGAGGGAGCATGGCTTCTTCTCCATTCTACCCGCATGCCTGCAGGCGGAGCTGCCGCATCTGCTTTTTTCTGGTCGAGATTCTGCTGAACTTCCTTCTCCAGACCACCGCCGCCGCCGAAGCTGAGGACATTTACCAGGGGCTTCAGTACATTTCCGCCAACGATGGGAGAACCGAGACAGATCAGATCATAATCATCAAAATAGAGCTGATCCTGAAGCTCCTCCCATTTTGTATTTGCTGCAATACGGACAAAGGTGCATTCCCATCCATACTCCTCGAAGGTTTCTTTGAACCACTCAGCAATCTGCTGGGTATTTCTGGTCATTGTAGCGTATAAAATCAATACGCGTCTGGCATCCATTATTTTAGCCATCTTTTTTCCTCCCGAAATGAATTATAAATGAAGCGTTCAGAGATACATCGCATCTAATCTAAAAAGAAGTAAAAAGCAAGTAACTCTTGGTGCCGCTTCTTTTTCTATAGTATAGTTTGGCTATTAACTATTCGTCAAATTCTGATTATGCAGCATAGTTATGAAAAATATGAATATCCATTCTTAGCCCTGTTCGCAGCAGGGAAGTTAAAATTTTAGATATTCTGATAAGGAGGGAGAAGCTGAAAATATTCCCGAATTCTTTCGGCAAGGGCAGAAGCAGCTTGGGATTGAAACTGTCCCTTTTTTGTCAGAAGACCGATTTCGTTGCTGGCATAGGTTTCATTTAAGGAAATTCCTCCCTTGACCGGCTGCATGTGATTCAGGTAATGCAGACTGGCAGTGATGGAATAGGGGGTGATCATAATGCCAATGCCCTGGGAAACAAGCTGGCCGCAAAGATCCTCACCGGTTCCTTCGTAGACAATATAGGGAGAAAAGCCGGCTCTTTGACAAAACTGGACAATCTTACTTTCCATATCGTAGCCGATATTGCTGATGATAAAATGTTCATCTTTTAGTTCCTCCAAACGGATAGAAGTGCGCTTGTGCAGAGGATGATCCTTTGGGAGCATAACCGTCAGGTGGTCGGTAAAAAGATGCTGCCATTCCAGGCCTTCTCCATAAATTCGTTCATCGCAAATGGCAAAGTTCAGACTGCCGTCATCCAGACTTTGGCGGATCTGCTCGGGTGACTGAAGCCGGCAGGTCAGCCGGATATCCGGATAGTCTTTCATAAAATCCAGGATTACATTTTTGACAAAAACGGCTTCAGTGACCGCCATATTGATGATGCCCTGCTCGAGCCCACTCATTTCCTTGACAGCGGAAACGGTGTTTTCCAGGGTATTTAGAATTTCAGTCACATGTTGGAGAAAGAAGAGACCGTCCTTGTTCAGGGTGATTCTTCCTCCCCGTCTTCGTTCAAAAAGCTGAATCCCGATATCGGATTCCAGTTGGGCAATGGAACGGGACAGGGCAGACTGGGTGATATGCAGCTCTTTGGCAGCCTTGGTAAAGCTTTCGAACTTTGCCACTGTTTTGAAATAATGAAGCTGTGTGATTTCCATAGAAGCCTCCCTTATGACATATTTCCTGCCGTGCACTTACATCTTCAAACGTGCATTTAGATTTTCAACTAACCCCTTGTGAATATAAAAAGTTTAACGTATTCATAAAACTCATGCAAGCAGGAAATAATATGAATTTGACTTCATAATTTTGCGGTTTTACACTTACGAAGTAGGCAGAGGGGGAGCCCGGATAGGGAGAAAAGGAGGAAGATATGGTTCAGTTACTGTTATTGCTGATCCCTTTGGCATTCGTTATTTTTGTGGTTTATAAAGGCATGAATCCGACACTGAGTTTTATTTTGGCAGCGATTCTTGTCGCACTTTTGGAAGGTTTGCCCTTACTGGAAACAATTATAGGAAGCGGTAGCGGGCCTATGGCAGAGCCCTCTACACTTTTAACCGGTGTTTCATCGGCCGTGACCATGTTTCTGCTGAAATTCCTGGCGGCAAATCTCTTTGGTCAGCTGATCTTACGAACCGGTGCAGCAAAATCTATCTCAGATACCCTTACAAAGGTGCTGGTAGAGAGAGGAAAAAGTGAATTTTCAAGAAAGCTTCTGACGGCGTATGTATTTATGCTGATTGCCATTATTTTTGGCTTTGGCGGTTTGGACGCTTTTGTCTGTATTTTTACTTTGATGCCAATTGGTATTGAGATGTTTGAAGAGCATGATATGCCGAGAAGGCTGATTCCGGCAGTTCTTTTTGCAGGGGTTACAACAGCAGTATGCTGTCCTGGAACACCGCTGACAAATGGTAATATTCTGGCATCTATGTTCTTTGGAACCACAACGACAGCAGCATTCGTTCCTGGTATTGTCGGTGTTATAGTCATTTTGATCTGTGATTGCATCTATATTTACAGAGCATTGAAAAAGGCAGAAAAGGATGGAGAGCATTATACACCGGTTCCGGTTGTTCCGGGGATGGGGCCTGGACAGGAAAGCGAAGAAGTAGAAGCATCCAAGCAGGAAAAACAGGAGCTTCCGCCCTTTCTTCTTTCTGTTGTTCCGCTTCTGATCGTTGCTGTTTTAAATATGGTTTTTGGCGTAGACGTTGTAATCGCACTTGTTGCAGGTGCAGTGGTTGCTTCCCTTACCCTTTATAAATATATCGTTGGTAATAAGAAGAATAAGATTAAAGCCTACATGGATATCTATGGTGCAGGTGTTACCGCAGGCAGCGCAACCTTTATTCCGATGGCCTTTCAGCAGGGACTTGCAAATGTTATTCAGGCGACGGCAGGTTTTGCCTTTTTAAGTGCCGCCTTTACCGCACTTGCAGTGAATGTTTCACCTTATCTTAGCTTCGCCCTGTCAGCATCCTTTACCGGATTTTTGGCAGGAAATGCCGTAACAGGCATTCAGCTTTCGGCCGGTATTTTTGTTCCTCTTCTGGATCAGATCAATATTTCGGCCGCAGCCATGCACAGAATTTCCTGTTTTGCAGTATCTATTCTGGATACGATTCCGATTAATGCAGCAGTGATATCTGCTTTGATGACCTGCGGTCTAACACATAAGGAAGGCTATGGTCCTATCTTCCGTACAACGGTACTCTATATTTTTTATGGAATGCTTGCGGTAATCTTAGTTTGCCTGCTTTTCCCCGGACTGGCAGTGTAAGAAAAATGAATGTGTAGTAGCCCTTGGAGAAATCCAGGGGCTATTTTCTTCCTTTGCTCATATATTTGGATAGAGCGGAGACTGACTTGGAAAAGTTCAGCCAGTTAGTATCACTAAAGTGATAGTAAGTAAAGTGCTCTAAAAATTTTGAAATGCCAGCGGAGAGAGCGGTATAATGTATTTCGAATGGTCTTACTTGTCAGATATGATTAAATGTAAAAAAGTGCCTGTAGGATCTTATTGAAAATAGAACAAAATGGAGAGAAAAACATGCCCTGTACAACCATATTAGTAGGAAAAAAAGCCAGTTATAACGGATCAACCCTTGCAGCAAGGAATGAAGATTCCGGAGCGGGAGCCTTCGATCCGAAGAAATTCATTGTTGTCCAGCCGGATGAGCAGCCAAAGTACTATAAATCTGTTCTTTCCCATGTGGAGATTCCCCTTCCGGAAAATCCCATGCGCTATAGTGCTATGCCGAATGCCATAGGCAAAGAAGGCATCTGGGCGGCAGCAGGTGTGAATGAAGAAAATATTTCTATGACGGCAACAGAAACCATCACCTCCAATGAAAGGGTGCTGGCAGCGGATCCTTTGGTGGAATATATCCCGGCAAAGGATGGAGAAGAAGAGCAAAAGGGCGGTATCGGTGAGGAAGATATCGTTAGCATCCTTCTTCCTTATATTCACAGTGCCAGAGAGGGCGTGCTTCGTTTGGGCACTCTGCTGGAAAGCTATGGAACCTACGAGATGAATGGAGTTGCCTTTCAGGATCAGGATGAAATCTGGTGGCTGGAGACCATTGGCGGTCATCACTGGATTGCAAGAAAGGTTCCGGATGATGCTTATGTCGTTATGCCGAATCAGTTTGGGATTGACGAGTTTGATCTGGAGGATGCCTTTGGCGAACAGAAGGAGCATATGTGTTCTGCAGACCTGAAGGAATTTATTGCAGTAAATCATCTGGATCTTTCTATGGATGGGCATTTTAATGCAAGAGATGCTTTTGGTTCCCATTCGGATGCGGATCATGTTTACAATACCCCTCGTGCCTGGATCTTGCAGAGATATTTCAATCCAAGGACAGTCAAATGGGAGGGAGAGGGAGCAGATTTTACTCCGGGATCAGATGATCTTCCCTGGCAGCGCATCCCAGAAAAGAAGATCACCGTGGAAGATATCAAATATGCTCTGTCCAATCATTTTCAGGGGACAGACTATGATCCTTATGGAAAGCATGGAGATGCATCAGTAAGAGGCTCCTTCCGCCCTATCGGTGTAAACCGAAATAATTTTCTTTCCCTGACAGAACTTCGGCCGGATCAGCCCTTTGAAAGCAGAGCCTTAGAATGGGTGGCCTTTGGCTCCAATGTCTTCAATGCCTTTGTACCCTTTTATGCAAATGTAGACAGAACACCGGATTATTTTGCCAATACAGGAGAGCGGGTGACCAGTGAGAGCTTTTACTGGGCAAACCGGCTGATCGCAGCAATGGCAGATGCCAGCTGGAGCAGCTGCAGTAATGCCATCGAACGCTATCAGAATAAGGTACAGGCAGGGGGAAGAGCCATCATCAGCAGATATGATAGGAAAGCCTTGTCAATGAAGGAAAGGGAGCAGGCCAATCAGGAAATCGCAGATATGGTAAAAGAAGAAACTGAAAGGCTTCTGGCGGATGTTCTTTATACGAGAAGCTGTGAAATGAAAAACGGCTTTTCACGCTCAGATGCTTAGAATATGCACGGATTCGAAAAGGGATGTGTCTGCTAAGGCAGACCTGAATCCGGCGCGTAAGACTCTCGAGCGAGTCTTGAATGGAGAAAGAGATATGTCCATTATTGAAATTACAGATTTTAAGGATCCTGCCTTGGATCCATACGCCCGCCTCAG
Source organism: Oscillospiraceae bacterium (assembly GCA_963617415.1). GTDB lineage: Bacteria > Bacillota > Clostridia > Lachnospirales > Lachnospiraceae > RUG14243. Next base: position 17,874 of record CAVEOK010000011.1, read on the forward strand.
CGAGAATCAGCTCCTAAACCGAGCAGACCCGGAAAATGCCATGTTTCTGGCGGAAAGTCCCAAGGTAGTAGAGAGGGCCCTGGATGCGGGCTATGAGCCCCTGTCCATGCTAATGGAAAAAAAGCATATTGAAGGGGAAGGAAAGGCTCTGATTGAACGTGCGGGAGAGATTCCGGTCTATACAGCCGACTTTGACCTTCTGACGCAGCTGACAGGCTTTAAGCTGACCAGGGGAATGCTCTGCCTGATGAGAAGAAAAAAGCTGCCGTCTGCAGAGGCGATTTGCCGGAATGCGAGACGGATTGCCATATTGGAAGATGTGGTCAATCCGACCAATGTGGGTGCGATTTTCCGTTCGGCAGCAGCATTGGGGATGGATGCGGTTCTATTGACAAAGGCATCTTCCAATCCGCTCTACCGCCGTGCCATCCGCGTGAGCATGGGGACGGTATTTCAGATTCCATGGACCTTTCTGGAGGATTGGCCAAAGGATCTGGAAATACTGAAGGGGCTTGGCTTTAAAAGCGTAGCCATGGCCTTAAAGGAGGACTCTCTTTCCATTGATGATCCGGCTCTTCTGAAAGAAGAGAAACTGGCGATTGTTTTGGGAACAGAGGGCGATGGACTTGCCGCAGAAACCATTGGAAATTGCGATTATACGGTTATGATTCCGATGGCACACCATGTGGATTCTTTAAATGTGGCAGCGGCCTCAGCCCTTGCCTTTTGGGAGCTCGGCAAAAAGAAGTCCTAAGAAAATGTCGTCTGTTCGCAGCATTTACAGGAATCAGTTTCTGTTTCTCCATTTTTTAGGGGAGCATTCGTGCAGCTTATGAAAGAGCCTGTAAAAGGTTTCCACACTGCCGAAGCCGCTTTCCCTGCAGATTTGTGCAATGCTTTTCTCTGAGCCGAGGAGAAGATTTTCTGCCATTTCCATACGGCAGTACAGGATATAAGCAGAGGCACTTTGTCCATAGAGCTTTTTAAAGCCGGAGGAAAGAAGGCTTTGCTTTATCGCAAAGTGCTGGGCAAGTGCATTGACATTCAGACTTTCCTCCCGAAAGTGCAGGTCAATATAACTTCTTACCTGCGTGATTTTCTGATAATTCTTAAAACGCTTGGCACGGACGGAGGAAAGACAAATCTGATGCAGATAGGCAGAAAACCAGTCTTCCATATCTTTTATGCTCACAGCATAGTCCATACATGTATTCAGGGAATCCCGGATTTCTTCAGAATTTAGGGGAATCCCTTTTCTTCGAAAGCTTTCATCCAGCTTCAAATTAATAAAATCAGCAAAATTCACCTTTAACTCTTCTGTAGAATTCAAATCTGCCTCTCGAAAATCAGCAAATACCTTTTCTGCAAGTGCATCTGAAGAGCCTCCCTCTGTGAGGACAGAGGAAAGAAGAGCAGCATCTTCTTCCAGGGCGGAGGAGAGAGCCGGAAAATGATGACGGGCAGAAATGGCATAGAGAGGATCATAGCCTTCTCCAAGAAAACGGTGATAGTTCAGCTTCTTATAGAGACGGTCGTAATGGGTCTGCGTAAAACGAATATCGGAAAAAAGCCTGCTGGAATAGGCACTCAGGCTGATAGCATACTCCTCTCTACACTTTTCTTGAATCTGTCTGATTTCCTTCTCCAGATATTGATAAACCGCTTCATCGGAATACTCCTCTTCGCCTTCCTCGATCGGCAGGGAGAGAAGAAGGAGAGGATTCCAATCAATATGACCAAAGAAATAGATATTAGAGCCCCAGAGAACCTCGTCAGCAACCTTTCTGACTAGAAGATGGGAGAGTGCCTGCTCAAGAGGGGCTTCCTTTGAGTCCTTGTGTTCTCGAAAAAGCACGAGACAATAGCGCCCCTGATCCGTCAGAACAATTCCGTTTATGCTGAGATACCTTTGCATGTTTCGGTTGATTTCAAGAGAATTATGGCAAAGAAAGGAAAGATTGTCATTCATTGTTAAAATCTGCCTGTATTCCAGAGAGGAAAGGGACTTTTCATGTTGTGAGTTGATATAATCGCGGGCTTTCCGGTTCATAGTTGCTCCTATTGTTGCTAATCTATTAATAAATATGTCAAATTATAACATAAAATTCTGTTCAAAAGGGAAATAGAATAGAAATTGACTGACATAAAATGTCTGCTTATACTGAGTTTAACTTAATCGGAAAAAAAGCAGGACAGGATAAAGGAGAAAAAAATGGCAAAACAATTTGAAACCCTTTTGTCCCCGATTCAGATCGGGAGACAGACCTACAAAAATAGAATTATAAGGGCACCTAAGGGACCGGTTATGGTTATGCCGGATGGCAATGTGCATCCAATGCAGCTGAAGGATGCAGCAAATCATTGTGACGGAGGGGTGGCTGAGTTTTGTATCGGGGAAACCTCTGTATCAGCTGCTTCCGCCCGTGATGCAAGGGAATTTTATGGATTTCAGGACTTATCCCCAGAACACACAAAGCCCTATGTGGATTACTGCAATGTAATTCATGAGCATGGTGCAAAAGCCATGATTGAGCTTTGCCATACAGGAAGATATAAACAGGAGCCCTCTGAAGCAAATCCGGGCTATGGTCCTATGGACTGCATAAATGAAAACGGCGGTCATATCAAGGCCATGACAAAAGAGATCATTCAGGAGACGACAGAAGATTTTGCTGCTGCAGCTGTTTTTATGAAGCATTGCGGCTTTGACGGTGTCTGTCTTCATGCCGGACACGGCTGGCTTCCTCATCAGTTTCTTTCCACAAGATGGAATCAGAGGACAGATGAATTCGGCGGAAGTCTGGAAAACCGTTCTCGTTTGTCTGTCATGATCCTCAAAGCAATCAGGGAGGCTTGTGGTGAAGAATTTATTCTTGAGGTCAGACTTTCCGGTCAGGAGAATGTTGAGGATGGATATGATTTCGACACAATCGTAGCTTATGCAAAGCAGATCGAGCCCTATATTGATATGATTCACGTTTCGGCCGGTATTTATAATAAGCCAATGGAAACCAAGATGATGTCAACCCTTTATGACCTTCACGGCTGTAACGTAGAAGCGGCAGCAGCCATTAAGAAGGCGGTATCCATTCCGGTTGCCGTGGTCGGAGGCATCAATGATCCTGCGGCAGCAGAGAACTGGATCCGGGATGGAAAATGTGATCTGGTTGTTATGTGCAGGGCTCTGGATGCGGATTTTGACTGGATCAAAAAGGCTTCCGAGGGAAAAGCCGGTGAGATTAGAAAATGTATCCGTTGTATGAGATGTTTCCCGGGTCCCCGTGAGGAAGCCATGGCTGAGCTGAATGGGGAATTTCCGGAGGGCTGCTCGATCAATCCTTATGCAAAGCATGGCAATCTGACGCATGCCGGAGATGCGAAGGAGAAGAAAAAGCTGCTTGTGATCGGCGCTGGCATTGCCGGCATGCATGCAGCCATCACCGCAGCAGACAGGGGGCATCAGGTGACCCTGGCAGAGAAGAGCGGAGAATTGGGCGGAATCCTGAATTTTGCAAAAAATGACAGAGACAAATATGATCTGAAGGGTCTTGCTGATTCCATGGCAGAAGAGGTTAGAAACAGAGATATCTTTGTTGAATATAATAAAGAGCTATCCGAAGAGGAGCTGAAAGAGTATGAGTATGTTATAATAGCAATTGGCTCATCACCCCTTTGTCCGCCAATCCCCGGTATTGAGACATGTATGCAGGCAATGGAAGCTTATGAGCCGAAGGCAAAGATCGGAGAAAAGGTAATCATGCTGGGAGGCGGCCTGGTAGGAACAGAGACAGCAATCCATCTGGCAAAGCAAGGAAAGCAGCTCGCTATCGTTGAAATGCGGAATGAGCTTGCGCCGGATGCCTATCGTCTTCACAAGCATAAGGTTCGTCAGCTGATCGCAGGAATGGATGAGATAGAGACTTATCTTGAAACAAAATGCCTCAGTGTGGATGGTGGAAAAGTAAGGGTAGAAACTGCAGACGGTCAGATCAGGGAACTTGAAGCAGATACGGTTATAAATGCCCTTGGCATGAAAGCGAATCCGACAATTGAGCTGAAAGAGATGCTGGAAAAAGCAGGAATTCCTTATCGGGAGATCGGGGATTGTAAGAAGGCCAGAAAGATCTTCGATGCAGTAGAAGAAGGCTTTATGGCAGCAATGGAGTTATAAGGAAAAGCCTGCATATAGAACAATCAATAGAAGGATGGAGAGAAAGTATGATCAGGCGGAAGAGAATGAAAGGTGGAATGGCGCTTCTTCTGGCAGCTTTGATGCTGTGTCAGCCGGTGGCTGCCTATGCGGAGGAGCTTACTTCAGAGAATGTTTCCCAAAAGGAAGCGGGTGTGGATGAAGCCAGAAAAGAGAGCGGAGACGCAGAAAGAGAGATAGAAGTTGTGGAAGAAGACAGCAATCTTCTTTCTGCAGCTAATATTGTTGCTTCCGGTACCTGTGGAGAAAATGTGACATGGAAACTGGACAGTGAGGGACTGCTTACTGTTAGTGGCAGCGGAGATATGTCGAGCGACCTCTATGATGCACCTTGGAAGTCCTATGCTTCCAGTATCAAGAAGGTAGTCTTGTCAGAAGGAGTAACAAGTATCGGCTCTTGTGCCTTCAGTGAATGTAAAAATCTGAGCAGTGTAACAATGCCAAAGAGTCTGACCCGTATATCGCAATGGGCCTTTAGTGACTGCAGCAGTTTAAAGAGTGTCAATATTCCGAACAGGGTAGAGCAGATCGGAACCGGTGCCTTCAGTGGCTGCAGCAGCTTAGCAAGTATCAATATTCCGGATGGAGTAATCATTCTATATACTTCTACCTTTGAAGGCTGCAGCAGTTTAAAAAGCATCAGCATTCCGGATGGCATGGTAACGATATGGGAGTATGCTTTTAAAGGATGCAAGAGTTTAACAAGTATCAGCATTCCTGCCAGTCTCACAGATGTAGGAGAGGATGCATTCGCAGGCTGCAGCAATTTAAAAACCCTTTACTTCTTGGGAAATGAGGAAGAATGGAATAGCCTATCGGAAAATCTCCTGGCTGCTTTTTCCAGCCAGCCAACTGTATATGTAGGCGGAAAACAGCTTTTTAGCGGGCTGAAGCAGAATAAAGATGGCAGCTGGGATTATTATGTAAATGGCAAAGTGGATAGAGGATATACAGGCCTTGCAGCAAATCAGTATGGAAGCTGGTATGTGGAAAATGGGAAGGTCAATTTCTTAAAAACAGGCGTGCTGAGGATTGGAAACGCCTGGTACAAGATCGAAAAAGGCAAGCTGATAACAGGACCGACGCTTGGACAAAACAGTGCAGGCTGGTGGTATATCGATAAGACCGGCAAGGTGGACTTTGGCTATACTGGTCTTGTATACTATGGAAGCGTATGGTATTACGTGGAAAAAGGCAAGCTGAATTGGAATTACACCGGTCTTGCCCAGGTAAATGGTACAGGCGCCTGGTATTATGTACAGAAGGGTAAGCTGAACTGGAATTATACCGGACTTTGTAAGTATGGAAACGCATGGTATTACCTGCAGGCTGGTGTCCTGAACTGGAACTATACCGGCCTTTGCCAGCATGGAAATGCCTGGTATTACGTAGAAAAGGGCGTACTGAATTGGAATTACACCGGCCTTGCCCAGGTGAACGGTAAGGGCGCCTGGTATTACGTACAGAAGGGCGTACTGAATTGGAATTATACCGGTCTTGCTCAGGTAAACGGCAAGGGTGCCTGGTATTATGTACAGAAGGGCGTATTGAACTGGAACTATACCGGTCTTTGCCAGCATGGCAATGCCTGGTACTATGTTCAAAAAGGAGTTCTTAACTGGAATGCGACAGGCCTTTGTGCATATGGCGGAAGCACCTGGTATGTAGAAAAAGGTAAAGTAAACTTCTCCTATACAGGGAGCTATGCCGGAAAGAAAATTGTAAAGGGCAAGGTGCAGTAACTACTGCACCTTTATTATTTCTTCGCCGGTCTTGCAAAGTAGAAGACCAGTCCAATAAAGAATACACCCAGGATCATCCAGAGAGTCAGGATACCCGTTCCCTTAGAGGAGAAGGTATCATAGTAACCTTTCAGATAGACAATAATGATCAGGAGCGGAATCACATAAGATACATAATTCTTTAAAATTGGCGGGAACTTGATTCCTTTTCCCTGATCCGCCTCTTCGATAAAAGCATCCCAGCCCCAGCCGCTTTTTCTGGTACAGAAGAGAACATAGACCAGACAGCCGAGAGGAAGGAGATTGTTGGAAACAATAAAGTCCTCCAGATCAAGGATAGTTGTTCCGAGGCCAAGGGGATGAAAGCCGGAAAGCAGATTATAACCCAAGGCACAGGGCATGCTCAAAAGGATCATAAGAAGCCCTGTAACGAGGACACTCTTTTTACGAGTCCAGCCGAAGAGGTCGATGCTGTAGGCAATCAGATTTTCAAATACAGCAACAACGGTAGAGAAGGCTGCGAAGGTCATAAAAAGAAAGAAAAAGGCACCCCAGATCCTGCCGCCGCTCATTTGCGCAAAAATATTAGGCAGGGTGATAAAGATCAGGCCAGGGCCTGAGCCGGGATCCACACCAAAGGCAAAGCAGGCAGGAATAATGATAAAGCCGGCCATAAGTGCCACAGAGGTATCCAGAACGGTAATTGTCAGAGCTTCCCCTGTAAGGGAACGGTCCTTCTCCAGATAGCTGCCGAAGATCAGCATGGAGCCGAGTCCGACACCTAAGGTGAAGAAGGCCTGACCCATGGCCGCATAGACGACATTGCCGATACCCTTTTCCAGAATATCTGTAAAATTCGGAATCAGATAAAAGCGGATGCCTTCTCCGGATCCTTCCAGGAAGAGGGAATGAAGGGCAAGCACTACCATAAGGATTAAGAGAGCGCTCATCATATATTTTGAGATACGCTCCAGACCATTTTGAATGCCGAGGTAGCAAATGGAAAAGCCGACAATGCAAATGACGATGGTCCAGAAAACCATGGTCGGTGCCTGGGAAAGCATGCTGTTAAAGGCGTTGTTGATTTCTTCACTGTTTGCACCGACAAAGTCTCCGCGAACGGTTCTGACGCAGTAGTAGAGCATCCAGCCGCTGACAGTTGTATAGAACATCATCAGAAGATAACAGCCGATAACAGAAATCCATTTCATATGATGCCAGTGGCTGCCTTTGGGCTCTAAGAGATCAAAGGCTTTGGCAGCAGAATGCTGGCTTTTTCTGCCCATGGTAAATTCGATGATCAAAGCCGGCACTGCAAGGAGAAGCAGAAAGACCAGATAGATCAGGATAAAGAAGGCACCGCCATATTGCCCGCAAAGATAGGGAAATTTCCAAACGTTTCCGATGCCGATCGCACAGCCGGCAGAAACAAAGATAAAACCGAGGCGTGAGCTGAATTTCTCACGCTCTGTATTTGCTGAAGTATTAGACATAATTTAAAACTTTCTATGTATTTTTCCGGAAAGTGACAAATCAGGCGGTCATGCTTGCATGGCCGCCTGCTATATACTGTGAAAGCGAAGGAAATGCTTTTATCAGCCTTTTCCTAAGCTGCTTCCAATACGATGTGTATTAAGATTTTTTGGCCGGCTTGGCGCAATAGAAAATAAATGCAGTAAAGGCAATGCCCAGGATCATCCAGACAGTCAGAACAGTGGTTCCCATGGGACTGAACTTGTCGTAATAGCCTTTAAAGTAAACGATCAGAATCAGAATCGGAAGGACATAGGAAATATAAGTCCGTAAGGATTTCGGGAATTTGATTCCCTTTCCGGCATCTGCTTCTTCGATAAAAGCATCCCAGCCCCATCCATTCTTTCTGGTACAGAACAGAACAAAGGCAAGGCTGCCCAGAGGAAGAAGGTTGTTGGAAACAATAAAGTCCTCCAGATCCATGATGGTGCTTCCTGCTCCGATCGGCTGAATATTGGCCAGAACATTGAAACCAAGTGTACAAGGCATACTCAGAATAATGATCAATACAGCACTGACCAGAACGCTCTTTTTACGGGTCCAGCCAAAAAGATCAATGCCGAAGGCAATGATATTCTCAAATACGGCAACAACCGTAGAGAAGGCTGCGAAGGTCAGGAAAAGGAAGAAGAGTGCTCCCCAAAGTCTTCCGCCGCTCATCTTTGCGAAAATATTCGGCAGGGTAATGAAGATTAGTCCTGGTCCGGCATCTGGATTGACACCAAAGGCAAAGCAGGCCGGAATAATGATAAAGCCAGCCATAAGGGCCACAAAGGTATCCAATGCGGTAACCGTGATAGCTTCACCGGTAAGGGAATGATCCTTTTCAATATAGCTGCCAAAGATCAGCATGGCACCGATACCGATAGAGAGGGTAAAGAAGGCCTGACTCATGGCTGCATAAACCACATTGCCGATACCCATCTCAGCCATATTCTGGAAATCCGGAACCAGATAGAAGCGGATGCCTTCTCCCGCACCCTCCAGGAAAATGGAGTGAACCGCCAGAACGACCATAAGAAGGAGAAGGGCAGACATCATGACCTTGGTGACCTTCTCCACACCATTCTGAATGCCGAAAAAGCAGATGATAAAGCCGATGATACAGATCAGAATAGTCCAGAAAACCATGTTCGGTGCATCGGAAAGCATGGAGGTATATTCTGCCGAAATCTGCTCACTGGAAGCACCGACAAAGTCACCGCGAATGCTGCGGAAGCAGTAGTAGATCATCCAGCCGCTGACGGTAGTATAGAACATCATCAGAAGATAGCAGCCGAAGATACTGATCCATTTCAGGTGATGCCAGTGGCTGCCCTTGGGTTCCAGCGTATCAAAGCTTAAGGCTGCAGAATGCTGGCTCCTGCGTCCCATGGAAAATTCGCAGATCATAGCCGGTATTCCGAGAATAAGAAGGAAGACCAGATAGATCAGAATAAAGGCAGCACCGCCGTACTGACCGCAAAGGTAAGGAAATTTCCAAACGTTTCCGATACCGATCGCACAGCCTGCCGAAACAAGAATAAAGCCAAGACGTGAACCAAATTTCTCACGTCCTGTGTTGTTTGTCATATCAGACATATACTCACCCCTTTGTTAAAAATAAAAAAATCCTTTCTATTATAACAGAAAAACTTCTATAACAGAAAAAACTTCTGCAAGTAAATGATAACTGCTCATATGCCAGGATCACAATGCGGCGGAGAGAAAATCTGTCGCTGAAGCGATCCGCCGTAGGCGGAGAAGTTTGTAAGGGGGCATTTCTTATAAAGTTGTTGTTAAAATCTGGACGAAAAGGAAAAAGCAGTGTAGAATAGCCGGGTATGAAAAAGAAAAATGAATTTCAAGGAGGAATTGAAAAATGAAAAAGAAGTACCTTGCAGGCCTTTTGGCAGCAGCAATGCTTTTGGCAGGATGCGGAACAAGCACAGCAGTATCTTCTGATGCAGCAGCTTCCGGAGACCAGACAGCATCAGGTGATCAGCAGGAGAGCGGAGAGGCATCTGCAGATGCTCTGGAAAGCAGCGATGCAGCTTCTTCCGATGCAGATTCCTGGAATGTGATTCAGGAATACGGCTTTGATGTTCAGGATGATGAGAGCGAAGGCGGACAGATGTCCAAGCTTAGCTTTTCTCTGAAATCCGATACGCTGAAGGATGAGGGAGATTACTATACTATCGAAGCTGATTTCTACAGAGCAGTTGAGATTGCTCCGAACCTGGAAGCAGGCAATACAGTTGAAATCACACTGAATGAGAAGACCGGCAAAAAAGATATCGTTAAAGTTAATGAAGACGGCAGCATGACCGGAGAGACTGATGGTGCTGAGTATTATTTCCTTGGCGAGCCGGAGGAAGATGGTTGGAGAGTACTCTATGTTGACAGCGATGATCGTGTAGAGGATCTTTTCTATACAGGAACCCTTCGCATCAGCAAGGATTGCCAAACAGCAATTGTCCTTGAGCAGAAGCCGTCTGAGACCATTACTGAGGATGATCTTATGGGTGATCCTTACTTTGATGGAGTTTACTTCAATGAAGATGGAATGGTTCTTCAGCTTCTTCAGTATGGAGACTGATATAAGAAAAAATCCTGAAATAAGATAAAAAAGTGTGGAGCATTGGAAGAGAAGAATGTGTATTCTCTTTCGATGCTCTTTTTATGTAATAGGTCGCATAGGAAACTTCGCTGCTATGCGATAAAAATACCTCGAAATTTATCGTATAGTGGAGCGATACGATGAAATGAAGGAGTTAAGCAGGATTCATTCTTACAACAATGAAAAATGTGATAGAATATTTGAGGTAAAGCAAGCAGGAAAGGCAGGTATATATGAGCAAAAGAAGACGAAAAAAGAGAAGAGGCAGCTGTGTTTTGGCTTTGATGAAGCTGCTGATCGCAATTATAATCCTGGCGGTTATTCTTATGGTTGCCGCATATTTCCTTAGGGACAAGGTATCGGCTTTTGTTGCAGAAAAGCTTGTAACCCAGACAGCAACCTCTCTTGGCCTGGATTCTGATACGGCACAGAAGCTATATGATTCTCTGTCGAAGGAGGACCAGGAGAAGGTGCAGAGCATTGTATCCGAGCATCTTTCTCCTTCAACAGCTGCAAGCCTGGTTCAGTCCTACAGTGAGGGAGATTATCAGGCGATCGAAGAGTATGCGGAAAGTGAGCTGACAGAGGACGAGCAGCAGTATCTTCTGCAGCTATACAATGAGTATGGCAGTGTCTATGGATATTAAAAGATATAGAAAATAGGAGATTGGCAGAGAAGAGAAACGGAACAACAAAAAATGCTGAGCTGAGAGCGGAGAAGCTAAGCTGGCAAGATAAAGGATTGATGAAGGGAGAGGCAGATGTCTCTCCTTTTATTATGCAATGGGAAACTTTGCTCCTATCTCATGTATGGTATGCACAGTGCTTATCTGTCATTGTTATTGGATTTTTCAATAATGAAGATCGAAAGATACAATTTCTAAAATAAAAGCCCTATCGCTAAAATAAAAGCAGAAAGACAGAAAATAAGGGACAAGGATGTAAATTATCTGTCAAAAACGAACTTTATTTTAAGATGAGGAGGGTAAAAGATGAAAGTAAAATTCGGTGAAAAAGTCGCCTATGCTTTGGGTGATTTTTCCAATAACAGTGCCTATCTGTTTGTCAGTACCTACATTATTTCATTTCTGACAATCGGTATGGGATTGAGTGGAACGCAGGCGGGAACAATTATTCTGATTGTTACGATCTTTGATGCAATTAATGATGTAGTGATCGGCTCTTTGGTAGATAAAGGCCATGGAAGAGGAACCACCTATACGAAGATCATGAGAATGGCGGTGATTCCGGTAGCGGTTCTGATGGTGCTTCTTTTCTCATCGCCATCATTTAGTCTGACTGCAAAAATTGTCTATGCATTGATCATCTATGCAATATATACCATTGCACAGACCTCTTATCAGGTGCCTTTCGGTGCGTTGTCTTCTGCAATGACGGATGATACCGCAGAAAGAATCAGTCTTGGTGCTTATCGTGACTGGGGTGCTAATGTGGGATCCTTTGTGGTAAATACCTTTGCTTCCATGCTGATCTTAAAGTTTGGCGGCGGAGAGATGTCAACCAGAGGATTTTTCTATAGCGCATTGGTCGTTGGAATCCTCCTGGTGATTGGCGGAATGATTCCGGCCTTTGTCTGTAAGGAAAGAGTTCCGGTGCTTGATAGTCAGGAAGCCGGCTTTAAGGAAGGAATTAAAGCATATGTAAAAAACAGAAATGCAGTTATTCCAACGATTATTGTTTGTATGGTGAATTGTGCACTGGTTGTCAGAGCATCCTTTACGGTTTATTACGCATCCTATGCCTTGGGAAATCCGGGCTTAATTTCCCCTATTTTATCTGTAATGTCTTTGGTTCCTTTGGTCGGTATTTTCTTTATTCCGGCACTAACGGTTAAGCTGGACCGCAAGATTATGTTTTCTCTTGCAGGAGTCTTTATGATCCTTGCAGGTATCATTGAACTTTTCGGAAACGGACTTACAGCAAGCATAATCGGTTCTCTTTGCTGCGGATTTGCTCTTTGCTGTTCCATTACAGTAACCTGGGGCGCAATTCCGGATATTGCAGATTATGGAGAATATCTGACCGGTGTATATAGTCCGAGTGTCTGCTATTCAACCTTAACCTTTGTCATGAAGGCAGCAGTAGCAATTGCAACCTATAGTCTGGGAAGCATTCTCGATGCAATCGGTTTTGATGCAAATAATGTAACGGATCAGGCGGTCAATGGTATCAGCTTCTGGTATGGCGTATTCCCAATCATATTCGGAATTGTTGCTCTTATTTCAGCCATGTTTTTTAATCTGTCTTCAAAGAGGCTGGAAGAGGTACATGCTGAGCTGGCAATACGGCATGGAAAAGCAAAGGAATAAAAAAGGAAAAAGCAACAAAAGAGAAAAGAGGAAAAGCACATGGCATATGAATATAAATTCAATAAAGAAGCAAACAGAAAAAAGATGGAAGTCTATATGACGGAGAATTTTTGGGATCCGGCATATGACGATCTCTTTTCAGAAGATATTATCGTAGATATTCCGACGGCGCCTCCGGGAATGCCTCAGCATTTGGATGCCTTTGATTATAAGCAGTACCGGGGCTGGCTTGCAAGGACAACAAGTAATGTAAAAACCGAAGTGCAGGAGTATTATGGGACACCGGATCCGAATGTTTTTTGGGGAATTCGGGATATAAGCGCAGATGTGAAGTGGTGCAAAGAAACGGGGAAGTTTTCCTCTAAGATTTTTAGCCGTGTTGAGTTTAAAAAGGGGAAGATTTGCTATATCAAGATCAATTGGAATCCTTTACATTTCTTATATGCAATCCATGCAGAAGTGCCTGTTTTCTATATGGATCTTCAGAATCCTCGCGTGGAGGATTTCCTGAAGAAAAATCCGGCGACTGAGGAAGCGGAGGAAGAAGAAAAGCTGGATGCAAGCCCAGAGGCAGTTGCAAAGAGAATCCAGGACAATCTTGAGGCTTTTATGAGACCGGATTATTTCGATGCACTGACGAATCAGGCTGTTTTTGCACCGAATCATGAATCAAAGGTTTGGTTCCTGCCGCCTGAAATGAAGGAAAGCTATCCGGCGGAAATGATGGATCGGGTAGAGGCCTGGACTACCCTGAGTTGTCCGGCAATTGATTTTGATGAGGCAGGAAGTTATTGGGCAACAGATGATCCTCATGTTTATTTTGCGGAATATATGTGCTACGGAAAGGTGGATTGGATCGGTAATGATGCACCCGGAGCACATTATAGGAACCGTTATTTTTACATCATCAGATTTGATGATTTGGGAAGAATTGCCTGCTGTGAGGAGGTATTAAATCCAATCAATAAGTTTAACAGTATTGGTGTAAGCATTCCGACATTCCCGTATTATTTCTAAACGATAGGTACCTCGCATAAATCAAAACAGTTGATCAACAACTGCAGGGATGGATTCAGATTATGTTTATCCCAGAGAATATCAGAATAGACAAAGGCATCCGGATCCTCAAAAGAAATATAGGATAGGTGAGGGTCATTCAGGGTATCAAAGAAGGATTTTGGCATAAAGGTGGCAGAAATATTCTGCATCAGGCTGACCATAAGGGCAGGGCCTCCATTAATGACTGTTTTTGTCGTGTAAATTTTCTGATTTTCCATATAGTTTAGAATAACGGTATTCCAGCGGTCTTCACCGGAGAGAAGAAGTAACTCCCTCTTTCCTAAAACAGAACGTATGTTTTGAGGGGGGGGGTAATACCTTCCTCCGGTCTTTTCTTATAGGCAAGAACCATTGGTTCAATCGCCAGGGTAATACTGTTAAAAAGCGGATTGATCCATTCGGAGGATTTTAATCCGATAAAACAAATATCTGCCTGTCTTGTCAAAAGCGCATTTTCATATTCGCCAAAGCTGACAGAATTAATGGAAAGGGTAATATCAGGATATAATTGATAAAATTTGTCAAAGGCCCTGTTTAAGACACGAATCATAGTTTCCGGAATGGAGGAGTCCAGATGGACTTTTAAGTGTCCATTCCGGCTTTTTTGATTTTCTTTGTTCATGGCTGCCAGGGCAGGAAGTGCATCAATACGACGAACGATATCCTGAATTTCAGGCAGAAGAGCAGAGCCTGCCGGAGTCAGAAAGACATGCCGATGATCCCTTTGAAATAAGCTGACACCAAGCTCCTCTTCCAAAGAGCTGATTCTTTGACTCAGAGTTGGCTGAGACATATAGAGAGCTTCGGCTGCTCTTGAAAAATTCAGCTTCTCAGCTACTGCGAGAAAGCAGGTCATACTTTTAATATCCATAGAATCGGATTCCTCCCTTTTGCTTCGCCTATTGACATATTCGTTAATAGGCTTATAAGATAAGCAGGTACATCATTTGCAAATACCTAATCTAAGTAATGATTATACAGGAAAAGAAAGCAATAAAAAGCCGGAAAAACATATAAAAGGAAAATCCCATGAATCAAAATAAAATGGAAACAGAGAATATAAAAAGCCTGCTCCTTCAGCTGGCAATTCCCTCCATCATCGCTCAGCTGGTGAACCTGCTTTATAACGTGGTAGACAGGATTTACATTGGCCATATTCCGGGAATCGGAGCAGCAGCCCTGACAGGAGTAGGCCTTTTTACACCGATTCTGATGATGCTGAATGCCTTTGCCATGCTGGCAGGCTCCGGCGGTGCGCCTCGTGCGGCAATCGCAATGGGAGAGAAGAAGAATGAAGAGGCAGAAAAGATCATGGGCAACTGCTTTACGGTCCTTTTGCTTTTTTCTATCGTGCTAAGCATTCTCTTTTATATTTGGGCACCGAACCTCCTTCGTTTTTTCGGTGCATCTGATGCAACTCTTTCTTATGCAGTAGAATATGCAAGGATTTATATTCTGGGCAGTGTTTTTGTTCTTTTGGTATTGGGAATGAATCCCTTTATCACAACCCAGGGCTTTGCAAAATTCAGCATGATGACAACTTTGATCGGTGCGATCTTAAATCTGATCCTGGATCCGGTTTTTATTTTTGTCTTTGGCCTCGGCGTAAAGGGTGCGGCAATTGCAACTGTATTGAGCCAGATGGTCAGTGCTCTGTGGATTCTTCGTTTTCTAAGCGGAGATAAAACAATCTTAAGGTTGAGAATATCGAAAATGCATTTGGAGTCGGCAGTCATTCTGCCTTGTCTGGGTCTGGGCGTTTCTACTTTTGTTATGCTGTCCACGGAAAGCATTCTTTCTGTATGTTTTACGAACAGTCTCGCCAAATACGGAGGAGATCTGGCGGTTGGATCTATGACGATCATTACCTGTGTTAATCAGTTCTGCGTTATGCCTCTGCAGGGAATCTGTCAGGGTGGTCAACCCATCATGAGTTACAATTATGGAGCAGGGCATAGAAATCGCGTAAAGGAAACCTTTTTTACCCAGCTTTTTCTGTGCGGAGCTTATACCATTCTTTTTTGGATTCTGCAGATGGCTTGCCCGAGGATTTTTGTCAATCTTTTTACGACAGATGCAGATTTGATGACCTATGCGGTTTGGACCACGCGAATTTATATGGCGGGTATTTTCTCGACAGGCTTCCAGATCTGCTGCCAGCAAAGCTTTATGGCCTTAGGACAGGCAAAGGTGAGCCTATTGATGGCCTGCTTTAGAAAGATCATCCTTCTGATTCCTTTGATCTTCATCCTGCCTCTCTTCCTGGAGAATCAGGTTTTTGCCGTATTTTTGGCAGAGCCGATCAGCGATATACTGGCGGCAACGGTAACGGTTACCACCTTCCTGCTGCGCTTTGATAAGACACTCAGTTTAAAATGTGAATAAGAATAAATACCAAAAGCCGGAACTTTAGCTGTTCCGGCTTTTGACAATCTTTTAAGTAAGATAAGTATAGAGGGCATTTTAACTTGGTTTGAGGCCAAGCACCGTCTGAGTTAAACGCTCCGCGAGCGAGTCTTGACGAATTACTCAAGGCGAGTCCAAAGCTTTGTAAGTTCTTTGCCTTCGCAATATTCTACAATGTGATCTGTAACCATTCTGCTGGTCCAGTAGGTATCGATTTCCTCTGTCATAGCAGCCATATGCGGTGTAACGATTACATTGTCCATAGAAAGAAGAGGATGATTTTCCGGAATCGGTTCTTCCCAGAACACATCCATAGCAGCACCGGCAATCTGTCCGCTTTCAAGCGCATGAACAACAGCCTCCTGTTTGATCACTGCGGCACGAGCGGTATTGATGAAAAGAGCGGTTGGCTTCATTTTTGCAAACCAGTCTTCATTTACCATGAAGCGGGTTTCGTTTGTGACCGGAAGATGGATGGAAACGATATCGCTTGTGGTGAGAAGTTCATCAATGCTGACAGGCTTTACTCCTTCTGCTGCGATCTGTTCATTCGTCAGATAAGCATCATAGGCACAAACATCCATATTGAAAGCCTTGCAAAGCTTTGCGACCTCACGGCCGATTGCACCGAATCCAACCAGACCGACGGTCTTGCCGTAAAGCTCATGATTGTAACCGATATCACCATAAGGGCTGCCTTCATTATGAGGCCAGTTGACATCCTTCTTTTCAATATAGTCATATACATTTTCTTTTGCTTCACCCAGGTACATGCCGTCATGGATACGGTTGATAATAACCTTTACCTTCTTTGTCAGCATGAGCATGAACATGACGCAAAATTCTGCAACTGCAGTTTTATTTCTTCCGGGTGTATAGCCCAGAGGAATTTCAAGATCATGGCAAGCCTTCCAATCTGTCATAGTGGGCGTTCCACGAGCGGCAATGACAAATTTCAGACCTTGATCCTTAAGCTTTTTCAGTGTTTCGGCACCGGTTGTCTCTGACATGGTAACGATAATTTCATTACCCTTCATCTGTTCATAGGTTACATCTTCATCCATAAACCATTTTCCGGTGGTTAAAAAGCCGCATTCGGTTATATCACAGTATTTCTCAACTGTGGCTCGATCTTCATCGGAAAGAGGTACGCAAAGTGCTAATTTTTTCTTCATTAGACTACTTCCTTTCTGATATCTAAATATAGATTTTTTGGTCAAGCTTTAACCAAGGACTAGTGTAGCAGAATTCAAATCTTCCTCCAATATGGTATTGCGAACATTTGAGCAGAAAAGAGAACATTTAGAGAGAAATCTTGCGGGATATATAATGATGTTTTACAATATTGAAAAATGTCTGAAAATTTAAAAATGAAAAGTGAAAAGAAAGGAGATAATCCATGTCCAGCAAAGAATTTCAGGAATACAGGAAGCAATTCAGAGAGGGACCTCCGCCTCAGGAGTTTCCGCCCGAATCCATTCCGGAGGAATACAGAAATCTTGGTGTGCCAATGCTGCCGCCGGATATCAGTTTTGAGCCGGAGATCCCAGAGGGCTATGAGGGAGCTGCCGTAACGATCGGAGGCGTAAAGGGGCTTTATCTTACAAAGCCGGGATTGAGCAAAAAGGTAGCTCATATGCATATCCATGGCGGCGGATATACCGTTGGATCGGCTATGAAAAGCGGGGAGCTTCTGGCACATTTTATCGAAAAGACCGGCTTGCCCGGCTATTCGGTGGAATACAGAATGGGACCTTATCATCAGCATCCGGCCGGTCTGGAAGATTGCCTGCAGTTTTATCTGGGGCTCTTAGACCAGGGCTATGAGAAGATTGTAGTCGGAGGAGAGTCTGCAGGAGCCAGCCTGACTCTTTGTCTGGTTCATTATCTCAAGCAAAAGCAGCTTCCCCTTCCGGCAGTCATCTGGTGTTCTTCTCCGCCGGTCGATCAGTACTTTGATCAGGAAGAACTTTTCCTTCGCGATATGTTTGTAGATACTGCAGAGGCAATCCGCAAGGTCTATTTTGAAGGAACAGAGAGGGAGGACCCATTGGCTTCTCCGATTTACGGAGACTTATCCGGCTTTCCGCCCATGGTCATTCAGGCAGGAGAACAGGAAAGTCTCTCGGCAGGCGTTGTTCGTTTTGTAGAAAAGGCCTGCAAAGCTGGCAATGAGGTGCAGTTTACCTTTGGTAAGGAAATGATGCATACCTATGCCCTTGATTACAAGCTCTATCCGGAAGCGGAATATGCCATGAATGAGATCACGAACTTCATTGTTTTCCAGTTAAAACTGCAGGAAGCGTGATTTGTAAGTATTTTTGATTCGACGGAGCTGCTAAGGAGCTGCGGAGAAGCAGGAACAAAAGACTGTGATACCTGCACAGGGAAAATACCTTTTACTGTACAGAGTGTACATTGAAAGGGAGAAGCGAAAAAAATATAATAAGGTCAACAGTTAGATAAGTAGTACAAGATAGTTCCAAGGGCGGATATTTCCTTGGGACTATTTTGCCATAAAGGACTGATTTTATAATTTGTTTTTGCTTAGAAAGGCAGGTATCTATTATGAAATTTAAAGAAATTAATCCATCTCCGCGTACACTGATGACCCCGGGTCCGGTAGAAGCAGATCCGCGTGTTCTTCGTGCAATGGGAGCGCACATTCTGGGACAGTTTGATCCGGAATTTACTGCATTAATGAATGAGACAATGGAAATGGAGCGTTACCTTTTCCAGACAGAGAACAAGCAGACATATGTAGTAGATACCACCTCCCGAGGCGGACTGGAAACTGTTCTGACCGGTGCGATCTGCCCGGGCGATAAAGTTCTGATTCCGGCCTTCGGACGTTTCGGCTATCTGCTTTCCGAAATTCTGGAGCGCTGTGGTGCCGAGATTACCCTTCTGGAAAGAGAATGGGGAACTGTTTTCGCACCGGAAGAAATTGAAGAGGCTTTGAAGAAGGACAGCTATAAGGCAGTTGCCTGCATCCATGGCGAGACCTCTACATCCATGATGCAGCCTCTGGATGAGCTGGGTAAGATCTGCGAGCGTTATGGCGCCCTTCTTATCGTTGACTCTGTTGCAACCCTTGGCGGAGCAGAGGTGAAGGTAGATGAATGGAAGCTTTCTGCCTGCATTTCCGGAACTCAGAAGTGTGTATCCGCTCCTTCCGGTGCAGCCCTGATCACCTACAATCAGCAGATCGAGGATATCGTAAAGCTGAGAAAGCGTGTAGAAAAGGGTATTCGTACCGAAAGCGATCTGGCTGGATCCCTGCCGCATATCCCCAGTAATTATCTGGATCTCGGTCAGCTTGAAGACTATTGGAGTCCCCGCCGTCTGAACCATCATACAGAAGCAACCAGCATGCAGTATGCTGTCCATGAGGCTTTGAGATGCATCATGGAAGAAACACTGGAGGCTCGTTTTGCAAGACATAAGCTGAACGATCAGGCTCTGACAGCAGGTCTTACTGCAATGGGACTGACCATCTTCGGTGATCTGGAGCACAAGATGCCGGTTGTAACTGCAATCAATATTCCGGAGGGAGCAGATGGAAAGGCTATCCGTTCCATGCTCCTGAACGAATTCGGAATCGAAATCGCAACCTCTTTCGGACCTTTGGACGGAAGAATTCTGAGAATCGGAAATATGGGTTATTCAAGCCAGAAGAGAAATATTCTGATCCTCCTTGGTGCACTTGGCGCAGTTATGCAGCGAAATGGTGTAAAGGTATCAACAGATGCCGGTGTCAGCGCAGCAATGGATGTATATGCAAAGGCTGAAAAATAAGTAAGGAAGGAAGCTTCCGATTGCGTAAAAGCACCCTTATAGAAGCTGCAAAGACGCAGACTTCCGTAAGGGTGCAATTTATTCAAATATGGAATTCAGAAAAGAGAGCGTCTTTGTGATGAGATCTTTTGTCTGAGGATTGTCTGTATCCCGGTCAAAGTCGTGGACCTTGCCGGAGGCGATAAAGACGGTCGGATGATAGCGCTTCTGCAGCTCCTGGAATTCAGTGTAGGGAACATCCGGATCTTGGGTGCTGTGGGCACAGAAGAGAGGAGCGGGGAGCTTCTCACAGCTGCGAAGGCTGTAGTCCAGATAAAAATATTTTTCCCTTCCCTCATACATCATGGAAAGCCAGCTGCCGCTCTGTCTTGCATAGACATAGGCACTGTAATGCGTTGTCAGATCTCCTTCGGTATGAAGCGTCCCGTAAAGAGAACTGATCAGGCTTTCCTCTACCCTTGGAAGGGATAGATAATAGGGACTTTTTTCTTTGAACCAGCTGTCACAAAGAAAGCCGTATCCATAGTAGGAGAGAATCGCAGACGGAGGCGAAAGAAGAGCACCTTTTGCAGCGGCAAGCAGACAAAGATAAGCACCTGCAGAGCGGCCAAAAAGAATGTAAGGAAGCTTTGGCAATCCGAAAAGATCAGGCTTTTCCAAATATTGATTGATAGAAAGACAGATATCTTCCAGGATTTTGTTCAGCTTGGCGGCCGGAGCAAGGGGATAGTCAAAGGAGATGACCGGATAACCGGCATTCGTCAGGCTTTCCAGATGCAGATCCGGAAGATCTTCCTTGCTTCCATAGAGAAGTCCCCCTCCGTGGAAATAGAGAATACAGGCCTTTGGAGAGACCGTGGGATTCTGATAAAGAAGGGCTTTTTTATCAAAGGGTTCTTTTTGTAAGTCGATTTGTTTTGTTACGAAGTTTGTTTCCAAAAGAAATTCCTCCCTAGCAGATTTGATGCAAGAGGGTCGGTGAAGACACCTTTGCTTTGGTAACAATTATAGCACAAGAAAATGAGGTTAATAGAGCATGTTAAAAACAGTAATCAAAAAAGGAAGCTATCATGATTCCGTCATTCTGATGCTGCTGACAAATCAATTGTCAACCTTAGAGGGCGTAAGGAAGGTTTCCGTTATGATGGCAACCCCGGCGAATAAGGATATTTATCGCCAGAGCGGTCTGGCTACAGCAGAGCTGGAGGAGGCTGGTGCCAATGATCTGGTCATTGTTGCAGATGTGGAAGAGGAAGGACTTCTGAACCTGATCGAAGAGGAGATGGAGGACTTTTTCAAAAAGCAGTCTACTGCAGCGGCAGGAGCTGGAAAGAAGGAGAGTGTAAAGTCCTGGGAGAGAGCGAAGGAAGCACTTCCTGAGGCGAACCTTGCTTTGATTTCCATTCCGGGTGCCTATGCAGCTTTGGAAGCAGACAGAGCATTGGACGAAGGCCTGAATGTTTTTATGTTTAGTGACAATGTGACAATCGAAGAGGAAAAGGCACTGAAGGAAAAGGCACATAATAAGGGACTTGTTGTTATGGGACCGGACTGCGGAACAGGCATTATCCAAGGCGTTCCTCTTGCCTTTACCAATCATGTCAGCAAGGGTTCGATCGGCATCATCGGGGCTTCCGGAACCGGTATTCAGGAGCTGACCACCATTATCGACCGTCTGGGTGAGGGCGTAACAAATGCGATCGGTATCGGCGGCCGTGATCTGAACGAAAAGATTGGCGGCATTACCATGCTGGATATGATTGATGCCATGGAAGAGGATGATCAGGTGAAGGTGCTTCTGGTTCTTTCCAAGCCGCCTGCAAAGGAGGTAAGAGACCGGATCATGGACAGACTGCGTGCGGTTTCCAAGCCTGTAGTGACTCTTTTCTTAGGAGAAAAGCCGGACTATCATGAGGAGAATTTCTATCATGCCTATACCTTGGATGAAGCAGCAAGACTGGCTGTTTCCCTAGTAAGGGGAGAGGCGGTTTCCGAGGCAAAGATCGAGCTGGATGAGGGAGAATTCTTCCGGGCAGAGGAAAAGAAGACCATTAAGGCCTATTATTCAGGCGGAACCCTTGCCAATGAGGCAGCTATGCTGATCAAGGATGCCATGAATGTTGCAGAGCCGCCCGAGGATGTAGACGGCTATATGCTGCAGCTGGATGGAAATATCGTTGTGGATCTTGGTGATGATGCTTATACCAAGGGCAAGCCCCATCCCATGATCGATCCGGCAAAGAGAATCGAATGCATGGAGCATGCAGCAGATGATCCGACAACCGGCGTTATCCTTCTGGATATCATGCTGGGCTATGGTTCTCATGAGGATATGGCGGGTGCTCTGGTTCCGACCATCATGCAGCTTCGTAGCAAGGCAGAAGCAGAGGGCAGAAAGCTTTTCTTTGTTGCGACGGTATGCGGAACTCAGAAGGATTACCAGGGCTATGCAAAAGCAGTGGAAACCCTGAAAAATGCCGGCGTGATCGTATGTGAGAATAATAAGCTGGCCTGCCGTACGGCAATTCGTGCGATCGGAAGAGATTTTGCAGAAGCCGAGAAGGAAATACGCAGTAAAAAAGCCGGAAAGGCTGAGAAAAAGCCAGTATCCGATCAGTTAAGTCAGCTTCTTTCCGAGAAGCCAGCGATTATCAATATTGGCCTCAAGAGCTTCGGAGAGGTTGCGGAAGAGTTCGATTGTCAGGTGGTTCAGTATGACTGGATGCCGCCGGCAGGCGGAAAGCTGGATCTGATCCGTATTCTGAATTTCCTCAGAAATCGGGGAGAAATCGATGCGGCAAACCAGAGGGTCATTGCCAAGATCGTTGCCAGCCAGCCGGTATTAAAGGATAATGTCCCTGCTAAGGATGTGATTCCGGAGCTTAGAGAGGGAAAGGTCATCCTTCATGCAGGTCCGCCAATTGAATACAAGGATATGCCGGATCCGGTACAGGGCTCCTGTGTGGGAGCGGTTCTTTTCGAAGAATGGGCAGAGAATGAAGAAGAAGCCAGAGCCCTTCTTGCAAGCGGAGCGGTTCGCTTTATCCCCTGCCATCATGTCAGAGCAGTTGGACCTATGGGCGGTATTACTTCCCCAAATATGCCAGTTTTTGTTGTGGAGAATGAGACAGACGGAAATGAGGCCTATTGTTCCATGAATGAGGGTATCGGTAAAGTTCTCCGTTTCGGGGCTTATTCCCAGGAGGTTGTAGAAAGACTTCGCTGGATGAGAGATGTGCTGGGACCGACTCTGGGACGGGTTTTGCGAGGCATGGAAAATGGTCTTGCTTTAAATCCCTTGATTGCCAAGGCAGTAGCTATGGGAGATGAGTTCCATCAGAGAAATATTGCTGCTTCTCTTGCTTTTTTGAAGGAAGTGGCACCTGCCATCACCGCTTTGGAGATGGATGAGAAGGACCGCTATGATGTGATCAAGTTCCTTTCCGATACAGATCAGTTCTTTCTCAACATTATGATGGCAACAGGAAAGGCTGTTATGGATGGAGCAAGGACCATTCAGGAGGGCACGGTTGTGACTGCTATGTGCAGAAATGGCGTGGAATTTGGTATCCGGATCGCGGGTATGGGAGACACCTGGTTTACCGGCCCGGTGAATACGCCTCAGGGCTTGTATTTTACAGGCTATGACGGAGAGGATGCCTGCCCGGATATGGGTGACAGTGCCATTACGGAAACCTTTGGCGTGGGCGGTATGGCCATGATCGCAGCACCTGCCGTAACCAGATTTGTTGGTGCGGGCGGTTATGAGGATGCCCTTCGTACAAGCAATGAAATGACAGAAATCTGTTTGGATCATAATCCCAATTTTATTGTTCCGACCTGGAATTTCCAGGGAATCTGTCTGGGTATTGATGCCAGACTGGTTGTGGAAAAAGGCATTACGCCGGTCATCAATACCGGAATCGCCCACAAGATTGCAGGCTATGGTCAGATCGGTGCAGGAACGGTACATCCACCGATCGAGTGCTTTGAAAAGGCAATCCGTGCCTATGCGGAAAAGTTGGGCTACAGAGATGAAAGCTCGGAGAAATAAAGAATGGATAAAAAGAAAACAGTTGTGATCGCTCTCGGCGGCAATGCTCTCGGAGAAAACCTGGAGGAGCAGAAAAGTGCGGTAGAGCATACAGCAAGGGTGATCGTTGATCTGGTAGAAGAGGGGCTTGAGCTTGTCATTACTCATGGCAACGGGCCCCAGGTCGGCATGATTCAGAAGGCTATGGATGAGCTTGCAGATTCAGAGGAAGCCTATGGCAGTGTATCACTTCCCACCAGCGTTGCCATGAGTCAGGGCTATATCGGAATCGATCTGCAGAATGCCATCAAAAATGAGCTTTACCGGAGAAAAATCGACAAAAAGGTATCCACGATCCTTTCCCAGGTAGAGGTGGATAAGAATGATGAGGCATTTTCCCATCCGACAAAGCCAATCGGCCGTTTCCTGACAAAGGAGGAGGCAGAAAAAAATATAGCAGCAGGAATTCCCTGTATAGAAGATGCAGGAAGGGGCTACCGTATAGTGGTTGCCTCTCCCATGCCGGTCAAGATCAGGGAACTTTTGACGATCAAGACCTTGCTTGCAGCGGGACATATCGTTCTTACCTGTGGAGGCGGCGGCATTCCGGTCATCAATGAGAATGGCTGCCTGAAGGGGGTCGATGCTGTGATCGATAAGGACAATGCCAGCAGTCTTTTGGCAAAGGAGCTGGATGCAGATGAGCTGATCATCCTAACAGCAGTGGAGAAGATAGCAATCAATTTCGGAAAAGAAAACCAGAAATGGCTGGATCAGATGAATCTGGAAGAGGCAGAGGCCTATATCAGAGAAGGGCAGTTTGCAAAGGGCTCCATGCTTCCCAAGGTAGAGGCAGCTGTCCGTTTTGTAGAGTCGGGTTCAGGCAGAAAGGCCTTGATCACGCAGTTGGAAAAGGCAAAAGAAGGTATTGAAGGAAAAACCGGAACGATCATATACAGATGATTCCGGTTTGGACCAGAAAAAGAGGAAAAGCAGATGGGTATTGAAGAGATTACCGGAAGAATTGCCAGAGATCTGGAACATATGAAAAAATATACCGCTACACCGGGCAAGGGCTGTACGAGACTCCCTTTTACAAAAGAGGCTAGGGCCGGAGTGGATTATCTGAAGAGCATTATGGAAGAGGCAGGACTTGAGGTATTTGAGGATACTGCGGGAAATATCTTTGGCATGCTTCAGGGTGAAGATCCACAAGCTCCCTGTGTCATGATGGGATCTCATTATGATTCTGTCATCAACGGAGGTGATTATGACGGAATTGCCGGTGTCATCCTGGCAATTGAAGTAGCCAGACTCCTGAAGGAAGAGGGCATTCAGCCGAAGAGGAATTATGTGGTAGCAGGCTTTTGTGATGAGGAAGGCATGCGCTTCGGAACAGGCTATTTCGGATCAGGCGCTATGCTGGGCCACAGAGATGTGGACTATACCAAACGATTTGCTGATACTGACAATATTACCATCTATGAGGCAATGAAGGAATATGGTCTGATTCCAGAGAGAATCGAAGAGGCGGCCTGGAAAAAGGGCAGCATCGGCTGCTTTATGGAGGCGCATATTGAGCAGGGACCGGTTCTGGACAGTGAAAAGACGGAGATTGGTCTGGTGAACTGTATTGTTGGTATTCAGAGATATATGATCAGTGTCCACGGCAGGGCAGATCATGCAGGAACAACGCCCATGGACATGCGAATGGATGCAGTTGATGCAGCCACAAAGGTTATTTCCAGGATTGCAGACTGGGCAAGAGAAAAGGCGGACGGAACCGTGGCTACGGTAGGCTATATGAAAACCATTCCGGGCGGTATGAATATCGTTGCGGAGGAGGTTCAGTTTACGGTGGACATCCGTTCCAGCAACAATGACAATATCAATGACATTGTGCACAGAATCCGTCATGCCCTGGATCGGGAGGTAAGAGAAATGGGCGGCAGCTATGAGATGGACAATAAGCTGACCATCACGCCGGTAGAGCTTTCTCCGGTCATGCTTCAGATCATGGAAAATGCCTGCAAGGAAAAGGAATATTCTTACCGTTACCTTCCCAGCGGAGCAGGCCATGACTCTCTGGAGATCGGTCAGGTCCTTCCGACAGTTATGCTTTTTGTGCCCAGCAAAGACGGCAGAAGCCATTGTCCGGTAGAGTTTACCAAATACAGTGATATCGCAAAGGCTGCAGAGATCATGAAGATGCTGGCAGAAAATCTCCTCCTCCGTCAGGAATTGGGAGATCTGTGATCATAGAGATAGACACAGAGACCAAAATAGACAGAGTAGAGATTGTTGTAATCATCGGGATGAAATTCAATCAGGGAATGAATCTTTTCCATACGGTTCTGGAAGGTGTTCCGGTGAATATAGAGCCTGGCGGCAGCCTGACTGGCATTTAAATGACATTTAAAATAAGCTGTCAGGGTTTGCGTCAGGGAGGCATTTGCTTCCCGGTCATAGTCTACAAGAGGCTTGACTGTCATCTGGTAGACGGCAGATTTTTCTTCGGAAGACATACGGGAAATATTCCAGAAGAGCAGATGATCCTGAAAGAAAAAGGCATGCTGTTCCGGAAAAATACCAGATAGAGAAAGCATAAGGGAAGCCTCCTGATAGGCCTCTCGAAGAGGCAGAAGGTTGGGGCGGCTGATTCCGAAAACAGCCTTTGAGTTCTTTGCACTTTCTGCAACAAAGCTGCGGATCTTGTCATAGAGCTGCCTGTCCTTATCCTTAAAGAAGCAGATGCAGATCATGGTATTATTCCAGGCAATAAAATATGCGGATTTGGAAAGAGAGGAAGCGTGAAGCTGTTTCTCATATTCATTTACCATATGCTTGAGAGAGGCACTGTCCTTTTCATAAACAGAGATGAGAAGACAGATGCAGTTGGAGGGCTGGGGCAGTCCGTAATAGCCGCAGATCTGTAGCTGATAAGCCTCCGAGAAGGACTCCTCGCTCATGAGAAAATGAAAGAAGGAGTCATAGTAATTCATAACATGAGAGTGCTTGATCTCTACATTATTTCTCGTAAAATCCAGGATCATCAGGGCATGGGACATGGTATCCCAGTTTGGCTCATGCTCCGGCTCATAGAGGATACAGAGACTGTATCGGGAATTGGAGAAGGGCATGAGGGCAGCTCTGCGGACAGAGTCTTGAAAGCGAACGCTGCTTTTTTGTCCCTGCAGAGAAAGCAGTTCGAAACGGAGGTTGTCTTCCTGCACAAGAGCCTGATCTTCCGGAGAGAGGGCATACCAGCTGCCGGCCTTATTGTTGTCCAGAATAAAGACAGAAGTGCCGGTATGTTCTGAGAGGATTTTTAAAATTTCCTCCATGGAATTGCCCTGAAAATAGCAGTTAAAGAGGGTGTTGAGAAGGGTTTGCTCCTTCAGCACGTCCTGAAACTGCTCCTGGAAGAGATTCTTGGTGACTTCTTCAGAGATGTCAGCCAGAGAATAATAGGCCGGAAGCTCGATCAGAGGGAGTCCCTCTGCTTCAGAGGCTGCCAGCATGGCTTGAGGAATCTCATCTAAGAAGCGTTTGCTTTTGATGCAGAGCGCACAGCAGCCCGCTTTTTTCAGGTCAGCGATCATGCTTTCCTGAAGAGAAGGATTTTCCAGAAAGACATAGCCGGTGGTCAGAACCAGCTCGCCCGGCTTGATCCAGCGGAAAGTATCCGGATTGTCCATGATATTGACACCGCAAATACGGCTTTTAAGGTACTGTTTGCAGGTTAGAAGTTTTAAGCCGCTCAGTTCGCTTTCTTCCAGCAGCCATTGCAGGGTATGTTCCATGGATGAATCCTCTCTTTCCAATAAATTGAATTTATTAGAACACATTTTATAAAAATTTACAAGAAAGGACAGATCTATGAAATGCAGCTGCCGGATTGAAGCGTTTTTAAAAAGTCATCATAGATTGAAGGTACATTCCATTTACCGACATACGGTCAATGTAATGGCAGATGGACAGCTGATCGCCTTTCATCAGGAGAATATTCCCCTGACTCCTTTATCGGTAAGCCTTCCCTTGTATCAGTATGAATTTGCCCTCTTCAGTCAGGAGGCCGAGCGAAAAAGGCTGATCTGGTTGGAGGAGAAAGAGGGGCAGGTCTGTCTTCGGACGGGAGCCTTTAATAGAGAAATCGGAGGCTTCCAAAGTTGGGAGGATCAGATGCACCTCTCTTTGACAGTAGAAAAAAGAGATGGGCTTTATGACAAAATCCTGAGCCTGCTGGGTAAAAAGCAAGGTTTGCAGGGCTTTTCGGACAGTGCAGTTTGTCAGAAAAAAAGAAAGGAGGACAGCCTCATGACAGCTATTCTCCGGGAAAAAACCGGCCTTCTTCTGGCAGAAAGCAAAGAAGAGGGAGCAGGGCTCTTTCAGGAGCAGATCTTTTCTCTGATCGGTTTGGGGCAGGGACTGACGCCTTCGGGAGATGATTTCCTGACTGGTCTTTTTCTAGCCTTTTTGATTTGCCCGGCAGAAGAGATCAGTCAGCCTCTTGCAGAAAAGAAGGAGATTCTCTTTCGGACAGTAAAGGAAAATCTGGATCGGACCAATGAGATCAGCCGTGCTTATCTGCTCTCTGCCATGCAGGGAAGATTTGGAGAGAACTATCATGCCCTCCTTGCTTCGGAAAAAGAGAGTTCGGAAAAAGAAACAGAAGCTCTTTTGGAAAAGATTTCTCAAACCGGTCATAGCTCAGGCATTGATACCTTAAATGGCCTGGCAGTTGGACTGGAACTCATCAGAAAGGAAAAGGACTAATAAGATGTTGACATGGATTGGAGCGGTTTTTCCGATTATCGTATTGTTTTTGGCTATGACCCTCTTTCATATGAAGACAGAGCATGCGGCACTTTTGGGAATCGGCTGTGCTGTGCTATCTGCACTTTGGGTAGGACAGTCCAGCCTTTCTATCATTGGAATGGATCTGTGTAAAGGTGCTTTTAGTGCATTCAATATTCTTCTGGTAATCTGGCCGGCTGTATTCCTTTATGAAATGATGGAGTATGCGGGTGTTTTTCACAGCATTCGGAAAATGCTGCAGAAAAAAACAAAGGATGAGCTTTTGCTGATCCTGTTGATCTGCTGGCTTCTTTCCAGCTTTCTGCAGGGGATCACAGGCTTTGGTGTTCCGGTAGCAGTTTGTGCACCGATTCTGATCGCTTTAGGTGTCAGTCCTCTTTGGGCAGTGATCATCACCCTGTTGGGACACGCCTGGGCCAATACCTATGGAACCTTTGCCTTGGCCTGGGACGCTTTGATCAGTCAGTCAGAAACAGGGGAGATTTTTGCTGTCAAGCTGATTGCCGGACTTTTCCTCTGGGGAATCAATCTTGCAGGAGCTCTTTTGATCTCCTGGTTTTATGGAAAGGGAAAGGCCATTCGGCATATGCTGCCCTTTGTACTTATCATCAGTACGATTCAGGGCGGGGGACAGCTGCTGGTGAGCTTTGGCAATTCGACTATCGCAGCCTTTCTTCCGACGACGCTTGCTTTGCTTGTGGGCTGGATCCTTCTTAGCCTTGGCTTTTACACAAAGAAATGGTCTATGGAGTCGGTAATTGTCAATCGGACGGAAAGAAGAGAGCAGAATGAAAATGAAAAGCAGATAGATGAAAAAATGTCTCTGCTTCCCTTCGGTCTTTTGGCTTTGATATCGGTTATCGTGCTTTTGGTCAAACCCATCCATACGGTCATGAACCGGGCCGTGATTGCTCTTTCCTTCCCGGAAACCCGAACCGGCAGAGGCTTCGTCGTTGCAGCAACGGACAGCTATGGTGCGATCCATATTTTTACCCATGCAGGTTTTGTGCTCCTTCTGGCGGTTCTGATCACTCTGTTTCTCTTTTTAAAGAAGCGGTATCTGGACAGGAATAAAATGTCCGGAATCGTAAGAGCCAGCCTGAAAAAACTGATCCCGACATCCCTGGGCATCCTTTTTCTTGTTATGATGGCCCAGGTTCTGAAAGGAAGCGGTGTTATGGAGATGATTGCAGAGGGGGTTACTCAGCTTACAGGAAAATATTACAGCTTTGCAGTGCCCTTCCTGGGACTCTTAGGTGCCTTTGTCACCTCCTCTAATACCTCCTCCAATATCCTTTTGGGAAGTTTCCAGAAGACGGCAGCAAATATGATCTCGGTTAACGAGGCGGCTGTGCTTTCAGCACAGACGGCAGGCGGTGCGATTGGAACTGTAGTAGGCCCTTCCACCATTCTTCTCGGAACGACGACGGCAGGCTGCAAGGGAAAGGAAGGCGAGGTACTTCGCTTTATGATACCGATTGTTTTAGTGGAGGCACTCTTTACAGGAATCCTTTCCGGTATCATCTGCTTTTTAATCTCGTAGGAAACTTTGTTATCTAAGAAATGCTGATAAAATTGGCATTTCCTGAGTGATTACGAATAGGAAGTCTTAGAGTATGGTTTTACGATAAAGACTGTGCAACATGACTAGTTAAAAAGAGGGAAAAACAGACAGGATGCCCATTGTGAAGAAATAAAAGCTTTCGTATAATACAGACAAGTTTAGAGCTTGAAAGAATCATCCCAATGGCGGGTTACACACTGCCATTGGGTTTTTTTTTTACCTTATAGGAACTTCATTTCTGTGAGATAAAAAGCTCCGCAAGGATACTTTATAGGACAGCAAAGAAAGGGGAGCATACAATGTATGATTTGTTGATCAAAAACGGAAAGCTGGTAACGCCGGATCGAATTTATGAAGCTGATATTGCAATTCAGGATGGCAAATATGCGGCGTTTCTTGCAAAAGGAACAGAGGCAGAAGCGAAGGAATGTATTGATGCAAAGGGAAATTATGTTTTTCCCGGTATTATCGACTGCCATGCACATTTAAATGAGCCGGGCTTCGAATACAGAGAGGATTTTGAAACCGGATCCCGTGCAGCAGTTGTAGCAGGCTGCACAACTCTGATCGATATGCCCTTGAACAATGATCCCTCTTTGATGAATAAAGAGATTTTTGATCTGAAGCTTAGCAAGATCAGCAGACATTCTCTTGTAGATTTTGCACTTTGGGGCGGCATCGTCGGTGATTATGATGACAAGCCGGGCTCAGTCAAAAACAACATGAAGGATCTGGTTGATCTGCATGAGTGCGGCGTAGCAGCCTTTAAGGGCTTTACCTGTCCGAACGGAGATCTTTTCCCGACCGTAAATATGGGTAATGTCAGAAAGGCTCTTGAAATCTTAAAGCCCTACAATGCTTTATGCGGTTTCCATTGTGAGGAGTACGGTCAGGTGCTTGAACGGGAAAAGGAAGCTAAGGCAAAGGAAGGCCAGACAAGAGAGCAGAAGATTAGAGACTTTCTGGATTCTCATGATGTCTGGACAGAATATGTGGCAACAAAGAATGTAATCGATATGGCCAGAGCAACCGGCGGCAGGGTTCATATCTGCCATATCAGCCATCCTATGGTAGCTCAGATCGTAAAGGATGCCATTCATGAGGGCCTTCCGATCACAGCGGAAACCTGCCCGCATTATCTTGGCTTTACCGAGGACTTCGTATTTGAGAAGGGGGCACCGGCAAAGTGCACACCGCCTATGCGTAAGAAGGAAGAAATGGAAAAGCTTTGGGATTACGTTTTGGATGGAACCCTCTCCTGTGTGGGAAGTGATCATTCTCCGGCAGCAGACGAAGAAAAGGACAATGAGACCAAGGATATCTGGCATGCATGGGGCGGCCTGAATTCTATTCAGTACTTCCTGCCGATGATGTTTGACATGGTTGTACATCAGAAAAAGCTGAGCCCGACTTTGATTGCCAAGGTTATGGATTATAATCCGGCCAAGGTATTCGGCCTTTATGGAAAGAAAGGCGCTTTTGAGCTTGGCTTTGATGGTGACATTGTTATCGTAGATCCGGAGAAGGCTTGGAAATGCGAACAGGAGAAGCTTCTGACCAAGGGTCACGTATCCTGCTTTGATGGTCTGGAAGGAAAGGGGACTCCGGTTTGCACCATTATCAGAGGTAAGGTCGTTGCCGAAAACGGAAGCTACAAGGAAGATGCCATTGGCTATGGCAGCTTTGTAAAACCTGTTAAATAATATCTGTCTGTAAAAAGGACAAGAGCGAGGAGGAAAGAAGATGAGCAAAGTAAAGGAAGAAGAGGTAAAGGAGACAAGCACACTGACTCCGATTCCCGAAAAAAATCGAATCATGGGATGGGGCAGCAATACCATGCTTTGGCTTGGCGGCTGTATTTCCATCGGAACCATGGCCATGGGATCTGCACAGACAGAGGCAGGCCTGAACCTTCTGCAGCTGCTTTTGGCAGTAGCGATTGGTTCCCTGATCCTGGTAATCGGTATTTCCATGAACGATCAGTTCAGCTACAAAACAGGAGCACCCTATGCGGTTCAGCTAAGAAGTGCTTTCGGTATGAAGGGAAATAAGATTCCCAGTCTGATTCGTGGTATTCCGGCAATCGTTTGGTATGGCTATCAGACCTGGCTTGGCGGTGCTGCCATCAACAATATTTCAAAAGCACTTTTTGGCTATGATAATATCTGGGTATTCTTCATTGTATTCCAGATTATCCAGATCCTTCTGTCCATTAAGGGCTTCCAGGGAGCAAAATGGATCGGAAATATCGGCGGTGTCGTTATTTCACTTGCCATGATCTATCTGCTCTTCTTATGCATTACCCAGTATGGTGATGTAGTTAGTGCAAACCTGATCAACAAATCCGGAACCTGGGGCATGCCCTTTATTGCAGCGATCATTGCTTTCTTTGGAAACAGCACAACCGTTATGCTGAATGCCGGTGATTATTCCCGTGAGATGAAGTCAGGATATTCTTCCTTAAAGAGAGGAGCTTCCTATTTCTTATCTATGGTTCCGGCAACCGTTCTTCTGGGTGTGATCGGAGCAATGGCTTCTTCTGCAACAGGAAATGCAAATCCGATCAATGCCTTTGCACAGATGGTTGACAATAAGGCAGTTATGGTAGTAACCCTTTGCTTCATCATCTTTGCCCAGCTGACAACTAACCTTGCCAGCAATGTAATTCCGCCGGCATATGCCTTTATGGATGCCTTCAAAATGAAGCACAAGACAGCGGTTATCCTGATCGGTATCCTGGCAGTCTGCACCTGTCCTTGGATTCTTACCAATGACAGCTCCGCAGCAGGACTGGCTCTTTTCAGTAAGATCTACACTGCTTTCTTCGGACCGATCTTTGCTGTTTTGATCACAGATTATTTCATTCTTCATAAGAGAAAGATCAGCAAGGAATACCTGGAGGATCTCTATGATGAAAATGGAAATCACGCAGGTATCAACTGGGCAGCGATTATTGCCATTGCAGTAGGCGCTGTGATCGGCCTGATAAATGTAGATCTTTCCTTCTTCACGGCAACCATTCCGACAGGACTTGTTTATTACTTCTGCATGAAGTATATGAAGAGCTGTGAGCGCTTCAGAATTGGAACCAGCCTGGAAAAGAAGTAGAAAAATAAAATCCTGATATCTGAATAATCGAATAAGCATCAGCAATATCGTATAAGTGCCGCGATATTGCTGGTGCTTTTTGCTTTGCTTGTTTGTAAGAATGCACACGCCGGATAAAACATCCGTCTAGTGACACGCTGCGTTTTCTACTCCGTGCACAATGGTTATTCGCTTCGGCTCCCGCTAAACTCGCCTTTGCATTTTTGATACTGCTTTATTTTATTTTTCATACTGATGCAGCGTAGCTCATTGAGGCTCAGACACACGCTCCGCCGAAGCTGCCATTGTGCACGTCCTTACGAAAGTCTTGCGAATCGTCACTATACGGATGTTTCACCGGCTTGTGTGCTTGCCAACCTTTGAACAAACAAAAAAGTGAAGTTCAGCATCTTTCGTTCTGGAATGGAGGGGATAAAATCAAAAACAAGTCATTTTAGTAATAGAACAAGTTATTTCTTTATACAGCATTGCGATAAAGCGGAGAGGACTATAAAATAAAACTGAACAGTTGCAAGTTCTGATTCATATTTTGATTTTAGAAAAATGCAGTTCTTGCTTGTATCGTGAAAAAGATGATGAGGTGATATCAAATGAAGAATCGATTCGAAAAACCAATGATGGAAAAAATTAACTTTGAGGCAGAAGATATTATCGTGACGAGCGGTGGATGCAGCAGTGATGTCAAATGTCCTACGAACTGCATACATGTATGTTCTGGGGATTGCTTGCAGGTATGTAGTTATCAGTGCTATCACGTAGGCGATACTAATTATTAAGAAAATAATAAAGAGACCGACCGGAGCGGAAATGAGGTGCCTCCTCAAAATGCTCTTGGCCGGTCTCTTTTTTTTGGAAAAAGGGGATGGTAAAATGATGTATAAATAGGAAAAAAGCGTGAATGAAAAAGGAGCAAAGAAAAAGAACTTATGAAATTTTTACATCTGGGAGATCTCCATTTGGGGAAGACATTGGGAGACTTTAGCCTGGTCGAGGATCAAAGAGATATTTTAAATAAAATCTGCAGGCTTGCAGAAGAAAAAAAGGCAGACGCGGTATGTATCGCCGGAGATGTTTATGATAAGGCGATTCCGAGTGAAGCGGCGGTCAATCTGCTGGATGAGTTTCTGAACAGGCTTGCAGAGAAGAAAATTGCCTGCTATATGATCAGCGGAAACCATGATTCCGATGACAGGCTGAATTTTGCCAGCAGACTTCTTTCCGATAAGGGAATTTATATTGCAGCAAAATATCAGGGAAAGCTGGAAAAGGAGGTTTTTCAGGATGCATATGGAGAGGTCAATATCTACCTTCTTCCATATATAAAGGCTTCTTTGGTCAGACATTATTTTCCGGAGGAGAAGATTGAAAGCTATGAGGATGCCGTCAGGGTGATTCTGGAAAAGGCAGAGCTCGATCCGAAGGAGAGAAATATCATTCTTGCCCATCAGTTTGTGGCAGGAAAAGGGAATGATCCGGAGCTTGCCGGTTCGGAAGGAATGGGCAGTCTGAATGTGGGGCAGGTAGAAAAGATTGGCTATGACTGCTTTGATGCTTTTGATTATGCAGCTCTGGGGCATATTCATTCTCCGCAGAAGGTCGGAAGGGAAGAGGTTCGCTACAGCGGATCACCCCTAAAATATTCCTTGAGTGAGGTAAATAATAAAAAATCTGTCCCGCTGGTGACCATGGGGGAAAAGGGTGAGCTTGAAATAGAACTTCTGCCTCTTAAACCCTTGCGGGACCTGCGTCATCTTAAGGGGAAAAGAGAAAAGCTGCTTGCAGCAGAAAATATCGTGGATAAGGATGATTTTATCTATATTACATTGACAGATGAAGAATTCCTGAATGATGCCATGGGAATTTTCCAGCAGTATTATCCCAATACGGTAAAGATTGATTATGAAAATTCCCATACAAAGGAGCTGCGGGATCTGAACCTTGCAGAATTTGCTGAAGAAAGATCTCTAGAGGATATTTTGAGTGATTTTTATGAGCAGGTATATGGATGTCAGATCAGTGAAGAGGAAAAAAAGATCCTGATGAAAGTAGCCGGAGAGGCAGGTGTAATAGATGAAGCCGATTAAGTTGATCATGAGTGCCTTCGGGCCCTATGCGGAGGAAATGCCGCCGATTGAATTTGAAAAATTTGAAGAAAAGGGGCTTTTTCTGATCTGTGGAGATACAGGAGCCGGCAAAACCACTATTTTTGATGCCATCTGTTTTGCCTTATACGGAAGCAGCAGTGGCTCTTACCGTGACAGCAAGAATCTTCGCAGCGAATATGCGAAGGAGACGACGGAGAGCTATGTCGATTTTTATTTTTCTCATCAGGGACATGAATACCGAATTTACCGCCAGCCGGAGTATATGAGAAAAAAGTTAAGAGGGCAGGGTATGGTAAAGTCCGAGGCCAAGGCAGTACTCTATGAGGATGGGCAGCCTCTTGAGGAAAAAAAGAGCAATGTCAACCGTCGGATCGAAGAGCTTCTTCATATCAATGAAATGCAGTTTAAGCAGATTGCCATGATTGCCCAGGGAGAGTTCTGGAAGCTGCTGAATGCTTCTACGGATGAGAGAACAAAGATCCTCAGGAAGATTTTTCAGACAGAGGGCTACCAGAAAATGGAGTTTCTTCTGAAGGAGCATATGGACCGGAACTACAAAGAAATCAAGGATCATGAAGGCAGTATTCGTCAGTATTTTGTGGATCTTGCAGTCCAAGAGGAACATAGAGAATATGATGCCTATCGGGAAATGAAAGAAAGAGCAGAGGACACAAAGAGTATCTGGAATGTGGATGAGCTTCTTGATATGATCCGTCGGATTCTGGAAGAGGATGAAAAGGCAGCGACACTTGCAAAAGCTGAACTGGAAAAGGAAGAAAAAGAAGAAAAGAGCAGGGCAGAGCAGCTGACAAATGCAAGGATTAATAATGATCTTCTGACAAAGGCAAAGAAGCTGGAGGAAGAGAAGGCGGATCTGGAGAAAAAGCAGCCTGCTATCGAAGAGAAAAGGAAGGAGCTTGCCCTGCAAAAAAAGGCGGTACGTATTCTCTTGCCTCTCTATAAGGAACAGAAGGAATGCAAGGAGGAGCTTGCTTCGATAGAGAAAAAGCTGGAAGAGAAAAAGAAGGCTCTTTCTAAGGCAGAAGAGGATAAGAAGGAAAAGGAAATCCTTTTGAAGAAGGCAGAGGAGGAGCTGCCCAAGGCCTCTGCATTAGAAAAAAGAGCAGACAAGATCGCAGAGGAGGAAGAACAGTACAGGGAAAAGGATGCCTTGCAGAAAAAGCTTCGTCATTTGAAAAAGGAAACAGAGGAGCTGAATCAGATAGAGGAGCAACTGAATCAGAAAGAAGAAGAGCGTAAGCAAAGAATAGAGAAGTACCGGAGCTTTTTGGAAAAAGCTGAGGGAAAGCCGGAAGCATTACGGAGCTTGCAGGCAAAGGAAGAAAAAGACAGGGAGCTTTTGGAAAGACTGCAGAAGCTGTCTTATGATCGGCTGAAAAAGCAGGAAAAGAAAAAGAAAAATTTGCAGGAGCTGCAGAAAATCTATCAGCAAAAGCAAGAAAACTATGAGCGTCTTGTCTTGAAAAGACTGGAAGTGGAAAAACTTCTTGAAAGCTGCAGGGCAGGAATTCTTGCGGGACATTTAGAGGAAAACAAACCCTGTCCGGTCTGTGGCTCGATTCACCATCCGAATCCGGCACGACTTTCTGAAAGTTCTATCTCGGAAGAAGCCTATAAGAAGCTTCAGCAGGAAGAAGAGCAGGCGCAAAATGAGAAAAATGAAATCTATGCCCGGGCAGAGGCAGAGGCGGCAAGCCTGAAAGAAGTGGAAAGAGGAATTCTGGAAGAGGCAGAAGAGTGTCTTAGGTCTGATCTGCTTTCCCATGCTTTTTTTGCTGAGGAGCTTGGGGCAGAAAATCTTAAGATAGAGGAACTGCCTGCGCAGCTGACTGATGCAGAGAAAAAGCTTTTTCTTCTTTTACAAGAAGAGGAGAAAGAGGAAAAGAGCCTTTTCGAGGATTGCAGAAAAATAGAAGAAACGCAAAAGAGCCTGAATGCCGCATTAAATGAAGAGGCAGCTTCTTTTCAGGAGAAAAGGAATGAGCTGGAGAAGGAAAAGAGAGAAAATCAAAAGGAGCTGACAGAAAGCCAGACCCTTCTAAGGGCAATAGGAGAGCTTTCCTTTGAAAGCTGGGAGAAGGCAGCAGAGGAAGAAAAGAAAATCCGCCAGGAGGCAGCCGGACTGCGAAATGCTTATGCTTTGGCAGAAAATGCAAAGCATAAGGCAGAAAGAGAAATCGCTTCCTTAAGTGCTTCTGCAGTGACTCTGGAAAACAGTCACTGTGAAAAGACAGAAGAAAAAGAAAAAAAGGAAGAGGTATACAGCAAAAGAATCCGGGAAGAAGGCTTTGCCGGAGAAGATGATTTTCTGACCTATGCAGCAGATGAAAAAACCCTTGCCAGAGGAGAAAAGGAAATCAATGACTATGATCAGCTTCTTGCCCTGAACCATGCCAGATTGGAGGAGGCAAAGAAGGAGACGCAGGGAAAGGTCTGGATGGAACTGGATCTGCTTTTGGCGAAGAGTGAAGAACAGAAGAGCCTGGTAAAGGAAAAAAGAGAGAAGCTTTATGAGCTGACCGGAAGAATCGGACAAAATAAGCGTGCTTATGAGAAGATAGCAGAGCAGAGAGAGGCTTATGAAACATTCGGACATCAATATCAGCTCTACCGGCGTCTCTATGAACTGGTAAGGGGGACAAGCGGAAATGGAAAGATTACCCTGGAGCAGTATATTCAGGCAGCAGGCTTTGACGGCATCATTCGGGCGGCAAACAGGAGGCTTCTGCCAATGAGTGACGGACAGTTCGAGTTGTACCGCAGGCAGGATGCGGTAAGCAAGCAGTCGAACTGCTTCCTGGATCTGGAGGTTTTGGATCATTACACCGGTCACAGAAGACCGGTAAATAATCTCTCCGGAGGAGAAAGCTTTAAGGCTTCCCTCAGCCTGGCTCTTGGCCTTTCCGATACGGTTTCTTCCAATCTGGGCGGACTGCAGATGGATGCCTTATTTATTGATGAAGGCTTTGGAACCCTGGATCAGAAGTCAATTGAGAGTGCCCTGGAAATTTTGCTGAATCTTTCCGAAGCCAGTAAGCTGGTCGGAATCATCAGCCATCGGGAGGAATTGATCGAAGCGATTCCCCAGCAGATCAGAGTAAAAAAGACCAGAGAAGGAAGCAGATTGGAATTTGAGTTAACATAAATCTGTACAACTGCAAAGAAAGAGTTAACATAAAATATAGAAGAGGATAGAAGTAGGACCTGCTAATCCCTGTAAACAGGGAGGTCTGCTTCATTATATGCAAGAATGATGGAAATGCCTTTCTTTTGGAAGGCATTTCTTTGTTTTTGGTTGAATTTTGCTGTGGTGATCAAGGTGTATGGTTTACATAACTTTATCGGAACGAGATCAGAATGAAAGAGCTTGCTTTCATCTGCCAGAACGAAAAGCTGAGCATCTGTCTGGCAAAGTTCCTCGATCAGATCGCATTCAACCACACTGGAAGAGTAAATATTGCCCTCTTCGTCGA
>CAVEOK010000011.1:56682-58617 GCA_963617415.1 Oscillospiraceae bacterium
CCGTTTACACCGAGAAAGGCCTTATCAATATGAGTCTTTGCCAGAGTCTCACGGGTGAGAGAACCAACCAGAGCGAAGGAATTTGCTCGAAGCTGTCCGCCGGCTACAATGAGATTTACA
The DNA here is from genome assembly GCA_963617415.1 of Oscillospiraceae bacterium. Lineage (GTDB taxonomy): Bacteria > Bacillota > Clostridia > Lachnospirales > Lachnospiraceae > RUG14243. The sequence continues at coordinate 56,803 of CAVEOK010000011.1, forward strand.
TTCCGATAGAAGGCGAAATGGTGAGCTGCATTGATCGAATTGGTTACGATCGTCAGAGGCAGATCCTCGGGGATTTCCTGACAGAGGATTTCCATGGTTGAACCACTTAGGATGCAGATCCGGTCATTTGCCTTGATATAATCAAGGGCACGCAGAGCAAGCTTTTCCTTTGAGTCACGGTGCACCTTAATCCTCTTGGTAAAGGGCTGCTGACTGTCATAGATTCTTTTTTCTTTCAGGATGGCACCGCCATGGGTGCGAATCAGAATCCCCTCTTTTTCAAGTTCGCTCAGATCACGGCGAACGGTCATGGGAACAACCTTGAACTTGTTGCAGATGGTAGATACATAGACTTCTTCCCGGCTTTGCAAAAGCTCGATGATTCTTTGCTGTCTTTCTTTTTTGTTCATAATTTTCTTCCCCTTTTTCTATCTCTCTCTTACTATACTACAAAATGTTCGTTTGAAACAAAAATAAATCAGCTTTTTCGAAAAGCGAACAGGAAAGAGGGATAAAGATTGAAGCAGAAAAAGCTTCATGCTAAAAAGGAAAAAAGAGAGAAAGGCGGAAATCATATGAGGCTGATTGATACAGATTTTTTTAAGGGCTATGTGCATATGGCAATGGATGGCGACAGGATGGGCTGGCATGAACGAAACGGCGGAAATTTTACCTATTGGATGACCCATGAGGAGGCTGATGCTGTCAGGAAAGAATTTTCGGAAGGCGAGTGGCGGGAAATCGGCACAAGCGTGACGGGTCTGGCGAATGAATATTTCCTGATCAGCGGAACCGGTGAATATTTTCATAATATGGAGAAAGATCCGGAAGGAACGATCGGTGTGATCCAGCTGGATGAAAGGGGAGAGCAGTACAGAGTTCTTTGGGGACTAAAAAACGGAGGCAGACCGACCAGTGAGCTGCCGACTCATTTGATGAATATGGAAGTTTGTGCGAAAAGAACAAAGAATGAAAACAGGGTAATTTATCATTGCCATTGTCCCAATATTATTGCGTTGACTTTTATTCTGCCAAATGACAGCAGTATTGTAACCAGTGAACTTTGGCAGTCCATGACAGAATGTCCGGTGATTTTCCCAGAGGGAGTCGGAATCGTAGAATGGATGGTGCCAGGAGGCAGGGAGATTGCGGTGGCAAGCAGTCGCCTGATGGAAAGCTATAATGCTGTTATCTGGGCGCATCATGGCATCTTTTGTTCCGGAAAGAATTTTGATCTGACCTTTGGTCTGATGCATACGATTGAAAAAAGTGCAGAAATCTGGCTGAAGGTACATTCGGTTGTGGATAAGCCGCGCCAGACGATCCGGCATGATGATTTTGTCAGACTTGCGAAGGAATTCGGTGTAGAGCTGAATGAAGCGGCACTTGAGAAAACGCCGCGTTAAGGAAATACAAATGCGAATTTAATCAATACTTTCCTAAAAGAGCAATCAAAAAACGGTCTATTCTGTATCATGAGGGGGATATACAGAATAGACCGTTTTTAAATCGAGGGGGTATTACTATAAATAATATTAGGGGGGTAAATTAGTATGTATTCTTATTCTTTCGTGTTTTATGGAATTTAGGGATTAGTCCATTGTAAAGAAAGAAATCTGTGTGCATACATAAGCTGTTGCGATTGCGATTAAAGTTGTTGCTACCATAATGAGTTCCTCCTTTTTATAAAGTGCTTTGATATGTCTATTACAAATGTCTTAAGGTTTTTTGCTTTCCTCTTGACAAGTATTATGATAGAGAATATCTTTCTGAAATGGAAATGCCACAATCGGTTATAAGTATTCGCATTGGTAA
>CAVEOK010000012.1:0-56475 GCA_963617415.1 Oscillospiraceae bacterium
AGCTGGATAGAGCAACGGCCTTCTAAGCCGTGGGTCGGGGGTTCGAATCCCTTCGGGCACGTTTGCGATTATTGCTTGACGGAAACGTCTTTACAGTATATAATAGCAAAGCACTAATTGCATATGGTAGGTATGGCGTAGTTGGTTATCGCGTCGGATTGTGGTTCCGAAGATCGAGGGTTCGAGTCCCTCTACCTACCCTTCCTAATTTCATGGCAGCATGGATGGAACTAATGGGCTATCGCCAAGCGGTAAGGCACAGGATTTTGATTCCTGCATTCGTTGGTTCGAATCCAACTAGCCCAGGTAAACATGGGACACTAGCTCAGTTGGTAGAGCACCTGACTTTTAATCAGGTTGTCGGGGGTTCGAATCCCCCGTGTCTCACGAAATCAGAAGCATCGAAACCTTAGAAGAATGGGTTCGGTGTTTTTTTATTGTATAGGAACTACGTTCCTATACAATAAAAATGCTGCGCAACCTATCGTATCGCCAAGCGATACGATGAAACGAAGCCGCCAAGCGTTCTTTGAACGCTTAGCATCACGCAGAGCGTGATGCATAATGCGGCGTGAGTCCGCAATCTATCGTATCGCCAAGCGATACGATGAAACGAAGCCGCTATCTTATCGCAAAGATTTAAAAAATCTCTCCCAAAATACCGACAACCTCCTGCATCCGATCCTCGTTCAGACTGGAATAATTGAGAACCAGGGTGTGGCTGTAAAGTTCTTTTTCATCAACACAAAATTCGGAAAGGCAGCAGAGATTAATGCCCTTTTGTCTGGCTTTTTCCTTAATCTCTTCATCAGACAGCGTCGTGTTCAGACGTACCAGCAGGTGGGTTCCGGTTCTCATACCGTAGATTTCTTCAATTGGAAGACTGCCGGTTGTCTGAAGTGTCTTTTTCAGCTTTTCTCCCTGACTGATATAATAGCGGCGCATACGGTTTAGATGCCGGTCATAATAGCCGTCCCGCAGGAAAGCCGCCAGCGTATACTGCTCCAGATTGGAGGAGGTATTCGAATAAAAGTTGGCGCTATTTACATAGGTTTCCAGGAGCTGGGGCGGCAGTACCATGTAAGCGATTCGGATACCGGGACTTAAAGTCTTGCTGAAGGTATTCATATAGATAACTCTGTTGCTGCTGTCCAGTCCGTACAGAGCAGGAATCATATGTCCGGTATAACGAAATTCACAGTCATAATCATCTTCTATAATATAATGTCGGGGAGACTCCTCAAGCCATTTCAAAAGCTCCTGACGGCGTCTGGCAGACATGACGGTGCCCAAGGGATAATGGTGCTCGGGAGAGGTATGGACCACACTGGCACCGCTTTCCCGCAGACTGCTCATATTAATGCCGTCCCTTGCCATGGAGATAGAGGCCCATTTCACATTCAAACCCTCATAAATATGTCGAATTTTACGGTAGCCCGGATTTTCGGCTGCGTAGACAGAATCCTCCGGCAGGAGGGAAATCAGCCTGTAGTAAAGATATTCAATACCGGTTCCGATTACGATGCAGTCCGGAGAGACCATGATGCCGCGGTTGTAATAGAGATATTTGGCGATTTCGTAACGCAGTTCCGGGCTGCCGAGAAAGTCACCTCTCTTCATCAGATTAAGATTATAATCGCCGAGAACCTGTCTCATAACCTTGGTCCACATGGAAAAAGGAAAGCGTTCATATACGGTTGTATTAGCTGTAAAATCTGCAATCCAATTTTCTTCTTTTTCTCTGGAGGTGAGGGGGATGGTAACTTTCTGGTATCTTAATTGTGACGAAAAATCAGATACCACATAATAACCACTTCGCTCCCTTGATTCCAGGTACCCCTCTACCATGAGCTGCTCATAGGCGTTCATGACGGTGCGGACACTAATGTGATTTGCCTCTGCAAGCTGGCGTTTTGAGGGCATTTTCTGTCCTTCTGCAAGCTTTCCGCTGAGGATGTCATTTTTCAGGCACTGGTATAGATACTCGTATTTTGATTTCTTCCCTTTTTCATTCAAATCGTAGACTAACATAAAAACTGGTCCCTTATAATAGAATTTTTCTGGTACTTTTAAGATATCAGATTGCATTGTAATATAACGGCAGATAAAAGTAAAGTAGCTAACAAACAAAAGCAAAGTTACATTTTCCTTTCTTTATTAAATAATATGCAAAGCTATTTTACATTTACGAATACCAAAAATGCGGATCAGTAAAATGTGAAGCAAAGTAAAAAGCAATAAAAGAGGAGGACTTTCAAAATGAGTGAAAAACTGTTAAAAGAAAGCTATGGTTTATACATCGGCGGGGAATGGCGCCCGGCATCTGATGGTGCTCTTTACACCAGCACCAACCCGGCAAACGGAGAAGTTCTTGCCCAGTGTGCACAGGCAACAAAAGAGGACGTTGATGCCGCAGTTGCAGCAGCATGGAAGGCATTTCCGGAATGGAAGAAGACAACAAAGGAAGAGCGTGCAGCAATTCTTGATAAAATCGGTGACCGCATCGAGGAGAATATGGAGCTTTTGGCAAAGGTAGAGTCAATGGATAACGGAAAACCAATCCGTGAGACCATGGCAATTGATGTTCCTTATTCTGTACGTCATTTCCATTATTATGCAAGCCTGATCCGTACCGATGAGGGTGTTGCATCCATCCTGGACGGAGGCATGATGAGTTTAGTTCTCAGAGAGCCGATCGGAGTTGTAGGACAGATCGTTCCCTGGAACTTCCCCTTCCTGATGGCAGCGTGGAAGCTGGCTCCGGCAATCGCAGCAGGCGACTGTATCGTATTCAAGCCTTCATCAACAACATCTCTCAGCATGCTGGTATTCACAGAGCTGATTCAGGATCTGCTTCCGGCAGGCGTTTTGAACCTGATCACAGGCTCCGGCGGAAAATCAGGCCAGTATCTGCTTGATCATCCGGATCTTTGCAAGCTTGCCTTCACAGGTTCTACTGAGATCGGTAAGGATGTTGCGATCGCAGCAGCTAACAAGCTGATCCCGGCTACACTTGAGCTCGGTGGAAAGAGTGCAAATATCATCTTTAATGACTGCAACTGGGAAGCTGCAATCGATGGTGTTCAGCTTGGTATTCTCTTCAATCAGGGACAGGTATGCTGCGCAGGTTCCAGAGTCTTTGTTCAGGAAGATATCTATGATAAATTCGTTGCAGAGCTGGTAAAAGCATTCCAGAAGGTTAAAGTAGGCGATCCTCTGGATCCGAATACGCAGATGGGTGCCCAGATCAACAAGAAGCAGGCAGAGAAGATCCTTTCCTATGTAGAGATCGCAAAAGAAGAGGGCGCTACCATTGCTACAGGCGGTGACTATTATACAGAGAATGGCTGTGACAAGGGAAGCTTCGTTCAGCCGACATTGATCACAAATGTAACCAACGATATGCGCGTTGCTCAGGAAGAAATCTTTGGACCGGTAGCAGTTGTAATTAAGTTCAAAACAGAGGATGAGGTTGTCGCAATGGCAAATGATTCTACCTATGGACTTGGCGGTGCTGTATGGAGCAAGGATATCCACCGTGCCCTTCGTGTTGCAAGAAATATCGAAACAGGCCGTATGTGGGTTAACACCTACAACCAGATTCCGGAGGGTGCTCCCTTTGGCGGCTACAAGCAGTCCGGTATTGGCCGTGAGAATGATAAGGCTATTCTGGATGCATACAGCCAGACAAAGAATATCATGATTAACTTAAATGATGCACCGAGCGGATTCTATCCGGCATAAAGAGTAAAGCCATAGTTCTCATAAGAAAACTCCATTAAAATTCATTTTATATTGTACCAGGGGAGCCCTGCAGCTGATTTGCTGCAGGGCTTCTTAGCGTATCTTAGCGTATCGCATGAGGCATACTTTTTGAAGCCTAAAAGTGCCCTTTCGGAAAAAGCAAGGGCACCTTTTTCTCAGGGGCAGTGCCTTATAAACAGACGAAGAATTCGGTAAAGTAAACATATAGAAAGAGAGAAAAAACGAAGAAAAAGGCAGGTGGTTCAGCATGAATAGAGAAGAGGAAGTGATGGAGAGAAGGCCGCTTGGCGGCATATGGAAAGGAGAAGCTTATGAAAAAATTAAGAAAAATGATGCTGGCTGCGACGGTCTGTCTTTCGATGGGGCTGACACTTTTTCCGATGACAGTCTTTGCAGAAGGTCCGCCGGCTGAGGAAGGAACAGAACTGCAAATAGAGAATATTCAGCAGGAAGAGCAGCAAATCGAAGTGGAGAGTATTTATCTGGAACCGACCATTTCCGAACAGCAGGAGGAAGAGAAGCCGGTGACAGCTGAAGCTCAGCAGGAGGAAGAGGAAGAAATTAAACAGGCGGAGCCGCAGCAGGAAGAAGAAATCCAGCAAGCGGAGCCGCAGCAGGAAGAAGAGATCCAGCAGGCGGAGACGCAGCAGGAGGAAGAAATCCGGCAGGCGGAAACGCAGCAGGAAGAAGAAATCCAGCAGGCGGAAGCTCAGCAGGAAGAAGAAACGAAGCAGACAGATCCTCAGCAGGAAGAAAAACAGCAGACAGAAACTTTGCAGGAAGTTCAGTCTGAAGAGGTGAAGGAGAATACTGCTGAAGGAACAAAGGAAGAGCTGACGGAAGCAAAGGGAAGAGAGAATGCCGTGATGCTTCTGAATGCAGGAAATGAGAAGAACAATGATTCAACATTTCCGGTACAGGAAGAGGAAACAGAGATTCTTGCCCCCGGCTTCGGAAGAGCTTCGAACACATCCCAATACGGAAACAAATATGATCACGTGGATGTAAAGGTAGATGCCAAGTATAACGTAAAGGTGGATGGTGTTTCCTACAGCTTAGATGGTTTTCTTCAGTCAAACAGCATTGTTGTCACAGTTGGCAATAATATCTATGCTTACGCAAACTATAGGGTAAAGGAGAGAACGGAAGACAGTAAATATGAATATGATATTTCTGTTACCAATCTGAGCCCATCTACAATCAGCTGGGTTAATGGTGGATATACCATGAGCAATGTAAATGTCAGGGCTCGTATTCTTTTTGCAACAGTGCCAGAGGCACTGCAGACGATTCTTTCTACCGTGGTGATCGATAATACAACTTATTATTATGCAGACTTTGATATGCCTTACACTGGCGTTCAGGAATGCACCGGCGGCAAGGGTATGAGAAGCGAAGGTTCGACCGGTACACCGACAGGCCTGGATCTCTATATCACAAAGGATGCAGCAGACATTATCATTACCAAGGGCAGACTTGGAATTGAAAAACTGATCGTAGATGAAAAAGGCAATGCGATCGAAGATGACAATACTGCTTTTACCTTTGAAATTAAAGGTAATACGGTTGAGTATGAAAATGTTGTAGAAGTGCTGGGCGGAAGCAAGACGGTTCTTGAAAATCTGCCGGCCGGCTCTTATACCATTACAGAGAGACAGAAGGAAGGATATGCGATCTATTCTATCGATGGCAATGAAACGGATAATTACAGCTACAACTATACAGTAGTTGTAAAGGAGGATGGAGATATCCCGGTAGCAACCTTTACCAATACGAAGCTGAGCGACAAATCAGCCATTACGCTTCAGAAGAAGGCAGAAGGTTTAGGCGAGGATGCTTCTTATCCGGATCCGACCATTCGCATTTATGCAATAGATGAAGAAGGGAATAAGTCAGAAAAACCGGTTTGGGAAAATACCGTTTCCGCAAATGGCGATACGATTTATCTCAATATTTATCTGGATACAGGTAAATACATGATCGAGGAGAGTGGAGAAAGCGTCAGAGAGTATGACTGCGACAGCATGATTTACCTGAACGGCGTAATCCTTTCCGGCAATGAATTTGTGATCGAAAAAGGCGGACAGAACCTGGCGATTGATGTGATCAATAACTACAGCAAGACGATCATTCCATCTGAGCCGGATCCCGAGCCCGAGCCTGAACCGGAGGTTGTGCCGGATCCTGAGCCCGAGCCAGAAATCGTGCCGGATCCCGAACCGGAGAAGGTTCCTGAGACACCGGTAGTGCCCAAGAAGGAAACAAAAGAAGAACCGGCTGTAGCTGAAAAAGAAATGCAGCCGACAGCAGTCGTGCAGACCGCAGTCGTTCCGACTCCTATCGCAGGAAAGGCAGCACCGCAGACAAGCACTGCTCCTAAGACAGGAGATGCAGAGATCATGCAGATTTGGCTGGTAATGCTGGTGCTGGCCGGAACAGGCTTAGCAGCTGCAAGCTACTGGAAGAAAATGAATAACAGATAAGAGGCAGAAGGATGCCATGAACCATGCATGGCCTATTCGATATTCTCTCCAAGAGGCTCCGCGTCAGCGGAGCCTTTATTAAAATAGCCGCCAACTACTCGCAATAGTTGACGGCTGTTGCTGTAAAAGCAATAGACAAATAATAATTTGAGGGTAGGCCGTATGCTTCTGGCTTTCCCTTTTTATGTGCTTAATATAGCATATAAAAAGGGAAAGTACAATAGCATAGATGCCTGTAAAAGTGCTAAAATAGGCAGTATGAGTAAAGCAATCACAGAGAATTTAAATAAGGATCCACAGCTGATCCGATTGAAAAAAAGTGAAACCGTACTGGTTATTTGCGGCAATGGTGTTATCTTCTTCGGTGTCTGGTCTTTGATCAAGTCGATCATGTCTATCGTTTTATATAAGGGCGATCTCCATCAGTATATGGTACAGTATCAGAATGCGCATATGCTTCGAGGGCTGGCTTATGGAATGGTTTTCTTTATTCTGGCAATGGATCTCTTTTTCCGCTTTTATCTGGGAATGTCTGCCTCAGCAGAGGCAAAGGGAAAGAAGAAAAAGAAAAACTATATCATACTGGCCTTTTTTATGCTTTTTTATACGGTATTTGGACTGGTAGCAACGTTTTTCCTTTTGCCGGATGATATCAGCATTTTGACAACGATCACAACCGTATTGGTGGAGTTTACCTCTGCTCTGACATTGCTCCAGATGATCATTTCTGCCATCAATGTCAGAAAGATCAGAAAAGGTATGTATCCGGAAAGGTAAGGAATTATGCAGGAGGATTTTCATTATTATGCGACCTATTGCGCTGCCTGGCTGGCCGGCTATTCCCATGAGGAAAGCCAGACGATCTGCTACAGTGCTCAGCTGGTAGATCACTGCTCCAGACCCTTTCTGGCAAAGATTGGCGGCCCGAAAACGTCGGCAACGACCCAGCTGCAGCTGGAGATGATGGATGCAACGACAGACAGGGCCGGCCTGCAGGATATCACGCGTATCTGGGCTTCCTTTCATTTTCTTCCCTATGATCTTTATGCGGAGGTTAAAAAAGGAAGAAAAAAATACAAAAATAAATACCGTCTGATCTGCAATCCCAACGGAGAACTGATCGTGGATACCGTGAATCTGGCAAAGGGAAGAAGCCTTCAGGCAGCAGGGATTGCCATGCATGTACTGGCAGATACCTGGGCCCATCGCTATTTTGCAGGAACGCCGTCTCTGGTCATTAATAATACGGATTTTAATTTTAGAGAGCTGATTCCTGACGGAGAGGGCTATCAGGAGAGAAAGGTCAGCTGGAAGCATAGCGTTAAGGGTAAGGATGATCCGGAAAAAGGAAAATATATCAATACCGTTTACCAGAGCAGTGAGAATTCGGTGATGAATCTCGGTCATGGCAGGGCGGGGCATTTGCCGGATTACAGCTATGCCAGATATAAATATCTTCCGGCCTGGGGCGGCTACGGAGAAATGATAAAGGACAATCCCTCGGATTATTATCAAGCCTTTGCGCAGATGGTATATGCCCTGAAATATTTAAGGGGGCTTTATCCCAGTTTCGAAAGGGATACCTATGAAGAAGCTCTTCTCCCTTATAAAAAGGAAATTCAGGAAATCCTGGAAATCAGACAGACGGATTCTTCGAAGGAATGGAAGGCACTGGGAGAAAAGCTTTCCGGTCGGAAAATAGAGGCCTTTGATATTGAAAAGTGGCAGGAGGAGTATATCCGGGCGGCAGATGAGAAAAAGAATGAGACCTTTCTGGGAAAGTTCATTCTGGCGGCACTTCTGCAGAAGAGCATGGTGACAGAGCGGATTTACCGTTCAGGAAATAAGCTGGCAGGCAAGTCGATCGGCATGAATCTGACCGGCTTTGAGCGGGCTCTGGAGTATTTGAATTCAATGATCGATGTGGTAAAAGAGGAGTTTAATGAGTAGGATTCAGAGAATTACAAGTGCAGTAACCGGCATTGTTCTGCTTCTGGTCAGTGCGGGAATGATCTATCTGGGAAGAGAAGGCTTTTACCTGGTGCTGGCACTTTTGACGATATCTCTTACGGCAGCAGGCTTGAGACAATTATATTATTATCTGACTATGGCCAGGCATATGGTAGGCGGCTGGAAAATTCTCTTTCAGAGCGTTGTTATCTTGGATCTTGGCATGATCACCCTGACCTTGTCCACGGCAGATATTCATCCGCGCTATATCATGCTCTATCTGATCGGGGTAAATCTCTTTAATGCGGCAGTGGATATTCTAAAGGCCTTAGAAGCAAGAAGGCTGGATGCGCCGGCCTGGGAATTTACCCTGTCAGCAGGAGGGCTGGAGCTTTTTCTGGCTGTTTTGGGCTTATTTTTCCTGGATTCTTTGAGGCTGGTTACAATTCTCTATTGTATCGGCCTGGTTTACACGGGAATCTTTAAGCTGGTAAGAGCTTTCCGGAGATCAGAAACAGTTTATATTCAGTAATGGAAACTTATTAGAGAGGAGAAAAGAGAAAATGAAGATGATGATTGCTTCGGATATTCATGGATCGGCCTATTATTGTCAAAAGCTCCTGGGGGATTTTGAAAAAGAAAGGGCGGATCGCCTCCTTCTTCTGGGAGATCTTCTCTATCATGGTCCGAGAAATGATCTGCCGAAGGAATACGCACCCAAAGAGGTGACTGGCATGTTGAATCCAATGAGAGAGAAAATCTTTTGTGTGCGCGGAAATTGCGATTCCGAGGTCGATCAGATGGTTCTGAACTTTCCGATTATGGCGGATTATGCTGTTTTTCAGGCAAAGGATCGCTTGATCTATGCGACACATGGACACATCTTCAATATGAAGCATCTGCCTCCGCTTCAGAAGGGGGATATTCTTCTGCACGGCCATACTCATGTGCCGGCCAGGATTGAATTCGGAGAGGATAATCTCTATCTGAACCCGGGATCAGTGTCGATTCCGAAGGAGGAAAGCTGGCGTGGCTATATGATTCTGGAGGAGGATAAATTTTCCTGGAAGACATTGGAACAGGAGATGAAGTGGGAATATAGGCTGTGATCTCTTGACAGCATGTCAATAAAATGAACAAGCATTCTGGGGAGGAGCCGGTATTTGATGAGGGGGATGTGTTTCGGATTATTGTGCCGTTAGATGAGGAGTTGGATGGGGAGAATGATAAGAGTTTCATTCAGGCCACCCAATCCACCCAATCGGCCACCCAATCCACCCAATTGGAGGATTTAGTGAATATTTCTGCAGTGATTCGCGGTGCGATTATTGAGTGCGCCACCATTTCGCAGAAAAAGCCCTAGCTGAGCTTCTCTTTGAGTTCAGCTAAGGCTTTTTTATGGATAAGCTTCACATTTGCATAAGACATGCCGAGCTTCAGAGCGACTTCCTTCAGGGTTAGATTCCCATAATAATGAAGGATGATCAAATCTCTGGAACGCTGGGGCAGGGTCTCCAGGGCTGCAGCAAGCTCATCTAAGGCTTCTGTTGCCAGAAGATCGGAATCCAAGGGAGAGGCATCTACCAGAATCTGCGGCATGGAACCATTCTCTCCGTTCTCGTCAGGAAGTTCGCTGTGAATCCTGCGGGTGCGGTAATAATCCAGAAGGGTATTGTTGCTGATCGTATAGATCCAGGTGGAAAGGGCAGACTTCTCTTCGTCATAGCGGTTAAGATTGGCTGCTATCTTAAGAAAAATATCAGAAACAAGATCCTCGCTGATGCCACTGTCGCCCACCTTTTTCAGAACAAAGTGACAGACCTTCTGGTGATAATCCTGATAAATATTTTCTAGGCAAAGATTCTCCATCAATGTGACTCCTTCTGCGGAAATAAATCAGTGTGGCCGAAAGAAGAAAGCACTTCTGTTTTTTGGTTGGCAGCAGAGTCGGAAGCATGACAGGGATCTCCGGCAGCATAAAGCATAGAAAGCTCCTGCTCAGAAAGAGAGGCACGTTCAGAAAGACCGTAGCGTTCCATGCTGTCATCAATCAGAGCCTGAAGCCTTGGATTTTCTTCAAAGCATTGAAGATCAAATAGATTCTGTAAGGTAAAATTCATGATGTGCTCCTGTGAATCATATGTGTAATAGTCTTTTATAGTAGCAAAGACTAAAAAATGAAAAGAAAAATACAAATGCTTGATAAAAGAGAAAAGCAAAAAAGGACTTTGCAGTAGCAAAGTCCCTTTTGAAAATCTTATAACATTACTCTTCTAAGCGAATAATTCCTGCATCGAGCATCTGAGAAATTATCTGGTCTTCAGCTACGTCGATATCAATGGAAGAATCATAATTTGTGGAAACGTAGGAAATAAGAGCTTTTCTGTCACTAAAGTAATAGTGCGTGCCACCATTACGCTTAGTAATGTATTTTTCAGTTCCGTTATCAACTAGATTCATACCACCAAGGATATCACTTAAGTTTTCAGCTGTTAATTCAACTTTGTTATTTGACATAAATATTACCTCTCTTTTCTTAGATTGTCATAAAAAATGATATTAAAAGAATCCTAAAATTAAGGGGCTTTGCAAAATCAAGATAATATATGAGCCCTCGTTAGTAAAAAATTATGTTAAGTCATTTGAACAATCAGCAGGAGAGTGAGTAACCACCTGACAGTCATCGGTACATATCATTATGCAATGGCCACTGCAATTGTTAGGACAAGAACTTGTAATAATAATATCCTCCGGATCGAACTCAATCATTTCCATAACCGGCTTCTCAAACATTTCCTTCATCTTAGCGTACACCTAACTTTCTATATTAATGAGTGTTATAAACAACAAAACAATTTATTTAAGCGAGTATAGCATTTTCTTGAGAAAAAAGCAATTTCTTATTTGGCTTATTTTCCGTATTTTCTTACCTTTTTTGCTTTTTGCTTTCTTGAAGTCCTTTGTTGTTTTTTCCTTTTTATCCCTCCCTTTCACTTATTTATACGAGGCAGCAGGAGGCAGGGCTAAAAAATTCTGCAGAAATTTATGATTTTTTTTACGTTGGGAGCGGAATTTGAGATAAATCTTACATTTGCAATCGGAGGGAAGGAATTTTTTGAGGAAGCTTTACCGGAGCGAGAGGGATGAGAGAGAGAATCTTTGCTATTCTGTCAGGAGAAGAGAGGAGAGGATGAGAATGTTTAATATGATCAGTCTGCTGCTGTTGATCTGTGTCATCTTATTATGTTTGATTTTGCCGGCACTTGCAGAAGCGTTTGAGGAGAGGAAAGAGCATTGGTCTTAAGGGACGGATGCTCTTTTTCATAACTTAAACACAAGTTGAACACAAATTGGACATATGAAATACATGAATTGGTCATAGATCCTGCCTAGAATGAAATGGACTTGCGGATAAGTCAAAAAAGAAGAGCAGGAGGAAGAAAGCTTGATTCAAGTGGAAAATTTGGTGAAACGATATGGAAACCATCTGGCGGTGGACCATTTGAATTTCACGATTGAAAAAGGAAAGATCTATGGCTTTCTGGGACCAAACGGAGCCGGAAAATCAACAACCATGAATATCATGACGGGCTATCTGGCTGCCAGTGAGGGCAGTGTGATCATTGACGGGCATGACATTTTGCAGGAACCGGAGGAGGCAAAGAAAAGGATTGGTTATCTGCCGGAGCTGCCGCCTCTTTATATGGAAATGACAGTCCTGGAGTATCTGGAATTTGCTGCGGAGCTGAAGAAGATTCCGGAAGAGGAAAGGGAAAGTCAGCTGGCGCAGGTGATGGAAATGGTCCAGCTTATGGAGGTGAAGAACAGGCTGATTCAGAACCTGTCCAAGGGCTACCGGCAAAGAGTCGGTTTGGCACAGGCAATTCTGGGCTTTCCAGAGATCATTATTCTGGATGAGCCTACCGTAGGATTGGATCCAAAGCAGATTATTGAGATCCGAAGCCTGATCCGTAAGCTGGCAGAGCAGCATACCGTTATTCTGAGTTCTCATATTCTGGCTGAGGTCAGAGAGGTTTGTGATTATATCATCATTATTGCCAATGGAAAACTGGTGGCGAGTGATACACCGGAGCGCCTGGAGGAAAGTCTGGGAGAGGGCGGCTATATTGAAATTGAAAGTCCGGCTTCTGAGGAGAAAACAAAGGAAATCCTGTCTCAGATGGAAGAGATTCTCTCCTGTGAGTATGGAAAGGAAGAGAGCGGAGAAAAAGAGCTGACCCGGGTAAGGATCGCCTGCAAGGGAAATGCGGATATCAGGGAAAAGCTCTTCTTCGCATTTGCAGATCAGAAACAGCCTCTTCTGACCATGATGCGGACAAAGAGCAGTCTTGAGGATGTCTTCCTGGAGCTTACCAAGGGGAATGAAGCGGAAGAGCAGCTTGAAAAGCAGAGCCTTGGGAAAGCAGAAACAGGAGAAAAAGTAAAAAAAGAAGAAAAAGAAGATGAAGAGAAAGAGGAGGTGAGTGCAGATGAAAGCGATTTATAAGAGGGAGTTTAAGTCCTATTTTCATTCGATGATCGGCTATGCCTTTATCGCATTTCTGATCGCTTTTACCGGCGTATATTTCATGGTTTATAACCTGAATTACGGCTATCCTTATTTCTCCTATGTGCTTTCATCGATCACCTTTCTGATCCTGATCGCCATTCCGATCCTGACCATGAGAAGCTTTGCGGAGGAAAGAAAGAATAAGACCGACCAGATGCTTTTGACCTATCCGGTCAGTCTGACCGAGGTGGTTCTGGGCAAGTATTTTGCCATGGTCAGCATTTTTGCCATCCCCTGTCTGATCTATCTGATCTTTCCTTTGATCATCATGGCGCAGGGAACGGCCTATATCCGGGTGGATTATCTGGCTATCTTGGTCTTTTTCCTTTTGGGCAGTCTTTATATAGCGATAGGTATGTTTATCTCCTCTTTGACGGAGAGCCAGATCCTGGCGGCGATCGGAACTTTTGGTATTTTGCTTTTGACCTATATCTGGCGCGGTTTGACGAATTTTCTGCCTTCGACGGCCTGGGTGAATCTGCTGGGGCTGATCGCCCTCCTGACGCTTCTGGTTTGTCTGGTTTGGAAGATGACGGAAAACCACCTTTTGGCAGGCGGACTGGAAATCATCCTTCTGGCAGTCTGCATCATTGTATATGTGGTAAAATCCTCCCTTTATGAGGGACTTCTTTCTTCCATGGCGGATAAGGTGAACCTGTTTTCTACCTTTTCAAGCATTTCTTCCAATAATCTATTGGATGTCAGCGGCATCGTACTCTATCTGTCGCTTATCTTTTTGTTTAATTTTCTGACCATACAGATGATACAGAAGAGACGTTGGAGCTAGGAGGTCGCTATGTTAGAAAAAATCAGAAATGCATTTGGAAGCAAGACTTCCAGAAAGGGAAGCTACAGTGTCGGTATGATCGCGGCGGCACTTGTGATCGTTGTTTTGATCAATCTGATCGTGGGCAGGCTTCCGGAGAATATTCGAAATATTGATATCAGTGATAACCGGATTTATGAGATCACGGATACCAGCAAGGAGCTTTTGAAGGGGCTGGACAGCGAGGTCAGTCTGACGGTTTATGCAGAGAAGAGCAGTACGGATGACAGGATCAAGACCTTCCTCAGCAAATATGCGGCTTTGTCCGATAAGATCAGCGTGGAATGGGTGGATCCGGTTCAGCATCCTTCTGCTTTAAAAGAAAACAATGTGGATTCGGATACCATCCTTGTGAAGTGCGAGGATACAGGCAAGACGGCAACGGTAGCCTTTTCCGATATTCTGGTTACGGATTACAGCTCCTATTATACGACCGGCTCTACAGCGGCTTCCGAGTTTGACGGAGAAGGTCAGCTGACCGGTGCGATCAATTCTGTTATTAATAGTGAGAGCAGCAAAATTTACTATACCTCCGGTCATGGAGAGGGCAGCTTCTCCGGTTCGGTTTCAGAGCTTTTCGAGAAGAATAATATGGAAACCGAGGAGCTGAATCTCATGATGAAGAATGAAATCCCGGAGGATTGCCAGCTGCTTATGATCAACGGCATCAGCACGGATCTGACCGAGGATGAAAAGGATACCATTTTAAGCTATATGCAAAATGGCGGAAAGGTCTTTCTCATTCTTGGTGATATTACGGGAGATACACCGAATCTGGATGCCCTTCTGGCAGAATACGGTATGAAAAAAACAGAGGGCTATATCGCGGATGTGGAACGCTGCTATCAGGGCAACTACTACTATATTTTCCCGAACATCAGCACAAGCGGCGATCTGTCAAACAATCTGAGCTCTGACATGGTCCTGATGGCGAATGCACATGGACTGACCCTGACGGATCCGGCAAGAGATACCATCAGTACGCAGAGTTTTATGACCAGCTCAGAAAATGCCTATGCAGTTACGGAGGATAATCAGGAGCAGGGCAGCTATGTTCTGGGTGCTGTGGCAACGGAGTCTGTTACAGTTTCCGCTTCCGGAGACAGCTCAGGAAATGCATCTGCAGATACAGAAAGCGCATCCGGAGACGGCAGCACAAGCAAAGAGACAAGGCTGACGGTGATTTCTTCGGATTCCATGATCAACAGCCAGATTACGGATTCCTTTACCAATCTGGATAACCTGACTCTTTTTATGAATGCGGTTTCGGCCAACCTTGACGGCCAGGAGAATCTGGCGATTCCGTCGAAGAGCCTGCAGGTCAGCTACAATACCATGCGCTTTGCAGGACCGATCAGCCTCCTTTTGATCTTTGGCATTCCGGTCGTTATTTTGATCTTTGGCTTCCGCAAGTGGTGGAAGAGAAGAAAGGCATAAAAGGGTGACGGCAAAATGAAAAAGAATAAATTATTTGTTTTAATGGTCATTATCGGTGCGCTGCTGATCGTCTATCTGGGAATCAGAGGAGTTCAGAACGATCAGGAAAAAAAGAAAGAAAAGGCAGATGAAGCGGCACAAATCCATATGGTAAGTGGGGATGCTCTTTCCAAGATCAGCTACAGCAATGGTTCGGAGAGCATGAGCTTTGTCAAGGAAAATGATTCCTGGTACTATGATGCGGATCATGAGATTCCCATTAAGCAGAGCAGTCTGGAGAGTCTGGAGTCAGCCCTTACGGGACTTACAGCCGTGCGGGAGCTGGAGGATCCGGATGCCCTTTCGGATTATGGTCTGACTTCCCCTCAATATGAGATCAGCTTTACGGATTCCGAGGGGGCCTCCCATACCCTGCATATCGGAGATGCGGCAGAGGATAACTATTATGCTTCCCTGGATGAGGAAAGCAAGGTTTATACCATTGCGTCCGATCTGACGGATAGCCTTTCCTTTGATCTGAGCAGTCTGGTAGAAAATGACAGCGTACCTCATATCGGCAGCAGCAATCTCAAGAAAGTCGAGGTAACAAAGGGAGAAGAGAGCCGGTCCTATACAGATGCAGATTCTTTGACTGAGCTGGCCGGCGGCTTTGGTGCCTTTAAGCTTTCCTCTCCGGTGGATTATCATGTGACGGAGGAAAGTCTGGCAGAGTATGGTCTGGACGAAGAGAACAGAACGACGGTAGTTGCAAGCTATGAGGAAAGCTCAGACGATGCTTCTTCAAGCTCACAGAGCGAGGATACAAGCGGCAGCAACGATACAAGTGACACGAGCGATACAGCAAGTGACAGCGAAGAGAGTGACAGCGGCGCTGAGAAGACCTTTACGGTTTACCTGGGCAAGGAGACAGAGGATAATTATCGCTATGTCATGGTAGACGGCTCGAAGATGGTTTATAAGGTCAGCACCGCTGTGGTCAATAACATGATCTACACAGACAATGACAGCGAAAGCTCATGAAGCCGGATAAAAAACTTGTAATAGGGACAGGGAATGCTGAGCAGATCAGCCTTTCCCTTAAAAAATGGCAGAGGACAGAGCCTCTTAGGCGAGTCGTTATGGCTGACTAATTAAGCTTAGGGAGCAATATTTTCGGTGCTTTTGTATAATTATACAGAAAACAATGTTGGCTTTCCTGCTTTGAAGAGAGCCGGCAGCAAGAGAAAATATTGCTCCTGACATTAAGAGTAGTCTGCGTGAAAGGTGCCATTTTTTACAGAATACAGGTCTATATGTTCTTTATCGCAGAGGGTTTTTGCGCTCTGTCTTGAGATAAAGCAGCGATAGGCAGATGAATACAGATAAGAATGGTAAAGTCATGCTCTTTTAAGAAGGGGCATGGCTTTTTTGCTTATCAGAAGATAAAATCGAAGAATGATCCTGAGCAGAACATTCTCGGTTTCTTGTGAAAGCAAAAAAGATAAGATTTGAGAGGAGAACTAAATGGAAACAAGAGTAGCAGTCATGGGGATTATCGTAGAAGATCCGGAGGCAGCAGGTGAGATCAATGAAATCCTGCATGAATATGGCAAGTATATTATCGGCAGAATGGGAATTCCTTACCGGGAAAGAAAGATCAATATCATTTCTCTGGCACTGGATGCACCGCAGGATAAGATTTCTGCTTTGGCTGGAAAACTGGGCAATCTGAACCACGTTTCGGTTAAGACTGCCTATTCGAATGTGGTTGGCCATGAAGCATAGGCTGACAGAGCTGATCGACAGGCTGGAAAGAGAACATAGCCTTTCCTTAGCAGAATATGCCCTTTTGCTGGAGGGAGAAAGCCCGGAAGTGACCGAGTATGCAGCAAAGAAGGCGAAAAGGCAGGCAGAGGCAATTTATGGGAGAGCGATTTATGTTAGAGGCCTGATCGAGGTTGGCAATTATTGTCGGAACGACTGCTATTACTGCGGCATCCGCAAATCCAATGAAAAGGCAGACCGCTATATCCTGAGCAGGGAGGAGATTCTCTCCTGCTGCAGGGAAGGATATGAACTGGGCTTTCGAACCTTTGTCCTGCAGGGGGGAGAAGGCATTTATAAGGCGGAGTTTGTGGAAGCGCTTGTTCGGGAGATTCGAAGGAGCTATCCCGACTGTGCCATCACCCTTTCCCTTGGAGAAGAGGAAAGAGAGGTCTATCAGGCCTGGTTTGATGCCGGAGCAGACCGATATCTCCTGCGGCATGAAACAGCGGATCAGGCGCATTATGAAAGCCTGCATCCCATGGAGATGTCCTTTCTGCATCGGATGGAGTGCCTGAAGAATCTGAAGGAGATCGGTTATCAGGTTGGCTGCGGTTTTATGGTTGGTTCGCCCGATCAGACCGTAAATACGCTGGCGAAAGATCTGAAATTGATTGAAGAATTTAAGCCGGATATGTGCGGGATAGGACCCTTTATCAGCCAGGCGGATACGCCCTTCCGGGAGAAAGAAAGCGGAAGGCTGGAGCAGACCCTTTATCTGCTTTCTTTGATCCGATTGCTGCAGCCCAATATTCTGCTGCCGGCAACAACTGCTTTGGGAACGATCGATCCGAGAGGAAGGGAAAAGGGAATTCTGGCTGGTGCCAATGTGGTCATGCCGAATCTTTCACCTGTTCTGGTTCGAAAAAAATATGCCCTTTATGACAATAAGATCTGTACGGGAGAAGAATCGGCTCAGTGCAGGGGCTGTCTTTCTGCCAGGATGGAAAGCATCGGTTATCATTTGGCGGTCGACAGAGGAGATATTAAGAGCATCAGACAAAAGAAAGAGGAAATCAAAAATGAGTATTTATGACGTAAAGTCCTTAAAGGCAGAAGAATTTATCAATCATGAGGAGATCTTGGAGACCATCAAATATGCAGAAGAAAATAAGCATAACATTGAACTGATCGATCAGATCATGGAGAAGGCCCGCCCGAGAAAAACAGACAAGGGAGTTCATTGCGAGGGATTGAATCACAGAGAGGCCAGTGTCCTTCTGGCCTGTGATATTCCGGAAAAGGTAGAGGAAATGTACAAGCTGGCCAATGAGATCAAGCTGGCTTTCTATGGCAACCGTATCGTTATGTTTGCGCCCCTCTATCTGTCCGATTACTGCGTAAACGGTTGTGTTTACTGTCCTTATCATGCAAAGAATAAGCACATTAAGAGAATCAAGCTGACCCAGGAGCAGATCAGGGAAGAGGTAATCGCCCTGCAGGATATGGGCCATAAGCGTCTGGCGATTGAGGCAGGAGAGGATCCGGTCAATAACCCCATCGAATATATCTTAGAGTCCATCAAGACTATCTATTCCGTTCAGCATAAGAACGGTGCGATCCGTCGTGTCAATGTCAATATTGCTGCAACAACGGTAGAGAATTACCGTAAGCTGAAGGAAGCCGGCATTGGTACCTATATTCTTTTCCAGGAGACCTACAATAAGAAGTCTTATCTGGAGCTTCATCCGACAGGACCAAAGCATGATTATGATTATCATACCGAGGCTATGGACCGTGCCATGGAGGGCGGCATTGATGATGTCGGCCTGGGCGTGCTCTTTGGTCTGGAAGGATATCAGTATGAGTTTGCGGGTCTTTTGATGCATGCAGAGCATTTAGAGGCAGTACAGGGCGTTGGACCCCATACCATCAGCGTGCCGCGTGTAAAGAGAGCAGATGACATTGATCCGGACGATTTTGATAATGGTCTGGATGATGAGATCTTTGAGAAGATCGCTGCCTGCATCCGTATCGCAGTACCTTATACCGGCATGATCATTTCTACCCGTGAAAATCAGGAGGTAAGAGAGAAAATGCTGCATCTGGGCGTTTCCCAGATCAGCGGCGGCAGCAGAACCTCGGTAGGCGGTTATACAGAAGAAGAAAGACCAAAGGATTCTGAGCAGTTTGATGTTTCCGATCAGAGATCATTGGATGAGGTTGTAAACTGGCTGATGCAGATGGGCTATATTCCTTCCCTTTGCACTGCCTGTTACAGAGCCGGCAGAACCGGCGACCGTTTTATGGCTCTTTGCAAGAGCGGACAGATTCAGAACTGCTGCCATCCAAATGCTCTTATGACTTTGTGCGAGTATCTGGTGGATTATGCAAGTGAGGATACCAAAAAGCTGGGCTTTGAACTGATCGAGAAGGAATTGGGTAAGATCCCGAATGAAAAGGTAGAAAAGCTGGCAAGAGAAAATATTGAGGCCATTAAATCAAGCAATAGGAGAGATTTCAGGTTCTAATTATGTCAGATTTAAACAGCAGTGTAAGTGCAAACCGTGTGCATATCGGCTTTTTCGGTCTTCGAAATGCCGGCAAATCCAGTATTGTAAATGCAATAACCAATCAGAGAATGTCTTTGGTATCTGAGGTGAAGGGAACAACGACAGATCCGGTTTCCAAGGCAATGGAGATCCTGCCTTTGGGACCGGTTGTCATCATCGATACACCGGGCATGGATGATGAGGGAAGTCTGGGGGAGCTTCGCATTCAAAGGACCTATGAGGTCTTAAAGAAGGTGGATATCGCCGTTCTGATCGTGGATGCGAAAAAAGGGCTGCAGGAGATCGATAAGGAATTGATCGCCTTATTCCAAGAGAAAAAGCTGGATTATTTTATTGCTTACAATAAGAGTGATCTTCTGGAAGAAAAGAAGCCTTTGGCGGAAAATGAGATTTATGTTTCAGCAAAGAAGAAAGAAAATATAGACGAGCTGAAGGAGCTTTTGGCAGGGGCAGTAAAGGCACAGCCGGAGAAGAACATTATCGGGGATCTGATCGAAGAAAAGGATCCGGTTCTTTTGGTGATTCCGATTGATTCCAGTGCACCTAAGGGAAGACTGATCCTCCCTCAGCAGCTGGTTCTGAGAGATGTTTTGGATCACCATGCCATTGCACTGAGCTGTCAGACAGAAGAACTTGCAAGAACGATCGAACTGGTGAAGCCCAGGCTTGTGATTACGGATTCCCAGGCTTTTGAGAAGGTTTCGGAAATCGTACCGGAGGAAATCAGTCTGACTTCTTTTTCCATCTTGATGGCAAGATACAAGGGAAGTCTGGAGACGGTTTTAGAGGGAGCAAATCAGCTGGATCATCTGAAAGATGGAGATAAGATTCTGATCTCTGAGGGCTGTACCCATCACCGCCAGTGCGAGGACATTGGAGCCGTAAAGCTGCCGAATTGGATTCGGGGCTACAGTGGGAAGAAGCTGAATTTTGAATTCACTTCCGGTCATGGCTTTATGGAGGATTTGAGCAGTTATGCTTTAGTGATTCATTGCGGTGCCTGTATGCTGAATGAAAAGGAAGTGCAGTCCAGGATGGAGGAGTGCAGGCAGCAGGGCTGTGCTTTTACGAATTATGGGATTGCGATTGCGAAGATGAATGGGATTCTGGAGAGGGCTGTGGCAGTATTTGCGGAATAATTCTTAGCTGGTATTCGTAGTAGAAACAAGTGTAAAGTGTATTAATTAGGATTAGGGCACGTAGGGCACGCGCCTGTACGAAATACCTTGCGTGACACGCTGCGTTTTCTACTCCGTGCACCCGTTCGATTCGTTACGGCTCCAGCGCAAAACGCGCCCTTCGGGCTTGAACGTGCGCCCGCCGTAACTAACCGGGTGCACGTCCTTACGAAAGCCTTGCGAATCGTCACGCAATGATATTTCGCCAGGCTTTGTTGCAGTGAACGGAGTGAACAGCAACAAAAATGCTTCCGTTATGTGTAAATAACTAGTGGAAACAGAATTTTAATGCAGAAATACCCATTCTCTTCCGATACCCTGCAGGCTCCGCCCATCTTCTCCATCATATTCTGAATACTCTGCAGACCGATGCCAGTGCTGTCTGCCTTCTCGTCCAGAAGAAGGATCTTATTGTGAAAGCTGAATCCGATCAAATCCTCCTCCTTTTCCAGAGAAATCAGGATGGGAGAGGAAGCATCCGCATATTTGATGATATTGGAGCTGATATTATCCAGAACCCTGGCGACATAATCCGTGGAAATCTGCAGGAGGCAGTCCGGCCAGCTGATATGAAAGACGACGGAAAAGTCCTTTTGTTCCAGATAGCTGCAAAGCTCTGAGAAAAGATCATAAAAAAGAATCTTCAGCGAATCCGGCTCCTCTAAACTAAGCTCGCCCTCTCCGGCAATAAGAGAATATTCAAAGAGATTGGAGGCCAACTCCTTCATGGTAAGAGACTTCTGTTCAATCTTGTCCAGATAGGAGCGGAGCTGTTCCGGATCCTGATACTTCCCTTTCTTCAAAATCTCTAAATAAAGCATAATCGAAGTGATCGGCGTTCTCAGGTCATGTGACATCTGGGTAACGATCTGCTGATTCTTCTGTATCATTTCTGCATCCTTCCGCATCATACTGATAAAGGAAATCCGCATATTATTGATGCCCTCGGCAAGGGTAGATAATTCATCATTTCCCTGAAGCGTAATCTGATAATCCAGATCACCGCCCTCCAAAAGCTCGATTTCACCGGAAAGCCGGCGGATATATTTCATCTTATGGAGAATACCGAAGATGAGGAGGAGGGTAAAGGTAATAAAGGTGACGATCAGATCCGCAAAGAGCAGGTAATTCATAAACTGATAGCTGTAATTTCCCAGAATGATCACCCGGGCATTTCCATCAGAAAAGCTAATATCATAATAGCTTTGCCATTCATAATTGCCGGCGGCAATTTCTTCCTCCCAGATCTGGGCATCCGGGTATTCTGAATCAAAGGTCAGAATATCATTCCGGTAGATCTGAACAGTCAGGATCTTTTGCTTATCAACCCAGGTGGCAAGGGCTTCCGTATCCCTGGAGGAAAGCTCCTCCGCATCGATATAGGCCTGAAGCTTATCCGCATAAGCCTGATTCTTTCCTTCCAGATAATCGCTTTGCAGGGCGCAGTGGGCAATAAAATTCTGACCGATCCGGTTCACGAAAAAGCAGAGTGTCAGGGAAAAGAAAGCCGCAAGAACAAGAAGCAGGATCAGCTGCGTATAAATGGACTTTTTCTTAGGATTTTTGCGGCTCAAATCGATACCCCTTTCCCCATACGGTCCGAATATATTTCGGGTATTTCGGATCTTCCTCTATTTTGACACGAAGCTTGCGGATATGCACCATTACCGTAGAGCTGCAAGAATAAAAATAGGGTTCATTCCAGACGCTCTCATAGATGTTCTGGGCGGAAAAAATCTTCTGGGGATGCTGCATCATCAAAAGCAGAATATGATATTCGATATCCGAAAGCTCAATCTTTTCGTTTTTGATATAAGCCTCATTGAAGATGCTGTGAATCCGAATATCTCCGCTGGTAAGGTAGAGATCTTCTGTATCAGTGGCGGGGATGGTCTTTCCCTTATAGGTGTTGTAGCGGCGGATCAGGGCCTTTACCCTGCCCAAAAGCTCTGCATAGGAGAAGGGCTTGGGCAGGTAATCATCTCCGCCTGCCATAAGACCGATCAGCTTGTCGGATTCCAGAGCCTTTGCCGTGAGAAAGAGAACCGGAACATTGGAAAATTTGCGGATCTCTTCACAGGTTCTGAGACCGGACATGCCGGGCATCATGATGTCCAGGATGACCAGATCGGTGGAAGGGGTCAGAAGTTCCAGACCGGCTCTTCCGTTTGAGGCCTCATCAACATGGTAATTTTCACTTTCCAGGAGAATACGGACGCCTTCTCTGATATCGGCATCGTCTTCTATGATCAATACAGATTCTTTAGCCATGCGACAGTTTCCTTTCTGAGTGAGTAATTTTCTTCTGATAGCGTTTGTAGAGTCTGTTCCATTCTGCATAGGCACTATCCTCGCGATGATCTGTCAGCGTGTAATTTTCAGCCAGATAGCTGGCGAGATAGTCGGAAGATTTGATGGCGCCGCGGAAATTCAAATGATCGCCGCCGTCCAGAGAGTCGGCTGACCAGTCAATTCCAATCTCATTCAGCTGCAGATTCAGATCCAGATAGCGATAGCCCTTTTCAGCGGCATATTGAGCAATGGCGTTATGCCGGCTGTAATTGAAGTTCTTAGGTGAGGGTGCAGAAACCAACATGAGTTCTGCTCCGTTTTCCTGACAGAGCTGACTGATCTTATCCATGTAAGTTGTAACAACTTCCGGCAGGGGCGCGACATCTGTTGTTTCCCACATATAATCACCGCCTGTATAAGGGCCGAGCTTGCAGCGGAAGGAGAAGCCCTTGTAGTTGTCCTGAGGATAGGATTTGGCATGAATGAGCGTTTTCCACATATCGTGATTTCTCAGAATGGACAGATGATCATAGACCCATTCCGTCGCGGCGAATTTTATAGGAGTGACCTTATCATTATTCATGCCGTTGAACATGGTATCGGTCTCCAGGATCACTAGCTTGGGACTTTGCTTTTTCAGTGCCATCTGAAGGAAGGTGTAGGTTTGAATAATGTTCTGACCGGGCTGTCCGCAGACATAGGCACTGATTCCCTGATTATGCCAAAGCTCCATGGGAGAGAAGGTAGAATAGCTCAGGCTGTCTCCGGTGATGAGGACATCAATGGTATTCTCTTCTTCTCTTTGGATGAGGTAGCGGCTTTTGTTGCTTTTCTGTACAAGCTTATCGTCTGAGATTGCCAGTCTTGTGAAAAGCTCTGAAAGTACGAGAAGGATGATAAGGAGGAGTACCATAAATAAAGCAATCCTGCCTAATTTTTTCATTGGTAATTTAGAATTTCGCATAAATCATATCCACCTGTGTATAGCCGGCTCCATAGGCTCCAAGAAGCAGGATACCCAATATCAAGCCATAATAGATTGTCCATCGAAGAGGTGTTTTCAGACCATAGAGGCCTTCTGTGCCGAGCAGCTTCTTTTCCTTTACTGTGCCTACAATGGCTGCCATAAGGACACCAAAGCAGATCGCGATAAAGTCGCCCCGGTCCAGCCCAAGCTTTAGGAGAGAACCGTTCCAGAGGCAGGAAATATTGAAGCTGTGGAAGATACTGAAAAACATGGAAAAGCCTGCCTTCAGTCCATTGGCTCTGAAAAAGAGCTCGCCGGTAAAAATAATGCACCAGGTCTTGGCTGTCTGGAGGAAGCGGTAATAGCCTGCCTGCATATTAAGATGCAGGGCAGCAACGATCTTGTCCCTCAGGGGTTCGATCGCAAGACCGGTAAAGAGAATGACAAAGTAATACATGCCATAGAAAATATAGCTCCATCTTGCTCCGTGCCAGAGACCATTGGCCAGCCATACCGGGAAAAGACAGATCGCGCTGACGCCCAATTTAGCAACATATTTACCGAAATGGGCCTTGGCGAATTTGTTCCATTTCTTAGCCAGCTTTGACATGGAAACCGGGTAAAAGATATAGGTCTTAAACCAGACGCCCAGGGTCATATGCCATCTGCGCCAGAATTCAGCCGCATTTTTGGAAGCAAAAGGCTGATTGAAGTTTTCCGGAAGCTTAATGCCGAACATTTGTCCCGAAGCGATGATGATATCCATACAGCCGGAAAATTCCATATAGAGCTGAGTTGCATAGGCAATGGCAGCAAGGATGATCATAAAGCCGTGATAATTGTGATAATGGTTGAAAATCGCTGCAACCATGGTATTGAGTCTGTCGGCAACAACCATTTTTTTGAAGATACCCCAGAGCATGCGGATTGCAGCCTGGATCAGGTTGTCCAGCTTTAGGGACTTGCCGGCCCAAAGATCATCGGCAGTCTGATGATACATAGCGATCGGTCCCTCCATAAGCTGAGGAAAGAAGGCCAGAAAGAGGGCCACCTTGCCCAGCGGCTGACGACCGTCGATCTTACCCCAATAGACATCCGCAAGATATCCGATGGCTTCCAGGGTATAAAAGGAAATACCGATGGGAAGTGCAAGATTTTTCGTAACCAGGCTTAGACCAAAATGAGACAGAAGACTGCTGCTGTTTACGACAAAGAAGTTGTAGTATTTCAGATAAGCCAGGGTGGCCAGGAGAATCACAATAGCTGTGATCAGGATATACTTTTCCTTCTTTTTATAGGTTTTCTTCAGAGACGTTGCTTCTTTTCTGTCCAGTCCGTTTGCCGCTTCTGTGCATTTATCCTTGAGGGAGGCGATCAGCCTGCCGCAGGCATAGATCAGAAGAGTGGTCAGCAGCAAATAGACAATGAGCTTCTTGCTGCAGAGAAAAAAGAAGCCGTAGCTGGCAAGAAGTAAGATCAGCCATCGCAGCTTCTGTGAAACGATTTGATAAACAATTAATACCAGAGGCAGAAAAAATGCCAGGTATAGGGGAGAGGTGTAAGACATGTAAGGTCTCCTTTATAGTATTTATATGCATAGACGCATACCTTTCATTATAAAACAAAAATCACAAAAAGAATCATAATAATTTCGATATGCCAGTATTTATTATCCGTCCCCTACCTTAAGATTTCCTGAAGCAATTCTTAACAAATCTAAAAAGGAATCCGGAAAGGGAAAAAGTTTGAAGTGTATATTTTTTCAAGAAAATTTGGAATATCCTTGAATAATTCAAGTGAAAGAAGGGGAAAAGATTGCTTTCAAGCGTCTTAAAGCTGAGCTATTGAAGTTTGAAAAATGCATGCCTATAATCACCATCGTACCTAGTACGGCGCCGGGTTTTGAAAAAGATGATGCGAAAGCAGAAAAGCTGCTTTTGTTTTTAGGAGGAAGCTAAGTCCAATGGCTACAAATTATAATCCCTATGAAAATGTGTTAAAGGTAATGGATGAAGCGGTAAAGAAAGGAAAACTTTCTACAGACATGTATGAAATGATCCGTAATCCGCAGAGAGAGTTGAAGGTATATTTGCCGGTTCGCATGGATGACGGCAAGGTAAAGGTCTTTGAGGGCTACAGAGTACAGCATTCCAATATCCGCGGACCCTTCAAGGGTGGTATTCGTTTTCATCAGAATACAGATCTGAATGAGGTAAAGGCACTTGCAACCTGGATGTCACTCAAGTGTGCGGTTGCCAATATTCCTTACGGCGGTGCGAAAGGCGGCATCACGGTTGATCCGACCGAGCTTTCCCAGGGAGAGCTGATGCGTCTGACCAGAAGATATACCTTTGCAATTGAGTCCATCATCGGACCGGACAAAGATATTCCGGCTCCGGATGTTAATACCAATGCACAGACAATGGCCTGGGTTCTGGATACTTACAGTATGCTGAACGGACATCCCTGCCCCGGTGTGGTAACCGGAAAGCCGTTGGAACTGGGCGGTTCAAAGGGAAGACCCTCCGCAACAGGACGTGGTGTTGTGATCAGCACAAAGCAGATCCTGAAAAAATACGGAAAGACATTGGAAGGCAGCCGTCTTGCCATTCAGGGCTTTGGTAATGTTGGTGCCAATACAGCCCGGATCGCTTATCACAGAGGTGCCGTGATCGTAGCGCTCAGCGATGTATCCGGTGCAATTTACTGCGACAAGGGATTGGATGCAGATGAGATCAGCAGCTTTGTAGAAGGCGGCAAGATGCTGGCCGACTATGACGGAGACGGCGTAAAGCATATTACAAATGAAGAGCTTCTGACCTGTGAATGCGATGTTCTGATTCCGGCAGCACTGGAAAATCAGATCACAGAGGAAAATGCAGCTCTTCTGAAGTGTAAATTTATCGTTGAGGCAGCAAACGGCCCGACAACGGCAGAGGCAGATAAGATCCTGGAGGATCGTGGCATTATTTTAATTCCGGATATCTTTGCAAATAGCGGCGGTGTTGTGGTATCATACTTTGAGTGGGTACAGAACATTCAGACCCTTACCTGGAGCAGAGATCAGATCAATGAAATGCTGGAGGACATTCTGACCAAGGCCTTCAAGGATATTGAAGAGGAGGTAGAGAAATCAGAATGCACTTGGAGAATGGGCGCATATATTGTGGCTCTTCGCCGGCTGATCACAGCGAATGAGGTAAAGGGACTCTTCCCCTGATTTATAGAGAGATGAAGACAAAGAGGTCTTTTGCATGCTATGCATGCAAAAGACCTTTTTATTATCTCGTAGGAAACTTTGTTTCCTATGAGATAATAAAAGCTCTGCAAGGATGCTTATATTGTAGAGAAGACGAGATGTTCTGCCCAGGATTAAAAACCGTTAGGACTCCGGCGCCATAGAAGATCGCGCTTTGCACGATAGGCGCCTCGCGTGCATCGCATCGCTAAAGCGATACGATATGGAGCGAAAGCGTGTTTTTTGATCCGGCAGAATCATTCTCGTCTTCATTTCAACAAAAGGAAGAATGTGAGGAATAACAAATGGGCGATTTTTCAAAGTTAAATATTCCGAAAAATTATGCAGATGAATTAGATGATGTAGACTATAAGATCATTGAACTCCTGCAGAAAAATGCCAGAATGTCTGCAAAGGAAATCGCCTCCCATGTCTTTCTTTCTTCTACTGCGATCGCAGCGAGAATCGAGCGTTTGCAGGAGAAGCATATCATCTGCGGCTTTGGCATTCGGATCAATCCGGTTGCCCTGGGCTATTATACGAAGGCTTTCATCAGTGTTGAGGTAGAGCCGGTCAATAAAAAGGAGTTCTATCCTTATATTAATCAATGTGTAAATGTTGTGCAGTGCAATTGCGTGACCGGAGATTTTTCCATGCTCCTGGAGGTGATGTTCCATAACACCATGGAGCTGGATGTTTTTATCGGCCAGCTGCAGCGTTTTGGCAAAACCAAGACCCTGATCGTCTTTTCCACTTCAGTCGAATACCGGGAAAAATATTGGGAGAATGATTTTGTCGAAAAGAAGGAGAGCGATGCGGAAATTTCCTAAGAAGTATGCTCCGGCTATTAAAAGTTAAAAACGGCAAACTAACTTTTTGTGATAAGGTTTATTCATAAAAATAGAAGAAACTTTATAACAAACCGAAGGGTGGAATAAAAGAAGAACCCTGGTTGGATACGAAAAGGAGGCTTGCATGGAGCTTATTAAGGAATTGCCGGAGGTATTTGAGGAGTTTGCAGAGCAGAGGAAAAATTCCTTTCTGACGATCAAGGAATTAAAGGACAAGGGAATTCCGGTTGTCGGAGCTTATTGTACTTATTTCCCGAGGGAGATTGCCATGGCAGCAGGTGCTGCAACGGTAGGGCTTTGTTCCGTTTCACCGGAAACGATCCCGGATGCGGAAAAGGATCTGCCGAAGAATCTTTGTCCTTTGATCAAATCAAGCTATGGCTTTGCCAAAACAGACAAATGTCCTTTCTTTTATTTTTCGGACGTGGTTGTTGGAGAGACGACTTGTGACGGCAAGAAAAAAATGTATGAGATGATGTCTGACTTTAAGGATGTCTTTCTGATGCAGCTGCCGCAGAATCAGAGTGAGGCTTCGCAGGCACTCTGGAAGAGTGAAAACGAGAGATTCCGCAGCTATCTGGAAGAAAAATTCGAAACAAAAATTACAGATGAAAAGCTGCGTGAGGCGGCACATCTGAATAATGAAATCAATATTTCCCTGAAAAATCTGAATGCGGTAATGAAGCATGATCCGGCTCCGATCACAGGTCTGGAGCTTTATCAGGTTCTTTACGGCGTTGGCTTTAAATTTGACAGAAAGCAGATCAAGGCAGAGGTAGATGCCCTTACAGCAAAGATTGAGAAGGAATATGCAGAGGGCAAGAGACAGGAAAAGAAGCCCCGTATTCTTTTGACAGGCTGTCCGGTAGGCGGAGCTACGGAAAAGGTGATCCGTGCAATTGAAGATAACGGCGGCATTATGGTCGTTATGGAAAACTGCACCGGTTATAAACAGCTGGATAAGCAGATCGATGAAGAGGCAGAGGATATCATGGATGCCATCAGCAGAAGATATCTGAGCATCGGCTGTTCTGTTATGTCTCCGAACCCGGGCAGATATGAACTGATGGGCAGACTGATCGATGAATTTAAGGTAGACGGTGTGCTGGAAATGACCCTTACGGCTTGTCATACCTACAATATTGAGAGCTTCGGTATCCGGAAATTCGTGACGGAAACAAAGGGAATTCCTTATATGTGTGTAGAGACGGATTATTCTCAGGCAGATGTCGGACAGCTCAATACACGTGTTGCGGCATTCATCGAGATGCTGTAATATCTTTGCGTAAGGAAATATCAGATTGCGCATAAGAAAGCAGCAGATTGGAAAAGATCGGTTTGGAAAAGCATATGTACTCCATTGGAATAGATATCGGATCAACCAGTGCAAAAACCATTGTGCTGGATGAAGAAAAAAAGATTATATTTTGCGATCTGCAGCCGACGGGCTGGAGCAGTGTCGATACGGCAGAAGCAATTCGAAAAAAGCTGGAAGAGGCAGGGATTCGGACAGGAAATGCCAAAACCGTCTCAACCGGTTACGGAAGAGGGGCGGTTCCCTATGCAGATAAGCAGGTGACAGAGATTACCTGTCATGCTTTGGGAGCCTGCCGGATCTTTCCGGAGCTGCCGGATATGACCCTGATCGACATTGGCGGTCAGGATACGAAGATTATCCGGATTCAGGATCGTATGGTAAATGAATTTATCATGAATGACAAATGCTCTGCAGGAACGGGACGTTTTCTGGAGATTATGGCCAATGCCTTGGGCGTAAAGACAGAAGCAATGTTTGACCTTGCAGCAAAGGGAGAAGGAACTCAGATTTCTTCCATGTGCACGGTATTTGCAGAATCCGAGGTCATCAGCCTGATCGGAAAGGGCGAGAAAAAGGAAAACATCGCCTATGGAATCGTGGACTCGATCGTGAGAAAGGTGGCAACCCAGGCGGACCGGCTTACGGATCCTTCTTTGCCCCTTTGTCTGACCGGAGGGCTTTGTGAAGCAGGCTATATTTCCGAAATGCTTGGAAAGGAGCTTGGACATGAGATCCTTACGGATCCTTTGTGCCGTTATGCGGGAGCCCTGGGGGCCGCAGTGAAAGCATGGGGACTCTAGGAAAAGGCCGATTTGCAGCAAAAATCCGGCGTGAAAAACCGGAAAAGCCCAAAGGCAGAGCATGTCTGAAAAAGCAAAATGAAAAAAAAGAAAAAAACATCGATAAAAAGGTCTTTGCTCTTTGCAGTGGGAATCCTTCTCTTTGCAGTGGCAGCTGACCTTTTTTTCTTCGGATCGGCTTCGCTCAATAAGCAAAGGGGAGCAGAAAGCAGCCAGGAGGCAGAAAGCAGTGCTGATGCTGAAAAAAGCGAAGGCGCTTTATCCTCTGACGGAAGCGGCGGAGCGAATGCAGACTCGGAAGAAGAGGAAGAGACAGAGGACAGCGAAGGAAAAAGTGCTTTGACCGGAATCCGCATGCTGGGTATGGGAGACAGTCTCCTCTGTGGTCATCTGGAAGGAAATGGAGCCAGCTGGTTTGATGCCATAGGCAGAAAGTATGGCATGACCTATTATAACTTTGCTGTCAGCGGAGAAACGGTAGCCTATTCCGATCAGGCGAAGGCGGAGCATGGTGCGGCCTCCATGGTCAGAAGGCAGGAGGCGATCATTGAGAAGGTGCCGGATGTGGATCTGATCATTCTGGAAGGCGGAACCAATGATAAGGGGGATGATATTCCCATCGGAGAGGACAGTGATTATCAGGATTCCAGTTTTAAGGGAGCCTTAAATATCATGATCGACCGCTTTCAGGCAGCCTATCCGGATGCGTTGATCGTATGCATGACCCCTTACCGCTGGACAAATGGAAAGACAAATTCCCTGGGCCTGACCTACAGTGATTACAGTCAGGCAATGAAGGAAATCTGCAATCTGCAGGGCGTGCTTTGTCTTGATAATGAGAGAAACAGTTCGGTTGATTTTGGCAATGATGCATATTTGCAGTGGGCAGATGAAGGCTTGAGCTTTGGATTTGCAGATGTAAACCGTCATTTTAATCTGAAGGCGCAGGAAAAACTGCAGGCTGTATATGAGAACTATCTCGAAGAAAAGCTGGCAGAATGGAAAAAGGCAAAAACAGGAAAAGGTGAGGAAGCGGCCGCTTCAGCAACTGAAGGGACAACTTCTGATGATCAAAGCAGCAGTGATCCTCTTTACGGGAAAAGCATAATCGCTGTCGGGGACGGCATGATCAATGGTCACAGTCTGGGAGAGGGCTTCTCCTGGCTGACTGATATCGGCATGAAGCATGGAATGACTTATTATAATTTCGGAGTGAATAAGTCGTCGATTGCCTATTCGGAGGCGGCTTTTGCAGATGAGAACCTGGCTCTTTGCAGGCAGTATCAGACGGTGCTGGATATCGTGCCGTCAGCAGATATTGTACTGATTGAGGGCGGAATGAATGACCGCAATTATAATATTCCGATCGGGGAGCAGACGGATCAGGGGGACGAGACCTTTTTAGGAGCCTTAAACAGCCTGATCGACCGCTACCAGGCAGCTTATCCGGAGGCAAAGATACTTTGTATGACGCCTTATCACAGAAATGATGCCGTCAACGATCTTGGCTTGAGTGATGTGGACTATGCGGCAGCAATGCTGAGTCTTTGTGAGAGCAGGGGGATTTCCTGTTATAACAATTATGCCCTCTCAGGGGTGGACTTTACGAATAGTGACTATGCAAGCTATGCGGATGAGGGACTTTACCTGGGCAGAGAGGCAAATCAGCATTTCAGTCCGGCTGCTTATGCGAATATCGAAAGCCTTTATGAGGAATGGCTTTTGAGTCAGTACCAAGGAGAATAGAATAAAGAAAAAAGGCTCCGCAGGGATCGCACTGCGGCGGATAGGAATTGTGTCGCTAGAGCGCCCCGCCGCAGGCGGAGAATCCTGCGAGCAGGATTCTTTCTTGTGATGCAAAGATGCACTTAGCTGTATATAAATATGAATCAGAAGAGTGCACAAGAAAAGAAGGGAGATATTTTAAAACTTGTGCAAGGTGCTATAATAAAGGGAATAGTAGGTTAATTAAGGAGGGTAATGTATGAACAGAGAGTTTTCGCATGCCTTGGCCCCAATAAGGGTAAATGGCAAGCTGTTTAAAAACAGAATTATCGTAGCACCGATCACACCCCATTCTTCCAGCAATGGAGAGCTTTATCCAAATGAGGATGCTCTGGCTTATTTTGAAAGCAGGGCAAAGACCGGAGCAGCCGTTGTTTACTGCGCTGGAGCAAAGGCGGTTGATGTTATGGATGACGGTGAGCACGCGACCTGGGATACGGTTGCTTTTAATCATAAGAACCGTCTGACCCAGTTGTCCGCCAGAATTCATGCCCACGGTGCATTGGCAGGCATGGAGGTTATGGGATTGATGCCGGGCAGCTGGAGACCGGGTCCGCCTCTTACCTGTTCCGAGGGAAACAGAATCATGCAGTCTCCGCCGATTGGTCAGGAGATCACGAAGGAAGAGATGGAACGCTATAAGGAAGCAACGGCAGAAATGTGTGGCAATCTTCTGGAGTGCGGATTTGATTCCCTCCTCTTCCATTTCGGACATTCGATTCCGGTGGCACAGTTCCTGTCTCCCCTTACCAATCACAGGACAGATGAATATGGCGGAAGTACAGAAAACCGCTGCAGATATCTGGTAGAAATCCTGGATGCCTGCCGCAAGGCAACCAGAGGCAGAATGACTTTTGAGGTGCGTATGTCCGCAACGGAGTTTGCAAAGGGCGGCATTGATCTGGAGGAAGGTATCCGGATTGCAGAGATCTTCCAGGAGCATTGTGATATTATCCAGGCATCCTGCGGTATGGTAAATGAAAAATATATGACTTGGACTCATCCCTGTCAGCATATGGGCTATCATCCCAATCTCTGGCTGGCCGAGGCCTTCAAAAAATCCGGAAAGATCCATAAACCGGTTACGGCAGTGGGAGGCTTGGAGAGCTTACAGGCAGCAGAGGAGGCAATCGCGGAGGGTAAATGTGATTTCTTTGCAGTCTGTCGTCAGCTGATTGCGGATCCGGAGATGATCAAGAAGGCCATTGACGGAAAGGCAGAGGATGTGGTTCCCTGCATTAAGTGTATGCGTTGTCATGATTCTGACTGCTATGCGCATCTTTTCCGCTGTGCGGTGAATCCGAAGATTGGCTATGAAACCTGTGCAGATGAGATGTTCCCGGCAGAGCCGGCTAAGAAAAAGAGAGTTGCAGTTATTGGCGGCGGACCGGCAGGAATGAAGGCAGCGATTACAGCCTTTGACCGTGGCCATGAGGTAACCCTGTTTGAGAAAAATGCTTATCTGGGAGGTGCACTTGATTTTTCCAAATATGTGGAATTCAAATATGCACTTTGCAGCTATAAGGATTATTTGATCGCCCAGGTAGAAAAGAGGGCAATCCATGTTGAGCTGAACACGGAGGCAGAGCCGCAGATGCTGAACGGAAAGTATGATGCGGTTATTATTGCCGTTGGTGCAGAACCTCTGATGCTTCCCCTTCCGGGCTTTAACAAGGAGAACGGTATTGTGGCAACTCAGGCCTATGGTCATGAAGAGGAGCTGGGAGAGACGGTTATCGTGATCGGCGGCGGACAGGTTGGCTGTGAGACAGCCCTTCACCTTGCAGATAAGGGCATTAAGGTATCCATTATCGAGATGCAGGAGTCCCTTTGTCCAGAGGCATCCAAGACCTGTGCAGATGAGATTCGTATTCTGCTGGAGGAAAATGAGAACTTTACAGCAATTCTGGGAGCAAGATGTAAATCCATCGAAAAGGGTTCTGTTTGCTATTATGATGCGGATGGTACAGAAAAGACTGCTAAGGCAGACAGTATTATCTTTGCGGCAGGCATGAAGGCAAAGACAGATCTGGCGGACAGCTTTGTCTTTGACTGCGATGTTCCGGAATGGACCATGGTAGGTGACTGTATCCGGGCCCGCACGGTAGAGGAAGCTACGGCAGAAGCCTATAATGCTGCAATGGAATTGTAGACAATTCCATCAAACTTCCTACATCAAAAAGTTGCGAATCCTATTTGGGGATGGGAAGTTTTTGCTATTCAATAAATGGAGTAAATGAAAGAAGGAAGCAATCTTCCGGAAGGGACATTACAAGGCGCCGGTACTTAGTGAACACGCCGGTAAGGCAGTGTGAACTTAGTATCCGCTGCGCCTTGTCTTAAGTGCAAACGGTCCCTGTAGGAAGATGCTTCCTTCGTCATTTACGTATTATTTACAGATCATTTGTGGATATAGATATTACTCAAAATATAAGAAATACGTCAGACACTATAACAAATATGTTAGTTACTTCTTTTCGCATCCCAATAAGCCATCTGAATCCTCTGCATAAGCTCATCCTTTTTTGCGGCAGGCAGGTCAGGATTCAAAAAAAGCCTGCCGATAGACTCGGCGAGAAGATCAGCCTCTTCTTCAGGGAGAAGAGGCTGATCTTTTTCTGAAGGCTCTGCCTTATCCTCTTCAGCAGAGATATCCTCATTTTCCATAAGAAGATAGTTGATATCTGTACCGAAAAGCTTCGCCATTTGTTGATAAAGCTGCCTTTGTTTGGGGTAGCTTTTGCCTGCTTCGTAGCTTTGAATGGTACGTTTGGAGAGACCAAGCTCTTTTGCCAGCATGGACTGGGAGAGGCCGATGGTCTGTCGCAGAAGTTTTACCTTTTCTCCAAAAAGCATGAGGTCTCCTTTCTATCTTTCATCTTTCTATCATTCAAAATCAATTCCGGGATAAATGCACAATCATTGTACTATTGTACTAAAATATCAGGCTTCTGTCATAGACTTCCATTCCTTTTCCTGCATAAGAAGCAAAGAAAAGGGAATGGAAGATGTTAGCATGCTTACTTGCCTTTGGACAAAGTCTGACATAAAATAAGAAGTAAGATGAATGTACACGGATTCGAAGATGAATATGTCTGCTAAAGCAGACCTGAATCCGGCATGCAAGACTCGCGAGCGAGTTTTGACAAATTGCTGAAACAGCAGGAAGGAAGGTATTAAATGAGCGATTTTCAGTACACAGCAAATGCGGGGCAGACTTATATCCCCTTTAAGAAAAATACAAAAGTAAAAACGCTTCCTTATGAGAAGCTGGCAAGACCGAATCCGGAGCTTCCGGAGCTGGTTTTGAATCAGAAGGCCATTGAGAAAAAGTGGGTGATCCAGCAGCAGACCCAGCATTTTCTGCCGGGTGTGACTGTAGAAATGATGGACTGGTTCTGGGCAAATATGGAAAAATGCTACTATTTATGGGCACCAGGCTCTCATAAGAGATTTAACTGGGTAAGAGAGCCCTGGAAATATGGCTTTATCAAGTCTGCACACATGATTTCTGAATCAGTGGGAGAGAACAATCCGGTATTCGGCGGAAACGGTATTCAGATTAACCGTCTGGGACTGGAATATTTCCCCTTTACAACTGCCTTAGACCATGTCATTGTAGAGGGAACCTTTAATGATCTGGATGAATTTGTCGATATGACCGTTCATATGTGGGACAGCTGTGAGGGCGGATGCCGTCATATTACAGCATCTGTTGCCAGCACGACTGCCAAGGAGCCGCCTCATTTTGTAAAGGAAATGCTGGCTGAGGATCCGGAAAATATGCCGGTTGCTCCCTCTGCAACAGATCATGCAGAATACGAGGCAAGTCGTTGGCCTGTTTTTCTTCCGCAGATGTACAAGCTTTGGGAAGGACATCCGGATCCGACACAGAGTGTAGCCTGCGATCTTACCGTGAGAAAGACCGGAGAAGAGAGCTGGGAATACATCCATGAGAATGGGCCGATTGAATACTAGGAGGAACTTATGGGAAATTACGCATTTACCCCAAGCAAAGTCTGTTGCAGCAAAATAAAATTTACGCTGGAAGATGGAAAGATTTCAAATATCGATTTTATCGGCGGATGTCCGGGCAATCTCCAGGCAATCAGTAAGCTGCTGGAGGGTGCAGATGCCAAATGGGCTTTAGATCGACTGAAGGGAAATGACTGCAGAGGAAAGGGCACCTCCTGTGCAGACCAGCTTTCCCTTGCCCTTGAAAAGGCAATGGAGCAGGAGGAAAAGGCATAAATGGAGTTTTATCTGGCTCCGATGGAAGGGCTGACCGGCTTTGTTTACCGGTCATCTCTTCATGCCTTTTTTCCGGATATAGACAAATACTTTTCTCCCTTTCTTGTACCGACACAAAAGAAGGTGCTTCGCAATCGGGAAAGAGAGGATATTGCTCCTGAGCATAATATAGGAATGAACTTTGTGCCCCAGATTCTGACACACCGGAGCGACTATCTGTTGGAAGCAGTAAGGATGCTGACAGACATGGGATATCAGGAGATAAATCTGAATGCAGGCTGCCCTTCTCCAACGGTGGTTACCAAGGGAAAGGGTGCAGGGCTTCTGAAGGATGCCGACCGGTTGGATGCCTTTTTGGAGGAAAGCTTCCGGGGCATGGAAAGAGAAAATCTGAACTGTAGGCTTTCGGTCAAGGCAAGGATCGGAATGGAGGATGCAAAGGAATTTCCGGCTTTGCTTCGTATTTTTAACCGTTATCCCATCAGCGAGCTGATCCTGCATCCCAGAGTCGGAACACAGAAATATGCAGGCAGGCCGGATCATGAGGCTTTTGCTTATGCCCTGGAGTATGCGGAGCACCCGCTTTGTTATAATGGGGATATTTACAGCACAGAGGATTATGAAAGCTTTTGCCGGCGTTTCCCGGAAGTGAAGAAAATCATGATAGGCAGAGGCCTGATGGCAGATCCTTCTTTGATCCGGCAGATCAGGGGAGGAGAGAAGGCTTCAAGGGAAGAACTGAAGGCTTTTCATGACCGCATTTACCAATCCTATCTGGAGACCAGTATACATCCGGGGGCAGCAGTGCCAAGAATGAAGGAGCTTTGGACCTATCTGGGCAGGGAAATGCCGGAAGAGAAAAAGGCACTGAAGCGGATAAAGAAGGCTAAGAATATAGAAGAATATGAAGAGGCGGTTGGGCTTCTTTTTATGCAATAGGAAAGATAATCTGTAGGAAAGATTTGCCAAAGGTTACTTGACAGTGAAGGATGCGTTAAAAGCATTTGAAGTATTGGTCCGGATAGCATACAATATGATAAAAAGAGAAAAGAGCAGAAGCTGTGAGAAGGCAAAAGCATCTGCAGTTTCATATCAATACAAAAGAGAAAAAGCAGTAGGAAAGAAAAACAGATGAAGAAGATAACCTATTTTCATCTCGACACCTGTCCTTATTGCATACAGGCAGACGAGGTGATTGAAGAGCTGAAGGCAGAGCATCCCGAATATGGGAAGCTGGTCTTTGAGCGTATTAATGAATATGAGCATCCGGAGATTGCGGATCAGTATGATTATGAGGTAAATCCCTGTATGTTCATTGGAAAAGAAAAGGTCTATGAGGGGCATCTTTTCGAGAAAAAGGAGGAGGCAAGAGAGAAGATCGAAAGGGTCATGAAGCTTGCGATGGAGGAATAAATGCTGATTGAATATATCATAGAGATCTTTCACAATCCGGTTGTGATTGCAGGAGCACTGGCTTGGTTTTCTGCCCAGATTTTAAAAACGATTACGAATGCGATCGTAAGCAGGGAGTTTGATCCGGCCAGACTGCTGGGAGACGGCGGTATGCCAAGTGCACATTCTGCTACGGTAACTGCAGTTGCGATTTCAGCCGGAAGAGAGGCCGGCTTTCAGTCAGCGGTTTTCGGAGTAGCCTTTTTCTTTGCTCTTGTTGTAATGCATGATGCCATGGGTGTCCGGCGGGAAACAGAAAAACAGACCAAGGTTTTGAAGAGCCTGGTGGAGAGCATGAGCGGAGAGTATAGCCCGGAAGAAAAATTAAAGGAATTTGTCGGTCATACACCGACGCAGGTTTTGGCAGGATTTTGCCTGGGAGTTATTGTTAGTCTGCTCTATTATTGTTAGGAGAGCAGCCATAAAAGCATGAAAGGGGCGTGCAATATGGGAAATCAGGAATATTTATCAAAAATCGCGGAATACGGTCAGCTGATCGTTATTTCCGGAGCCAGCGGAGTTGGAAAAAGAACCATTATTCAGGAATACATGAAAGAGCATCCAAATGCTTTCCGTTGTGTTTCTCTGACGACAAGAGCCATGAAGCCGGGAGAAGTAGACGGGGATAAGCACTGGTTTGTCAGCAATCAGGAATTTGAAAGACTGGCTCGTACCAATCAGCTTTTCGAGTACAGCTTTTATCACAGAATTGGCTATGGAACAACAAGAACGGCAGTAGAGGAAGCCAGAAAGGCAGGCAGGAATGTCATTCTGATCGAGGATGTTGTTGGTGCAATGCGGGTCAGAGCGCTCTGTCCGGATGCAACCTTGATCTTCCTTCTGACACCGACCTGGGATGAGCTGGAGGAAAGAATCAGAGACAGGCATAATGGTGAGCCGGAGGGAGCAATTCAGGATTATATTCAGAGTGCCCAGGAGGAAATCCTCTGTGCAGGTCAGTATGATTATATCCTGATCAATGATACCATCGAAAAGACGGTTCGTCGTCTTGGTCAGATCATTCACGGCAACCGCTACAGAAGCAAGAGCATGAATGCCTTCCTGAAGAGCTATATCGAAAGCGAGATCGATTCCGGACTGGCAAGTGAAGTGCATGAATTTGTCATGAGTCATCATTAAGAAAAAAGCATCCTTGCGGAGTATATCTCATAGGAAGCTTCCTATGGGATAAAAGGGGCTGTCGCACAAACGTAATTCATACAAAATGTTCTGCATTTGGTATGAAAAATGTTTCGTGCGACAGCCCCTTTTTTAAAAAGCTTGCCCCACGCCGGATTTGCGCTGCGAAGCAGCAAATTCCATTGCAAATCCGTGCGATCTGCCGGAGGCTCTAAGGAAATGCGAATTTCATTCGTATTTCCTTAGATAAATCCATGGTAGGGTCTCTGGGTTACGGAATTATGAAGCCAGCGGATCAGGGTAGTAAAGTCAAAGACCGGAAGTCCTGTTGCCGCCTGAACGGCATAGGCGTAAGGGGGCATATCGCTGCATTCTAAGAGGATGGCACCGGTTTGTGGTGCCTCCTCCAGAATCTCAAGAGCCTTTGAAACCACTTCTGCCTTTACAGCACCATTATCGAAGTTGCCTCTGCCCTCTATGATGCAGGAAAACTCTTTTTCATGACCGAGATCCTTCACGATCAGTCTTTTTTTGAGGGCATCTGATACGCTGCAGCTGTCAAGAAGGGCGTCGGTAAAGGAATCCTTCTGGGCAGTCAGAACGCCGATGGTCTGATTTTTCTTTAGAAGAGAGGCAATCCAGGGAAGCTGTACCAGACTGGATAAGGCAACCGGAATATCCAGCTCTTCTGCCATGTCAGCCTGATAATTGCCAAAGAAGCCGCAGGCACCACTAATGGCTCTGACGCCTTCTTCCTGAAGCTTCAGGCAGGCAGCAAGGACTTTCTCACGAACATGGGATGCTGTGTCAAAAAGATCCGGACAGTTTAAGCCGTCTACAGCCTTTAAGCGGACAGGAAAATCAAAGGTATAACCGTTGACGATATTGCCGGGGAGCATGGGGTAGAAGACATCTTCGATATAGATAATACCGATGGGAAAGCCGGCGATATTTTGGCCTTTTTTCATTTGGATCCGAACAGAATCGGAAGCTTCGTTCATGTAGCCATAGCGAAGGCAGGAAGAATCAAAGTTTTTGTTCATAAGAAAATCCTTTCATGTTAGGCGAATACCGCAAAGAGAAAATCAGGCAAATCTTGCAAAATCCAGCTTACTGATATCAAAATCTGTGCTCTTGCCACTGATGATCTGTTCCATGAAGCGGCCGGTGATCGGTGAGAAGCAGATACCGTCACCTTCATGACCGGCAGCGATATAGTAGCCGGGGATCTGATCCACATCTGATACGATGGGGAGATGATCGATGACAAAGGGTCTGACACCGGAATAAGCACGGATGCATTTGATATCTGCCAATTCCGGATAAAAGCGCATGGCTCTTTCGCAAATGGCCTTGATCGTTTCGATTTCGGAGCGGATATCATAGTCACGGAAGAGACGGTTGCCTCCGACAAGAAGGTTGTTTGACTGGGTATATTCCAGGTTGAAGGCAATATTCTGTTCCTCAACCAGGGGACTTACATTTCTTTTGAAGTTGATGCTGTCAAACTTACTCATCATATATCCGTATTCCAGGATCTTATTATTGCAAAGTCTGCTGGTCTGTTCTGATACCAGATTGGTACCTTTTCTTGGCTCAATGGGGATATCCAGGCCGGTCAGCTTTCCGACGAAGGGAGCCCAGGCACCGGCGCAGTTCACGATGCGTTTTGTCTTGATCTGTCCATAGTTTGTTTCCAGACTTTCGACGGCATTTGTTTTGGGATCCAGGTTGATCTTGCTGATATCGCAGTAGGTGTAGGATTCGAGACCGTATTTCTTACCTTCATAGATAAAGGCGAAGCAAAGCTTATAAGGACTTACGGCAATACTTCCGCTTGGCGGGGTATAGAGGGCACCGTAGAGATCATCGGCAATATGGGGCTCCATTTCGCAAAGCTCTTTGTTTTCCACCATTCGGAGTGCATAACCATTTTCGTTCTGCTGACGACAGTAGTCAGAGGCAGCGATAAATTCCGGTTCTGTTTCACAGACATAAAGGCAGCCCTTGGGTTCATATTCGAAATCATAGTCGAATTCCTTTGCCAGCTCACCGAAATAGTCGATGCTGGCCTGTCCCATGGTAGTGTCAATTCCGGGAAGCTTATCACAGATGAGAGCAACGGCATCGCAATGGCTGGAGGAGCCGCTGGCGATATCGCCCTTATCAAGAATAGCAGTGGCATAGCCGGCCTTAGCCAGATGATAGGCCACGCTGGTACCGATGGCACCGGCACCGATTACGACAACATCATATTCTTTTCTCATAGAACCTCTCCTTTCGCTAATTCACCAAAGCTGACGGGTCTGACAGGGGGTCTGGCAGAAGTAGTACCGGCATCCTTGGGGGAAATGCCCAATTCAGAGGCAATGATCTGGGAAACAAGCTTTTCACAGGTTCGGCCCTGGCAGAGACCCATGCCGGCGCGGGTTCTTCTTTTCACACCCACAATATCCCGGGCACCTTCCTGAATGGCTTTTTTAATTTCTGCGACAGTAACCTCTTCACAGCGGCAGACAAGCATATCATCATCAAAGCTTTTACTCATGAGAAGCCCTCCTTTCAACAGTGCGAACCTCATCGGCATATTCCTTTGGAATTTCTACAGTAACAAGAGGGGTATGATCAAAGGAAGGGGGATTCACTACCTTCAGAATCTTTCCCTGACAAAGAATCTCTCCCTTCCGGTTCATGGCAGCTCTTTGCTCACCGACCTGAGGACTGGGATAGTATTCAAATGGAAAGGTAACAGTTGCACTTGTTTCAGAATAGCTTTTATCTACGATTACGATGGCGAGACCCGGACAGCGGGAAACGCAGATGCCGCAGCCCATGCATTTTTCTGCATCCAGGACGGGCAGATTGGTAATAGGCTCACCGATTTTGATCGCGCCAAAGGAACATGCTGCTTCACAGGGGTTGCAGGGGATTTCCTGTACACATTCAATGATGGCGACAGGGCCTTTTGCATATCTGGCTTCATCCGGAAGAGATTGAAGCGCTTTGAGCTCCTCCATTTCCAGATAGCCTGTATTAATAATTGCCATAATTTTTCCTCCTTGCTTTTCTTACAGAATTGCCTCAGGAAGGCCGATTTCTTTTTCATATTCCTGCAGGATGACTTCTTTTTCCTTCATCCGGCGCTCGCCGAAGGGTCCGAGGCGGAGAGAATGAAGTCGATCCCAAATATCAGCTCTTTCTTTGTCTGCGTCTGCCTTGCTGATGAGTCCCAGCTCTTCGGCAGCACTAATACCGGCAATTTTGCCTTCTTCCAGGGCTGTATTGGCTTCTTCGACGCCTGTGGTATCACCGGCAACAAAGACACCCTGACGGGAACTTTCCATCTTTTCGTTATGAAGGGGAACATAGCCGCCAAAGGCTGCATTATAGGTCAGCTTACAGCCGGCAAGCTTGACCAGATCCATCGTGGGCTTAAGGCCGGCAGCTAAGGCGATCGCATCGCAGGCAAGGAGC
This sequence comes from Oscillospiraceae bacterium, assembly GCA_963617415.1. Classification (GTDB taxonomy): domain Bacteria; phylum Bacillota; class Clostridia; order Lachnospirales; family Lachnospiraceae; genus RUG14243. The sequence continues at coordinate 42,094 of CAVEOK010000012.1, forward strand.
TCTTCTGTGCCGGGAATCGGCTGAAAATGTTCATCAACTTCAGCGATGACACAGCCATTGACACAGCCGTCTTCTCCGGTTTTGGCTTCAATAATGGTATGCTTTAAGCGGATGGGAACACCGGCTCTGGTCAGCTTTGCAGCATGGACTGCGTAACCACCGATTTTCGGAGCGGCTTCGATCAGGGAAACCACATCACAGCCGGCCTGCATAAGCTGGTAGGATACGATCAAGCCGACATTTCCGCTTCCCAGCATAACAATCTTCTGGCCGGGCTTTACATGATTGACATTGATCATCGTCTGGGCAGCACCGGCACCCATGACACCGGGACTGGTCCAGCCCTTAAAGCGGATCGCATTCTCTGAGGCGCCTGTTGCGATAATGATTTTCTTTGCTTCCACTGTAAGCAGCTGTTTTTCGCCATTGTCCAGGCCTTTTTCGATACCGACCTTGTTGCCGGGGAAGATACCGATCACCGTGCTCTGCATCCAGATTTCTACCTTTGCAGCTTCGGCTTCTGCCAAAAGCTGGGTTCCGATCTGAAAACCACGTGTTCCGGAGCGGTGGGCACTTGAGCCGAAGAATTTATGAATCTGTTTAAAAAGCTGGCCACCGGGATGTACATTCAGATCGACCAGAAGAACCGAAGCGCCAAGCTTTCCGGCTTCGATAGAGGCTGCCAGTCCTGCAGGACCGGAACCGATTACCAATAGGTCTTTTTTCAGCATATCTAGTCCTCCTTTGCTAAGCCGTGCTGTGTTTTGATGACCATTCCGGCCTTTACCGGAGTGATGCAGGTGCGAACATTTGCTTTTCCGTCAACGATCATGGCGCAGTCAGTGCACTGGCCAATGCCGCAGAAAAGACCTCTCGGTTCCTTTCTTTTTACGGTATAGCGGTTGATTTTGATTCCTGCATTGAAGATTGCAGCAAGGATGGGTTCTCCTTCATAGGCCTGAATGGGCTTTCCATCTACAGTAATCTCCACGGTCTTGCCGGCAGGTTCACAATCCAGGATGATGTGATTTTCTACTCTAAGACACATATAAGATCCTCCTTTGGGCAGATCACTTATCAAAGGATTTATGGAAAGAAAGAGGGAGCTGAACTTAAGTCAGCCCCCTTACTGATAAGTGATTTTGATATTAATATGAAGAAAAGCTTCTTTATTTCTCTAAAACAGCAACGAATTCCATTTCAACCAGACAGCCGTCAACCATGTCGGAGCACTGGGTGCAGCATCTTGCAGGATAGTCGCCTTCTTTGAAATAGGATTTGTAAACCTCATTCATTTCTGAGATCAGGGACATATCCTTGATATAAATGGTTACCTTGCCGATATCATCCATTGTTGCTCCGGCAGCCTCAAGAACGGCTTTGGCATTTTCCATGGTTGCTTTTGCCTGCTCTGCCATACCGCCGGCTACCATTTCTCCGCTGGCATCTGTTCCGATCTGGGTTGTAAAGATGATATTGCCCATCTTTACGCCTAAAGCATAGGGACCATGACATTCGCCGCATTTATCTGATGTGATCTGTGTTCTCATAATTTTTTCCTCCTAAATTTCTACGTATTTTTATTTTGCTTCTTTTTCTTTATACATTTCTTCAATAGAAAGGCTCAGAATGGAAAGGCCTTCATCAATTTCTTCTTTTTTGACATTCAAGGGGGTAGCAAAGCGCATGCCGTTTCCGTGTACACCGCAATTAAGGGTGAGCATATGTCTCTTCAGCATTTTTGCCTTTACATCCAGCCAGATGTCCGGAGCCGGTGAACCGTCTTCATGAGAGAATTCAATGGCGATCATCAGACCCACGCCTCTGACAGCGGAGATGCAGGGATACTTCTTCATCAGAAGGGTCAGCTTCTCTTTCAGATAGCTGCCCATTTCATTGACATGCTCCAGAAGAGAGCCGTCTTCAAACTGATCAAGAACGACGCAGCCGGCAGCAGCGGCAACAGGATTTCCGCCGAAAGTGGTGCCGTGGGTACCGATGGGCCATTTATCCATAATTTCCGGTGTGGAAATAACAGCACTCATAGGAAGTCCGCCGGCGATTGCTTTTCCAACGGTCATGATATCCGGTATAACATCAAAATGCTGGCTGGCCCACATTTTGCCGGTTCTGCCATAGCCGCACTGGATTTCATCAAAGATAAGAAGAATGCCGTGCTCCTTACAGATCTTTGCAACGCCCTGAACGAATTTCTTATCCGGAACAACATAGCCGCCCTCACCCATGACAGGCTCCATATAGATGCAGGCAACATCTTCCGGCCATACGATATATTTCAGTAAGCGTTCCAGCTCCCAGAGGCAGTAGTCAGCTCTTTCTTCTTCCGGCATGCCTTCCGGACAAAGATCCTTGCCGGGATAGGGAGAAAAATAAACATTACCCATTAAAGGATTGTAGTGCTTGCGGTATTTGGAATTGGATCCTGTGATGGAAGTTGCGCCAACGGTACGTCCGTGGAAGGAACCCATGAAGGCAATGACGGCGCTTCTTCCGGTATAGGACATAGCCAGCTTGAGGGCACTGTCGGTTGCCTCGGCGCCTCCGTTTGTAAAGAAGATGGAGCTTAAGCCTTCCGGCGTTACACCTGCCAGCTTCTTCGCAAGGGTCAGGGTAGATTCATAATTAACCAGGTTAAAGGAAGCGTTGATCAGCTGTCCTGCCTGATCCTGGATGGCTTTTACAATAGGCGGATAGTTATGTCCCATTGCATTTACGGCGATACCCTGAACAAAATCAAGATAACGGTCACCGTTTACATCTGTTAAGTAGCAGCCGCTGGCTGTTTTTGCAACAAGATCGGTCTGCTTATAGAAAACAGGACTGAGATACTGCTTGTAATCTTCGAATTTCATTGGCATATCAAAAACCTCCTTATCCGTGAAAAAATATTCTTGTTTTGGGGTTGTTCGTATCATAACGAAGCACCAGAGATAAGTAAACTTCAGAAAATTAATATCAGAGATAAATAAAACGAATATCTGAAGTTGATTGGGAAGAAGGAGAAGGATATGCTAAGAGAAAAAAGAGAAAGGAAAAGCGAAGGATGGATTTTCAGCAGTACAGGCTTTTATTGGATCTGGCCCAGACACAGAATATTACAAATACAGCAAAAAGGCTGGGCTATACACAGCCGGGAGCTTCTCATGTTTTGAAAAAGATAGAGAGTGAGCTAGGCTTTAGTGTGATCTATCGGGAAAAGTATGGCGTTACCCTGACGCCTGCGGCAGAGCTTCTTCTGCCACAGATCAGAAAGATCATGGCAGAACAGGAGAAACTGCTGCAGCAGATCAGCGCGATCAACGGACTGGAGTATGGAAAGGTCAGGATCGGTGCCTATTCCAGTGTGGCAGCCCATCTTTTGCCAGAGATCCTCCGCCAGTTTAAGGAGCTGCATCCAAGCCTTGAGATTGATATCCGAGAGGGAGGAGCGGACCGTATATTGGAATGGATGGATAAAAATCTGATCGACTGTGCCTTTATCAGCCGGCCCTATGCAAAGAATATTGATTTCTTATCCTATGGAAAGGATCCTTTGATCGCAATCCTGCCGGGGGATTATGCATGGGAGGAAGGCAAGAGCTTTCGGATCGAGGATTTTGAGGGGCTTCCCTTTATTCTTTCGGCAGACGGAAATGACTTTGATATTCATAATGCCTTGGAGTGCTCGGGAGTAGATCCCAATTATATCTATTCGGTTCTGGATGATCAGACGATTTTGTCCATGGTGGAGCATAAGCTGGGTGTGAGCATTGTTACCAGACTGATCGCTTATAAGAACAGATATGATATAAAAATGATTCCGATCGAACCGGAATATTATCGGGACATGGGTATCGCTATGGCGGATTATCAGAGGCTTTCCAAGGCCTCCAGAACCTTTGTAGACTTCTCGATTCAGCTCCTTCCTGAGCTTTGGAAGCAATTTTCATAAAAAAGAAAGAGAAAATCGAAGGAACTTGTGCAGATAGCAAAAATCGAATACGATGCGGTTGACAGCAAAATTGAATCATGCTACTATGCGTTCAACAAATTCATAACTGACTAGACCAGTTAGACCAGTCACAAACCAGTTAAGAACTGTCAGCAAAGGCGCTCATCTTCAGAACGAAGGGAGCGCCTTTTTTATGTAATAGGAAATTCCATCAGAATTTCCTATTACATAAAAAGGCAAAGATATCGCACTGCGGCGGAAGGGTATTTGTCGCAGAAGCGACCCGCCGCAGGCGGAGAATCCTGCAAGCAGGATTCTATTATCAGCAATTGGAAATTCTTTCCGATATGAAAAAAGCAACATGAGGAGGATGACGGATATGAGTGAAAACAAGAAAATGTTATCTCTTAGCGGTATTTATAAGCATTTCGGAGACAACAATGTATTGAACGGCGTCGATATTGAGGTGGAAAAAGGCGAGGTTGTCGTCATCCTGGGACCGAGTGGATCGGGCAAGACCACCATGCTGCGCTGCATCAATTTTTTGGAACATGCAGATGAAGGAAGTATTACCGTAAATGATTTTACAGTATCTTCCAAAGAAAAAAGCAAGAAGAAGATTCGCGAGCTGAGAAGAAAAACGGCAATGGTATTCCAGCAGTACAACCTCTTCCGGAACAGAACGGCAGTGGAAAATGTGATGGAAGGCCTGATCGTTGTCAAGAAAATGAAGAAGGAAGAGGCCAGAAAAAAGGCAGAAGCCGCCCTTAGTGATGTAGGCCTGCTTGAAAAGAAGGATTTTTATCCGGCACAGCTTTCCGGTGGTCAGCAGCAGCGAGTCGGAATCGCAAGAGCGCTTGTCATGGAGCCGGACGTGCTCTTATTTGATGAACCGACCTCGGCTTTGGATCCGGAGCTGGTTGGAGAAGTATTGGAATGTATCAGAAGGGTAGCCAAAACGGGAATTACCATGATGATCGTTACCCATGAGATTGCCTTCGCTAAGGAGGCGGCGACAAGGGTCATTTTTATGGAGGGCGGTGTCGTTGTAGAAGACGGAAGCCCGCAGGAGGTTATTGATCACCCGAAGACAGCACGAACCCAGGAATTCCTGGCTCGTATCAATGGCTGAGGGGAGATATAACATAGAAGCAGCAAAGAGTAGCACCATAAGAAGAGGAGAAAAAAGTTATGAAAAAAGCAAAGATCACAAAACTGATATCAATCATGTTGGCAGCTACACTTACAGCAGGTTTGCTTGCAGGCTGTGGAAGCAGCAGCGGCAGCGGTAGTACAGAGGAAGCAGCAAGTGAGAGTGCTTCTTCATCTTCCGGTGGTAACGGAAGTATTGCAGGTCTTGTGGACAACGGAGATGGAACCTATACCGTTACAGTGGCGGTTCTGGATGGTATGGCACCCTATACCTACACAGATGAGAATGGTGAGATGCAGGGCTACGATTATGAATATATGAAGGCACTGGATGAGCAGCTTGAAGATTACGAATTTAAATATGTATCCGTCAGTCCGGATGCTGCACCGGCAGCAATTCAGGCAGGAACCTATGCCATGAGTGTATCTGCTCATTTCGTAACACCGGCCAGAGCAGAGAATTATCTGCTGAGTATTCCGGAGAGCTATTATCCGGTCAATTTGATCTCCAAAACAGAGGACAGCTTCACAGAGTTTGAAGAGCTGGATGGCAAGAGTCTTGTTCCGAATCCGCCAAATGATGGTCTTTCTATCGTATTGAGCCAGATGGCAGAAAAATATCCGGATGTTGCCTATACCCAGGATGCAACTTCAGAATACATTCCTTATCTGGATGGAGTAGAGGATGTGATTAAGGGCAAGTATGACTGCTGGTTTGGCGGAGAGTCCATGTACAAGGATCTTGTAGAGGCTAATCCAGAACTTGCGGATACTACCTTCTGCTCAGACCCGATCACAACAGCAGCCTGCGTATGTGTGATCAATAAATCTCTGACAGACTTCAGAGAGGCGGTAAATGAGGCAACAGTAGCCCTTTATCAGGATGGAACGCTTCAGAAACTTTCCGAAGAATATCTTGGAGATGATTATTTCAAGGTTGCGGAGGATACCGGTTCCTTATTTGACTATGAGGGCTATACTGCAGACAATGCAGGCTGGTATGAAGAGTAAGCAGTAAATCATTTGCGCGCAGCGGGCGCAGATCGGAGGATATTATGGCGAATTCATTTGAACTGATCATACATTATCTGCCTGCCATATTTCGGGCATTGCCGGCGACACTATCCCTGCTTTTTGTGCCCGTTGCGGTAGCAATTGTATTTGGATTTTTCCTGGCCTGGGCAAGAATCAGTAAAAACAAGATCGTAAGTGCAGTAGCGGCTGTTTACATCTCCTTTATGAGAGGCTTACCGATGATGGTACAGATCCTTCTGGTGTTTATCCTGATTCCTACATTTGCCTTTCAGCATGGCATTGATACCAGTGCCTGGAGCCCAATGGTCTATGCTCTGGTTGCCTTTTCCCTGAACCTTTCGGCTTTCTTTGCAGAGATTTTCCGTTCCGCTTATCTTTCCCTTGATTATAAGCAGATCGAGGCGGCAGAAAGTCTTGGCATGAGTCCGGTACAGACCTTCCAGAGGGTGATATTTCCGCAGGGAGCTGTAGTGGCTCTGCCCAATCTGACCAATATGACTCTGGAAATGATGAAGAATACTTCCATCGCAGCGGTAATCGGTGTTTACGATATTTTGGCAAGAGCCCAGCAGCTGGCAAAAAATAATTATGGTTCCGGTCAGATGGAACTCTATCTGACAGTTGGTGTGATCTTTTGGCTCATGGGTCTGCTGATTCTTTCAGTGTCCAATATGGCAAGCCGTAAATTAAATAAGGGCAATGGTCTGAGCATTAAGGCAAAGGCCTAGGAAAGGAGGAAAAGAAGATGACGATATATATAGAAGCATTTAAGAAGATTATCGGTGGTCTTCCTACCACGATGAGTCTTACCATTCTTTCGATTTTGCTGGCTTTGGTCCTTGGCATTCTGCTGAGCTTTGGAAAGGGAAGTCATATCCGTCCAGTGAAAGGCTTCTTCTCTGTTCTTTCTTCCTTTTTAAAAGGAATTCCGATTCTGGTATTCTTATATGCCTTAAATTCCAGCATTGATACGATCATGGGTGGGATGGACAGTCTGCTTCCCTTCTACACTTATGATATCCGGAAGCCACCGACCTTTGCCTTTGCTGTCATTGCAATTGCACTTTCTTATGCCCCCTATATGTGCGACATGATTTTGACAGCAATCAGGACCGTTCCCAAGGGACAGTGGGAAGCCTGTGATGCAGCGGGCTTTACAAGCTGGCAGAAGATGAGCAGGATCATCATTCCCCAGAGCGTAGTGATCGCAATACCGAATTTTGGCAACCATTTCGTCAATCTGATGAAAGCGACCTCCTTGTCCTGTATGGTAACCATCATGGAAATCATGGGAGAATCGAGAAATTTTGCTACCTTAAGTCAGAAATTCCTGCAGTCCTATATTGTATGTGCCTTGGTTTATTGGGTGATTTTCATCCTTTTTGAACAGATCTTTCGAGTGGTTGAGAAGAAAACTGGCTTTTATCTGGAGCCTGGTGTTCCAATCAAAAAGAAACATTTCCGTTTTCGCTTAAAGGTAGAAGGAGGTTATAGATCCATATGATAGAAGAAATGACATTTTATGCACCGGTAAAAATAGTAGCCGGTCCGGGTGAGAGCAGAAAGCCGGAGGAGTGGATGAAAAGCTTTTCTGCAAAGAAGATCCTCCTGCTTACCGGAAGCCATGTGGCAAAAACAGAGGGCTTTTTGAAGATCATTGAAGCTCTTGAGGAAAAGAAAATTCCCTATGAGGTCTTTTCGGAATGCAAGCCGGAGCCGCCGGCAGAGCTGGTAGATGAGCTTGCCGAGAGAGTTCGCAAATCAGATATTGATCTGGTGGCAGCGGTTGGCGGAGGCAGCCCTATGGATACGGCCAAAGCGGTCTGCATGCTGAAAACAAATGAGGGCTCCATCAAGGAATATCTTTTCGGAGGCAGCAGGGTTCCGATTCATCCATCCATTCCCCTGATCTGTATTCCGACCACAGCCGGAAGCGGATCCGAGGTATCCTGTGCCAGCGTGATCGAGGACAGCCAAAGACAGATCAAGCTTTCCTGTACCCATCCGAATCTTTATCCGAGTCTGGCAATTCTGGATCCCCTTATGCAGCTGGATATGCCTAAAAGCGTAACAGCCGGAACCGGAATGGATGCCCTGACACACGCCATTGAGTCTTTTACCTCTAAGCATGCAAGTCTGATTTCCCGAATGTATGCAAAAGAAGCGATTCGCCTGATCGGCCGGCATCTGCCGATTGTCATGAAAGAGCCGGAGAATGTAGAAAGCCGGATGCAAATGGCAATTGCGTCCAGTCTGGCAGCGGTTGCCATGGCGAACGGAGGACTTGGTGCAGTGCATGGTCTTTCCCAGGCAATGGGAGGAATTGCCCATACACCCCATGGCATGACCAATGCCATTCTCCTGCCCAAGGTAATGGCTTATAACCGGAAGGGAGCACCTGAGAAATTCGCTGAAATTGCAGAGGCGCTTGGTGTAGAGATCAAAGGAATGTCGGCAGAAGATGCGGCAATAGAAGCAGAAAAGAGGGTGAAGGAGCTGGCAAAGGAAATCGGAATTCCGGATACCCTGGATGACTTTGGCGTGAGCAGAGAAATGTTCCCCAAGATTGTGGAAGGCACCATGGATTATCGCCTTCTTTGGATGAATCCGCTTCCTTTCACAGAGGAGATGGCTTACCAGATCCTGGAGGAAAGTCTCTCGGCTGAGAAAGCATAGTTTACTGAAGAAAGGCAGGAAGGAGAAGGGCAAGATGAGTAAGAAATATGTCATAACGATTTCAAGAGAGTTTGGCAGCCTCGGAAGACCGATTGCAAAGAAGCTGGCAGAAATCCTGGGAATTGAATTTTATGATCGGGATATTGTAGAGCAGACAGCAAAGAATCTGGGGCTTCCGGTATCGGTGATCAAGGATAAGGAAGAGAAGGTCAAGAGCAGCTTCTTTAATATGAGCTATCCCCTGGGCAATGAGTCCAGTGATCAGCAGGATCAGATCTTTCAGGAGCAGACGAAGATCATTCGCGATCTGGCAGATAAGGAATCCTGTATTATCGTCGGAAGATGTGCGGATCATATATTTGCAAATGAAAAGAACTGCCTGAGAGTGCATATTTATGCTCCTTATGAGGCAAGATACCGTAACTGTGTGGATATTCTTCATATGGATATGGAATCAGCCAGAAGAGAAATCAAAAAGGTGGATAAGGCGAGAAAGGCATATCATATGCATTATGCCGGATATGCACCGGGCTCCCAGGAGAATCTGGATGTATTGATCAATAGTGAAGTTTTCGGAATCAGCGGAACGGCACAGGTGCTTGCCGATATGGTTCGGGTGAGATTTTGCTACGAAGAAGAAGGCTGAAGAAGCGAAGGAAATTCTGTTCACTGCAGTTTTTCCATAAGAAGAGAGTCAGAAGTTCGTTTATAACTGCTTAGTAGGAGGATGCGGAATGAAGAAAATTTTATATTTTAATATTGATGATAATCTGGATTATGAAAATAAGCTTCTTGCAGAATGGGGCGTAGATGATCTGGAACTGATTGAGATCAAGGATAAGGAATATAAGAAAAGCTTCGGCGAATATGTAAGAGACAGCGGAGCAGAGGGACTTGTTGTGGAATATGACAAGGTGACAGAGGAAGTGATGGAGATGTCTCCGGAGCTGAAGATCGTGTCTTTGCAAAGCATCGGCTATAACAATGTGGATATTCCGGCAGCAAGCAAGAGAGGGATCTGTGTAACGAATATTCCGGGCTTTTGTGCAGATGAGGTTGCCTTGCATGCAGTAGGCTTCACCATTGATCTTGCCAGAAAAATCACCTATTTTGACAAAAAGGTCAGAGAAGGAAAATGGGATCCGATTCAGGGTTACAAGATGTATCGTCTGAAGGATAAGGTCTTTGGTATGGTCTTCTTTGGAGAGATTCCCAAGAGAATGATTCCGGCTTTGAAGGCGCTTGGCCTGAAGGTCCTGGTTTATGCACCGACCAAAACAAAGGAATATCTGGCAGAATACGGTTGTGAGAAGGCGGACAGTCTGGATGAGCTTTGTGAGAAGGCAGATTTTGTCTCCATGCATTGTCCTCTGATCGAAGGTGTGACCTATCACATGATGGGCAAGGAAGAATTTGCCAAAATGAAGAAGACCGCTTTCTTTATCAATACGGCAAGAGGTTCTGTTGTGGATGAAGCAGCCCTTGTGGAAGCTTTGAAAACAGGAGAAATTCAGGCAGCAGCAGTGGACGTGATCGAAGATGAAATGACAGAAAAGAGCGAGCTTTTTGAATTGGAAAACTGTATTTTGACACCACATTCTGCCTTCCTTTCCGAGGATTCCTTCTACGAGGGCCGTTACAGATGTCTGGAGCATCTCGCACAGAGATTGTCAGAGAAGATGCAGCAGAGACCGACCAATCTGGTAGACCCGGAAGTAAAGTATTAGGGCGGCAATCCTTGAATCCTCGCTTATTGTTGCTATAATCAATAGTTAGGCTCTTTATTCTTTATAAATCTATGAGAGTTGATGTAAGTGCTAAGTCAAGACTTGGGAGCAAGTCTTGACTCAGTATTTCTTTATCTCATAGGAAACTTCGTTCCTATGAGATGAAAAAACTCCGCGAGGATGCGCACTCGCATATCGCAAGCAACCGCGCTCGGCGCGAGCGAAACGCTTTGTTCGGATAAAGAGAGAAATCTTATTGAAGAAATAAAACTGGAGGAGCGACGATGGCGAAACTGCTATATATGCAAATTGCAGAGGATCTGATGAATCAGATTCACAGCGGCGGATTGACAGAAGGAAAAAAGCTGTCGGAGAGAAAGCTGGCAGAGGAGTATAAGGTCAGCCGGACGGTGGTCCGGGAAGCGATCAAGCTGCTGAATGAGAAGGGCTATGTAGAGACCCTTTATGGAAAAGGCTCTTATATCCGCCTGCCGGATGAGGATATGCTGATGCGACGCTTCCGGGAGGCTGTGGATGTAAGCAAGGTAGAGTCAACGGAGGTTTTGGAAGCAAGAGAGCTTTTGGAATGCACGATGGCCCATCTGATCGTGGAACGGATCAGCGAAAAGGATATGGAAATCCTGGAGGAACTTTACCAGGAGATGCAAAACTGCAAAAGCGAAAGGGAATATATTGATCTGGATGCGAAATTTCATCTGGCAATTGCGATGTGTGCCCACAATAGGGTGCTCAGTATTATGACGGGAACCCTGAATCAGCTTACAGACAGAGAAGAATTTGTGGGAAATCCCGGTTCCCAGGAGAAGGCAAGCAGAGAGCATGCGGTCATGCTGGAGGCCTTGAGAGAGCACGATGAAGAAAAGCTCTTAAGGGCACTGCAGACGCACATTGACTGTATCCGTTCCTATGTAGAGAAGGAATAGGCAGAGCTTCTTTTGTCCTATTACAGGACAAAAGAAGCTCTGCAAGGATGCGCACTCGCATATCGCAAGCGAAACGCTTTGTCCCGAAGCAAAGAAAAGAGAGGAAAAAGAGTTAGGAGGCGAAGGATTGGGTACATTAGTGATTCTCCAACAAATGGCAGTGATTGCAATTCTGGTTGCGATCGGAATCTATTTGCATAGGTCGGAAAAGCTGGATGAGCATAGTGAAAGCCAATTGTCGGCCGTTGTGATGGATGTGGTCAATCCGGCACTGATTTTATCTATCGTCATCTCGGGTGAGGTAGAGGCAAGCCATAGGGAGCTGATCACAGCTCTTGGAATCAGCGCAGCTTTTTATGCAGTGTTGATTTTTCTGGGGATCTTGCTTCCGCATCTGATGAGAATCGAAGCGAAAAAGCAGAAATTTTTCAATATGATGATCGTCTATACAAATGTCGGTTTTATCGGCATTCCGGTTGGAAGAGCAGTTCTGGACGGTAATGGACTGCTTTATGTGATCGTCTGCAATATGATGTATAGTCTTCTTTTTTACACCCATGGAATTGTTACGCTGGCGGGCAGGGGAGAAAAGATCAGTCTCAAAAAAATACTCAGCCCAGGAACCCTGGCGGCAATCCTGACCCTGATATTTGCCTGGTATCGTGTCAGCCTTCCGGAGCTGGTGAGCAGCAGCATTACCTATATCGGAAATGCGACGATTTTTCTCTCCATGGCTCTTCTGGGAACGTCTTTGGCAAAGTATTCCTTTACATCCTGCCTGAAGGAAAAGAAGCTCTGGCTCTACATTCTGATTCGAATGATCCTTGTTCCCTTCCTTCTGGTATGGGTATTGCGAATGCTGGGATTTCAGAGAGAAATCGTGCGGGCCTTTTGCTTTCTGGCTCTTATGCCGGTGGCCAATCTGCCCCTTATCCAAGCGGAGAAAATCGGAGAGGATACGGGCCTTTTGTCAAAGGGAATCGCCCTCACGACAATCTGCAGCTTTGCCACGGTTACTTTATTTATGAGCATAATATAAGAAGAGGACTGTCGCATTTGGCGACAGTCCTCTTCTTATTATTATGCTCCGCAAGGATGCTTTTGATTTATCAGCAGTTTTCGGAGCCCGCTTATTCGCCGCTTGTCTCAGAGGAGCTGCTGTCCGTGCTGTCGGAAGCTTCCTCGCTGTCCGGATCCACATAAGACATGGCATTGGACTTCTTGGCATTCTCTGAGGTCAGCTTGATCGGCGTACGATAGTAGGCAATAACCGGAATCTTATCCGAAGGCAGGAGCTGGTAAAGCTGAGCTGCAACATCAACCGGAAGATTGATGCAGCCGTGAGAGCCTGAGGAAAGATAAATATTTCCGCCGAAGCTGCTTCTCCAGTTGGCATCATGGAAGCCTACATTATAGGCGAAAACCATGAAATAGCTGACAAGAGACTCATAATCCTCGCCAACCAGAGTCGCATCCTTCTGCTTGTATTTCAGAGAAAAGATACCATCAGGAGAACCGTTTCCGGCATTTACATTGCCGCTTACGATATCACTATCCAGCTTCAATTCTCCATTCTCATAGAAATAAAAATGCTGATTGTCGTAATCAATCTCCAGGTAGGTATCTCCGAGATCATTCGGCCCTGCGGCCATGGCAGTCTGCTGGTAAACAGGATCCCTTTCGATACTCGTTTCTGAGGACTGCAGATCCGCTATGATCTGCTCTGTTTCATCGTTACGGTCAATGATCCAGCCGTAATCTCCTCCGGATACGCTGATGGTATCGCCGAGAGAGGTCTTAAACTCACGGGTGTGGGCATAGGTGTTATATTTGGAAGCCAGAGACTGAACGAAGGAATAAATGGCGTCTTCATCCAGAGAGACCTCACAATCGTCAGAAATGGATACCCATTTGGAAATCCGGTCTGCATCAATGACATCATCCTCATCACTGCTCTTCTGGCCATAAATATCGTAGGTGATCGTTGTGCCAAGATAAGAATTGGCCTTGTTGACAGCTTCATTTAATGTGGCATCACCGGAGGTAACCGCTGCCTGTTGGTAATCATCATTGCCGATGGTGAATTCCAGAGCAAGCTGGTCGACAGCTGCGGTAATCTTTGGTGCAACCGAATCATAAAGGAGAGTATTTCCTCTTACCTCGGGCACAATGATGAATTTCTTTTCCTCATTTGAAAAGCTGATGCTTGCGTTGGTGGGCTCTACAGTTGTGCTTGTGTTAAAGCAGGGAAGTGCCTTAATTGCTTCTGCCAGCTCTTCGCTGTTATAAGAGCCTGTAAAATCCTGCTCCAGCTCCTGGTGGGAGAAAATGCCGCTGATCCAGAGAAAGGACTTCTGATTATGCAGGGTCTCCTCCAGGATACCGTCGTCCGGCATGGAAAGGGAGAAATCTGTTCCCTTCAGACTGTAGCTCTGGCCATCCGGATCGGTGATCAGAAGACTGTATTCATCAACGGAGTTCTGGATATACTCCTTCGCCTCTGCCAGGGTTTTGTTGCCGATATTCACGCTGTCGAAGCGGGTTCCCGGAAAGAAATGACTTCGGAAATAAAAAGCAACTGCCAGATATGCAACTACGGCGATCAGAAGCAGGATACCAAAGAAAAGCAGCAGCTTTTTCATAAGACTGCCAATGGAAGCAGAAGCGTCTGCTATAGGCCCGGCTTTGGAAGCGGGATTGCTTGCTTTTGCCCTTTTTGCTTCTTCCTTTTTTGCTTTTGCATGTGCAGCACGGCGCTGGGCTGCGATTTTTTTCGGATCAGTTTTTTTTGAATCCTCTTTTTTTGTCAGCATATTTTTAACCTCTGTTTCGAATATTTACAAAGCATTTTTGCTTGTTTGGTGTACATAATACGGATATATGTAAAGCCTATTGT
>CAVEOK010000013.1:0-865 GCA_963617415.1 Oscillospiraceae bacterium
CTCGCGGAAAGGAAAATAATGCTTTCGCATTCCGCTCGCGCGCGGAGAATCCTGCTCGCAGGATTCTATCTTGCGTAATAGGAAACGTCGTTCCTATGAGATAAAAGGCTCCACAGGATTTGCAAGCGAGTATTGACTTAAAATTAAAGAGAGGACGATATGTTTTATATTAAATCAGAAGAAAGCTTTGATTCCGCTCATTTCCTAAAGGATTATGAGGGCAAATGCCGCAATGTACATGGCCATCGCTGGAGAGTTGTGGCAGAGGTCAAGGGAGAAGAACTGAGCGAAGAAGAACAGACAAGAGGCATGCTCTTTGATTTTTCAGAGCTGAAGAAAACCCTGAAGGAGCTTTGTGAGGAGTTGGATCACTGTATGATCTATGAGCAGGGCTCCTTGAAAGAGAAGACGATCGAGGTATTGAAAGAGGAAGGATTTAAGATGATCGAGGTTTCCTTCCGACCGACAGCGGAAAATTTTGCCTGCTATTTTTATAAGAAATTCGAAGAGAAAGGATACTGGGTACATCGGGTTGAGGTCTATGAGACACCGAATAACTGCGCAGTATATGAAGAATAATGCAGGTCGTAGAAAAGTTTATCAGTATTAACGGAGAGGGACCGAGAGCAGGAGAGCTGGCGGTTTTTATCCGTTTTAAGGGCTGCAATCTAAGGTGCAGCTATTGCGATACAAGCTGGGCCAATGAAGCAGACTGTGCTTATGAAGAGGAAAGTCCGGAGGAGATCCTTTCTTACATAAAAGAAAGCAAGATCAAAAATGTTACCTTAACGGGCGGAGAACCCCTTCTGCAGAAGGATATGAAAAAGCTTCTGGCACTTCTGCTGGAGGAAGCGGAGCTTCGGGT
>CAVEOK010000013.1:875-50892 GCA_963617415.1 Oscillospiraceae bacterium
GCGGTTGCCATTAAGGATTTTTGTGGGAAAAAGAGGCCGGTTTTCACCATGGATTATAAGCTTCCCTCCAGTGGCTGTGAGGCTGGCATGAAAAAAGAAAATTTCGCATATCTTTCCGGAGAGGATAGTGTGAAATTTGTCTGCGGCAGCAGGGAGGATCTGCAGAGGGCAAAGGAGATCATTGACAGCTATCAGCTGATCGGAAAATGTCATCTCTATTTCAGCCCGGTTTTTGGCAGGATTGAGCCGGTTGATATGGTGAATTTTATTATTGAGAACAAAATCAATGATGCAAGAATACAGATTCAGATGCATAAGGTAATCTGGGATCCGGAAAAGAGAGGTGTTTAGCCATGATTGATACAAAAGCAATAGAAGAGCATATCCGAGGGATTTTGATCGCACTGGGAGATGATCCGGAAAGAGAAGGGCTGAAGGAAACCCCAAAACGGGTTGCCAAAATGTACGAAGAGGTTTTTGCAGGCATGAATTACAGCAATCATGAGATTGCCGAGATGTACAATAAAACCTTCTCAGATGGAATCGAGGAAGCGGATGAGGATGGAGAAAAGATCGAAAACGGCAGGGTCGTTGTGATGAAAGATATTGATCTTTTTTCCTACTGTGAGCATCATATGGCCTTGATGTACGATATGAAGGCGACAGTTGCCTATGTTCCGCATGGCAGCGTAATCGGTCTTTCCAAAATTGCCCGCGTCTGTGATATGGTTGGCCGCAGACTGCAGCTGCAGGAAAAGATCGGAAAGGATATCGCAGATATCATCACAGAGATCACCGGCAGTGAGGATGTTGCCGTTACCCTGGAGGGCTATCACAGCTGTGTGACAGCAAGAGGCATCAAAAAAAATAATACAAAAACCTTTACGGCAGAGCTTCGGGGGGCCTTTCGGGAGGATACGACTCTGCAGTTCTATCTGCGGTAGAGGCAGGAAAGTCAAATAAGAAACTGTTTTGTCTTACGGGAAAATCTTTCCTGTAAGAGTGTCTGAAGAAGGAGGTAAACAATGAGAGCACTTGTTCTTTCCAGCGGAGGTGTGGATTCTACGACAGCACTTGGTCTGGCAGTCAGTAAATACGGAGCAGAAAATGTGACATCCCTTTCCATTTCCTATGGTCAGAAGCATGATAAGGAAATCGAAGCGGCAAAGAAGGTAGCGGCTTATTATGGTGTGGAGCAGCTCTTTCTGGATCTGAGCCTGATCTTTCAATATTCCAACAGCTCCCTGCTCAAGCAGTCTTCAGAGGAAATTCCGGAGGAGAGCTATGAGGAGCAGATCAAAAAGACAAATGGAGAAACGCCAGTCAGCACCTATGTTCCTTTCCGAAACGGACTTTTCCTGTCCTCAGCAGCAAGCATTGCTCTCAGCAAGGATTGCAGCATGATCTATTACGGAGCACATGCAGATGATGCGGCAGGCTTTGCTTATCCGGACTGCTCACAGGATTTTTATGAAGCCATGAATCAGGCTGTTTATGAAGGATCCGGCCATCAGCTGAAGATTGGAGCGCCTTTTGTAAAGCTGAATAAGGCAGAGGTAGTTAAGATGGGCTTGGAGCTTGGCGTACCCTATGAGCTGACCTGGTCCTGTTATGAAGGCGGAGACAGCCCCTGCGGAAAATGCGGCACCTGTCTGGATCGTGCAAAGGCCTTTGCTGCAAACAATGTCGAGGATCCGGCGTTAAGAAAAGGCTGATATGATCAGCATTTTTTTGATGCTACTGTAGAATCACACGGATTTGCAAAAATAGGAGAATGAAAAGATGAGAGAAAAAGAAGATCTTACTTTACTGGGAAACCAGGATGTAAAATACAGCTCGGACTATGATCCGGGAGTGTTGGAAACCTTTTTAAATAAGCATCCGGATAATGATTATTTCGTTAAATTTAACTGTCCGGAATTTACCAGCCTTTGTCCGATTACCGGTCAGCCGGATTTTGCAACGATCACGATTTCCTATGTTCCCGGAGAAAAAATGGTGGAAAGCAAAAGCCTGAAGCTTTATCTTTTCTCCTTCCGGAACCATGGAGACTTTCATGAAGACTGCGTCAATATCATTATGAAGGATCTGATCCGTCTGATGGATCCCAAGTATATCGAGGTATGGGGCAAATTCCTGCCGCGAGGAGGCATTTCCATCGATCCCTACTGCAATTACGGAAAGGCAGGAACAAAGTGGGAAGAAGTAGCCTGGGAGCGACTGAAACAGCATGACCTGTATCCGGAAATCGTGAACAATCGTTAAGAAAATACAAAGGATGAGCTGCTTTGTAAAAAATGTGAGGGAGAGACTGTTATTCGTTTCTCCCTCCTTCTTTGCACGACGAAAAAGTCAGAAAACTTGCAATAAATATTGATTTGTTCTGAAAAATACGGTATCCTATCTATACCTTAATACTGGTGAAAGAGAAGTAAAAAAGTGTGTGGAAAGGAGAATGATTATGAAAAAATTCAAAATCAGATCATTGTCGGCCTTATTGCTGACATTCCTTCTTTGCTTATCTATGACAGCCTGTGGCGTGAACATTAATACAGGCGATTCCGGAGAAGCAGAGAAAGCAGACAAGACAGAAGCATCTGCTGATTCCAAGACGGCAGAGAATGAGCAAAAAGAGGAAACAGCAAGCGCGGACGAGGAAGAACCGGATCCGGATTTTGCAGACAAAAAGGTGGTTGAGTCTGGAGAATTCGGTGATTATAAATTCGAAATTGTCGGCGCAGAGCTTGCAGAAGATAGTGATGACGAAAGTGCAATCCGTTTTTGGTATGACTTTACGAATAATTCAGATGATGAGACAAGCAGTGCATTTTGGGAAAGCACGGTAACAGCCTATCAGGATGGAGAAGAGCTGGAAAAAGCTTATGTTCCTGATGAAAATTATGAAGAGTATGGCTGGAATGATAGCCTTAATGTACGTCCGGGAGTCAGTGTTCGCTGCCTGGAGGACTTTTCTTATAACGAAGATGGAGGCCCTGTTCGTTTTGAGATTATCAATTGGAGCGGCGACACAGATGAGATTGTTACCGTCGTTTATAGCGCAGATGAAGTCCCTGGCCCGCCAACAGATGAATTTAAGCTGGCAGCGGTTGATGATCCGACCTGGACAGATGGCTATGATTGGGAAGGGGATACCGATGCGGATGTTCATATCCTGATCGATAATGCGGAAGAGGCAGAGGATTATCGCGGGGAAAGCCTGGTTCGTGTGTATGTTGAGATCACCAATAATGGAGAAGATCCGATCATAGCAAATGATGTTTTTTATCCATATGCTTATCAGGACGGCTTGGAGCTTGAACATGGTTATGCAGATGATGAGGTAGAGGAAGACGATAACGCAACACGCGAAATTCGTAAAGGCGAAAGCATACGTGTAGCTTATTGTTTTGAACTGCGAAGCGACAGCCCGGTAGAGGTGGAAGGACCTCTTGGATATACTTCAAATAATAAGATTGGCGGCGTTTTCGAAACAAAATAAAAATTGGGAAAGCGCAGATAGAAAAGCGATGAAAGTATTGCTTTGAAGAAGCAGGAAAAAAGAGATAGAAACTGTATTAAGGAATAAAGAAAAGCGAGAGGCAGCCCGGCCGGGCTGCCTCTTACGATTCTTCCCTTGGATCTCCGGGGGGAAAGTGCCTTGCATAATTCAGAATCTTAAAGGAAAGCATCAGATTCAGAATATTCTCCGGATCATCCAGCTTCAGTCCCATGATTTCTTCTGCCTGGGAGAGGCGGTACTTAATCGTATTGGGATGCGTAAAGAGCTTTTCTGCGGTCTTGGACTTATTGCATTGTGATTCAAGATAGACTCTGACCGTGGTAAGGAGACTATCGCCGTTTTTACTGCAATGTTCCCGTAGGAGATTGAACTGGGGCAGAACAAAATTTCTCAGACTGTCAGATTCTGCACTGATCTCCAGCATACGGTAGATGGAAAAGTCTCTGTAGAAGAAAATACTTTGGTTTCGGTCCAGGCCGGAACCAATCTGGAGGGCACTTAGAGCCTGGGAAGCCTGGGATCTTAAATGAATAATGCTTTTACCGGGATAGCTCACCCCCATAACCAGTCCATATTCTTCCAAAGTGGGCAGAATAGATTTAAAGATGGGAGTAAGATCCTTCCTGATATCATCCAGGGAAAAGAGCAGAAAAAGTGTGTTGCGGTGAATAAAGGAATGTCCCTTCGGCAGGCGGCCGGCAAGCTGGCGGCCAAGATCCGGAAAAGAGATCCGTTTACTGTCGGCATCACGTTTGTACATGATGATAAGGGTATAGATATACTGGTCAAAGCTAAGAGCAAGTTTTTTCTGCTGCGCCAGGATCTGGTCTGGGTTGCCACACTTGTGATTTAGAATATTGCGAAAGAAGCGTGCCTTCATATCATTGCGATCAGCTCGGATCGTATTCTTATATTCGGTAAAATGGGAGGCTGCAAGATTACAGAGGAGTTCGATCAGATAAAGATCGTCCTCCTTTATTTTATGATCAAAAGCAAGTATGTGAAGATAGCCTTTTAGACTGCTGCCGACAAGAAGCTCCTTACAGACGATAGAAGGTCTGGCATCATCCCCCAGATAGACAGAAGGAAAGTCCTCTGAGAAAGGAGGAATCTTCGGAAGAGGAGCATCCGGATGCCCGACCGGAAGATAGTCCATATCTAAAATCTGGCTGTAGGCCGGATTCCGGGTCAGAGCAGGGGAGGTCATACTGAGAATTCTTTGTGCATCGTCTGTAATGACGATCGGATATCCAAGGACCTGATAGGCCTTATCCAGAAGATCATCCAGAGTTTTGCAGCGTAAAAAGAGTTCTGAAATTTCCAGAATATCGGAGGATTTTTGACCATAGCGATACATAAGCTGAGCAAGAAAAAGAGTAAGCTCTTCCACGGAAGCGTCACGAACCAGGAGGATGGGCTTATGTGCGATCAGGGTTTCATCCAGGTAATCATTGCCACTTAAGACGCAGAGTAAAGGAGAATCAAATCGCGTAAAGGCATCCAGAAAACGAAGCTGTCTGTATTCACAAATATAAAGGGTATTCGGCTTTGGCGCATCGAAGTTCCCCTTTTTATCCACCTTGAATAGTTCAAAATTGCTGATCATCTGGTTTCCTTCCAAATGATAGCTTTCTATATAAAAATTTCTGAGAAGATCCTTCTCCAGTTCTTTAAATGATAGATACATAATTTCCCCTTATCCCAGTCTTCCTTTGTTTCCCTTCACTTTATCATTGGAAGCAATGGAGGACATTATCCTTTGAGGCTGAATCAGAGCTCTTTTTTTGTTGGAGAAAGATAGTTATGCTTCCGGTCGGAGTGGTGCAGAGGAAAGAAGCTGCTGCAATGGATGCAACAGCTTCTAAAAAAGAATTGGTATGTCGGTTAAAGGAGGAAGCTTTAACCCTTTTTGATCAAGCGATTATGCCCGCTGCTGCAAGAATGATCGCAAGCACCATCATTGCTGCAGTCATCAGCACAGTTGTTTTAAAGATGGGCGGATAGCTTTCATGCATCGGGGAATCAAGCATCTGTGCCTGAGCCGACAAGAAAGGACTGTTTGGCAGGGTATCAAATACGGTATTGCCGACAATCATCAGCATGCTCAGAGTCGGAAGAGCAAGTCCGGCCGGCAGGAAGATGTTGTTTGCAAGGTCACAAAGGACGATGGTACAGGAGTTGCCCATGATAACCAGAAGAACGGCCAGGATACCAAATCCAAGTGCCAAAGGCAGGGCGGTTGCAATATTATTTGCAAGACTCAGAACCAGATCGTAAGCCGGTGACATTGTAATTGCCAGACCCGGGAGATAGGAGAAGGTGAGGAGTACAGAAATCATAACACCGGCATTGTTACACTTCTCAACAAGCGTTCCAAGTCTTCCTCTTCCTTCCGGAATCGGGATATAACGGAAGAACATAATTGCTGCCAGACCTGTGCCGGCTGCAAGTGCAAGCCAGGCTGCTACACTGAAAACATTGTAAAGCACAACGATCAGGGCGATTGGAACCAGAGTCAGAAGCCAGTGAGGACGATAGTCGCTGTCGTTGATCGGAAGGGGAAGCATCTTTCCCATTTCGAAGTGCTCGCCTTTGGCCTGGTCTTTCTGGATCATCTTTGTCATCCATACAACAGAGCCGATTGCAAAGATTGCAAGGAAGAAAAGTCTCCAGCCCCATGCAGTTGCCGGTGTAAATCCAGGAAGAAGCATAGGAAGAATGATATTTGCGCCACCCGGTGCGAAGGGAAGAAACATGGAAATGGTTCCGCCACACTGGAGGATAGCGCTCAGATACTTACGAGGTGCATCCAGTTCCCTGAAGACAGAGATTGCAAGTGCACAAACGCAGGGCATGATTGCCATACCATCGATACCTGCAAGGGAGAGCAGGGTACGAATTACGAAGAATAAGAGCATGGTAATCATCATTTTGGCTGCTGGGTTTTTTATCTTTCTGGAAGGGGCCAGAACGGCCTCACCGAGAGAGGTGACTGCACCGGATTCGGCATAGAACATGCCGAGGATTCCACCGAAGAAGAAGAGCGGTGCATAGGTAACCATCATGGAAGCAACGGAAGAATCCATTGCGGATTGATAGGTGGTCTGAATATCCAGACCGGAGGTCAGACAAATAAAAATGGTTCCGAGAATACATGCCAGCGGCAGACTCATGCCGCGGTACATTGCATAGTTAATAAAGAAAATAGCAATAACAATACATACTAAACTAAATACTGCCATAATGTTCCCCCTGTTTTTTATATAGTCAAGACTCGCTCGCGAACCTTGTGAGTTAAATGTGGTCCAGGTATTCTGCAGCATTTGTGCCTGCTAAGAAGCCGCTTGCAAAAGCCCAGGACAGGTCATTTAACACCTGCTTTTTGAAGCCACCGATTAAAGCATATCTTCCGGAAGCGAAATCACCTGTAACATAGAGGCCCTCTACAATAGAGGTCTGATCCGCTGCATATGCTTCCATTTTGCCGTTTACCTTTACGCCGCCAAAGGCACCGTCTGTTCCGGGTGAGGAAACCACTGCGTAATAAGGCGCTTTCTTTAAGGGGCAAAGTGCATCGGAAGCTTTTGCATAATCCCAGTCAATACCAGCTTCACAGGCAGCGTTGTAGTCTGAGATCGTCTTTATAAAATTTTCTGTATTTAAGCCCAATTGTTCGGCCAGATCCTCTAGGCTATTGGCCCGGTAGATATTTTTGGGATGCAGTTCAAAGACATTTTTCATCTGCTCTTCGACAACTGCCATGTCCGGATTGATATTCGGATCCCCCATTACATCGAGCATATATTGATCAATCTCGATCGGAGGCAGTTTCTGTGTTGCCTCGATGCAGGCTGTATCAAAGATCTGATAGCAAAGCGTACGGGGCTGACGGCTTTGTACGACTCCGTCTTCAAAGTAGGGCATGTGTCCGAGCGGCTCGGAACAATAACGCTTTCCATCCTGATTCACACAGATCAGATATTTGCTCTGCAGCATGGCTTTGATGGGCTGATAAACCGGATTGCGAAGCATGGTCATGGGTCCCATAAAACGGATACAGAAGCTGTCATAATCGACAAAGGCACCTGCATGTTCTGCAATTGGAATGCCGTCGCCTGTATAATTCGGACTTAAATGGGGACTTGCTTCCATAAGGGAGAGATCGAACTCCGGACAAACTTTTTTGACCAACTCTTCCTTTCGGATCCAGCTTCCGGTTGCAAGAATGCAGGCTTTGCAGCTGACATGAACCGGTCCATCCGGACCTTCTCCTGTTACAGCGACGATTCTGCCGTCCTTCATCTCTACATCAAGGGCTTTTGTACTGTAAAGAATCGTTACTTCCAGCTTTTTACACTGCTCCAGCATAGTATCGGCAACGATTCTGCCGAAAGTGCGGGGATTGTGATTGTCTGACTGGGGACCGTCCGGATCAAATTCGTTCGGGAAAAGATATTTGCCGATGTAAACCTGATCGTTAATAGATGGGTCAAGCTCCATAAGCCAGTCTACGAATTCACCGGTTGCACGGACGGAATTAGCGGCCAGCTTTGGATCGCACTGCCAGTACATCTCATCCTGCACCTTTCTGATATAGTCGATGGTCTGACATTTGATGCCGCGATCCGCCTGCCATTTGCTGTCAAAGGTTCTCATAAAGGTTGCAAAGTTGGCACCGCCGCCTGTAACCTTTGCCTTTTCCAGCAGGACAACTTTTTTCCCCAGACCGGCAGCCCGGGCAGCAGCGACAATGCCACTGCCGCCACCGCCAAGAACAACCAGGTCGCAAGAAAATTCTTTTGTCATAATTAGGTTTTCCTCCTTTTCTTTTTTTGAAAGTGACTTTATTTTATCGGGGAAGGAGGGCTTTTTCATCGTGGAGGAAAAACAAAGAGAGAGGAGTTTAGAGAGGAAAACTGACAAAAAGATGGGAAAAAAAGAAAAAAGAAAAGGGCTTTTTGTAAAAAGCAATCAAATGAGAAGGGGAAATTGCATTTTTCGCCAAATGTTGCTATGACTCTGAACCCTTGCTTAGGTAAAAAACGAGATGCTCTGTCATAAGATCAGGCAGAAGCATCTCGTTAAAAGAATAATGGGAGATTAAGTTTAGAGGAAAGTTTAAGCGACGGTCACTACGATCTGTCCGGTATAAATGCCTTCTGCGATCGGCATTTCTTTGCCGTCTACGGTCATGGAGGCTGCATGCAGCTGGCCACCGTCCTTGATCTCAAGCTTTGTGAGATAGCTTGTAGCAGTCGGGTTCCAGATACCGCCCTTGCCGATTGTGACAATAACGCCGTTATTGATAGCCGGAGCAGGTGTCTGGGTAATGTTGGAAAGCTCATCACAGCTGTCATGATCAATGCGTGTGATGCCCTCAGGATAGGCAGCATTTGCGGCAGAAATAGTGCCGTTAACGGTCGCATTTTCAATCTGAATGTCCAGATTTTTGGCTCCCATCAGGGGTTTGCCGAGAAAGCCTCTAAGCTTTTCTGCTCCAGGAGGTGTCGGCGGCTCTACGAAGCCTTCCGGTCTCGGGAGTCGTCTCATGCAGGCATAGAGGTTGCTTGTGGAGTTGAGAAAATCTCCGTCTGCTGTCATATTTTTGATAGAAACAAAGATATCTTCATCCTCGATGGCCTTGGTAAGATCTCTGTCATCCCTGACATCTACTTCGCCGATCGGGACAAGGAAGGGATCCGGACACATACCGACATCATCGTTATCCATCAGCTGCAGGATAGTACCGTTTTTCGGAGAAAATTTTGCATCATCCAGCTCGATATGAAGGTTAGATCCTTTTACAACCATGGAAGATTTTTCGGTATTAAATACAGAACCGCTGTTGATCTTCAGGTATCCGCCATTGTGACGGTGACAGAAAACACCGAATCTTTTGGAGTTAACAACCGAGCCATCCTTAAATTCACTGCAGCCATTTCCCAGACTCATCAGAGCTGCGGTATAAGCAACATTGAAGGTGGAGCCGCTTGCAACATTCAGGCAGCCGGGCTCATCAAAGGAATCATAATCAAAGGTGATATCATCTGCGATACAGAAGAAACCATAGCCATTATCACCGGTGATTTCGATGAGAGAGTTATTGATATTCATTCTGTTAACACAGGCACCATCAATAGAGAGAGCACCCCATCTGTTGCAGACAACATGGCTGTTATTCAAGGTAAGCTTGCCTTTTTCAGCCAGGTTTAAGGTACGAACATTACCCTTCAGACCAATTGCCCAGGGTGGTTCCATCATTCGTTCCGCCTCCAGGCCGGCTTTCATTTCTTCCGGGGTCGGTTCGTCTGCATAAGCGATAAATTCACAGTCATTCATGGTAACATCTGCATTTCCGCCTACGAAAAGGGTGCCGCGTCCGATTCCCCTGTTAGAGATTTTTGTATTGTTGATGGTCAGCTTTGTATCGCCTACAGCAGCGATGCCGGCTCCCATACCAACAAAGTCATCGGTACCGTCTCCGATCAGTTCGATATTGGAATTATCGATCTCATAGCTGGTATCGCCGTCGAATACAAAGCCATTGAAATCCCATTCGATTGATTTGATGCTGACACCGTCAGCCTTGCTGTCAGTCAGACTGCCGCCTGTAACAGCAGCCGTAACGGAACTGTTTTTGAGGAGTTTGCCGTCTTTTACGATAGCTCCGGCGTGAAAATTACTGATGGTTTCCTCACCGAAACGAAGCGATCTGCGGGTGTAATTATCAGAAATTGTGATCTTTACATCTCCTTCATAGCTGCCTGGTTGAATGGTGTGGGTTGTACCATCAACAGTCAGTGTGACATATTTTCCTTCCGGAGCCACAATGGATGCGCCGTCGGCAATGGTAAGGGAGGAGAAGGATTGGTTCTCTGTCACTTCCCATCTGCCTTCGACTTTTTTTCTTTCATTTGCCATGGTTTACTTCCTTTCTTAAAAAGTCTTACTGGCTCTATCATAAGAAAAGAAAGGGGGCGGGTCTTTAGCGGGAGCAATCAAAAATAAAAAGAAACTTTGTTGGCTTAGGACAAATGGGAGCAGAGAAAAGAGGGATAGAAAAGAGGAAACAAGAATTTGAAAGGTAGAGGAAAAAAAGAAAATACCTTAACAGAGGGAAAAGCGGATAGTATAATTTATAATTGTTACGGTTTAAGCGGCAGAAGACAAAGGAAGGCCGGCTTAAAAGGGATTTTATAAAAAAAGTGTGGGTTTACATAAATGTACCTGACTTGAAAGAGAGGACGATTTGATATGAAGAGCAGGAAACTTATGGCGGTTTTATTGGCTGCAATGATGCTTTTTACGGCAGGCTGCGGAACAAAAGCAGCAGAGGAGAAGACGCAGACAGCAGATGCAGTCAGTGAGGATGCACTTTCTGCAGATGCGGCAAAGGCAGACACAGAAGCTGTATCTGCAGCAGAGGAGGCTTCTGCAGATGCGCTTTCTGCGGATGCGGTGGAAAATGGACATTTGATCGCCATTGATGCCGGTCATCAGGCACATGGCAACAGTGAACAGGAACCGATCGGACCGGGGGCATCGGAAACAAAGGCAAAGGTTGCAGGCGGAACCTCCGGTGTATCCAGCGGACTTGCAGAATATGAGCTGACCTTACAGGTGGCCTTGAAACTGCAGACGGAGCTGGAGAGCAGGGGATATGAGGTTCTGATGATCCGTACGGAAAATGATGTAGATATCAGTAATAGTGAGCGGGCCCAGATGGCCAATGAGGCAAATGCGGATGCCTTTATCAGACTTCATGCAAATGGTTCGGACAGCAGCTCTGCAAACGGAGCCATGACCATTTGCCAGACAGCATCCAATCCCTATAATGCGGAGCTGCATGATGCCAGCTATGCCCTGTCAGAGGATGTATTGGATGCCCTTGTTGAGGCAACCGGCTGCAGGAAGGAAAGAGTCTGGGAGACAGATAGTATGAGCGGAATCAACTGGTGCTCGGTTCCGGTTACCATTGTGGAAATGGGATATATGACCAATCCGGACGAGGATCAGAAGATGGCATCAGAGGAGTATCAGGAGCAGATCGCAGAGGGAATTGCGAACGGAATTGATACTTATATAGAAGGCTTGTAAAGCATTGAAAGGCTTCGCGAGGATGCGTATGAATTCGAAGAAGGATATGTTTGCTGAGGCAGAACCCAAATCCGGCGCACAAGACTTGCGAATGAATTTTGCTTAGGAAGAAGAGAGAAAAGAGGAAGAAAATGGCTTGGTATGATGAGGCGGTTTTTTATCATATTTATCCCCTGGGACTGACAGGTGCGCCGGAGAAAAATGAATATGGGGCACCGGTTTTCAGACTAAAGGAGCTGGAAGCGTGGATCGGGCATATCCGGGAGCTGGGCTGCAATGCCCTTTATATCGGGCCCCTTTTTGAGTCAGGCAGTCATGGTTATGACACGACGGATTACAAGAAGCTCGACAGCAGACTGGGGACGAATGAAGATTTGAAGGCCTTTGTGGCAAAATGCCATGAGGAGGGAATCCGGGTGATTCTGGATGCGGTATTTAACCATACAGGCAGGGATTTCTTTGCTTTCCAAGATTTGAAGGAGCACAGGGAAGTCTCCGCCTACAAGGACTGGTACTGCAATGTAAATTTTTGGGGCAATAATGAATACAATGACGGCTTCTCCTATGATAACTGGGGCGGTTATAATCTTCTGGTTAAGCTGAATCAGAAAAATCCGGCTGTGAAGGAATATCTTTTAGAAATCATCCGCTTCTGGGTCAGGGAGTTTGACATTGACGGTCTTCGTCTGGATACGGCAGATGTGCTGGACTTTGACTTTATGCATGAGATGAGAATGCTGGCCAATGAAGTAAAGGCAGATTTCTGGCTGATGGGCGAGGTGATTCATGGGGAATACTCTCGCTGGGTAAATGAGGGAATGCTGCATGCCGTGACCAATTATCAGCTGCATAAGGCCCTTTATTCCGGTCATAATGATCATAATTATTTTGAGATTGCCCATACGGTAAAGAGACTCTATGACATGATCGGTTCTCCTAGAACAGGCAGACAGCTTTATTCCTTTGCGGATAATCATGACGTGGACCGGATTGCTTCCAAGCTGCAGGATAAGAGTCAATTCTATCCCCTGCATATGCTTCTTTATACCCTTCCGGGCATTCCTTCCTTATATTATGGATCGGAATTTGGCATTGAAGGCAGAAAGGAGGGGGGAAGTGATGCACCCATTCGTCCGAGAATCCAGCTTGCGGAGTATCAGACTGCCCTTTCGGAAAATGGATACTGCAAATTGCTGGCAGAACTGGGAACTCTGCGGGCAAATAATCCCATTCTTTCCTATGGCGATTACGAGGAGCTGCTTTTGACCAACAGACAATATGCTTTTGCCAGAAAGCTGGATGGAAGAGCTATTCTCATAGCAGTAAATAATGATGAAAATCCGGCTGAAGTTTGGATTCCCGACTGCGGCAGCAGTTCCTACCGGGCTTATTTTTCCGGGGAAAGCATCTATTCACAAAATGGAAGACTGCAGCTTAGGCTGCCGGC
This sequence comes from Oscillospiraceae bacterium, assembly GCA_963617415.1. Taxonomy (GTDB): domain Bacteria; phylum Bacillota; class Clostridia; order Lachnospirales; family Lachnospiraceae; genus RUG14243. Next base: position 13,940 of record CAVEOK010000013.1, read on the forward strand.
TCATTTCGGAGAAATTCTTTTGCCTCAGGATGGGGAAGAAAAAAAACCGATGGAAGGAGAGATCAGCTTAGGAGAAGAAATCCGAAAGGCAGAGCAAAAGAAGGCTGAAGAAGAAAAGCAGGCCGAGAAAGAACAGCGGTCCGAAGAAGAAAAGCAGGAAAAGGAGCAAAAAGAAGAAAAGCAGATAGAAGAGAAGCTTCCTCCGGTGCCCGATAAACCCTATGAAGAAATGTCCATCGAGGAGCTTCAGGCAGCAATTCTGGAGAAGATGGCAGGAAACGGACCGGTAACAGAAGAAATGAAGAGAACCGTTTTTGAGAATGTTTATCCCAATTCCCTTCTTAACTGGGTCAGAAGCTTTCGATAATTTACAAAGACTTTACAAAGAGCAGATAAAGAGCTTTACATAGATTTTATATACTTATCCCGTAAGTCAAAAATATACATGGATTTTGCGAAAGGTTCACATGACGGAAAGGGAAATGTAAAATGAGTATCTTTAATGTGCTGTCAATGATCGGTGGTCTGGCACTTTTCCTCTATGGAATGCATGTTATGGGGGAAGGACTGGCAAAGGCTTCCGGTGGAAGAATGGAGGCTGCCTTAGAGAAAATGACGGGCAGCCCGATCAAGGGCGTTTTGCTGGGAGCCGGGGTTACGGCAGTGATTCAGTCCTCCTCGGCGACGACGGTTATGGTGGTCGGCTTTGTTAACTCAGGTATTATGAAGCTGACCCAGGCGGTTGGCGTAATCATGGGTGCCAATATCGGAACAACAATTACAGCCTGGATCCTCTCCCTCAGCGGAATTGAGAGCAGCAATGTATTTGTTTCCTTGCTGAAGCCATCCTCCTTCTCTCCGGTACTGGCAATTATCGGCGTGGTTTTTGTCATGTTTTCGAAGAAGGAAAAGAAGCAGCAGATCGGTATGATCCTGGTTGGTTTCGCCGTGCTGATGTTTGGTATGGAAACCATGACAGATGCTGTTGCTCCCCTTAAGGATGTACCGGAATTTACCAGTCTACTGCTGAAATTCCAAAATCCTTTGCTGGGTATGCTGGCAGGTCTGATCCTGACGGCAGTGATTCAGTCCTCCTCGGCATCTGTCGGCATTCTGCAGTCCCTTTGTGCTACGGGAGCGGTTACCTTTGGCGCCGCCTTTCCGATCATCATGGGGCAGAATATCGGTACCTGTGTAACAGCAATTATTTCTGCGATCGGTGCTTCAAAGAATGCAAAGCGTACGGCAGCAGTGCACTTGTATTTTAATCTTATTGGTACGGCAATCTTTATGATCGTTTTCTATCTGCTGCATGCGATTGTACATTTTGATTTTATCAATGACACGATTGGAGTGGCCGGAATTGCCGTGGTTCACAGTACCTTTAATATAGTAACAACATTGATTTTGCTGCCCTTCAATAAGGTCCTTGTCAGACTTGCCGAGGCAACCATTCGCGAGGACGAAGTGGAGCAGATGCAGAATGCAGAAAAGCAGGAAACCGCCAAGGCACTTGCTTTACTGGACGAGAGATTTTTGTCTAACTCTGCTTTGGCAATCGACAACTGCAGACAGGTTACCCTGAAGATGGCAGATATTTGCCAGAAGGCTGTCATTCTGGCTATGGATCAGATTCGAGAATATGATGATCTGAAGGCGGCCAAGGTACTGGAGCTGGAGAATACGGCGGATCACTTTGAGGATGAGCTGGGAACCTATCTGATCAAAGTAAGCAGCCGAGATCTTTCGGAAAGAGACAGCCGCTATCTGTCCATGCTTCTTCACAGCATCAATGACCTGGAGCGTATGTCCGATCATGCGGTAAATATCGTCGAAAAGGCACAGAGCATGCACGAAAAGAAGCTGGAGTTTTCCGCAAAAGCCACAGAAGAAATGCGGATATATGGTGATGCCGTCAAGGAAATTGTGGATATCTCCGTTCAGGCGATCAAGACAGAGAGTACAGAACTTGCAAGAAAGGTGGAGCCTTTGGAGGAAACCATTGACCGCCTGAGTGATGAGATCAAGCTCAGACATATCGAACGTCTGAAAAAGGATGAATGTTCTCTGGAGATCGGTTTTATTCTGTCAGATCTTGTTGTAAACTATGAGAGAGTTGCAGATCACTGTTCCAATCTGGCGGTGGATCTGCTCCGGATCAACGAAAACAGCTTCGATGTGCATGAATATCTGGATGATCTGAAGGCACATGAGGATGAGCAGTTCCGGAAGCTTTATCATGAAGACAGAAGAAAATATGCCCTGCCGGCACTATAAGTGTATGCAAGTGGCCAAAAAGGAGAACAAGAATGAGCAGTCTGACAACCCTGTGTTATATCGAACGTGACGGAAAATACCTTATGATGCATCGCAACAAAAAGGAAAATGATGTGAATGAAGGCAAATGGATCGGGGTTGGCGGACATTTTGAAGCGAATGAAAGTCCGGATGAGTGCCTCCTTCGAGAAGTGAAGGAGGAAACCGGCTTAGAGCTTATGGACTATAGCTGCAAGGGGATTGTCACCTTTGTTTCGGCCAAGGGTGTAACGGAATATATGTTTCTCTATCATTCCAATGACTTTATCGGTGAGCTGAAGGACTGCGATGAAGGCGAGCTGGAATGGGTCGATAAAAGCAGGCTCTTTGACCTTGAGCTTTGGGAAGGGGACAGGAGCTTTTTGGGGCTGATGCAGATGGGAGCGCCCTTCTTCTCTATGAAACTGGAGTATGATGAGAATGATAATCTGATCAGAGAGAGCGTGGATGGAGAAGTGATTAAGGATAGAACGAGGGATTGATTGGCCAGCAGTATACTTTGGTGGGACTGCCGCACAGATGAGGTTTGTGCGGCAGTTTTTGTGCATAAGTATATCTTTTTGGTAACTTTTTTTGAAACGCAAACAGGAAGCATATTCCTCCAGGGACCGCTTGCGCTTAATACAAAATAGATCGCTCGCCATGCAAATGTGCCTATCGGCACGGGCTCGCGGAACCGCCCCGCTCCCTAAGCGGGGCATATTGCGTAGCGGATACTAAACTCACATTGCCTATCGGCATGTTCGTTAAGTACCGACGCTTTGTAAATGTCCCTTTCCGGAATATTGCTTCCTTTTTTGCGAATACAGTTTTGAAAGCTGAGATAGCATGCCAGACTCTGTAAAATGGGGTGCACTTATATCTTCAAACGTGCACTTGGATTTTTAACTAACCCTGTAAAGAAGGGGCTGTCGCACAAAGCGCTTTTCATACGAAATGTAGATATAATAATCTCATTTTGTATGGATTACGTTAGTGCAACAGCCCTTCTTTCTTGTAATAGCTGGATCCTGCAAAGCAATGGTAATCTGGCAATCCCTCGTTCTATGAGGAGGACAGACAAGATGGGAGAGCTAGAATTATTGATGCTTTTTTCAAAGAAGTGAATTCACAGAAAAGGAAAATGCTTCCGTTCTGTGTTTCAAAACATAAAGAAAGCGCAAGAAGTTCCTGAAGGGAAATGCTTCCGTTCTGTGCTTCAAAAAACGAACATATGCTCGAGAAAACTTTACATAAATTTTAAAAACGCTGGATTTTGAACTTTACATTTGAGCCTTAACATAAGCTTCGTAAGTTAAAGAACTTCGGACTTACAAAGAAAAAAGAGAAAGAAAAAGATTTCAGTGGCAAAAGCCATGCAGTTAACTTGGAGGTAAAAATGAAAAAGAAAGTTATTACAGCGATTCTTCTGGCATCCCTTGGCATGAGTCTTGCAGCATGCGGCTCTTCATCCGATTCAGCAGCAGATTCTTCTGCAAGCACAGAAGCTAGCGGAGCAGCAAGTGAGGATGCAAAAACAGATACAACAGATTCAGATTTTGACAGCGATTCCGATATCTCGGTTATTTCCAGAGAGGACGGATCCGGTACAAGAGGCGCTTTCATCGAGTTGACAGGCGTAGAAGAAAAGAATGGTGATGAAAAGGTTGATATGACAACCGAGGATGCACAGATCGCAAACAGCACATCCATCGTTCTGACATCTGTAGCTGGTGATGATTATGCAATCGGTTATGTTTCACTGGGTGCTCTGGATGATTCCGTAAAAGCACTGCAGGTAGGCGGTGTTGATGCAACAGCTGAGAATATCAAATCCGGTGATTATACCCTTGCAAGACCCTTCAATATCGTAACAAAGGACGGTATGGACAATGAGGTTGCAGAGGATTTCATTAACTACATTTTCAGCACTGACGGACAGGCAGTAGTAGAAGATGAGGGCTACATTGCAGTTGATACAACAGATTATGAGAGCAGCCAGCCATCAGGTAAGGTAGTAATCGGCGGTTCCTCTTCTGTATCTCCTCTGATGGAGAAGCTGGTAGAGGCATATGAGCAGGTGAACCCGAATGCAGAGCTTGAGCTTCAGACAACAGATTCTACAACAGGTGTAAGCTCCACACAGGATGGTACCTATGATATCGGTATGGCTTCCCGTGATCTGAAGGATACAGAGACAGGGGTTACTTCTCAGGCAATCGCAACAGATGGTATTGCAGTTGTTGTAAACAATAACAACCCGCTGAATGATATTACTGTTGATATGATCAAGCAGATCTACACAGGCGAGATTACAAGCTGGGCTGATGTAAAGTAAGCTAAGAAAAGAGATTCTGGAGAATAAAAGCGATGAAAGAAAAGATAATGAGAATCGTCTTTCTTCTGGCCGCATGCACTTCGGTGCTTGCGGTCGCGCTGATTTGTCTGTTCCTTTTCGCGAACGGTATACCGGCAATGGGAAAGATTGGCCTTCTGAAATTTTTAACGGGAACGACCTGGAAACCGAATAATAATCTTTACGGTATTCTGCCGATGATCGTCGGAAGTCTTTATGTAACGGCAGGCGCGATGCTCTTTGGTATTCCCATCGGCATTTTGACAGCAGTCTATATGGTTTTCTATTGTCCGAAAAAGCTCTATCGGATCTTAAAGCCGGCAACGGAGCTTTTGGCAGGCATTCCGTCCGTTGTATATGGTTTCTTCGGCCTGGTTGTGATGGTTCCTTTTGTCAGATCTATCGGCAAGGCCATTTCCAAGGTATCGGATATCAGCGGCGGCAATGGAAGCAGCATTTTGACAGCATCCATCATTCTGGGCATGATGATCCTTCCTTCTATTATCGGTGTTACAGAGAGCTCTTTAAGAGCAGTTCCGGCACCCTATTATGAAGGTGCGGTCGGACTTGGTGCTACCCATGAGAGAGCCATTTTCAAAACGGTGATTCCAGCAGCAAAATCCGGTGTTCTGGCAGGCGTTGTACTTGGTGTCGGACGTGCGATCGGCGAAACCATGGCGGTGATCATGATTGCCGGAAACCAGCCAAGATTGACTGGGAATATTTTCAAAGGCATCAGAACCATGACAGCCAATATCGTAATTGAGATGGGATATGCAACGGACCTGCACAGACAGGCTTTGATTGCAACAGGCGTTGTTCTCTTTGTCTTTATCCTTTTGATCAATTTCTTTGTTGCCGTATTGAAAGAGAGGAGCGAATAAAAAATGAGAGAAAAATCAAACTATATTGGCTCTAAAATTATCAAGGTACTGGTTTTTGCTTCGGCAGCAATTACCTTTGCGGTTCTTCTTTTTCTGATCGCTTATATTTTGATCAGAGGCCTGCCTTACCTGAAGCCTTCGATCTTTTCTTTTACCTATACATCGGAAAATGCATCGCTGATGCCGGCTTTGATCAATACCATTATCATGACGCTTCTATCTCTGGTGATAGCAGTTCCGATCGGTATTTTTTCTGCTATCTTTCTGGTTGAATATGCGGGCAATCAGAATGGATTCATTAAGGTGATCCGCCTGACAACCGAAACGCTTTCCGGTATCCCCTCTATTATTTACGGACTCTTCGGTATGCTCTTCTTTGTAAGTGCATTGCATATGGGCTTTTCCATCCTTGCAGGTGCCTTTACCTTGGGCATTATGATTCTTCCTCTGATCATGCGTACAACAGAGGAAGCCCTTCGAAGTGTTCCGAATATGTATCGGGAAGGAAGCTTTGGCTTGGGAGCAGGCAAGCTTCGTACTATCTTTCGTATTGTTCTCCCAAGTGCGATCCCCGGTATTCTGGCAGGTGTCATCCTTGCGATCGGCCGAATTGTGGGAGAAACCGCAGCTTTGATCTATACAGCAGGAACGGTTGCCGGTGTGGCAAATGGTCTGCTTGGTTCAGGACGTACCCTTGCGATCCATATGTATGTGCTGGCCTCAGAAGGACTCTATATGAATCAGGCTTATGCAACCTCGGTTGTACTGCTTGTACTTGTCATTATTATTAACCAGCTTTCCTCACTGGTTGCAAAGAAATTGGAGAAACAGTAATGGAATCAAAAATCAGTATTCAGGATATGAACTTACATTATGGCGATTTTCATGCCATCAAGGATGTGAATATGGAAATCCAGTCGAATAAGATTACAGCCTTTATCGGACCATCCGGATGCGGAAAATCAACTTTACTTAAATCCATCAACCGTATGAATGACTTGGTAGACGGATGCAAGATCACCGGAAAGATCCTCCTGGACGGTGATGATATTTATGCACCCAAATATGATGTCAATCAGCTGAGAAAGAGAGTCGGAATGGTATTTCAGAAACCGAATCCCTTCCCTATGAGCATCTATGACAATATTGCTTATGGCCCGAGAACCCATGGTATTCACAGCAAGGAAAAGCTGGATGAAATCGTGGAAAGAGTACTTCGGGATGCGGCAATCTGGGATGAATGCAAGGACAGACTGAAAAAGAGTGCTTTGGGTATGTCAGGTGGTCAGCAGCAGAGACTTTGTATTGCAAGAGCTCTTGCAGTAGAGCCTGAGGTTCTTCTTATGGATGAGCCGACCTCTGCTTTGGATCCGATCTCTACCTCAAAGATCGAGGATTTGGCAATGGAGCTGAAGGAAAAATATACGATTGTGATCGTTACACATAATATGCAGCAGGCAGTTCGTATTTCTGATTATACGGCCTTCTTCCTCCTTGGCGATATGGTAGAGTTCAATGAGACAGAAAAGCTCTTCAGTATCCCGGCTGATAAGAGAACAGAGGATTATATTACAGGACGTTTTGGTTGATAAAGCAGGCTAAACTGCAAAAGAAAGGCTTATAAAATGAGAAACAGATTTGACAGACAGCTGGATGAGCTGAATACAAGACTGGTTCAGATGGGCAGACTCTGCGAGACTGCCATTAAAAAGGCAACCCAGGCACTGCAGAATAATGCCTTGGATATGGCAACAGATATTATTGATTCCGATGAGGATATCAACAGAGCGGAAAAAGCAATCGAGACACTTTGCCTTCGTCTTCTGATGGAACAGCAGCCGGTGGCAAGAGACCTGCGTCAGATTTCTGCTGCTTTGAAGATGATCACGGATCTGGAGAGAATCGGTGATTGGGCTAGTGATATAGCAGAGATCATTCTTTCTTCCGGAGAGGTTCCTTCCGGAGAATATCCGAATGTGGTAAAAATGTCGGAGGCTGCTTCCAAAATGGTGGTTGAAGCAGTGGATGCTTATGTAAAGAGAGATCTTGTTCTGGCCAAAGAGGTGCAGGAAGAGGATGACATCGTAGATGAGCTTTTTGATCAGAATCGAAATATGCTGATCGATAGAATCAAGCAGACGAGCGGTAAGGAAGCAACAGGAGCCGTTGACCTGATCATGATCACAAAGTACCTGGAGCGTATCGGTGACCATGCCGTCAATGTTGCAGAGTGGGTTGAATTTTCCATAACCGGCGTTCATAATGGAGAGCAGGAAGGAGACTGAATATGAGCCGGATCTATTGTATAGAAGACGATAAGAGCATATGCAATCTGGTTGAATATACATTGGAGAAGTCTGATTTTGAGGCGTGCGGATTTAATGACGGCGCCTCCTTTTTCGATGAGATCAACCAAAAGGAAGCGAAACTGCCGGATTTGATCCTGCTGGATATCATGCTGCCGGGAGAGGATGGCTATGAAATCCTGAAAAAGCTTCGCGGGGACAGCAGAACGGAGAATATTCCGGTCATCATGCTGACGGCAAAGGGATCAGAATATGACAAGGTGCTTGCCCTGGATCAGGGAGCAGATGATTATATCACAAAGCCCTTTGGCATGATGGAATTGATTTCCAGGATTAAGGCGGTTCTTCGCCGTTATGGCAAGACAGAGGAAAAAGAGCTTAAGGATGCTTATTCCTGTGGAGATATTCTTTTAGATGATGCAAGACATGAGGTCTTTGTCAAGAAGGAGGAGGTTATCCTGACCTTCAAGGAATATGAGCTTTTGAAGATCCTGATGTCTCATCCGGGAATCGTCTACAGCAGAGATCAGCTTTTAAATATGGTTTGGGGCTTTGACTATGACGGAGAATCCAGAACACTGGATGTTCATATCGGAACTCTTCGTCAGAAGCTGGGAGAAGGCGGAAGCCTGATCGAAACGGTCAGAGGTGTTGGTTACAGGATGACTGACCGCAAATAAAGAGGGAGCAGAAGCGTGAGAGCGAGAATTCAAAAAAGCATGATCCTTTGCATCGTGGTAACGCTGGTCGTTGTTTACGGGATCATGACAATTGCAGTATACCGACAGACAACCAGTCTGGTCTGGGATGAAATTCATCAGGAGACGGATTATATTTGTGCTGCAGTTGAGATCAGTGGTGAGGACTATCTGTATGATATTGATATTGATCCGGAAAGGACCAGAATCACCCTGATCGAATCAAACGGTGATGTCCTTTATGATACCAACAGCTCAGATTCGCTTACCTTTGAGAATCACAGCAGCCGGCCGGAGTTTCAGGAAGCAATTCAGAATGGAAGCGGATCCGCCGTCCGAAAATCGGATTCTTTAAATAAGCAGATGTTCTATTATGCAAAGAAGCTGTCGGATGGAAATGTCCTTCGTGTGTCCAAGACGACTAATACCGTTTTTGTGCTGGCATTGAATTTTTTGCCGCCTCTGATTCTGAGCGGACTGGCGCTTCTGCTCTTTGCATGGCTGATTTCAAAATGGCAGGCAAAGCGTCTGGTAAGACCGATCAACGAGATCAATATCGAGCATCCTCTCGAGAATGAGATTTATGAGGAACTGAAGCCGCTTCTGGAGAGAATCGACCAGCAGAATAAGGCCAAGGATGCGGTAGCCGATATGCGTAAGGAATTTTCGGCCAATGTTTCTCATGAATTAAAAACACCTCTTACCTCCATCAGCGGCTACGCGGAGATCCTGAAGGCGGGCATGGTGCCGGAGGAGGATGTGCCGGGGATTTCTGCTTATATCTATAATGAGGCTCAGAGACTGGTGCATCTGATCGAAGACATTATGCGTTTGTCAAAGCTGGATGAGGGCTGTCTGGATGGAGAGATGTCAGAGGTGGATCTCTACGATATGGCGATGGATATCGGAAGACGCCTGGAGGAGAGAGCACATGCAGCCAAGGTGAAGCTTTCTATTTCAGGGGAGCATGTAAAACAGACAGGTGTAAGTCATGTCCTGGATGAGATGATCTATAATATCGTGGAAAATGCCATTAAATACAACCGTGAGAACGGCATTGTCAAGATCTGGGTCGGCGGGACGCCTTATGGTCCCAAAGTCATCGTTACGGATACCGGAATTGGCATTCCGAAGGAGGCGCAGGAAAGAATCTTCGAGCGCTTTTACCGGGTGGATAAAAGCCATTCCAAGGAAACCGGCGGTACGGGACTGGGACTTTCCATTGTAAAGCATGGCGCAGCCCTGCATCATGCGAAGATCAATGTAGAATCCAGTCTGGGCGAGGGTACCAGAATGGAGATCCTGTTCAGTAAGTAAGATAAGCATCTGAAAAGCAGCTTTCTTTTCTTTTATCTCATAGGAAACTTCCTTCCTGTGAGATAAAAAAGCTCCACAAAAATATTTGAGATGTAAAATTGGGTGACAAGACACTTGTTTTTACAGCACAAAAGCGTTATTATCTATCCAATGCAATCTTTAGATTGCATTGGATTTAAGGATGCGCAAGCACATACTTTTGTAGGAGAGAAAAAATGGATACAGTTACAGCGTTTTTGAAGAGAAAGAATATTGAGATTTCAGCCAAGCGTTATCTGATTGACGCTCTTGGAGCGATGGCACAGGGACTTTTCTGCTCCCTGCTGATCGGTACGATCATTAATACGATCGGCACCCAGTTCGGAATTGAATATCTGACAACCGTCGGAGGCTTTGCAACAGCGATGTCTGGCCCGGCTATGGCCGTTGCGATCGGTTATGCCCTCCAGTGTCCGCCTCTGGTTTTGTTTTCCCTGATCGCCGTTGGCTCTGCAGCCAATGGACTCGGCGGTGCAGGAGGCCCTTTGGCAGTTCTTGTCATTGCTATTATTGCAGCAGAATTCGGTAAGGCAGTCAGCAAGGAAACCAAGATTGATATTCTGGTGACACCGGCAGTTACGATTTTTGTCGGTGTTGTTCTTTCCAGTCTGATCGCACCGCCGATCGGTGCTGCGGCAAGCTCAGTCGGAAAGCTTATTATGTGGGCAACGGAGCTGCAGCCCTTCCTGATGGGCATTCTGGTTTCTGCCATCGTCGGTATTGCCTTGACCCTGCCGATCAGCTCTGCAGCAATCTGTGCTGCACTTGGTCTGACAGGTCTTGCAGGAGGAGCGGCAGTAGCAGGCTGCTGCGCCCAGATGGTTGGCTTTGCCGTTATGTCTTTCCGTGAGAATAAATGGGGCGGTTTGGTAAGCCAGGGAATTGGAACCTCTATGCTGCAGATGGGAAATATTGTCCGTAATCCGAAGATATGGATTGCACCGATTTTGACCAGTATGATCACAGGACCGATTGCAACCTGCATTTTCCACCTGGAAATGAACGGTTCTCCGGTATCCTCCGGAATGGGAACCTGCGGTCTGGTTGGGCAGATCGGAGTCTATACCGGCTGGGTAGCTGATGTGGCAGCAGGAACGAAGTCGGCAATTACCGGCTTTGACTGGCTGGGCATGCTTTTGATCTGCTTTATCCTGCCTGCTGTTTTGACCTATTTCTTTGGACAAATCGAGAGAAAGCTTGGCTGGATCAAGGATGGGGATCTGACCTTGAATTAAGCTGTTTATAAGCTATTTATGGATTCATTGTAGAAATTATGCATAAGTCATAGTGGAATTATGGTAGCTCGGATGAAATATAGTTGCAGTGACACACTGCATTTTTATCTCATAGGAAACTTCGTTCCTATGAGATAAAAATGCTCCGCAAGGATGCGCACTCGCGCGAAAAGGAAATATGTCGCAAGCGACCGCTTTGTTTTTTACTCTTCGCACGTGGGATTGAACCGCTGGACAGCTGCAAGTGCTGCGGTTCAATCCCACATTCCCCAAGGGCTTATCTCTAGAATATTTCCGCATTCAGGACAAGGCATCTTTCTATTTATTTTTTTACTCATGTTTTCGGTAAATCCGGGTACAACAGTTGTGTGACCATTACATTTCCTACATCGGTGGTCATATTCCTCAAACAACTCATAATTTTTTCTAAGCTCAAATTTTGTTACGTATTCATAGCCTTTTCCGGAAAATCCGGATGACCACGGGACCGTTCGCTCAATTTTTTCCTTACTAACTCCATCTTTCAGAACGTATAAAGACAAATCTAATACTTCCATCAGGCTGTTGCAGTCATTGCACTGCACAACTATTTTTTCACAGGTTATTGCTCCATCTGGAAAGGCTTCAAAAAATTCTTTTCCCTGTGCCCCATAGAAACCTGTTTTTAATTTTTCAACTGCTTCCGCATATACCTTTGGATATGTAAATCCGATACCTACGAACGCAGAAAAAGTATATCCGCATTTAGGGCACTCACAGCCACAAATTAAACCCATTCGTGTTCCTCCCATTCCACCGATTTTTTTCTAATAAACTTTTATAATGCCTTCAGTAAAAACGCCATATATAATGGCAAGGTCAGTACCTGTCCCATACGGCCAACATTATAATCACCTAATTTAATTGCACTATTCACGTGATATTTCTCAGGATGATTCAAAATGGTTTTTGCACTTTTAATATTGCCATTTGCTGCTTTTACCTCTACAAGTGTGCACTCCCCTTTATATCGGATTACAAAATTCACTTCCAAGCCGGAATCTTTACGAAAATAATAAAGCTTTCTGCCCATTTTCGTAAAAATGTCTGCAATCAGATTTTCAAAAATGGCACCTTTATATGCATATAGATTTCCCTGCAAAATGTCAAACTGAGTTCCATCCTCCAGCATGCTGACAAAGAGTCCCATGTCACACATATATACTTTAAAAATATCCTGCTGGGCATTCCCATCTAACGGCAACTCCGTTATAAAAAGGTTATAACATCGTGCAATAATTCCTGCATCCTCAATCCATTGCAGACTCCCAGCGTACTTTGATGCTGTAGAACTTTTTCGAACAAGTGAATATTGGAACTTTTTATTTTCTTTTGCCAATTGACGTGGAATCGATTGAAAGCACTCTTTAATGCGAGACTTATCTTTTTTTTCAGCATATTTCACCATATCATCTTCATAAGAGCGTACAATATCACGTTGAATCTGAAGCACAGCATCCATCTGCTTGCTATCCACGAAGGTTTGAACTGCATCCGGCATTCCTCCAACAACGGCATATTGCAAGAGTAACTGTTTCATACGATTATGAAGTGCTTCTGGTACTGGTCTTTCCGTATCTAGTGCATTCTGCAACATACCAATCACAGCCGCAGAAATATCATTTGCCCACAAAAACTCTTCAAAATCCAAAGGATACATAACAATTACTGTCTCCGAACCTACTGGAACTGACTTTGGCTCCTTCCCATAGCCCTTTACACCCAATAAAGATCCTGTGCCAATCACATCATAGCGGCCATCTATCCGAAAGAATTTTAATGATGTTCTTGCATCCGGACAATCCTGTATCTCGTCCAATATCAAAACGGTTTTTCCCGCTTCAAAGACAGCCTCTTTTCCAAGAAGTGCTGACAGCAACATCGTGATATTATCTACGTCTAATGCTCCGGCGAAGACAGATGCATAACTTGGATTTTCAAAAAAATTCAAATAAACTACATGCGTATAGTTTTCTCTTGCAAATTGCATTACAGAATATGTTTTACCGCACTGCCTGCACCCTTTAATAATCAGCGGCTTATGTCCTGGCGTATTTTTCCATTCAAGTAACTGCTTCTCTATTTTACGCTTCAGCATTTCTTTTCCTCCATATTCTTAGCTTCTTTACCTTTAGTATACTCAAATCAGCAACTTTTCCAAGGGACTTTTACGCAAATATATAATTTTTTCAAGGGAGTTTTTGATAGAATAGCAACTTTTTTAAGGGACTTTTTACATAAATGTGCAATTTTTTCAAGGGACTTTTGCCGTTGCACATTATATAAAGAAGAGGCTGTCGCAGAAAAACGACAGCCCCCTTTTACATTACTTCAATATCATATATAGAAAAAAGAGTATCTCTATCCCAAACTCCTGGTCGCAAGCACATTTGCACCAGTCCCCAGAAGATCCTGAATCAATACATCCCCGGCTTGAATCGGCAGAGCCGGATGCGTTTGGTAAATCGCCCTTGCACATTCCATCAGAAGTTCCTTCGGAACAGCCTTGTCCGTCTTAACACTAAGCGGAATATCGCTTCCGGCAGGACGCATAAGACAGGTCAGAATGCGGGTCGGATATGTCAGCTCAGAGATGGCATATTCCGGTCCTTTTTTGCAGCTTTGTCCACTGACAGTGAGCGCATCATTTTCCTTTTTTACAGTCAGAATACAGCCCTTGGGACAATTAATGCAGACCAGGCTGGCCGGAAAAGTGATTTTTTTATGCTCTGACATTAGGCATCCCTCCTTTCAATCTCAAATGCAATACTGCTGCCGGCTTTTGCAAGGTCTTCAGCAGAAAGCGTAACTTTACACATTTCTCCGGGTGTTAAGGCAATACAAGGTTTTCGGAATAGCTCTCTGCCTTCGGAAGATGCAATAATAGCAGAAGCTTGGTATTTATCCTTCGGACGGAACATAAAGGAAACCGTATTAGCCGCGGGAGATCTGTGAACTAACTGAGGCACAATCCCGCCCACTCCCTGGCCGCTGATGGTTTGAATCAGCTCACTATCTTGGGAAGATGAAGCTGCCGCATTTTCCGGGATATTTTGAATGTAAGTAGCTGCAAAAAGGCCTGTTTCTTCGGCTTCCTCACTGACATAATCCACCAAATCATGCACATGAAGAACATTGCCGCAGGAGAAGATGCCTGGGACAGAGGTCATATTGTCTTCCGTTACAATAGCACCCTTTGTGGCAGGAGAAAGCGAAACGCTTGCCTGCTCTGACAGCTCGTTTTCGGGAATCAGACCGGCTGAGATCAGAACAGTGTCGCAGTCAATTTCGAATTCTGTTTCCGGAAGGGGCTTGCGGTTTTCATCTACTTTGGCAATGCAGGCGGAGGAAACACGCTCCTTGCCCTTAATCCTGGTGATCGAGCTGCTGAAATAAACCGGAATATCAAAATCCTCAATGCATTGCTTCATGTTGCGGGGGAGTCCGCCAGAGTAGGGCATGATTTCCACAAGAGCCTTGACTTCTGCACCTTCTAAAACAAACTGCCTTGCCATGATCAGACCGATATCACCGGAACCGACAATGACGATTTTTTTGCCCGGGAGATAGCCCTTCAGGTTCAGGTATTTCTGAGCAGTTCCCGCAGTTAGGATGCCGGCTCCTCTTGTGCCGGGGATAAGAATGGCATTTCGGCTTCTTTCACGGCAGCCCATGGCGAGAATAATGGCTTTGGCTGAAATTTCCATCAGGCCCTCTTCCGGGCTGACGGCAGTTAAGGTCTTATCCGAATTTAATTCGATCACAAAGGTATTCAGAAGATAAGGAATCTGTCTTTCTTCTATCATTTTGATATATTTATTTGCGAATTCCACACCGGTCAGATCCTCTTTGAAGCGGTGAAGGCCAAAACCGTTATGAATACACTGATTTAAAACACCGCCCAGGGAATCGTTTCTTTCTAAAATCAGTAAATTTCGAATGCCCTGATCGTATGCTTTTACGGCTGCGGCCATACCGGCAGCACCTCCGCCGATAATGACAAGATCAATTTCTCTCATGACACTTCCCCCTCTTCAAAAGCCTCTGAACGGCCAAGTAAAATATTGGAAGTACCGCCGCACTGGGTTACTTCCTCAGGATCCAGACCAAGCTCCTCGCTCAGGATTTCCAATACACGGGGGCTGCAGAAGCCGCCCTGGCATCTTCCCATGCCTGCACGGGTGCGAAGCTTGACGCCGGCAACGGATCTTGCGCCCAGGGGGCGTCTGATGGCAGCACGGATTTCTGCTTCCGTAACCATCTCGCAGCGGCAGACAATCTTAGCATAATCCGGATTTTCTGCAATAGCAGCAATTCTTTCCTCTTTACTCATTTCACGGAAAGGCTTTGCCACTTTGCGGCAGGGATCAAAGCTTTCATTCTTTTTCGGCTGCAGCTTTTCTGCGATCAGATCGGCAACATATTTGCCGATGGCAGGGCTGGAGGTAAAGGCTGGAGATTCGGTTCCGCCTGCATTGATAAAGTTTGGGGCATCCTCAGGTTCTCCGATGACAAAATCATTGGTATCTGCATGAGGCCGAACTCCGCCGAATACAGCAATAATAGAATCTACGGGGAAAGGACTTCCGTCTGAACCGAGAGGAAAATCCTTCCAGGCAGCCTTGAAATAATCGATGATCTGATTGGCAGAATCCGCAGACCATTCTGTATGATCCGGATCATTTACCTCAGTAGCATCACAGCCCAGCAAAATAGAGCCGCCGGTTGTCGGGATAATGGCCATGCCCTTGGTATGGCCGCCGCCTGGAAGATCATGGGGCGTTTCCATCAGGGTGGTGGTCAGCTTTTTGGAAAGCTTGCGGTCCAGAACAACATGAGCACCGAAGCGGGGGTGAATTTTAAAGGTATGAGAGGATACCATATTGTTGATCAGATCAGAGCAGGCACCGGCGGCATTGACTACCATACGGGAAGTAAAAATCTGTCCGCCGGCTTCAATCTGCCAAAGGTCATTTTCTTTTTTAATGGAAGTTACCTGACAATCCGTGATAAATTCCACGCCGTTCTGATGGGCATTTTCTGCCAGGGCAAAGGTAACAGAGAAAGGTGTCGTAACACCACCTTCCGGTACCCAGAGAACTGCCTTGACATCCTTGCCAATATCCGGCTGCAGCTCATATAACTTAGGGCCGGAGATGATTTCTACTTCTACGCCGTTTTCCTTGGCAAAGCCTTTCAGCTTTTCCAGCTCGGCCATACCATTTTCATCTGTTGCAAAGATGGTGGTTCCGCTTTTTTCATAGGGAACACCTAACTCATCACAGAGCTGATACATCATCTTATTACCGGGGGCGTTGAATTTGGCTTCATTTGTGCCGGGAATCGGATCATAGCCGGCATGGATCATACCGGAATTGGCCTTGCTGGCGCCGGAACAGACATCATGTCCTTTTTCCAGAACCAGAATATTTAAATCATAACGGGAAAGTTCCCTGGCGGCAGCACAGCCCACACAGCCGGCTCCGACAATGACGACATCGTACATGACTTCTCCTTTGAAAAAACTTTAGCTTGTTAACGCGTTAACAGAACGCTCACATCATTATAGCGATATATGACGGATAAGGTCAAGGCAAAATGGCGGTAAAGCGTCCTTCTTTCTTGCGAAAAGAGGGTGCAGAAGGTATAATACACTTGCTTTACTGTTTTATTAGAGTAAAGCGGTGAAAAGTAAAATTCTAAATGTGAAGCAATAGAAAAAGAAAAGTAACAGAAATAGAAAAGTAAGAGAAAGAAGAAGCATGAATTATATCCTTGCAATTGATATCGGAACGACAGCCTTCAAGGCAGCGGTTTTTGATGAATATGGTTTGGAAAGAGCTTCCCAAACCAAGGAATATACCATCTTAACAGAAAAGGCAGGCTGGGCAGAAGTGGATCCGGAGGTCTATTTGGAGACCTTTCAGCTTGCCACAAGGGCGGCCATTGCGAAGGCGGGAATCAGTCCGGATGAGATTCTTTCCATCGGCATGTCTTCCCAGGGGGAGACAAGTGTTTTTTTGGATGAAAACATGAAGCCTCTTCGCAAGGCCATTGTCTGGTTTGATACCAGAGCTGCAGAAGAAGCACAGGAAATCGTAGATGAATTTGGCATAGAGCAGATTCAAAAACGGACCGGACAGGTAGGCGCAGATTCCATTTGGCCGGGAGCGAAGCTGCTCTGGCTGAAGAAATACGAACCGGATGTCTATCAACGCCTGGGCAAAATCGTTCAGCTGAAAGGCTATATTTCCTATATTCTGACCGGAACTATGTGCTGTGAGGATTCTATTTTGGGAAGCTCTATGTATTGGGATATCAATACAAGGGAGTATTGGAGTGAAATGCTGGATTTTCTCGGTATTTCTGAAAACCAGCTGCCGAAGATTGCAAGACCGGGAGAAAATGTGGGATATGTGACAGAAAAAGCGGCCCTTCGCTTTGGCCTTAGCACAAAGACGATGGTGAATATCGGTGGAATCGATCTTGGCTGTGGTGCCATCGGTGTTGGAAATATTCATCCCGGTACCTTTTCGGATAGTATGGGATCCGCAATCTGCACCGTAACACAAACAGAAAAGCCGGTGCTGGATCCGAGCAGACAGATGCCCTGTTATTGCAGCGCCTTGCCCGGAAACTATATGATTCATGCCTATGCCACAGGCGGTATGTTTATGCGTTGGTTTCGGGATGCTTTTTGCGAACTGGAAATGCAGGTAGAAAAGCAGACCGGCCAAAATGTATACGATCAGTTGGATGCTTTGGCGGAAAATATTCCAATCGGCTCAGACGGTCTGATCGCATTGCCTCACCTGCAGGGTTCCGGCCCACCTGATTTTAATCCGAATATGAAGGCTATGTTTTACGGCCTCACTTTGGCGCATAAGAAAGGACACTTTGCTCGTGCCATCATGGAATCTGTTGCCATGGTCTTATGCAGAATGATAGAAGCAACAAAAGAACTGGGTGTGGATGTAGAAAATGTCATTGTTTTGGGAGGCGGAGCAAAAAGCGACCTTTGGTGCCAGATCATGGCCGATGCCACAGGACTGCCCATCACGATCATGAAAAATCAGGAAAATGAGTGCTGCCTTGGGGCAGCAATCCTTGCCGGCGTAGCCAGTGGACTTTGGGAATCTATTGATCAGGCAGTGGAAGCCATGGTAGAAAAGAAGAAGGGGTATGAGGCTAATCCGGAGAACTATGAAGCATATCAAAAGCTTTTGGAGAAGTATAAAGGGCTGATGGCATGTATGCAGGAGATAGCATAATGGGAAAAATTAAAATTGATGAAGCAATCAAAATATTAGAAGAGAAGCAAAAGCGAACTTCAAAGGAAGAATCGGCTTTATGGGAATTAAAAAAGTTAGAAGAAAGCATAAAGAAAATTGATGAAAAAATGCTTCCTTTAAGGCCGGCAAAAGCAACAGATCAGATGAGCGGTGAATATCGAGGATTAATGATGGAAAGTCTGTCCTATGCCAGGAAGGCACAGTATATATTAATGGACTTAGGCTTGATCGAGCGACGCAAAATCAGTAGGCCGATTTATACTCCATTAACGGAAGAAGAAAAAGAAGAACAGAGAAAAAGGATGGAAGAAGAAAGAAAAAAGAGAGAAGAGCAGAGAAGGCGAAAGGTGAGAGAAGAGGAATTTGAAGAGTGGAAAAGAAAGAAGGAATCCGGAGAACTGGAATTTGAAGAATACATGATGCGTAAGCAATTTATGCAGATCGTTGTGCAGCAGCAGGAAGAAATTCTCCAAGCCATCAGATCTGGCATGACAAATACGCAGAGTGCACTTAAGGATAATGCAGAGCAAACTGCACGGGCAGAAGAATGGTATCGGACACGCAGGGAGAATTATAGGATACAAGATGAAATGATGCGGGATTTCTTCCGAAAGTAGGAATTTCTATAGGCAGGAATTATGGCAAAAATCGAAATACTTAAGGGCCTTCGTTTCACACCGGAAATGTTTTTGAAACGAATGGACAAGTCAAAAAAAATAAAGAATATTGAAGTAAAACATATTAATACAGTTTATAGTCTCTGCTGGATTTTTCAGTATCGCATTCTTCTGCAGGCTTCAAAAAAGGCAACTCGTTATGCAGGCTACTATGGGGGCTATGATGAATCTGTTGCCTGCCCCGGTAAACTGGCTCTTCTGCCGGCTGCCGAGGAAAAGGAAGTTCCGGATATCTGTATTCTGGCAGATAAGCTGACGGAGGAGGAGGCCTTGAAAGCCTCCTGGGAATACAATAAGCGGGATGTGAACCGTAAGTTTCGCAACCTTTATGCCCCGCCTGTTTTGAAAGAACATAAAACAGACCGTTATTATAAGCCTCTTTATATTTTCGAATTCTATAACAAAGAATTAGATGAAAAGAAGTATCGCATTCTGGATTCTCTGACGGGAGATCTGGATGAGATACAGATTACGGAATAATGTAACAAAAAGGTACTCAAAAACAAAGAAAAATGTTACAGAGGAAAAGACAGTTCGGATTCAGCATGATGATTCACAAGGAACAGTAGATAAAAATTGGTGCCTTTATCATAACAAGTATGACAGGGGCACCAATATCAGCCGCAGTGTGTCATGCATGAACTATGCACTAGCGGCATTCGCCTTAGCTCCATTCACGATCGCTTCAAACTGCTTCGCGCTCATCTGCACACCGGCAGATACCGTTTTCGCCTTCGGAGCATCTTTTTCATCAAAGCTTCTGGCATAATCAAACATATCCTGCACATCCTTGGGCGGAGCCGGTGTCAGAAGAGACACGATAATATAGGCGGCAACCGCAAGCACAAGGGCTGCAAAGAAGGTATGGATATTCGTGATATCCTGCAGCAGATAATACCAGAAGAAGCCAGTCAAAGAACCTACGATCATGGCAGCTGCAGCACCCTGCTTAGTTCCTCTTTTCCAGTAGAGTCCGCCTATAACACAAGGAATGAAGGCCGGAGAAAGAACAGACCAGGCAATCCAGGTCAGCTGATAAACGCCCACAGAGAAAAGGGGAATAAAGCACATAGCACAGGATACCAGTCCCAAGATATAGGTTGCCCATTTGCTGATGCGAATCTGCGTTTTCTCATCGGCATTGGGATGAAGCATGGTAAAGAGGTCATTTCCTGCGGAGGAACCGATCACCAGAAGAAGGGCTGAAGCTGTTGACATGACAGCTGCTGCCGCACCGGCCAGAATCAGTCCGGCAAGAGGCATGGGCATATTCGTCAGGGTCAGCATGGGCATGATATACTCGGCACTTCCGCCCGGAAGCATGGACGCATCCGGATAGGCAACACGGCCGATCATACCAAGGGTGTAAACGCCGAAGGAAAGAACAAAGCCGAATACGGCACCGATCAGGGGAACCAGCTTGATGGATTTTTCATCTTTAATAGCAACGGTCTTAATGATCAGATGGGGCTGTCCCATGTAGCCGATAAAGTAAACCAGGGCAATACCGGCGATCATAAGAGGAGCGCCCTTCAGATAGTAGTCCTCGCCCCAGAGGGTGGCAAGTCCGGAATTAATAGCGATGAGTCCGTGATTCATGCCGGAAAAGCCGCCTACGGAATGGAGGCAGACCGGAATGAGGATCAGAAGACCGATCACCATAAGAATGGACTGTACAAAATCTGTATAGGCAACAGACAGATAGCCGCCTGCTCCGGTATAGATCAGAATAACGATGCAGCCAAGGATCAGAGAGAAGGCATAATTCCAACCGGTGATACAGGAGATCAGAATACCCATGGACATATATTCCACCAAAAGAGAGATCAGCATGGCAATGATCAGAATGAAAACAGACAGATAGCGAATCTTCTTGCTGTAGTAGCGGTGTCCGAAATATTCCGGTATGGTCAGGGATTTGGATTTTTCGGTATAACGTCTCATTCGTCTTGCGATAAAACCAAAGTTCAGGATAGGGCCGAATACATCGCCAGGAGCTGCCCAAAGAGCAGAAGCACCTGCTTCCCAACCATATTGGGGACCGGCGATATACATACCACCGCCCAGAGAACTGGAACCATGTGCGAGAGCAGTGATCCAGGGTCCCATGGAGCGTCCGCCGACAAACCAGTCTTCAGAGTTCTTAACCTTTCTTGCTGCCAAAAGGCCGACCAGCAGCACGGCTGCAATATAGATGATCAGCATGGCAGGAACGATGAGGGGGATCTGAAAACCCAAAGCCTCCTCAAGTGAATCAATGTTTAACATACTTTTTCTTTCCCTTCGATTTTTTTAAAATTTCCAAAGCCCTTTGGCAAAGGTAATGGTTGCAGTTAAGGCAAGCAGAATTGTTGCGATGATCAGGACAGCAGTGCTGACCGGAAAATCAAAAAACCAGGATACGAGCTGCATAAATTTCCTCCTTCTTCAATTACATTTTAAAAAGCACTTTTGCCGCAGCCTTTTCCTTTTGATTGATAAAACAAAAGGCTTTATCACAGTCCGAAAGATCATATTCGGCGGAGATCAGGGGTGCGACATCGATGTTTGCATGGGAAATGAGAGAAACTGCATCTTCTAAATGATGCCTGTCATAGCAGTTGCAGCCGATCAGGGAAATCTGACTGCCCACCAGCAGGTTAAAATCCAGGGAAAGCTGTTCAGCCTCATAGACACTGACTAAGGCAATCCGTCCGCAGACAGCACTATGAGCAACCGCTCCATCCAGACAGGCTTGGTTACCGGCAGCTTCAATGATCGCATCAAAGGAAGTCTTGTCAGGAAAAGCTTTATAGGTTTTGGCACCAAGAGAGGCGGCCAGCTCCAGGCGATAGGCAGAGCGGCCGATACAGCTGATGTCTTTTACCTGATAGAGCTCTTTGGCAAGAAGAATGCAAAGAAGGCCGATGGGGCCGGCACCGACTATGGCCAGCTTCTCATCCGCCTTTGGAGATAAGCGTTCCAAAACATTCAGGGCAACTGCAAGAGGTTCTGCGAGTGCAAAATTTTTGAGGGCATCTTCAGAGCTGAGGCCCTTTGGGATTGGAATCAGGGCCTTTTGGGGAAGAGCGATATATTCTGCAAAGCAGCCGGGACGGACCTCACCGATAAAGCCGAGATTTTCACAGCAGTTGAAATGCCCTTTCTGACAGGCAGGACAGCTGCCGCAGGAAACCATAGGATTGGCAATGACAGCATCTCCCTTAGAAAAACCATTGACCTGACTGCCGACAGCTTCAATTCTGCCGACAAATTCATGTCCCATGGTTTCGGGAATGTTCTGAATAAACATCTGCTTGTTGTAGATATGAAGATCAGATCCGCAGATACCGGCATAGGCAATCTTGATCAGAAGTTCATCATCTTTGATTGTTGGGATGGGAAGTTCATCACAGCGAAGGTCCCTGATTCCGTAATAGCGTGCTGCTTTCATATCGTATTCCTTTAACACTTTACCATGCTAACATAATAGCTTGCAAAAGCAGTATAACGAATCAGAAAATAATGTGCAAGAGGGAAAATAGCATTTCTTTAGCCAATCCCGGTAATGAGTGAAACCAGGGGAATGGTAATGACAGAAAGAATGGTGGTCAAAGCAACGGCTTTTGAGGCCACGGAATAATCTCCATCGTACTGAAGGGCAAGCATGGGAGAAATGGCAGCGACAGGAGTTGCGATCATAATCAGAAAGATACTCCGCAGCATGGGATCGGAAATCAGAGCCTTAATGATGAACATACCGATAATCGGGATGACCAGCAGTTTGAGTGCAGAAAAAGCCAGCAGACGAAGATCGGTAAAGAGAGATTTCAGATCGATATTGACCAGAGTGGTTCCGATGACGATCATACTGAGGGAAACCGTCACATTAGCCAGGTTGGAAATGGTTGTCTGGACAAAGGCAGGCATTCGGATATCGCAGAGCGCAATGATCAGGGACAGAATGGAAGCGATACTTCCCACATTGAGCATTTGCTTTAGCTTGATCTTCTTTTTGTCCGGATCACTCTGCATACAGTTTACACCGTAGGTATAAACCAGAATATTAAAGGGAATACCGAAGATAGAGGCATAGAGAAGAGCCTCAGAACCGTAAAGGGCGCTGATCAGGGGGATTCCCATAAAACCGATATTGGAAAAGACGATCATGACATGATAAGCACCCCGATCCTTCTTTTCCACACCCAAAAGAGCAATGGTCGGATAGGAAATCAGAATCAGGATTAGATAAAAAATAACGGCAATACCAAAGAGCTTCAGAAGAAAGGCTGGATCAACAGCCTCTTCCCTGCTTACGCTGGCAGAAAGGATGAGAGCCGGATTGAAAATATTGACGATCAACCAGGAAAGACTGCCTGAGCCGGCATCGTCTATGACATTTGCTTTTCTGACTCCATAGCCGATCAGCATGAAAATAAAAAGTGCAATCATCTGCTGCAAAAGAATCATAATGTGGACCTTCTTTCAAAAAATATCCCCGCAAAAATAAAACCGGCATAAAGCAGCCGGAAAATAAGAAGTCTATAAAAAAGCTCCGCAAGGATTACTTTTATTTTACAGAAGAAAGCGTGGAAAAGTCAAATTCCAACATAGCGGAATAATGGCGTGTTATAGTACAAATAGAACAAGAAAAAGGCGGAAAGGTACGGGCTTTTAAGAGAAAGACCGGCCTTTTTATCAAATAAAAGAAGGCGGAAGCAGGGAAGCTTCCAAAAGAAAGGAGGCCTTTGCATGAGCACAAAGAGAGATTATTATGAAGTTCTTGGCCTGAACCGCAATGCAGATGCTGCGGCGATTAAAAAGGCCTTTCGTAAGCTTGCAAAAAAATATCATCCGGATACCAGAGGAGACGATCCGGTGGCGGCAGAGAAGTTTAAAGAGGTAAATGAAGCCTATGAGGTTTTAAGCGATACAGAGAAAAGAAAACAATACGATCAGTTTGGCTTTGCCGCTTTTGATCAGACAGGCGATGCCTACAATGCAGGTGGTGGCCAGTCCTGGAAGGGAGCAGATGGCAGTGGCTTTTGGAGAAGCGGCAGCGGACCGGATGGCCAGCAGTACAGGGAGTATCATTACAGCGGCGGGAATGCCGCGGATTTTGATGATATTCTGAAAAATATGTTCGGCGGAGGCAGAAGCAGCAGATACAGCAGCTTTTTTGGCGATGATTATGGAGATGCCTTTGGCGGTTTCGGAGGAGGAAGCAGCTATTCTTCCAGAAAGGGACAGGACATTACAGCAGAGATTACGGTTTCCTTCGAGGATGCCCTTTATGGTGCGGACAGAACTATCAGCCTGCAGAATGAGCAGGGAAGAAGCCAGAGCTATCAGGTGCATATTCCGGCTGGTATCGAGTCAGGCAAGAAAATCCGACTCCAGGGAAAGGGGCAGGCAGGTGCCAATGGACAGGCGGGAGACCTTTATCTTTTGGTCAATGTTCAGGAAAGTCCGATTTATGAGAGAAAGGGGCAGGATCTTTACTTTACAGCCAGGATTCCCTTTACCAGTGCGGTGTTCGGCGGAGAAGAGATCATAAAGACACCCTATGGAAATGTGAAATGTAAGATCAAGGAGGGGACAGTTCCCGGTTCCAAAATCAGACTGAAGGGAAAGGGAATGCCCTCCATGAAAAATAAAAACCAGCACGGAGATGCCTATGTAAGAATCGAAATCCAAGCACCCGGCTATATGAGCCCGGCGGCAAAGCAGAAGCTGAGGGAATATCAGCAGGCAATGGGAGAAAAGAGAGCCTGGAATTAAAGAAGATAGAGGAAAGGCGGTAGAGTAAAGGCGACAGAGGATGATGCCAGAGGCAGAAGTATAAATTCCTTTTAAAAGCAGTATTTCAAACAGGACTTGCTTCTTTTTTTAGAGAAAAAGTGGCAAGGCCTGTTTTTCTTTGCTATAATATCGATTTAGTGAGTTAAACTGTAGAAGCTTAAAGAGGAAAAGTAAATGAAAGAGAAACAAAGAATTACAGGACATACAGAATTGATCGGACTGATTGCCAATCCGATTCGTCACAGCAAGTCGCCCATGATGCATAATACAGCCTTTGAGGCATTGGGATTGGATTACGCTTATCTGGTTTTTGAGGTAGACAATGAGACGCTTGAGGATGCGGTAAAGGGGCTGAAAGCCCTGGGTGTGAGAGGATTTAATGTTTCCATGCCGAACAAGGGACCGATCATGCAGTATCTGGATGAGATCCTGCCGGCAGGTCAGCTTTGTCAGGCGGTCAACACCGTTGTAAATGAGAATGGAAAACTGATCGGAACCAGTACGGACGGCAGTGGTTATATGGCTGCCTTAAAGGATCAGGGCATTGATATTATCGGAAAGAAAATCACCCTTTTGGGAGCCGGAGGTGCGGCGACAGCCATTGCCATGCAGGCAGGCCTGGATGGGGTAGGAGAGATTTCCATTTTTAACCGGAAGGACGAGTTCTGGGATCGAGCTCTGGAAAATGCAGAAAAGCTCAACAGCAAAACCGGCTGCAAGGCGAAGGCTTACCCCTTAGAGGATCTGGACTGCTTAAGGGCAGAGATTGAAGATTCGGTTCTTCTTGCCAATGCGACCTCCTGTGGCTTTGGCCCGCAGAAAGAGCTTTGCCCGATTCCGGATGAAAGCTATCTGCGAAAGGATCTGATCGTTACGGATGCTATTTATGAGCCGGATCAGACCAAGCTTCTGGAAATGGCACAGAAGCTTGACTGCAAGAATATGAACGGTATCGGCATGATGCTTTATCAGGGAGCGGCAGCCTTTGAAATGTGGACCGGTCAGAAGATGCCGATCGAGGCAGTGAAGGAGGTCCTTTAACTCGGTCGGAGTCCAAGCTACGACTGAGTGAAAAGCTCCGCGTGGATGCGCACTCGCATATCGCAAGCGACCGCGCTCGGCGCAAGCGAAACGCTTTGTTCAAAATTGGGATAAGTAATGAAGGAGAAATGTGTGAAAGTAATTAAATGGCTGGACAATTATCTGGAGGAGTTCCTGTTGGTCCTTCTGCTGATCGGTATTTCGGCAGTTATGGTCATTCAGGTCATCTGCAGATATGTCTTTAACTATTCCTTGTCATGGTCTGACGAACTGACAAGGTATTTTCTGGTATGGTCTTGTTTTTTGTCCGTCAGCTATTGCGTAAAAAGAAGAATTTCCATCAAGATCAAGCAGCTTCAGGAGGCTTTTCCTGAAAGCATTCAGGCCTGGGTCCGGATCATAAGGCATACGATCGTATTTATTTTTTGTATGATTATGATTCCTTATGCCTTTACCTATGTAGAGCAGGCTATTAGCAGTGGGGCAAAAAGTTCTGCCCTCATGATTCCTATGTATTATATTCAGTCCGCTCCTCTGATCTGTTTTCTGCTTCTGGCAGTTCGTGTGGCGCAGGCCTGGATCAGGGAGTTTAAGACGACCTTTCTTTTCCAGCGAAAAGAAGGAGAGAACGGAAAAGAAAGAGAGGTGGAGAGAAGATGACGATCATAATTATGCTGAGCTTTGTGATTCTTCTTGCTCTTGCAGTACCCATTGGAATTGCGGTAGGGATCACCTCTATGCTGCCCTCTCTTTTGACGGATTCCTTTACGGTTTCCGGTGTATTTATTTTAAGATCCATGCTGGGCGGCATCAATCAGACGACCCTTCTGGCAATTCCGCTTTTTGTTCTGTCCGGTATTATCATGGCAAGGGGTGGAGTATCCAGAAAGCTTTTTGATGTTTTTGCCTATTTCATCGGAAAGAAAACGGCAGGTATTCCCTGCGCCGTTGTGATCACCTGCCTCTTTTTCGGTGCCATTTCCGGATCGGCACCGGCAACGGTGGCAGCAGTCGGTTCCATGACCATACCGGTCATGCTGAATATGGGCTATGACAAGAAATTTGCGGTTTCATTGGTTGCGGTTGCAGGCGGCCTGGGTGTGATTATCCCGCCCTCGATTCCTTTTATCTTGTATTCCCAGGCAGCAGGCGTATCGGTATCCGATATGTTTATTGCAGGGGTAATCCCGGGCTTTATGATTGCCTTTGTTCTGATGGGCTATGCCATTTACTACTGCAAAAGACATGGAGAGGACAAGGAAAAGATTGCACAGGTAGTGGATGAGCTGCATAAGCAGTCCTTTGGTCAGGTTTTTTTGCATTCCATCTGGGCTCTTTTGACTCCGGTTATTATCCTGGGCTGTATTTATACAGGTGTGACCTCTCCAACAGAGGCGGCTGCAATTGCGGTTTTATACTCTCTGATCATTTCGCTTTTTGTTTATAAGACATTAAAAGTGGAGGAACTTTGGGGAATACTGGTAGAGTCTGTAAGAACCTTCGCACCGATCCTTTTTATACTGGCGGCTTCCGTTGCCTTCAGCCGAATCCTGACTTTGATGCAGGTTCCGCAGACCGTATCCGGCTGGCTGGATGAGAGCTTCAGCAATAAGATCATTCTTCTTTTGGTGATCAATATCATTCTTATTTTTGTCGGAATGATCATGGATACGACGCCGGCGATTATGATTCTGACGCCGATTTTGCTTCCGGCCTGCACAGCCTTTGGCATTGATCCGGTTCACTTCGGCATTATTATGGTGGTTAATCTGGCAATCGGTTTTGTAACACCGCCGATTGGCGTAAATCTATTTGTGGCATCCTCTTTATCCGATCTGCCTGTGATGGAAGTGGCAAAAAAAGCAGTTCCCATGATCATTCTGGATTTCATTGTTCTGCTGCTTCTTACCTATATACCGCAGTTTTCAACCATTCTGATTCAATAAGGAGGAGCGACAATGAAAAAGAAAATAAGAAATCTTTCTGCCCTTCTTCTTTTGGGCCTTTTGATGGGCTGCCTTTTGACAGGCTGCGGAGAAAAAGAGGGAGAGCAGACTTATGCATGGGTGCTGGCGACGGCAAGTCCGGCAGACACGGTTACCGGACTTTATGCAGAAAAGTTTGCAGAAGAGGTAAATACCCTTTCCAATGGAGAAATGAAGGTACAGGTCTATCATAATTCAACCCTTGGAGGGGATACGGAACTTTTAGAATCCGTACAATGCGGTGATATTCCCTTTGTTGTGCAGAATACTGCTCCGGAGGTAAGCTACCTGCCCCGTCTGGCTCTTTTTGATCTGCCTTGTGTGTTCGACAATCTGGACCAGCTGCATGAGGTCCTGGATAATGAAGAATTCATGAAGAGCATCAATGAGATATACACAGAGGGCGGAATTCGTCTTCTGGGGATGGCGGATCAGAATTTCCGCGTAATGACCTCTAATGTAAAGATTGAGAGCATGGAGGATTTTAAGGGAATTAAGATCCGTACCATGGAGAACTCCTATCATATGGCCTTCTGGCAGGCACTGTCGGCAAATCCGACACCGATGGCCTTTGCCGAACTTTATGTTGGCTTGGAACAGAATACGGTGGATGCCCAGGAAAATCCCTATGAGGTTATCGTATCCAATAAATTTTATGAGGTGCAGGATTATGTGGTTGAAACCAATCACCTGCCCCATTTACTTGCTTTGATCACCAATGATGATTTTTACGGGAATCTGACGGAGGAGCAGCAGGAAATCATTGATGAAGCCACGGAGCTTGCGACTGCATATGCAAGAGAGCAGGCGCAGGAGAGAGCGGATTCAAAGATCGAGGAAATCAAAGAGGGAGGAGCCGAAATTGTTCCAGTATCCGAGGAGCTGCGTTCGCAGATGAGGCAGGCTTCAGCCGCACTATATGAAGAAATCCGACAGGAGGTAGGGGATGATGACTTATTCTTTACCTATTGCGGTAATGTATATGACGGGAAGACAATGAAATAGAATCTATGGAAAGGCTGATTTGAACAGGAATTTCTGAAAAATGAAGGCTGCGTGCTGTGTTTCTTGAGAACATGGTATGCAGTTTTTTTATCGTATCGCAAAGCGATACGATGAAACGAAGCCGTCAAGCGTTCGAAGAACGCTTAGTATCACGCAGAGCGTGATACATCATACGGTGTGAGTCCGCAGCAAGGATGCGCACTCGCGCGAAAAGGATATATGTCGCAGGCGGAGAATCCTGCCGGCACAAAGCCTGGTGGATAAAGCTGAGGTGACGATTCGCAAGGCTTTCGTAAGGACGTGCACATTCTCAGCTCCGGCGGAGCGACTGTTCGAGCTGCATTTACTTAAAGGGCATCACAATGAAACAAGTACTGTGGTGCTTATAAAATAGTAATGGCGAGTTTCGCGGGAGCCGGAGCGAATAAGAGATGTGCACGGAGTAGAAAACGCAGCGTGTCACATCAGCTTTATTCATCCAGGCGTGTGCCTATTCACTTCTTCGCTAGGAAAACGCAAGTACACTGACAGCATTTATTACCGCAATACGATAGTAGACTAATGAATGCTTGAAAAGGCAATCCGACAACCGAACAGTTGTAAATTGAGCTCCACTTATTGTCATTCTGCAAGAAAAGCTGCGTTATAATAAGAAAAGAAATGGCAAAAGTGTACAAAATGAAAAGGAGGAAAGCGAGTTTGAGTAAGAAATTCAGCCCGGAAGAGCTTCTGGGAAGATGGGAAGATCAAAGAGAGATCAAGAATCTCATGGGTCGTCTGTCTCAGGATTATACGCTGAAGGAAGAGCGTTCCATGTATGAAAAATACTGGAGCAGGCGGGAAGATGTCTGCCTGGGCATCAACAGCGGCTGGTTTACGGGGCCGGAAAATGTAGCGGCTTATTATGCAGATCAGGATAAGAAAATCCAGCTGGAAAGCAGGCTGATCGCAAAGGCCTTTCCCAAGAATCTGCAAGGAAAAACGGAAGAAGAGCTGCATGGCGTGGGTATGATGACCTATCGTCCGGTAGATACGCCGGTGATCGAGCTGGCGGAGGATGGAAAGACAGCGAAGGGCCTTTGGTCGATCAGAGGTTCCTATTCACAGCTTACGGAAGGCGGTCCCCAGGGAATCTGGGAATGGGGCTGGTTTGCTGTTGATTTTATCCGGGAAGAGGAAGAATGGAAAATCTGGCATATGCAGTATCTGAAGGAAATCGACCGGCCCTGCGGAAGCAAGTGGACCGGCCCGAAGAAGGAATATGAGGCACTTGCAGAGTTTGCAGAGGTGACAGAGTATGAGCCTCTTCAGCCGAATCTTCCGCAGACCATTCGCCAGACCTGGAGTCCAGAGCGTCCTTTTACGCCCTCGCCCAGAATGCCGGAGGCCTATGACAGGTTTGAGAATACATTCAGTTACGGCATTTGAAGGGAGGCAGAGGAATGAGCAAAACATTTACAGAAGAAGAAATGCTGACCAGGCTTTGGGATAAGGAAGAGGTCATTAAAACCATCAACCGTCACAGCTACTATATGTCGAATGAAATGAGAGAAGAGGAACTGGAGACTCTTTGGGTGAAGGAGCCGGAGCATCAGAAAACTGCTTCTCTGGGTGTTAATACAGGCTATTACACAGGAATGGAGGAAATCCGTAAATTCTACGTGGACTACCGCAAGGAGCAGAGAGAGGCTCTGCTGAAAGGCTATCTGGAAAAGGATACTTCCCTTTCGGAAAAAGATCTGGGAATCGGCAGCTGCTGCATGCATACGGCAACAACACCTCTGGCTTATATTTCAGATGATGGCAAAAGTGCGCAGTATCAGGGCTATCGTGCCGGCATGCAGTGTAAGGGAAAGGCAGACGGAGAGGCTGACTGCTATATGGATCTGGGATTGATCCATTGCGATTTGCTCAAGGAGGATGGTGTTTGGAAAATCTGGCATCTTGAGCTGGAAAGAGACCATACCTTTACGGTTGCTGAAAATTATGCCAAGCAGGAGGCGGATCCCGCATGGCCGGATCCTTTGGCGGAGGATTTTGGTGAGCCGACAGTCAAACAGACGGTTTACGATCCCTTCTATGGCTGGGAGTATATGTTCCAGGATATGCCCCGTCCCTATGAGACAATGACGGATGAAAGAAGCTACGGACCAAAGGGACAGCTCGGCAAGCCCTATTACGAGAGAGATAAGAGATAAGGAGGCAGGGATATGAATAAGAAATTAAGCTTTAGCGAACGCCTCCATAATGCGGTTGCAAGTCAGACCGTGGAGGAATACAAGGCAAGGCATGCCTATCTGCATGGCGTAGGCTATTCCCGAGAGGAATGGGATTACATGTGGATGAAGAGTAAAAATACAACCTGGGCGCATCAGTTCGGCCGTATGGTTGGCTATGAAGAGGTTTACTTTAACAGCGTAGGTCATATGGACAGTATGTGTGCCCGTTCCTATTCGGAAACAATCAAGAAATTTCCCCAGTATATGGGACATGATATCCGTTCCTCGGGAAGCAGCGGTGTGCATGTTCTGGCATCCGATGTGATCGAGGTGGCTGAGGATGGAAAGAGTGCAAGAGCCTCCTATCTGACGCCCGGAACCCTGACCGGACCGGTTGGCTTTGACAATGTGCACAGAGGCGGCGTCTGGCTTTGGGAACGTTACGGTTCAGAATTTGTTTATGTGGACGGAAAATGGCAGTGGTTCCATGAGCAGGTTTGCCCGGATCTGGCCGGTGATTATGATGCAGGCAACTGGGCGCATAACCGTTATATGGACTTTATCGAAAGTGATTGTACCGTCGGTGAGCTGGGCGGACGACCGGCCAAGCTCACAGAACCGGGACTTTTCCATAGAGACTATACCGTGGTACAGACGGTGCAGAATACCGTTCCGGCACCGAAACCTTACAAGACCTTAAAGGAGGTTCCGGATGAGGAATCCTATTCTCCGGGACGCTGGGATCCGACTGATCAGGTTCTGATCAAAGTAGAAAAGGAGGCAGTCGGCAATCTGGATGCGGAAATGGCTGATAATCCCTTCGGAAAGATCAGGGAGGAATAAGGGAAGGAAGCGCATGAAGTCCCTTGTCAAAAAGATGATTTTATAAGAAGCTAGAGAAAGCTAGAGAAGCTATTATGCCAATCGTTGGCCTAATAGCTTCTTCATTGCAATGATTTCTGTACGGCAATATGGATGAGCAAGGACTGGCTGACGCCCTTATATGAAAGCCCCCCTGAGATTCTGTTTTGAATTTGCCGCCTGGATCATCGCTATCTTTATGGTCTGTGCTCTATTGTACGGAGGGTATGAGCTTCTAAAGTATTATTCTTAAAGGATGGTTCCACCACCGATAATGCAGTTTTCCTCATCATAAAAAACAACTGCCTGTCCGGGTGTTACGGCACGAACCGGCTCATCAAAGACAACGTGGATCCGATCTTCTCCGGCCTCTGTAACTGTGCAGACTGCACCCTTATGGGAATAACGGATTTTGCCTTTGGTTCTAAGAGGCTGGCCGTGCAGTCCGTCGATAGACATCCAGTTGACCTTGTCAGCAGAAAGCTCACGGGTAAAGACATCTTCATTTTCACCGATCACAACCTCATTGGTTTCGGGGCGGATTTCCGTAACAAAGACAGGATGGCCCATGGCGAGTCCGAGTCCCTTTCTCTGGCCGATAGTATAATGGGTGATTCCCTTGTGGCGGCCCAGAATTTCCCCGTCGGCTGTAACAAAGTTGCCCTCCGGCAGCTTTTCTCCTCTTTCCTTTTCAATAAAAGCGGCATAATCGCCGTCTTCTACAAAGCAGATATCCTGGCTGTCAGGCTTATTGGCTACGATAAGACCAATCTCTTCTGCAATCGCCCGAATCTGGGGCTTGGAATAGGCACCATCCGGCATCAGGGTATGGGAAAGCTGATCCTGTGTCAGATTGTAGAGGGCATAGGTCTGATCCTTGTCCGGAATCTTTGACATCTGCAGGGTATATCTGCCGTTCTCCAGGAGGCGAACCTGGGCATAATGGCCGGTTGCGATATAATCGGCACCGATCGCCATGCTTCTCTGCAGAAGAGACTCCCATTTCACATAGCGGTTGCAGGCAATGCAGGGATTGGGTGTGCGGGCATGCAGATATTCATCGACAAAATAGTCAATGACCTTAGCCTGGAATTCCTTCTTGAAATTCATCACATAATAGGGAATATCCAGACTGTCGGCAACCCGTCTGGCATCCTCTACGGCAGAGACACCGCAGCAGCCGCCCTTGCGTTCCAAATGACAGGCATCCTCGTCCTGCCAGATCTGCATGGTTACGCCGATGACTTCATAACCTTCTTTTTTTAATAGGTAGGCAGCAACGGAGCTGTCTACACCGCCGGACATACCGACAACTACTTTTTTCTTTTCCATTTGATATCCTGTTCGTAGAAATGCTTTTTGTATAACGATGGTATAAATATATAAGCCAGGCGTATAAGCCGCTTTTAACGCAGTCGGAGAACTCCCGCCTAGGCTAAAGCAGAGTCAAACCCAGCGTTCAAGACTCACAGGCAATTCATGCCGGAAGAAGGATCTCTCTTAAAACGGCAATGGTTTCTTCCAGCTCTTCTATCGTCGTTTCATGGCTGATGCTGAAGCGAAGGGTGGAGGAGGCCATTTCTTCATCCAGACCGATGGCTGTCAGGACATGGGAAGGATCCAGTGAGCCGCTGGAGCAGGCGGAGCCTGCAGAGGCACAGATCTGATGCATGTCCAGCTGGATCAAAAGGGTTTCACCTTGCCGGCCCGGAAAGCTTACGCTGATATTGTTGGGCAGACGATGCCGGAGGGAGCCATTGATCCGGCAGTCCGGAAAATAATTCTTTAGTTCTGCGATAAAATGATCACGGTAGCTGATCTGTTTATCCATGCGCTGGGAAAGAGACTGCATGGCAAGCTCGCCGGCCTTGGCAAAGCCGACGATAGCAGGAACATTTTCCGTTCCGGCTCTGCGGTTTCTTTCCTGGGCACCGCCGTGAATCAGGGAGGCGAGGGGAAGACCTTCCTTTATATAGAGAAAGCCGATTCCCTTCGGCCCATTCAGCTTATGGCCGCTGGCACTGAGCAGATCAATATGCAGTTCTTTCACATCGATGGGAATATGCCCATAGGCCTGAACCGCATCCGTATGAAAGATGACCTTGTGATCCTGACAGATCTGACCCAATTCGGCAATAGGTTCAATGGTTCCGATCTCGTTATTGGCAAACATGATGCTGACCAGACAGGTATCCTCCCGAATGGAAGCCTCAAGATCGGCGGGATTTAAAAGTCCCTTTTCATCCACCGGCAGGCGGGTGATCTCTGCTCCCTTTTTTTCTAAATAAGAGAGGGTTTGCAGAATGGCCGGATGCTCAATGGCGGATGTAATGATATGATTCTTTTCCGGAAAGGCTTCGAAGCAGGAAAGAAGAGCCCAGTTGTCGGATTCACTGCCGCCAGAGGTAAAATAAAGCTCAGAGGCAGAAGTGCCGATTGAACGGGCAAGACTTTCTCTTGCTCTGTCGATCGCTCTTTTGCTTTTTTGACCCAGACGGTAAGCAGAAGAAGCATTGCCGTAGTCCTCGTTGAAATAAGGAAGCATTGCTTCAAGTACCGCAGGGTCGGTTTTGGTTGTCGCTGCATTATCCAGATAAATCATGGGAAAGCCCTCACATCCTGTCCGTAAATCATCAATATGATATATGGAATACTGTAAAAAAGCAAGAAAAGGCGGGAAAAGAACAAAGATTAGCTTTGCATTACAGGAGGAATAGTATATAATAAAATGAAATTCATACCAAAATCGTAGGAAATGCCGCAGGGATAGAGATAAAAAGCGAAAAAGCAGTCTCTTTGTTAAGAAAACAAAACCCTGCTGCTTTGTATGAATACAAGAAATAAAGTATCAGAAGCTGTATGGAGGAAATATGTCTGAACAGTTATT
Organism: Oscillospiraceae bacterium; assembly: GCA_963617415.1. Classification (GTDB taxonomy): domain Bacteria; phylum Bacillota; class Clostridia; order Lachnospirales; family Lachnospiraceae; genus RUG14243. Next base: position 48,857 of record CAVEOK010000013.1, read on the forward strand.
AAAAATCGAAAATCTGCATGTCAGTGTAGAGGATAAACAGATCCTGAACGGTCTGTCCTTTGAAGTAAACAGAGGCGAGACCCATGTCCTGATGGGACCGAATGGTGCCGGCAAGTCAACACTGGGCAATGCGATCATGGGAAATCCAACATATGAGGTAACGGCAGGAGAGATCTTCTTTAATGGCAAGAATCTTCTGGAAGAGGCAGTGAATGAGAGAGCGAAGGAAGGCATCTTTATGTCCTTCCAGAATCCGATCGAGATTCCGGGTCTTTCTCTTTCCAACTTTATTCGTAGTGCACTGGAGAGAAAATCAGAAGACAGACTGAAGCTTTTCACCTTCCGCAAGGAGCTGGCAAAGGCGATGGAAGTTCTGGATATGGATCCGGCTTATGCAGACCGTGATCTGAATGTAGGCTTTTCCGGCGGCGAGAAGAAAAAGGCAGAGATTCTTCAGCTCCTGATGCTGAAGCCATCTTTGGCAATTTTGGATGAGACGGATTCCGGTCTGGATGTGGATGCGGTTCGTACCGTATCTAAGGGCGTGGAGGAATTCCAGAAGGATAAGGATTCTGCCCTGATCATCATTACCCACAATACCGGTATTTTGTCTTCTCTTCATGTGGATAAGACACATATCCTGGTCAATGGAAAAATTGTTGCAGAGGGAGATGGCTCTCTGGTAGATGAAATCAATGCAAATGGTTTTGCAGCATACGAAAAAGGGGCAGAGTAATGGCAGATAAGGAAAAGACATACGTAGAGGACATCGACCGTTCTCTCTATGATTTCCGGAATGAAGACGAGGACAACTACAAGCTGCATGAGGGCCTGACAGAGGACATTGTTGAGCAGCTTTCCTCAGAAAAGAACGATCCTGAATGGATGAAGCAGTTCCGCCTGAAATCTCTGGAAATCTACAATAAAACACCTATGGTGAATTGGGGTCCTTCCATCGAAGGACTGGATATGGATCATATCGTAACCTATGTAAGACCGAATACAAAGATGTCGGCAAAATGGGAGGATGTACCGGAGGAGATTAAGGATACCTTTGATAAACTGGGCATTCCGGAAGCGGAGAAGACCTCTCTTGCAGGTGTCGGCGCCCAGTATGATTCTGAGCTGGTTTATCATAATGTAAAGGATGAGGTTGCAGCTCAGGGCGTTATTTATACGGATCTGGAAAGTGCCTTGCACGGTCCATACGAGGAGATGATCAAGGAACATTTTATGAAGCTTGTTCCGCCGACAGATCATAAATTTGCAGCGCTCCACGGAGCAGTTTGGTCAGGCGGATCCTTTGTTTATGTACCGGCAGGCGTTTCTGTGGAGATTCCTCTGCAGTCCTATTTCCGACTGAATGCACCGGGAGCAGGACAGTTTGAGCATACCCTGATCATCGTTGACAAGGGAGCCTATCTTCACTTTATTGAGGGCTGCAGTGCCCCGAAATATAATGTGGCCAACCTGCATGCAGGCTGTGTAGAGCTTTTTGTAGGAGAAGATGCAACGATCCGCTATTCTACCATCGAGAACTGGTCCAAGAATATGTACAATCTGAACACCAAGCGTGCCTTGGTTGAAAAGGGCGGCAAGGTAGAGTGGATCTCCGGTTCCTTTGGTTCCAATACCTCCTACCTCTACCCCATGAGTGTTCTGAACGGACAGGGAGCAAGATCGGAGTTTACCTCCGTTACCTTCGCCGGTCACGGACAGAATCTGGATACAGGATGTAAGGTCGTGCACAATGCACCGGATACTTCCTCCTATGTAAATACCCGTTCTATTTCCAAGAGCGGCGGAATCAGTACCTTCCGAAGCAGCGTTGTGATCAACAAGAAGGCAGAGAACAGCAAATCCGCAGTTTCCTGTCAGTCTCTGATGCTGGATGCAATTTCAAGATCAGATACCATTCCGGCAATCGATGTCCGCACCAACAAGGCAGATGTCGGACATGAGGCAAAGATCGGAAGAATCAGTGACGAAGCAATCTTTTACATGATGAGCCGCGGCATTCCGGAAGAGGATGCCAG
>CAVEOK010000013.1:50902-55447 GCA_963617415.1 Oscillospiraceae bacterium
AAGTGGTTTTGCCAATAATGTAGGCAAGGAGCTTCCGTTGGAATATGCAGTTGAGATGAACAATCTGATTCAGCTGGAAATGAAGGGTGCAATCGGATAAGGAGGCCGGAAAAATGGATTTAAAGATTAACAGTCTGCCGGCTTTTACCTTTGGCTGGCTGAAGATGAATGAAAGGGAGGTTACCGGTCTGGAGACAGGACATGAGATCCAGCCGACAGAGAAGCTTCCGGAAAAGCTTTCCTTTACAAAAGAAAAAAATGTGGCTCTGGAGAATATTGCAACAGGCGGAGGAAAGGGCATTGATTATCTCGTTAAGGCCTCCGGTGCTGAAAGAAAGACTTTCCTTCTTGAAAAAGATCAGAAAGAAACAGAGCCGATTCACATGGAATTTTCTCTGGAGAGCCATCAGAAAACCACTGTGAATCCCTATGGTTTTGAGCTTGCGGAGAATGCAGAACTTACCGCGATCATGGAATTTAATTCCGAGAAGAAGAAAAATGCCAATGCGGCAGTGCAGAGCAAGATCCATCTTGCAAAAAATGCCAGAATGACTCTGGTACAGATTTTCCGTCTGGGCGATGAGGACAGAATGATCAATGATATCGGTGCTTACCTGGAGGAAGGTGCCTGCTTCAATGTGATCCATATCTTTTTAAGCGGCAAGGAAATCTACCAAGGCTGTAAGGCAACCCTTTTCGGCGACCACAGCGAGATGCATGCCAATATCGGCTATGAGGTAGAAAAGGATCATCTTCTGGATATGAATTATGTGGCAGATCAGATCGGCAAAAAGACCGTCAGTGAAATGAAGGTCAACGGTGTTCTGAGAAATGAAGCCAGAAAGCTTTTCCGGGGAACCATTGATTTCAAAAACGGCTGTGCCGGATCCACAGGAGATGAGGCAGAGGATGTGCTTCTGATTGACGAGGATGTAGTAAACCAGACCATTCCCCTGATTCTTTGTGCAGAAGAGGACGTGGTCGGCAATCATGGTGCAACCATCGGCCGCATTGACGAAGAGATTCAGTTCTATATGCAGTCAAGAGGCATTGCAGCAGAAGAAATCTATGATATTATGGCAAAAGCAAGGATAGATTCTGTGATCAAAATGATTCCTGATGAGCAGACAGTGAAAAAACTGCTCGATTAATGCCTATGAAAAAAATACCGCATGGGGTCCTGCTTATGGTCCTGTCACTCCTGCTCCTTTCCGGATGCGGCTGTGCGAATAATCTGTCAGAAAAGTCATCGAATGCATCAGAGGCCGTCATCGGCGGAAGCTACAGTGAGAGCAGTCTTTCTTCTGATGAGACAGCTTCTTCAGGGAATGTTTCTTCAGAAACAGCTTCATCAGCTGAGGCAGATGGAGAAAGTACAGATACAGATTCCTTACTTTCGGAAGAGGAAAGCTATGCGCAGCAGAGTGAGAAGCTGATCTATACGGCGGATCTTTCCCTGGAAAGCAAGGAATACGATAGGGATAAGCAGGCGATTGAGGATCTGATTGAAGAATATCAGGGAATTATCCAGAGCAAAAGTGAGAGCGACAGCAATTACAATTGGTATAGCGAGGACAGCAGCGGATCACAGCGCTATCTGTATCTCACTGTGCTGATTCCGGCAGATGCCTATGAGACTTTTCTGGATGGCGTATCTGAGATCGGACATTTGAGCTCCAGCAGTCAGAATGTGGAAAATATCACGAAGCAGTATTCGGATAACGAAGAAGTGATTGCGGCGCTTGAAAAAGAAGAAGAGCGGCTTCAGGAAATGATGGACAAGGCGGAAACAATCGAGGACATGATTTCCGTAGAGGAGCGGATAGCAAGTGTCGAGACTCGGCTGAATCAGGCAAAGAATGCAAAGAGCAGCATGGATCAGTCGGTCAACTACTCAACTGTTTATCTTAGCTTGAATGAGGTAAAGGAGTATCGGCAAAGCGAAAGCAGCCTTAGCTTTGGAGAGAAAATCAAGCAGGCCTTTTGGGGCTCCCTGCATTTCTTCGGACAGGTATTTGAGCTTCTGCTTTATCTGATCATTTACCTGCTTCCTTTCGCGATTCTTGCGGGAATTGTCCTTCTGATCGTATTCGGATCCATTCGCCATGCAAAAAAGAAAAAGGCAGGAAAGAAAGCAGAAAAAGAGAGAAAAGAAAATCAGACAGGTCAGCAATTGAACTCTGAAGAAAAAACAGAAAAATGATAGTCTGAGGTGATAGAAAATGACAAAGGAAGATAGAGAAATAAGAGAGCAGTTTCCTCTCTTAGTGAAATATTCGGAAACAGCATATCTGGACAATGCAGCAACAACCCAGAAACCGGTTTCGGTAATTGCGGTTTCTGAAAAATATTATAACGGCGCCAATGCAAATCCCCTTCGCGGTCTTTATGAGCTTAGTCAGAAGGCAACGGACGTTTATGAGAATGCAAGAGAAAGCGTACGTGAATTTATTCATGCGAAGAGCAGGGAGGAAATCGTATTTACCAGAAATGCGACAGAGTCCCTGAATCTGGTTGCTTACAGCGGTTCGGAGCTTTTCCTCAAGGAAGGGGATGAGATCCTGATTACGATCATGGAGCATCATTCCAACCTTCTTCCCTGGCAGCAGGCGGCAAAGAGAAAAGGGGCGAGCTTGAAGTTTTTGGAATGTGACGAAGAGGGCAGGATTTCAGAGGAGGCTTTTCGGGCAGCCTTAAGTGATAAGACAAAAATCGTATCCATGACACAGATTTCCAATGTCCTGGGCGTAAGAAATGAGATCAAGCGTTTCGCACAGCTTGCTCATGAAAAGGGAGCCATCTTTATTGCAGACGGTGCCCAGTCCGTACCTCATATTCCGGTGGATGTAGAAGATCTGGATGTTGACTTTCTTGCCTTTTCCGGACATAAGATGCTGGCACCCATGGGAATCGGTGTTTTATACGGCAAGAAGGAGCATTTCGAAAAAATGCCGCCATTCCTTTACGGTGGTGAAATGATCGAATATGTAACCCGGGAAAGCGCAACCTATGCAGAGCTTCCTCATAAATTCGAAGCCGGAACAGTTAATGCATCCGGTGCGGCAGGGCTGGATGAAGCCATCCAGGTTTACAAGAAATTTGGATGGGATCTCATTCTGCGCAGGGAAGAAGAATTGAGTGAATATACAATGGAAAAGCTAAGTGCGATTCCTTATGTACATATTCTCGGTTCCAAAGTGGCTAAGGAGCATCACGGTATTTTCACCTTTACGGTGGATGGCGTACATCCCCATGATATTGCAGCAATTCTGGATGCGGATAATGTGGCGATCCGTGCAGGACATCACTGTGCTCAGCCTCTGATGAAATTTATGGGAACGCCGTCTACAGCAAGAGCAAGTGTATCCTTCTACAATACAAAGGAAGAAATCGACCGTCTGGCAGAGTCTGTCGGCAGTCTTAGAAAGAGAATGGGTTATGGAGTTTAATAGTTTTTATAATGATATTCTGACAGATCATAATCTTCATCCGGTTCACAAGCATGCTATCGAGGGTGCAAATTATGAACTGGAGGGTGTGAATCCGAGCTGCGGGGATGATATCGTTCTGCAGCTGAGAGTGGAGGACGGAAAGATCCTGGACGGCGGTTATGTCGGCTCGGGATGTGCGATCTCCCAGGCATCAGCAGATATGATGCTGGATCTGGTGATCGGCAAAAGCGTGGAAGAGGCTGAGCATCTGAAGGATATCTTCATGAGAATGATCAAGGAAGAGGTTTCCGAGGAGGAGCTGGAGGAGCTGGAAGAAGCCTGTTCCCTGCAGGATATTTCCCATATGCCGGCACGTGTGAAATGTGCGGTACTGGGTTGGAGAACCATGGATGAAATGCTGAACGAGAAGGGCTGAGTATCGTATCTTGCGAGGCATATAGCACACAGTATAGCTTATCTGTAATAAGTGATTGACTACAGGGGCTGTCGCACAAAGCGTTTTTCATACTAAATGCAGATGGTAGATATAAGTTAGCTTAGATATAAGTTAGTTTATAAATAACCACATTTTGTATGGATTACGTTAGTACGACAGCCCCCTGATTTTGTTTGAAGTACGATTACGATTTTGATTTGCGATAATGAGCGTATGCGAGCGTATGGTGCACACGCCCGGTAAAAAATACAGTTGCTGTGACACGCTGCGTTTTCTACTCCGTGCACATCTCTGATTCGCTCCGGCTCCCGCGAAACTCGCCATTACTATTTTATAAGCACCACAGTACTTGTTTCATTGTGATGCCCTTTAAGTAGATGCAGCTCGAACAGTCGCTCCGCCGGAGCTGAGAATGTGCACGTCCTGACGAAAGCCTTGCGAATCGTCACAGAAACTGTATTTTTACCGGGCTTTGTGCCATTTACGAAGCATATATAGCGTTAGCTAATCCTGGCACCACAATTTGAACAAAAAGCAAAGATGCAAGCGATTGCACTACAAAGATCGGAAACCATGCAGAGCATATCCACGCAAACTGCGATTGCACCTATGCTGTCCGCTTCGACGGTAAGAGCACGGTAGCGGGCTATGATCCGG
>CAVEOK010000014.1:0-53145 GCA_963617415.1 Oscillospiraceae bacterium
ATCATTCCCTGATAGTATCGTGACCTCTTTGGGAGATTTTTCTGTCTGGTTGTCTGCATCTCAACATCAAAAACTTCATTTTCATCATCTTCAGCATATACATCAAGTCGTATACCTCTGCCATCTGATGTAAGATCAATCGTCTCCTGTTTATTGACTCTTACACTGCCGATTTTGGTATCGAGTATCAGTTCCAGCAGTTCTCTGGTGATATCTTCATTTTCTGTTAGAATTTTACAGAAAAGAAAATCGTCGCTAAACTGCAGAGATGCATATCTCTCTTCTGCTTCCTGTCGGTATTGCTCTATTAACATCCTGTTTTCCTCTTCGTTTTCTCAAATGATATCTGAATCAATCTACAAAAAAGAAAAACCATCTGGCGGTATGTCTCTATTCTTCTGATCTTCTGATCACCTCTAAGGCATACAGCCCATTATCTAATTCTTTCTATAACAAAGCATTACTACACAAAACGATATCAAGTATTATTTTGTACTCATCAAGTTCTCTATCTCTTAACCTGATTATAGCATAGCTAAAATACCGAATGAAAATGAAAAATTGACGTATGCGGGCAATTTCACATAGAGAGAGAAGCTCCATTCGGCAACGATTCGCAAGGCTCGCGTCGTGACGCAGCGGCTAGCAGCTCCGGCGGACGCATGTCTGAGCTGCAATAGCCTGTATCAGGTAATACCACTTTGGAATAAACAATCCCACAAAATGATTTGTAATCCTATTTTTCTCCCTCTAGAATAGAACTACAAAGCATTTATGCTTACTGAACATGACAAGAAAGGGGGAAATGACCTGCTTTTACAGCCAGGTCATGGACAAAAAACAATGAGTCAAAAGTATTCAAATGTACTGTCTCCGATGGTAGTTCGCGGAAAAGTCATCAAGAACCGTCTTGAGATCTCCAACTCACTGCCCCACTTCCTACAGGGCAATGAACCATTCCCGGCAGACAGCGTCATTACACACTATGCCAACAAGGCAAAATCCGGTGCCGCAATCGTAACCTGCATGGGTATCAATAACTTTTCCCGTGATATGACTGTTCCGATGGAGGCAGACTTTACCCACTTCCCGGATTATGATCTTTACAATCCTGCCTGTCAGAACTATCTGATGCAGCTTGCTGACGCGATTCACTATCATGGAGCACTTGCCTGCATGGGTATCTTCGTTGGACCGCCTTCAGGCTATCCGCTTCAGAAGCCGGACGGCAGCATTGAGCTGCTTCGCATTAGCGATATCGCTCACTCCAAGCCAATGAGCGAGCAGGCAGTGGATCCTTATACCATTTCTGACCGTATGACAGCGGATTCCATGGCTGCGGTTCTGAACACAACAGAAGAGAACATGAAATTTATCTGTGATTCTCTCGCTCAGCAGACCCGTATCCTGAAATTCCTTGATTTTGATATGGTTTCCATTCATCTTTGCTATCGTGGTCAGCTGCCGACCCAGTTCCTGAGTCCTCTGACCAATTTAAGAACAGATGAATACGGCGGAAGCTTCGAGAACAGAGCCCGCTTCCCGCTTGAAACCCTGAAGGCCGTTCGTGAAGCAGCCGGAAAGGATATGCTGGTTGAGATTCTTTTCTCAGGAGAGGAGCCGGAAGGCGGCTACACCTTGGAAGAAGGTATCGAATTCCTGAAGCTGGCTGATCCCTATGTAGACATCGTACAGATGCGTGCCGGTGTTGCTGATCCGAACCATCCGATTCCTTTCGAGCTGGAGCATACACCCTTCTTAAAATATGCTGAGGCTGCCAAGAAAGCCGGCCTTAACATGAAGATTGGCTGTGTCGGAGGCATGCATTATTTTGATGAGATCGAAGAGGCCGTTCGTGACGGCAAGCTGGATATCGTATCCGCAGCCCGTGCCTGGATTTCTAACCCGGACTATGGCAAAATTCTGCAGGAAGGCAGAGAGGATGATCTTGTTCCCTGCCTGAGATGTAATAAGTGCCACGGCCGCGGCCCGCATGATCCCTTTGTATCTGTTTGCTCCGTCAATCCTTTGATCGGCATCGAGCATCGTGTTGACAAGCTGGTTTCCGAACCTCTTCCCAGCATGAAGATCGCCATTATCGGAGGCGGTCCTGCCGGCATGAAGGCAGCTATGGATCTTTGTGACAGGGGACATAAGGTAACCATTTATGAAGCAGGCAAGGAAATGGGCGGTGCCATTATTCATGCCAATTATGTGCCCTTTAAATGGACCCTGAATGATTTCCGTAAATATCTGATTCATCAGGTAGAAAAACGTGACATTGAGGTGAAACTTGAGACAAAAGCTACACCGGAAATGATCAAAGAGGCCGGCTACGATATGGTTATCGCTGCTGTTGGTGCAGAGCCTGCTAAGCCACCTATTCCGGGTCTGGCTGAAGCAGAGGCCATTGTCGCAACAGAGTCTATGATCCATCCGGAGAAGGTTGGACAGAAGGTTGTTCTGATCGGCGGCGGTGAGGTCGGTGTAGAAGCTGGTATGAACCTTGCCATGAAGGGGCATGATGTTACTGTTATTGAGATGACAGAAAGACTGGCTCCGGAATCAACCGCTATCCACTACTACTCTATGTTTGAGGAGGCTTGGGAAGCACTTCCTTCCTTCCACTCTGTAGTAAATGCGACCGTTACCCATGTTGACAAGAACGCGGTTACTTACAAGGACAAAGAGGGTCAGGAGCATACCCTTCCCTGCGATTCCGTTGTTATCTCCCTCGGCATGAGGGCGAAGACGCAGGAGGCTCTTTCCTTCTACGGTTCCGCTGACCGCTTTGCCCTGATCGGCGATGCGAAAAAGCCGGCTACGATTCAGCAGGCAATGCGTCAGGCTTATGCCGTTTCTCACAGTGTATAAACTTTTTCTCCAATATTTATATAAGCGCAGTCATCTCCCTTTGACTGCGCTTTTTGCGTAATAGGAAATATGTCGCAAGCGACCGCGCTCGGCGTGAGCGTTTCGCGAGCGAAACGCTTTTTGATAGCTAGAAACTAATACAAAAAAGGCGAGAATGATTCTGCCAGATCAAAAACACGCTTTCGCTCGAAGGAGAACCTAGCAGATGCTAAGCGCGAGGCGCATGTACCATGCACCTCTTGCTAAGCACTGAGGTTCTCCTAACGGTTTTTGATCTTGAGCAGAACATCTCGCCTTTTATTTCACTTTTATCTCATAACTTTCTAAAGACAATTCAGAAACGCTCAATTCCACCCCCGCTTCTCCGGCCGGAGCATATCTGCCGCCGAATAGATCAGGGCATTACAGATTGCTGCTGCAATCGTACTGCCGCCCTTTCTTCCCCTTGCTATAATGCAGGGAATCTCCATTTCTTTGCAGAGGGCAAAGATTTCTTCCTTGGCTTCTACCACATTGACAAAACCAACCGGAACGGCAATTACAAGAGCCGGCCTGAGTCCTTTTTTAATCAGATCCGCGATTTCAAAGAGGGCAGTCGGTGCATTGCCGATTGCCAGAATACAGCCCGGTTGCTTCTTTGCAGCCTTCCGCATGGAGATCACAGCCCTGGTGCAGCCCTCTTTTTTTGCCTGCTCTGCTACATTGGGATCTGCCATATAGCAGTCCACGCTGCCGCCCAGCTTCTGCAGCCCCACCTTACTAATCCCGGCCTTTACCATATTTGTATCGCTGATGATCATGCAGCCTTCTGCCAGAGCCTTCCTTCCTTTTTCACAGGCATGCTCTGTAAAAAGGAGATTTTTTGCATAATCAAAATCTGCTGTTGTATGGATTACCCGTTTTACCAGAGGCAGATTTTCCTCTTCTATCTCCAGACCAAGCCGATCCAGCTCCTCTCCGATGATCTGCATGCTTGTCCTTTCAATATCACTGGGTCTGATATGCTCTGCCATGCTTTCTCCTTTCTTCCTCTCAGCCTTCTGCAAAGGCTGTCATTGCTTCATAGATCTTCTCCATATCCAGACTCTCCCGAAGTTCTTTTGCCAGAAGATCCAGCTGCTGCTCCTGAAATTCCTTATGGCTCAGGAGAGAATAGGCTTCCGCCTTGATGCCTTTTTTTGCCAGCAGAAGCTCTGCCAGCCTTGCCGTCAGCTGGCCGGAATCAAACATTCCATGCAGATAGCTTCCGGCACAGTTTCCCTTTATGACGCCATCTTTATGACCATCCTCGAAGAGACAGAAATCCCCGGCTTCTTCTGTCTTTTGGCTCTCTCCCATATGAATCTCATAGCCAAAAAGCTCTGCTCCGACGAAGGGGCCGCAGGCTTTTGCCCTTGCCCTGCTTCTGGTCTTTTTCTTTGTAAATACCGTTTTGATCGGCAAAAGGCCCATGCCCTTCATTTCTCCGCCATGCTCCACGCAGTCCGGGTCTGCCAGGCGTTCTCCCATCATCTGATAGCCGCCGCAGATACCCAAAACCGGCTTTCCCTCTGCCGCAAGCTGGCGGATCCGCATTTCCAATCCGCTCTGACGAAGCCATTCCAGATCGCCCATGGTATTTTTTGTTCCCGGAAGGAGGATCAGATCCGGATCCTGCAGCTCCTGCAGATGACTCACGTATCGAACTCCCAAAAGGGGATGCTCCTCCAGGGGAGTAAAGTCCGTAAAATTCGAAATTCTGGGCAAGCGGATCACAGCAAGATCCAAGGGCTTATGCACCTCTTTTTCTTCCAGCTGAGGTGCGAGGGAATCCTCCTCATCGATCTTTGCATAGGAATAGGGCACGACACCCAGAACCGGAATTCGTGTTTTATCCTCAAGCATGGCAAGACCGGGCTTTAAAATATCCACATCTCCCCGAAATTTGTTGATAATCAGGCCGATAATCCGCTCTCTTTCCTCTTTTTCCAATAATTCCACTGTTCCGTAGAGCTGGGCAAACACGCCGCCCCGGTCAATATCCCCCACCAGAAGAACGGGTGCATTGACCAGCTTTGCCAAGCCCATATTGACAATATCTCCGTCTTTTAGATTAATCTCTGCAGGACTTCCTGCACCCTCGATCACAAGAATATCATTCTCCTCTGCCAATGAATCATAGGCCTTCATGATCTCCGGAATCAGGCTCTTCTTCATTTTGAAATAATCCTTTGCCTTATAGTCTCCGTAGACCTTTCCATTTACGATCAGCTGACTTCCTACATCACTGGAGGGCTTAAGGAGAATGGGATTCATTCTGACGTCCGGCTCCTTTCCTGCTGCCTGGGCCTGAACGACCTGAGCCCTGCCCATCTCGAGTCCATCCGCCGTAATATAAGAATTTAAGGCCATGTTCTGGCTTTTAAAGGGCGCAACCCTATAGCCATCTTCCTTGAAGATCCGGCAAAGTCCTGCCGTCAGCAGGCTCTTGCCGGCACCCGACATGGTTCCCTGCACCATGATGCATCTTGTCATATCTCCAGAACCTCCTTCATTTCCTTTAAGAGAAGCTCATTTTCCTTTCTGCTGCGAATCCCGATGCGAAACCATCCCTTTTCCAGACCGGAATAATTGGAACAGTCCCGGATCATGATCCCTCTTTGCCAAAGCTTTTCCCGTAAATGCCTGTCCTTCGTATAAAAGAGCAGGTAATTGGCCTTCCCTTCGATCACCCGAAAATCCAGCGCCTTCAGGCCTTGCATCAGAAAGCTTCTTTCCTCCCCAACAAGCTGCTTCAGTCTTTTCCCATACGCTTCTTCCTCTAATGCTGCAAGTCCTGCTGCCTGTGCCAAAGAAGAAACCGGCCAGGCCGCCCCTTCTTCTTCCATCTTCTGCAGAAGCTCCCTCTTCTGACTAATGCAGTAGCCCAAACGGATTCCAGCCATACCATAGAACTTGGTAAAGGCCCGCAGAAGAAGAATATGATCCGCATCCTTTTCTCTCTTTAGATAGGGAAGCAGCCCCTCTTCTCTTCCTTCCTCCAGAAAATCCACAAAGCATTCATCCAGAAGAAGAAAGCAGTTTTTCTCCCTGCAGCTTTCCAGAATTCTGCAGAGAAGACGCTCCTCTGTCAAAAGTCCGGTCGGATTGTTGGGCTCACAAAGGATCAGCAGATCCAGATCCTCTGTAATGGCATCTACTATCCTTTCCCCCACCCGAAAATCTTCTTCCTCTCTAAGAGGAAATTCCAGGATTTTTGTCTCGACTCTCTCCAGGGCCTGCCTGTATTCTGAAAAGGTTGGTCCTGTGATCAGAGCCTTTTTGGGCGCCAGGGTCCGAATACAGCGCTCGATCAGATCCGAAGCACCGTTTCCGCATAGGATCCAGTCCTTTTGAATGCCCAGCTTTTCTCCGATTCCTTCCCGCAGCTTTCTGCAAAGGGGATCGGGATAAGCATCTGCCTGATCCAGTGCCTCGATCACAGCAAGCTTTACTCCCTCCGGCAATCCCAGGGGACTGACATTAACCGAAAAGTCCAGAGGACTTTTCCCATATTCTGTTTGATAGCCCTCTCTGTCACCGCCGTGCTGCTCGATCATCTTTCTTCCTTTCGTAAAATCCTACCGTTTCTAAGTCCACTGCCCCGCGAGCCAGTGTATCCTTGTGGCTTTTTTCCTAGGAACGAACTTTCCTATAAAGCAAAAAATATCATCAGGATTCCATAGCGAAGCCCTGTGAAAAGAAGCAGCCCCAATATGCCTGCCCCGTAATTCATCCGGTTGGCTCTTTTGATATCCTCTGCCTCTATGGGACGGATGGGATCCCCGATCCTCTCCTTATCATAATACTCTCCGAAGTAATAAGCCGGTCCTGCCAGCTCTACCTCAAGTGCTCCCGCAATGACAGATTCTGTCTGGGCGGAATTGGGGCTTGCATGCTTTCTTCTGTCCCTCTTCCAAATTCGGATGGCCTGCTTTCTTTTGCCGCCGCAAAAGCCGCTGACCGCGATCAGCAAAAGGGCCGAAATCCTTGCCGGCAGATAATTGACCAGATCATCCAGCCTTGCCGCCGTCCTTCCGAAGTAAAGATAGGTCTCATTCTTATAGCCCAGCATACTGTCCATGGTATTCACCGCCTTATAAAGAAGGGCCAAAAGCGGACCGCCGGTCAGAAGATAAAAGAGAGGTGCGATCACACCGTCAGAGAAATTCTCGGCTACCGTCTCGACGGCAGCCTTTATCACCCCTTCCTCCGACAGAGACTCGGTATCTCTTCCGACGATACGGGAAAGGGCCTTCCTTGCATTTTCCAGACTGTCTGTCTTCAGCTTCTGATAAACCAGCATGCTTTCCTTCTTCAGATCCCGCAGAGCCAGAACCTGCCAGCTCCAAAGGACTTCCAGGGCAAAACGCAGCCAGAAGGAAAGCCGGCCAGCCAGGAAAAGAAGCCCTGCAGACAAGAGCAGGGTAAAGAGCAATAGAAAAAGCACGAGAAAAAAACCGGCGATCGCCTCTCCTTCTTTCGTCTTCGGAAAGAGCTGACGAAGCCTTTTCTCCAGAAAGGAAATACCCTTTCCCATATAAACCACCGGATGAGGCATCCAGATTGGATCTCCCAGAAGCAGATCCACGATAAAGCCCAAAAGAGCCGCCGCAATGATTTCCATACTTTCCTCTTTTATTTCCTGTTATAGTCTTTTCCAGTTATAATCCGTAATTCCAAGAAGCTCCAGCTCTTTCTTCTTCTGCCAGTCTTCTGCCAAAAGCAAATAGCCCTTTCCGCTCCCCAGATGCCAGTCGAAATAGTCCCTTTTCTCCCTGCAAAAGGCCTCCATAACCGCCATCTGGCTGCCGCCGTGCGCCAGAAGGATCAGCTCCTCTCTGCCTTTTTTTTCCTCTTCCTCCAGAAGACGGCTAAAGCTATTGCAAACCCGCCGGCAAAAGTCCGTCTTGGACTCTCCTCCCGGGCAGGCACTCAGGCATCCGCTCTCTACCCAGCTTCTGTATGCCATATCGTCCTGCATTTCGATATAATTTCTGCCTTCAAAAATCCCGAAATCCATTTCTTCCAATCCCTTGGTCGGCAGCTGCTCTGCCAAAGGAAAGAGAATTTCTGCCGTTTCCCGGCTCCGCAAAAGGCCGGTAACAAATACCTGCTTCGGCTTTTTTTCCGAAGGACGAAGCTTTTTTCTGCCCTCCTCCGAAAGGGGAAGATCTGTCCTCCCCTGGTATCTTCCCTGGGCCTGATATGCTGTTTCTCCGTGCCGGATGATCTCTACTCTCATGGCATACTTCCCTTCAGCAGCTGAGGCAGACCGCAGCAAATGCGAATGACGCTATCGGCTCTTTTTGCCAGAAGGCAGGCCAGCCTTCCTGCTGCCTCCCGGTCATGCCGCTCCTTGGGGTCGGTCGGCACCAGGCCTCCTCCAACCTCTGTGGCAATCACGACCGCCTTTTCTGCCAGCTGATCCGCCAGAGCTTCCAGATCCTCTGCCTCTCCAGCCAGAAGCTCCACGTCTCTTACTGCATGCTGCCGAAAATCCGCCTGATCCCAGCCCAGCCGCTGGCAGATCCATTCCTCCTTGCCCGCAAAAAGAGGGCCTGTTATAAAAATCATAGTCTTTTCTCCAAAATCTGCATCAGATAAATACCAATCAGCATCCAAAGCTCACATTTCTGCAAAAACCAGCCTGCCAGATCCCCGGACAGGCCGCCAAATTGCTTCTTTGCCGTCCAATAATAAAAAGCATAGACCAAAGCGGCTGCAAGAAGGGCAGCCAGGCCTTCCTTTCCTCCGAAAAAAAGCTCGCCTGCCAGGCAGAGCAGAAGAAAGATCAAGAGCAATCTTCTTGTCCTTTTCTTATCCGCTGCCTCCGCGAAGGTATAGACCAGACCGCTGCTTTTCGCAAGGGGAAAGCAGCATACCGAAAGACCGGACAGGCATCTGCTGATGCAAAAAAGGAAGAGCATTTCCAAGGCATGGTAGGCCGGAAGAGTCGTCCAAAGGGCAAAGGACAGAAGCAGATAGATAAAGAGGCGGATCAGGGCAAAGGAGCCCACATGGGGATCCTTCAGAATCTGCTGCTTCTCCTCCGGACTTTTATGAGAAGCCAGGGCGTCCTCCGTATCACAGTAGCCATCCAGATGGATACCGCCTGTAATGAGAATTGGCAAAATGCAGAGGACAGCTCCCCGGAGAAGACCTCCTATGCCGAGCCAGTCAGAGGCCAAAAAGGCCAGATACTCTGCCAGGCCGATCACCGGACCGATCAGGGGAAAAGCAGCCATGGCATAACGCATATTTTCCTTATTCCATTCAAACTGAGGCATGGGAATTCCGGAATACATGGAAAAAGCCACTGCCAGGGTTTCCAATAGGATCATCTTTCTTCTCCCTTCAGGATATTGGGACAGCCGCAGACCACTTCTATTACCCGGTCTGCCTTTTGGGCAAGAATCCGGTTCACCGCTGCAAGCTCCCGCAGATAATTTAAGCTGTCTCCCTCGTACTTGCTTCCTCCGGAAAAGACCTCATTCGTTACGATCACCAGCTCCTCACACTGAGCCAGAAGGGCATCCGTTCCCCGCAGAAGGGCTTCCCTTCCGCCGCCCTCCGGGGCATAAAGCTCATTGGCCATGAGATTACTCAGACATTCCAGAAGAAGTCTGCTCTTTTTGGGCAGAATCAGTCCCGCCAGATTCAGATAACGCTCTATGGTAAAAAAGCCCTTACCGGCCCTTGCCTTCCGATGCTTTTCGATTCGCTTCAGGCATTCCTCGTCCCAGGGCTGCATGGTTGCGATATAGATCAATGAATTTTCCTTTTCTGTAAGAAATTCCTCTTCTCTAAGCAGCTCTGCTTCCGGGAGAAAGTCCTCTTTCAGGAGCTTCTGCTTCTTCGTCAGAAGACCCTCTGCATATTCACTTTTCCCGCTTCCTGCAGCTCCGATCACCAGTGTGAACATCCTTTTTCCTTTCTCTGCTTATTTGCTCTTCCCTTTGCGCTTTTTGCTTTTCCTTCCGCATTTTCTTAGGATAAATGTTGATAAGCCTCAATTCCCAGATGGCCGAAGGTATGGCCGCTGTTATACACGGCAAGCACGCCTTTCAAAAGCTGAAGAGCCAGAACGGCTCCCGTCCCCTCTCCCAGATGAAGACCTGCCGAGATGGGGGCCTTTAAATCCAGTTCCTTCAAAAGCAGAAGCGCTGCCGGCTCAGAGGATAGATGCGAAGCAAGCAAGGCTTTTTTACAATTTTCCGCCAGACGGGTCGCGCAAAGAGCTGCTGCGCAACTGATCATCCCATCTAAAAGAAGGGGAATCTGATAGTAGGCTGCTCCCAGGCAGGCTCCTGCAAGCGCCGCCAGATCAAAACCACCCAGTTTGGACAGGCAGTCAATCGGATCCTTTGGATCGGGCCGATTCACTTCCAAAGCCTTCCGGATCACCTCATTTTTTCTTCTGAGACCCTGATCGGAAAGCCCGGCTCCCCGGCCGCAGATTCGGGAGGGATCTTCCTGTAAAAGGACTGCCGCGAGGGCTGCCGAGCTTGTCGTATTTCCGATTCCCATTTCGCCCAGCAAAAGGATATCCGTCCCTTTTTCCTTTTCTTCCCGAACCAGCTCACAGCCCAGCCAAAGGGCTCTTTCGCAGTCCTCCCGGCTCATAGCCGGCCCCAGGGAAATATCTCCGCTTCCTCTTTGGATACAAGCCTGTCTGACTCCGGGCAGATCATTGCCCTCCTTCATGCCGACATTTACCGGCAAGACTCTGCAGCCTGCTGCGGACGCCATATAGTTAACCGTGCTTTTGCCCTCTCCAAGGGCTTTTGCCACAGCACTTGTCACCCTGTGATCCGACTGACTGACCCCCTGGCCCACAACACCGTTGTCCGCACAAAAGACCAAAAGGCAGGCCTGCTTCAGACTGATTTCTTCTTTTTCTGTCAGGGCTGCAATTTTTACGATATCCTCCTCCAGAAGGCCCAGACTGCCTAAAGGTTTCGCAAGAGCATCCCAATGCCTGACTGCTCTTTCTCCTGCCGCCTGGTCTGCCTCTTTTATTCCATTGATCAGTTCGGTCAGCTGCATATCTCCCATTTTCTCTCCGGCTCCTTTGCTTTTTGCTAATTTTCCTTCGCCGTATTTTCCTTCACTACATTTCCCTTCGCTGCATTTTCTGTCAGCTGCTTCTGCCGATAGCTTCTTCCTGCCTCTACAAAGCGCTCCGCCAAGGGCAGACTTCCACCAAAATGCAGATGGGGAAAGCCTGCATAAAGATGCTCGGAACAATAGGCACATTCC
The DNA here is from genome assembly GCA_963617415.1 of Oscillospiraceae bacterium. Classification (GTDB taxonomy): domain Bacteria; phylum Bacillota; class Clostridia; order Lachnospirales; family Lachnospiraceae; genus RUG14243. The sequence continues at coordinate 11,155 of CAVEOK010000014.1, forward strand.
CAGCTTTTTCCATTTGCCTTTCTGGCCAGAAGATCAGTCCCGTTTGCACTGCTGTCCCAGTAATGAAATTCATGGGCCGGAATCTCCTCCCCTGCCCGAAAAAGCATGGTATCCCGATCCGCATGAAGATGCAGATAGCCAAATCTCTGCAAACGCTTTGTTTCATAGCCATCCCCGGAAAAAAGTCCCACCATAGGCTGACCGCCTAAGGTCTTTTGCAGATACAAAAAGCCGCCGCACTCTGCCAGCAGGGGCAGACCATCCTCTGCCGCCTTCCGGATGGAGGATCGCATGGATTCATTTTCTCCCAGCTCCTTTGCATAAAGCTCGGGATAGCCTCCGCCCAGATAAAGGGCATCTGCCTGAGGAAGTGCCTGATCCCTGATCGGACTGAAGTATTCGATCCTTGCCCCGGCCCTTTCTAAGGCCTCTATATTTTCCTCATAATAAAAGCAAAAGGCCTCATCTCTTGCCACAGCCAATCGGATCTTTCTGCCCTCTTCCGGCCTATTTTCTGTCCCATTTCGACTCATTCCGAACTGATCCGGCTCTTGCTCTGTCTCTGCACAGAGGGAAAGGAGGGCATCCAGATCACAGTATTCCTCCAGAGCCTCCGACAGCTTTTGTACCCTCTGATCAAAATCGCTGATCTCATCCGCCATCACCAGACCCAAATGTCTGCTTGCCAGCTCTGCCTCCTCCATATGGGGCAGATAGCCCAGAAGCGGAAGCTGACACTCCCTTTCCAGGATGGGCTTCAGATACTGATAAAGAGAGGGCTTGCAGTCATTCAGCAGAATTCCCGCGATCTGATCCGGCTTTCGGAATCCCATCATTCCCTTTACCTGAGCCGCCAGGCTAATGCCGACACCCGATGGCCGAAGCAGAAGAATGACCGGAGTTTTCGTCAGAGCCGCGATCTGCCAGGCACTTCCCTCCGTACTGCCGCCGATTCCGTCATAATAGCCCATGGCTCCCTCCAGAAGGGCCATCTGACCGCTCTGCTTTCGGAGGGTTCTTTTCATGCCCTCCTCTCCCTGCAGAAAAAGATCCAGATTTTTACAGGGAATGCCCAATAACCTTCTTCCGAACATGGGATCAATATAGTCCGGTCCGCACTTGAATTCCTCTGTTTGAATTCCCCGATTTGAAAAGGCCTTGAGAAGAGCCATGGTCATCATGGTTTTGCCGCTTCCGCTGCTCATGGCGGAGATCATGATTCGCTTCATGCCTTCTCCCCCCTGATCAGGAAGACCGGATTTTCAGCCAGAAGCAGATGGAGACTGCCGGCCTTTTTGCTCCTGCTGACCGCGATCTGACTGACCTCTGTCTCATAACCTGCCTCTGTAAGGGCATGACATGCCGCCTCCAGACTCTCTAAGGCAATTGCTGTAATACAGATTCTTGCCTTCGGATTTTTTTCTTCGACACAGGCAAGGATTTCCTTCATTTTTCCGCCGCTGCCACCAATGAAAACCGCATCCGGCTTTGGCAGATTTTCCAGACCCTCCGGTGCCTTGGCCTGCTGAAGACGCAAATTCCAGGCAGAGAATTTTTCCCGGTTTTTACGGATCAGCTCCAGCGCCTCCTCCTTTTGTTCAATGGCCCAGACACCTCTTGCATGCAAGGCCATCTCGATGCTGACGCTGCCTGTCCCGGCTCCGATATCCCAGCAGATATCCTGGGGACGGATCCGTAATGCAGCCAAAACGGCTGTCCTTACTTCCCTTTTTGTCATCGGCACCTTATCCCGGATAAATTCTGCGTCTGCAATGCCCGGAACTGTCGCAGGATAGATGGGCGCCGCTTCAGTCAAAAGAAGGCTGAGTGGATCGAAGGACTCCTCTGCCAGCTCCTTGGCCTTTCCTTTTCGGATTCTCTCCTCCGGATAGGAAAGCCTTTCTGCCACGGTAAGCTCCAGTTCACCTAAGCCGGCCTCTTTGATCCGGCGGCAGATCTCTGCCGGAGTAAACTTTCCTCCCGTCAAAAAAAGACAAGGCTTTCCTTCCATCAAGCAGGCAATGACATCACAGTCCACCCCATGGGCCGAGCAAAGCTTCCAGTCCTGCCAGGGCTTTCCCAGGCGCGCCGACAGGGTCTGCAGACTGGAAATACCCGGCAGGATCTGATAGGCAATTCCAGCCTCCTCCAAGAGGGGAAGGAGACTTCTTGTTCCTGAATAAAAGCCGCTGTCACCGGAATATAAAATACAGGCCCTCTCCCTCTTCTCCTCCTGCAGAATGGAAAGGATCTCTTTCGGCAGATAGGCTGCCCTTTTCTCTGCCCTTATTTCCTCCGGCAAGGCTGCCAGCATCCGCTCTGCACCGATCAAAAGCTCTGCCTTTTCAATTGCTCTCATTCCTTCTTGTGTCAACTGCTCACTTGCCCTGCAGCCGCTTCCCAGAAGTGTTACCTGCATCTCTTATCTACCTCATCTAAAAAAGCTTCCATGGTCATGCCCTGATCCTCCGGTCTTTCCACCAGAATGAGCCGGGCGCCGCAGGCTGAAGCCGCCTGAAGCTTTTCTTCAAAGCCGCCGGCTCTGCCCCCGTCCTTGGTCACCATCCATTTGATCTCATATTGTTTCAGCATGGCTTCGTTCAGTTCCCTGCTAAAAGGCCCCTGCAGGGCAATGATATTCCTGTGGGGAAGGCCCAGCCTTTCACAAGCCTCTATACCTGCATGGGTCGGAAGCACTCTGGCATAGACCCTCTTGGGATCCAGCAGGGCATACGCTTTCAGCTCCTTGGCACCTGTCGTGACCAGAACATTTCCTTCTTTTGTCCTAAGGTACTCTGCTGCCTCCCTGCAACTTTTTACCCGAAAGCAGTCCTTCTCTTCTCCTGCCTCCCGACAGATCCGCCGATAGGGAACCCCCTTCTTTCTGCAGGCTGCCTGAATATTTTCTGTCACCAAAACCGCGTAGGGATGGGTTGCGTCTGCCACCAGTTCATAGCCTGTGACCAGCTCTGCCATCTCCTCCTGCTCCAGCCTGCCCGCCAGGATCTCGCAGGAAAGAGAAGATAGCTCCTCTGCCCCCAGCTCTGTTGCACAGGAGACCGTCAGCTCATGCCCTCTTTTCTCTAATTCTCCCGCAAGAAGCCTTCCTTCTGTCGTCCCTCCAAAAAGCAGGATTTTCATTCTCTTTTTTCTCCGCTTCTTTCGTATTTATTCTCATAGCCCCTGGGCGTTACCATTCTTCCGTCAAGAATCTTCGTACTGCTGTTTCCGACAAAAACCGTTGTCAGCATGTCAATCTTTGCATCCTTTAGCTCAGCCAGGGTCAGAAGCGCCGACTCCTGTCCCTCTCTTCCGATATTTTTGACCCAGCCGCAAACGGTATCTGCCTTCTTGTGGCGAAGGAGAATCTCGCAGGCTTTTTTCAGATGGTCCTGCCGCTTCTTCGACATGGGATTGTAGATGCAGACCGAAAAATCTCCGTAGCCGGCTGCCTCCAGCCTTCTCTCGATCGTTTCCCATGGTGTCAGAAGATCTGACAGGGAGATCACACAAAAATCGTGCGTCAGAGGAGCTCCCAAAACTGCCGCTCCGGAAAGAGCCGCTGTTATGCCTGCTACGATTTCAATCTCGATCTTCTTCCCCTCTGCCAGCTGCAGCAAAAGACCTGCCATGCCGTATAAGCCCGCGTCTCCCGAGCAAAGCATGGCAATATTTTTTCCATTTTCCGCCTGCTCTATGGCCCAGCTGCATCTCTGCATTTCCTGCATCATTGAGCTGGTATAGGTTTCCTTTTCCGGAAAAAGGTCTCTGACCAGATCAATGTAAAGGGTATAACCGCAGAGAATGTCTGCCGCCTCCATGGCTGCAAGCGCCTTTTGCGTCATCTGTTCCTTTTCGCCCGGCCCAATGCCGACGATCCATAGCTTTCCCATCTCTTTTACTCCCATTTCGGATGATAGTCCATCTGTCCCAGGGCAAGGGTTATACCATTACCGGCCTTCTTTTTACAAAGAAGGCTTCCCTTTCCCTCTTCTCCTTCTGCTCCCAGAAGGGCACTTCTTTCACATACATTATCTACACCGACGGTCTCTTTGACAAAAGCTGAGGCCGAAAAGCAGCCTTCAAGCCCCCTAAGTTCCTCTGTTGAAAAGGTCTCCAGAGACCAGCCGTGCTTCCTGCAGAAGGCCAAAAGACCAGGCTCTTCCTTTTTCAGATCAATGGAGCAGACCTTTTGGATTGCTTCCTCATAAAGTCCCTCCTCCTGCAAAAGAGCGAAAAAGGAATCTTCGATCTCTTCCATACTTTTTCCCTTTCGGCAGCCGACGCCCAAGGTCAGGATCTTCGGAACACAAAGCAATGGCTCCTTCCCTTCGGTTTTTTCCTGCCTATGGATCGTGAGTGCAAAATCCGCTTCGTAAAAGCTTCCCTGCCGCAGACCATCCGGCTGTCCGCCCCGGATTTCATATTCGCTGTAAAAGCGGACTTCTTCTCCGGAAAGTAGTTTCCCCGAAACCGCCTTGATCCTTTCCGGATTCAGGATTCTGCACTTTTCCCTTACTGCCCAGCTGTCCACAGCAAAAAGCCCATTCCGATCCGTAGCCGTTGTGATCACGGCCTCCGCTCCTATCACATCTGCCAGCTCTATGGCCAACTGATTGGCACCTCCGACATGCCCGCTCAGAATCGGGATCACATAAGATCCCAGCTCATCGATCACCAAAACCGCCGGATCCATCAGCTTGCTTTTCAGATAGGGCGCAATGGCCCTGACCGCAATCCCTGCCGCCCCGACAAAAAGAATGGCATCTGCCTCTGAAAAGGCTTCCTTTATCCATTCACTCAATCCGCCGTTCTGACAGCGCTCTGCCCTGCCTCCTGTCGCAAGGGACAGCCTTTTGGCTGTTTCTTCTCCCCTTTGGGTAAAGCTGAGAATCCTTACCTTCATCGCTCTGCCTCCCGAAAAGCAGTTGTAAAACTTGGATCATAAAGCTTGCTGCGCTCATAGCTTGCTCCCAGAAAGTCGCCTACCAGAATCAGGGCGGTGTGGGTGATCTGATTATCTTTGGCGCATTTGCTTAAGCTTCCCAGTCGGGTATAGCAGACTCTCTCCTCCGGCCAGGTTGCCTTATAGACAATGGCGCAGGGGGTTTCTTCTGTATAAGCTCCCTGCAAAAGTGCCTCCTCCACCTGCTCCAGCAGACCAGCAGAAAGAAAGATCACCATAGAGGCACCGTGCTTTGCCAGCTCTGCCATAGCCTCCTTTTCCGGAACCGGCGTCCTTCCCGCCATTCTGGTAATGATCACGGTCTGACTGATCCCCGGCAGGGTATACTCTGCCTCAGCTGCAGCCGCTGCTCCGCAAAAGCTGGAAACACCCGGCGTCAGGTCATAGGCAATGCCTTTTTCTTTCAGAGCATCCATCTGCTCCCGGATGGCTCCGTAGAGGGAAGGGTCTCCTGTATGCAGCCGCACGGTCCTTTTTCCTTCTTCCTCTGCCTCATAAATCAGGGACAGCACCTGCTCCAGCGACAGCTTCGCACTGTTGTAGATCCTGCAGTCCTCCCTGCAATAGCCCAGCAGAAGAGGATTGACCAGACTTCCGGCATAGATCACCAGATCCGCCTTTTCCAAAAGTGCCTTTCCTCTCAGGGTGATCAGGTCCACCGCTCCCGGTCCGGCTCCTACGAAATGAACCATGGCCTATTTCTCCTTTTCCTTGACAATAATCGTTGTGAAATACCCCGGCATCTCCTCTAGTTCCCGAATATCTCGGCAGATCAGCTGACTTTCCATACCGCAGTCTGCCATCAGCAGGCTCTGCTCTGCCAGACCTGCTTCCTTGATTTTCTCTAAAAGAGTGCCCAGCATTTTCCCGGATTTCATAAATACTTTGGTTCCCCTCAATTTCAGTGCTTCCCTGCTGTCACCATAGCTGGCCGGAATGATATGAAGGGGCTGATCCATCTCTGTCAGACTGATTCCCAGCTCCGCTGCGATAGCACAAAAGCTGGGTACACCGGCCAGCATTCTGCCCTCATAACCCGCCTTGACCAGACGTTCTAAGAGATACATAGCCGTAGAATAAACAGAAACATCCCCTAAGGTCAGCATGGCGACATCCTCTCCCCTATCCAGATAGGCTTTTACCTGCATGGCCTGCTGGTCATGATGGATCTTCAGCTTTTCCTTATCCTTGATCATGGCTGTCTTCAGTTCCAGGATCTCCTTCCCGGAAAGATCCAAGGCTCCCTGGGCGATCTGATAGGCCTTCCTGCTGCCGCCTGCATTCACCGGTACGGCCAGAACCTTTGTCTTTTCCAGACAGCGAACCGCCTCAAGCGTCAAAAGCTCCGGATTTCCCGGTCCCACACTTACTGCATAAAATCTTCCTCTTCCACCTGCCATTTTTTTATTATCTCCTCTGCAAGTTTTGTTCTGCCCAGCTCCCCATACTGATTCGAGAAAAGCAAGGCTCCCGCTGTAAGGCTCTCTCCACTCCTGTGCTTCAGCTTCTTTTCAATCGCCAAGAGCAGGCTTTCCATTACCTGCTCCCTCAGACCAGCCGACTCCAGCAGATCCAGGCAGGCATCCGTAGTTGCCGCCTCCATCAGCCTTTGGCAAAGACGCCTGTCCGCCCCGCAGATAGCAGCATGGGCACAAAAAAGCTCTGTTCTGCAGTCTGCATAGCGGGAATGGGTATTCATAATGCCGCCGGCCAGCTTCACCAGCTTGCCGATATGCCCCACCAGAAGAAGTTCCTGAAACCCCAGCTGGCTGCAAAGATCCAGGGCATCGCCGATAAAGTTCGAGCATCTCACCACCGGAATACCGCCCTTCTCCTTAGGAAGGCATCCATCCGCTTCCTCTTTATCCGTATTGATTCCATGAGCCCGCAAAAAATCCAGGCCATAATTTCCCGGTGTCAGAATCACCCGCCTGTGTCCCAGCTCCGCCGCCTGCTTCAGTTCCAGCTCGATCGTATCGATCAAGGCCTGCATGCTCATCGGCTCTACAATGCCGGAGGTACCCAGAATGGAGATGCCGCCCTGAATTCCCAGCATGGGATTGAAGGTTTTTTCTGCAATTTTCCTGCCCTCCGGAACAAAAATCCGAATACTGGCTCCGCCCTCGTAATCCAACTTTTGGAAAAGGTCTTCTGCCGCCTCTTTGATCATCTGCCGGGGAACGGAATTGATGGCCGCCTGGCCAACCTCCTGATCCAGCCCCGGTTTGGTCACCCGGCCAACCCCTTCTCCGCCATCGATCTCTATCCCCTTTTTCTCTGTCAGAAAAACCTCGGCATAGATTAGGGCGCCGTCCGTCTGATCCTGGTCATCTCCGCCGTCCTTTTCTATGGCACAGCTGGCCTTTCCCTCCTGACAGCGGCAATCCATTGGCTCCACCTCTACCAGCCAGCCCTTGGGCGTACGTATGGCTGCCTGCTTGGGCCAGCTGCCGGTCAGAAGAAAACGAATGCAGCTTTGGGCCGCAAGGGCAGCACAGGTTCCCGTCGTAAAGCCGCAGCGCAGCTTCTTTCCGTTTGCAATTACATAATGCTCAAAGGCCACCTGCTTTCTCCTTTCTTTGCCGGCTTTTCTAAATGCCGCTTCCTTCTTCTATAGAAATGCTGCTTTCATCAGCTTTTTCTTTCCAGCTTTCCCTTTTCTTCTGCATAAAGGTAAAGCTCCTGCAGGGGCTCTGCCAGCCCCTTTAGCCTTTTCTGAGGCAGGGCCGCTATGACATATTCTGCCTGATCGATCAGCTCTTTGCCTCTCTGCAGCTCTTCTTCAGTCAGCCGGCAAAAAGCCGCCTGACTGATCAGCTCATCCGCCAAGGCCAGAGCCGCCGGAAAATCCTGATCATTCTCCCATAAAATGCCTGTCGAAAAGGGAATCTGCTGCCTCTGAAGGCGGCGATAGCAGGCTGTTCCATAGCCTGCTCCGGCCAGAACAAATACCCTTCCCTTCCCCGGTGCCTTCTCCAGCTCAGGACTTCCGCTCAGGCAGTGATAGCTTCCCCTTTCGATATCGAAGAGTTCCTCGATAAAACCCTCCCGAAAAACCTCCTCTGCGCTTCCGGAAGCAGCGATCCAATCTCCCTTTAGGCAGATAACCCTGTCTGCAATCCTCTGGGCCAGGTCAAGCTCATGAAGGGAAAGGATCACGGAAAGCTTCTTCTCCCTGGCAAGCTTCTGCAGGATCGACAAAAATTCCAACTTATAGCGGATATCCAAAAAAGAGGTTGGCTCATCCAGGATCAAGAGCTCCGGCTCCTGACAAAGGGCCCTGGCCAAAAGCACCCTCTGCCTCTGCCCGTCACTGATCCTGTCAAACTCCCTTTCTGCCAGCTCGGTGATCTGTACCTTCTCCATGGCCTCTTTGATCTTCTTCCGATCTTCCTCAGAAAGAAGGCCAAAGGCGCCTGTATAGGGATAGCGTCCCGCCGCAACCACATCTTCTACCGTGAGAAATTCGCTGTCTGTTCTGCCCGTCTGAACTGCCGCCATCTTCCTTGCCAGATCTGCTGACTTCATTCCGGACATATCCTCTTCCTGAATCAGGACCGAGCCGCTGATCAAGGCAAGCTGACGGAGAAGGCTCTTTAGGATGGTGCTCTTGCCGGCTCCGTTCGGGCCGATCAGAACCAGGATTTCTCCCTCCTTCAGACACATTTGAATATCACGGATCAAAGCCTTGCCGTCATAGCCAACTGCCAGCTCCTCCGTTTTTAAATAGTCTTTTTCCATTGCCCTTCTCTCCTCTTCTTCCTTATTCCGTCCTTTTCTGTCTTTTCAAAAGAATCGCAATCACAACCGGTGCACCGAAGATCGCCGTAACCGTACTGATGCTGAGCTCCGTCGGTGCCATCAGGGTTCTGGCCAGAAGATCGCAAAGCATACAAAAGGCGCCGCCTCCCAGAAAGCAGGCCGGGATCATCAAAAGAGGCCTGTTGGACTTCAAGAGCTGCCTGACCAGATGGGGCACGGCAATTCCCACAAAGGAAACCGGTCCGGCAAAGGCAGTTACACAAGCCGCCAGAAGACTGGAAAAAAGAACTACTGCCAGTTGAAAAAGCCTTATATTCACACCGAGACTGGCCGCATAGGCCTCTCCCAGCTGATAGGCACTCATGGGTTTGGACAAAAGCAGAACCGCCAGAAAGGAAAAAAGCACGACCAGACTCATAACCGCCACATTATTCCAGGTGATTCCGGAGAAGCTTCCCTTTGACCAGTTGTGAAGATTTACAATATCCGCATCATCCGCAAAGGTAACAATCAGGTCGGTAATGGCCGAACAGATATAGCCGATCATCACGCCGCTGATCAGAAGAATGGACATCCTTTTCACTAGCTTTGCCATCAGGAGAACAAAGCTCATGGAAATCATGGCGCCGGCAAAAGCCGCCAGGATCATGGTCCAGGAAGAAATCATCGAAGCCTTTCCCAGGCAAAAAAGCATTACAAGGGCTACCAAAAGCTTGGCTCCGGAGGAAATACCCAGAATAAAAGGACCTGCGATCGGATTATGAAAATAAGTCTGCAAAAGATAGCCGGATAAGGAGAGAGCTCCTCCCAGAATCATGGCTGCCAGAAGACGGGGCAGGCGCAGCTGATAGAGAATATTCCGGTAAGTCTCATCTCCCGCTTTTCCGGTCAGGCTTCCCCAGACCTCTTTCAGAGGGATGCTTACACTTCCGATGCAAACACTCAGAATCGCCAAAAGAAGGCAGAGCAAAAGTAATATGCCAAAAGCACTCAGATATCTTTTTTTCATATTACATTGTCTCCCTTCTCTTTTTCTATTTCTGCTTTTTTCTGCTTCCTTTTTGGAATACTTCTCCCAGGCAGAGCTTCTCTTGATTCAGTCTCCTGACTCAGTCCGGCTTTCTGCCTGGCTTTTTTTACTGCAGCTGATAGATATACTGCAGATCTCCATCTACTCCATTCAGCATTCTGTTCAGATCCGAAGCAAAATCGCCCATTTCCATGGAGGACTGATAAAGATTCTGATTCGTGCAGTAGACATGATTTTCCTTTACTGCCTTCAGATCCTGAAAGAGAGGGCTTAAGGCCAGAAAATCATCCAGATCAGAAAGCTCTCCCACGATGCTGCTGTTGTAAATCAGATAATCCGTATCCTTTACCGCCGCATAAAATTCCTCAATCTGGATCGTGCTGGTCGCATTTTGAGAATCCTTGCCGATTTCCGGGAATGTATAGCTTCCGCCTGCCTCTTCGATCAGCTTGGGAATATAATCCGAAGCATTTCTCACGGAAATGCTTCCATTGCTGGTCATATAGAAAAAGGCTACGGTCTTGCCACTCTTTTCCTGCCCTTCCAAAGCTTCCAAGGCTGCACTCTGCTTCTCATAGGCAGACTCTGCCTCCTCCAAATGGCCGCTCAAAAGTCCATAGAGCTTGATCCATTCCATTCTTCCCTGGGGCCTTGTTTCATAGCTGGAATGCTCGATCAGCACCGGAATATCCAAACTTTCCAGCTCCTCTACTACCTCCGGACTATGGAGAACCATGGTATTTTCAATCGCCAGATCACAGCCGCCTCCATAGAGAAGCTCATAATCCGGTGCCGAATACTTGCCTGCATACTGAAGGCTGCCCTTATCCATGGCCTCCTTGGCCTCCTCAATGTACCAGCTCTTTTTGTCTAAGGCACAAAAGGCCAGGGCATCCATTCCTCCGCAAGAGGCAAACATATCCATGGCTGCTGAGGATACCAAATAGATCTTGTCCAGCGGCTGCTGCAGCAGGGTAATCCCCTCCGGCAGATTTTCCGGTACCTGCGCTCCCTCCGGCAGCAAAAGAAAGCTCTGGTTTCCTGCTATCGTAATCAAAGCCAGATCATTCTCATAATAATCTACTGTGAACTCCTTTGCATAGTCCAGCTTCATGCTTCCCGTCTTTTTTAAACCGGGGAGCTCTGCTGCCGCTTCCTTTTTTTCCTCTGTATCAGTATCCGCATCTGCCGATGCGTCTCCGGATGCCTCTGCTCCAAAATGCAGGGTATAATCGATCAGATAGGGCTTACTCATAGCCGTGGTATCCGCCTGAACCTCAATGGAGCAATCCACAGACGGAATCGGAATTTCAAATACAGAATTCCCCTCACTGTTAACCGGATAATAAGTCTCTCCGTCAACGATCATATAATCATAATTGGAGCTGCTCCAGCAAATCCGGGCCACATAAGCATCTCCGGATGCCGTCAGCTCTGCCGGAGATTCCAGGCTGGCCTTTCCGGAGCCGCCCTCCAGACTCACTGCCGCCCAAAGGCTTTCTTCTTTATCTCCGCTTGCACTTTCCTGCAAAAGGGCATTTCCGCTTTCCTTTGCTTCCTTTTGATTTCCTGCCCCGCTCTTTGCTCCGCAGCCAGCCAAAAGGCAAAAGAGGAGCAGAATACTGAGCAAACCATATCGCTTCTTTTTCATTTTCATCCTTCATACTCTTCCAGAACGCTTGGCGCCTTGTGCATCCCATCGCTTCGCTCTGGGATATTAAAGACACCGGCGCATAATGCATTATACTTTGTATAATGCTAAGCGTTCTAAAAGAACGCTTGGCGCCTCGTGCATCCCATCGCTTCGCTCTGGGATATATAAAAGGGATGAGGCAAATGCCTCACCCCTCATCTTTGTCAGTCTCTTAATCAACTTTTACCGGGTTTGATACGCTTACAACATGGTCATACCATTTGCCCTTGGTACCGATCAACGCACAGTCAAAGTCCTCTCCGATTGCCTCAACCGGAATATCAAAGCCGTTTACTTCTTTGATTTTTCCATCTTCGGTAACCTCATCAAAAACCGGCTCAAGAAGCTCTGCACCGTCCTTCTGGGCATCTGCCGCCTTTCCCAGGTAGAGATTTACAATGTTCTGGCTAGTCAGGCTTACATGAACTGTCATCTTTCCGTTCTTTACGGTCAGGGTTCCCTTTCCATCCAGAGAATCATGTACATGGAACATGGAGCTGTCTGTTTTGAAATCTACGGTATAGGTTCCGTCCTCCAGAGTATCAGAGGAGCTGCTCTTTGCAGAATCATCTGAAGAAGCAACTGCATCTCCAAGAGATTTGATGGCATCAGCAGTATGATCTACATAGATCTGCTGGATTGCATCGATCTCACCAAGACCCGCAATCTGGCAAGTCACCTTATCAAAATATCCAGACGCTTCAAACTGGCTCTTCCAGGAATCATCGTCATCGCCTGCCATATCGTTGTTTGCATGGTCACCTGCAACAACCATGAGAGGACGAAGTACTACCAGCTTATAACCGGCTTCCTTTACCTTCTCGATAACAGCCTCACAAGCAGTATCCTCCGGCTCACCTTCTACGGTTCCGATGAAGACATTGTCATAGCCAAGTTCTTCCATCTCTGTCTGCATCTGGGAATAGGAAATCTTTGCCGTATGAGAGGTTCCGTGTCCCATAAATACAAAAGCAACGCCGTTTTCTGCTGCTGCTTCCACGCTCTTTGTTCCGGACTCAGCAACCGCTGCTGCTACAAGAGCCTCTGCTGTTGCTTCCTTATCTGCATTGATGTCTGTTTCGCTTTCGCCAACCTCACCAAGAAGGGGCTCTGCTACTGCTACAGACTCAAAGGAATCCTTGTACTCATCCAGAGTTTCAACCAGCTCGTCATACTCAGCACCATGCATCAAATGGGTCGGCTGAACCACAAGATTCTTCACACCATTTGCAACTGCACGCTCTAAAGCCTGATCTACATTGTCGATCTTCTCGCCGTCACGTGCCTGAATATGGTTGATGATGATCTGGGATGTAAAAGCACGTCTTACAGACCATTCCGGATATGCCTCCTGGATTGCATCCTCAATGCCCTTGATATCCGCAGCACGGCTGTCATTGAAGGAGGTTCCAAAGCTGACTACCAGAATCTCATTGTCTCCGATATTATCTTCATTCAAAGCTGCATCTGCAGATGCATCGCCTGTGTCTCTTCCGAAATAATCCGGATCTGCCTGAACGCCTTCAACCAGTTCCTTCTGGCTGTCTGTCAAAGCATCCCAGGCTGCCTTTGCCTCTGCACACTGCTCATCCGTATCCTCATTTCTCTGCTGTACATAGATTGCATCAATCAGATCTGCAACCTTCGCTGCTGCTGCAGCATCTGCACTTGCATCCGCACTTGCATTTGCGGATTCTGTTGCTCCTGCTGAAGCTGTTCCGGATTCACTGCTGTCTGTATTTGTTGTTCCGCATGCGCTGAGCATAGACATTGTAAATACCAGGACGAACATCAGAGAAAGCACTTTTCTCATCTTTTTCATCTTTTTCCCTTTCTTTAATATAAGAAGTTTTGCTTTCACTCCTGAAGAACCAAAAAACATAACAAAGCGTTTCGCTTGCGACATATTTTCTTTTCGCGCGAGCGTGCATCCTTGCGGAATTTCCTATTAATAAAAAAAACCGCATGTCATGCAGTCCTACTCATCAAATGTATGGTATCCCCGTGAAAGCACAAAAAGGGAAGCCTGTCACCTGTGAGAAAGTTGATCCGTGACCGCAGATCAAAGATTCCACATACAGGCAGGTCTCCTGACTTCCTTCTTCGCTTCAGATCTCTTCCCGGTTTCCCAGTGATCTATGATCTGACGCTCCGGTACACAGTGACGGCATCGCTCCGGATTCTCACCGGATTCCCTTTTCACCTGCCCCTATCGGCAGACACCTGTATGCTACAAATGCTTTACGTCATTTAGTTCCTACTCATTATAAAGGGCAGTCTCCCTGATTGCAACAGCCTTCTCATTACTGTTTCCTTCGCTTACGGCAAGAAAGAATCCTGCTCGCAGGATTCTCCGCCTGCGGCGGGTCGCTCTAGCGACACAATTCCTATCCGCCGCAGTGCGATCCTTGCGGAGCTTTTTTATCGTATAGGAGCGAAGTTTCCTATACGATAAGAAACCTTCATCAAAAGTATTCCAAAGTCACGGCTAACTCATCCGATTTGGATATTTTACAGCCACTTTTCCGTGTGTTAAGATTTTAACCAGATAAAGGCGTGCACGTTACTTGTAGTTTTTGTTTGCATAATAGTAAGGGGGTTCATTATGCAGAAAGAAAAGGGGAATGCCTTTAGTCTCGGTGGCCATGGCTTTGTCATCATCATCCTGGCATTCATATCATGTTACTTATATTCAGCACTTACATCGGATTCACTGAACATTGCGATTCCGGTATTCGGGGGAATGGGGCTGAATACAAACGCACTCTATTCCATGTCCACCGTTGCTACCGTTTTCGGTATTCTGGTATCGATTCTCTTCGGTAAACTGATGAGCATCAAGACCGCCAGCAAGATGTGGGCTCTTTCCATGGTACTGCTCGGTGTTTTCGCACTGATCTGGTCCCAGACAAATTCCGTAGCCATCTATGCAATCGGCTACATCGGATGCTACTGTCTCTCACTTGTTGCAGCTCAGCTTCTCGGCTATGAAGTAATCGCTTACTGGTTCCCGAAAAAGCGTGGTGCAGCTATGGGTATTCTGACAGCAGGTTTCCCGCTCTCCGCAGCTACCACAACAGCGGTATGTTCCGGCTTTGTCAACAATTCCGGCATCGCCAGCTACTATATCACCATGGCGGTTGTTGCTATTGTTGTCGGCATTATCATTTTCGTATTCGTCAGAGATTTCCCGGAAGAAAAGGGTTGCTTCCCGGATAACAATAAAGACTTTGATTTTGAAGCAGCCAAAAAAGAGCATGAAGCAAATCTTGCTTATCTCAAGACTTCAAAATGGACTGTAGGAAAATGTCTCACCACCGGCCGTATGTGGGTTCTCTGGGTTGCAGTCGGTGTAACCGGCTTCCTCTCCATGGGTATTATGGCCAACTTCGTAAACAAATTTATGGAATCCGGCTACACAATGGCTCAGATTCTTCCTATGCTTGGTATCGCAGGCGTTCTCGCTATTCCGGGTTCTGTCCTGATCGGATGGATCGATACCAGATTCAGCACAAAGGTTGCAGGAATGATGGTAAATGTCGGTGCATGCTTTGCCGTACTTTTCAATCTGACAAGCATCACACCGCTCCATTATTTATCACTTCCAATCCTTGCAGTTATGCTTGGTGGTTCTTCCAATATGATGGTTTCCTGTACATCCGCAATCTGGGGACGCTATGATTTCCAGAATGCCTTCCGTGTGATCCAGCCTCTGAATTCCATTATGACAGGCGTTGGTATCACAGTTGTCGGAATCATCGGTACAAATTTCAACTACTATAGCGCATATGCATTTATGTTCGGCCTTGCAATTGTCGGTACAATCGCAATGGCACTTCTGAAGATCGAACCGATCGACAGTGAAGTAAAATAAAACGTAGTAGGAACAGGGTTCTCTATTACGTTAAATAGTCCTTTCCTTAACTTCCTATTAATTAATAATCTTAGGCCAAAAAGAAGGCCCCGAAGCAGTAATGAACTGCTCCGGGGCCTTCGGCTATGCATTGAGATTTTGCTTTTATGGAAATTGTTCTGCAAAAAAGGCGAGAATGATTCTGCCGGATCAAAAACACTATCTCAAAAATCCATTAATGATCTGCTCTTCCGCCTCGGCTTCAGTAAGTCCCAGCGTCATCAGCTTCATCAGCTGCTCTCCGGCGATCTTTCCGATGGCAGCCTCATGAACAAGAGCTGCATCCACATCATTTGCCTCCAGACCGGGAACCGCCAGGATCTTGCCATGATCCATGATAATGGCATCACATTCCGTATGACCGCTGCAGGCTGTATTACCGACGATCTTGGCATCGAATTTCTGATAAGAATCATCTCTTGCAACAGAACGGGAAATCACATCCGCATTCGCGCCCTCTCCGTTAAGATTGACCTCATAAATGCTGATCGCTCTCTGGCTGCCATGGGTCATCAGTCTCTCCCTGACTACAAGGCTTGCTCCCTTCGCCAGCTCGGCCAGAGTTCTTCTCTCGGTATCATCAACACCCTTGATCTGAACCATTTCCATTTCCATACTGGAATCCTCTTCCATATAAACCTCTGTGCCGGGATTGAGGATTCTCTTTCCGCTTCCATTTCCGGAGCCGTAATGCTTCTCAACATAACGAACCTTGGCTCCCTTGCCTACATAAAAACGGTGAATGCCATCATGCTGGGAATCCTCCGGGCCACAGTTATCGATTCCGCAGCCTGCAACGATGGTTACATCTGCATCCTCTCCAATATAAAAATCGTTATAGACCATTTCCTTCAGGCCGCTCTGAGAAAGCACAACCGGAATATGCACGCTCTCATTTTTTGTTCCGGCCTTGATCTTAATATCAATGCCGCTTCCCTCTTCCTTGGGGATAATATCGATATTCGCCGTAGATTCTCTTTCAACGGCCTTCCCGTTTGCACGAATGTTATAGGCTCCCTCCGGTACGGTATGAAGATCGGCAACCTCAAACAAAAGTCTCTTCTGAATTTCATCAAGCTTTCCCATTCTTCTCACACCCCTTCCTCAAGATTATATTTGGAACATTCCTTTGTCACAGCAAAGGTTCCGACCAGCTTGGGCAAGATTTCTTCCTTACTGCCCTGGGCCTCCAGCTTTCCGTCCTTGAGCACAACCAGCTCATCCGCAATGTTCAGAATTCTCTCCTGGTGGGAAATGATCAGAATGGAGCCGCCCTTGATATTCTTCCGCATGCCTTCGAAAACCCGGATCAGATTCTGGAAACTCCAAAGGTCAATACCTGCCTCCGGCTCATCAAATACAGACAAAGTCGGCGCCTTCGCCAGAACCGTTGCGATTTCGATTCTCTTCAGCTCTCCGCCGGAAAGGCTGCTGTTTACCTCTCTGTCAATATAATCTCTTGCGCAAAGCCCCACTGCTGACAGATATTCGCAGGCATCTGCCGCTGACAGCTGCTTTCCTGCCGCAATCCGGATCAGATCCAATACACGGATTCCCTTAAAACGGACCGGCTGCTGAAAAGCATAGCCAATCCCCTTTCTGGCCCGGTCTGTAATGGACATCTGTGTAATATCCTCTCCATCCATAAGGATCTTTCCGCCTGTCGGCTTTTCAATACCGGCGATCAGCTTTGCCAGGGTGGATTTTCCGCCTCCGTTCGGACCTGTGATCACGATCATTTTTCCATCGGGGATGGTCAGGCTGATGTCCTGAATGATCTCCTTATCTTCTCCCTCTGTATCCACGCAGAACGATATATTCTTGAGTTCCAGCATGTATGCTCCTCCTGTTTCGATTATCTTTACTACTTTCTTTTGCTCTGCTTTTTTATGGAATTCATTGAATTTATGGATAAAAACAAAGCAAACTGAGTTATAATTATACCATTAATTCAGCAGTTAGTTTTGATAAACAATGATAGTTGCAGTAAACTTGCTCTGCTTGATTTCGCAGGTGTATCGTTTGCTTCTTTGAAAGCAAAAGCAGAAGCATTTTCCTCCCGGGACCGCTCCCGCTTAATTCAAAGCACAGCGGTACTAAATTCACATCGCCGTAACGGCGTGTTCATTAAGTACCGGTGCTTTGAAAATGTCCCTTCCGGAAAATTGCTTCTGCTTTTGCCACTACACATTGGCATGCGAACAAAGTTACCTGTGTGATAAAAAAGACAACCTAATAAAATAAAGGGCAGTGAAACACAATGAAAAATTATAAGATTCAGATTCAATATGACGGCAGCAAATACAAGGGCTGGCAGGTACAGAAAAGCACCCCCGAAACAATTCAGGGAAAGCTTCAGCAGATTCTAAGCCGACTGAGCGGTGAAAAGGTTGAGGTAATCGGCTCCGGCCGGACAGATGCAGGTGTTCACGCCATCGGCCAAATTGCCAATTTCCATATCAACCTTCCGGCAGAAATGTCGGATCACGAGCTCCTGCTCTATATCAACCGCTATCTGCCGGAAGATATCGCTGTTACGGATCTACAGCCGGCAGATGACCGCTTTCATGCCAGATTTTCTGCAAATGAAAAGACCTACCGCTACCGGATCCATGTCAGTCCGATTGCGGAGGTCTTTGAAAAAAGATATGTTTATTCCTATCTCGATCTGCCTCTGGATACTGAAGCTATGAGACAGGCTGCTTCCCTACTGGTCGGAACGCATGACTTTAAATCCTTCTGCGGCAATAAGCACATGAAAAAGTCTACTGTCAGGACAATTTTTGATATCCAGATTTCCGAAATCCGGGATGCCCACGGCTTAAGGGAAATCGATATTGATTACCGGGGTAACGGCTTTCTTCAGAATATGATACGCATTATGACAGGCACTCTGATCGAGGTTGGCAGCGGCCGCCGCTCACCATCCTCTGTAGAGAAAATTCTCTCCTCAAAAAAGAGAGAACTGGCCGGCTATACGGCACCGGCGCAGGGCCTTTGTCTGATGGAGGTTGGCTACTAAAATAGCGTTTCGCCTTCTGTGCCTTCCTCCGGCAGCTTCACAGCTAGATGCTGATAACAGTCAAAGCTGACTGTCTTTCCCTTATCTGACAATTTGAACCATATGATCGGAAGATTATCTATCTTCTGTACGAAAGGACCTGCACTTTTACTCATGGGACCTGCTGCATTGGCTGTAATATTCGTGCTTCTCTGGTATACGGCCCTTTCTTTCGAAACAGGTGCTTTCTCTGACTTTTTCTGCTTGATATACTTGGGCAGTTCATAACAGGCCAGCAAGGCTAACAGACCAAGAAATGAAATGATAAGCCACATGTTCTTCCTCCTCCCATTATCCTGTTATTGCTGTACTAACAGAATACGTAAATGCTCCAGTTGATGAATTTCTCTTCACATTGGTTTAGACGTTCTCCTCTGTTTATATTTACACCATACCTGTTTCGTTTTAGAATTTCCAATATATCTTCTTTTATAGTTTTATCATTTAAAGATTATAGCTTATTCAAATCACAATATACTTGGTTAGTTGAAAATCTAAGTGCACGTTTGAAGATGTAAGTGCACGGCAGGAAATATTAACTGCACGCATGAAGTTGTAAGTGCCCACATGCCCCTTCCAAAGCATTTTCTTCTTGTATAAAATTGGAGGATTCATGGAACTCAATCAATTAAAATACTTTTCTGTCGTTGCCGAACTTGAAAACATGTCTATGGCAGCCCAAAAATTGCATGTTTCCCAACCGTCTCTCAGCATGACGATCGGTCGTTTGGAAGATGATTTGGGCATCCCGCTTTTTGACCGTATCGGAGGAAAAATCCGTCTAAACCAAATCGGCAAAGACCTTTTACAAAATACCAATCAGATTCTGCAGCAGGTCGATCAGATGTATGCAAAAGCGGCAGAGCAGATTGGTACAGAAACCGGCAAAGTTGCTTTTGGTATTTCTGAAGCAGGTCTGGCAACACATCTGATTCATACTTATCTCAATCAACATCCCACTCTAAACTTCCGACAGTCAATTGACTATCGCGAACAGCTCTGTCATCAACTCGAAAGCGGACAGTTGGATTTTGCAATTATAAAAGATTTAAAGCCTACAAAAGGAATCGATTATCTTCCCTTAATCACCGAAGAAATCATGGCTCTGGTGCCCCCGGATCATCCGCTGGCCTCATCTCCGGAACATTGTGTTTCTGTTCATACTTTATCGAATTATCCTTTTGTCTTAAATGCATCCGACCTTTCCACAGACGGTGACTTTCATCGCCTTTTTGAGGGCTGCGATAAGGAACCCAAAATCCAGCTGATCAGTCAGGAATCCACAGTTGTCAGAGATGCTATTTATAGTGGTCTCGGCATCGGCCTTATTTCCGGAATCCTGCTCTGCATTCAAAAACAACACAATAAGAGTTCTGTTCTAGCCAATACCGTCGCCCTACATATCACGGATTCAAATACCAAAAGTGTCCTAGGGCTTTCTTCCTTGCATGGAAGATTTATGCCAGCGGCAGCAAAACAGTTCTATGCTTTTGTGAAGGATTATTTTCTCGAACTGGAAAATGTATAAAATAACGGGCCAGCCCTTTTTCAGGACTGACCCCTTGAATAATAAATGAAATACTGATTGGTAACACAAAGATATCTTCAAAAAGCGATAGCTCTCTTGCTCAGCTCTCCACAACCGTTTATGCTCAGCCAGAGAATGTCCGGCAGAATCATTTTTCGTGACGATTCGCAAGGCTCTCGTCGTGACGATGCGATTGCCAGCGACAGCGGACGCTTGAGCTCAATGAAGGGCAGCTGTGCCTAAGCCTTCTGCTTACCAATACATGCTGCATGTTCAAAAAAGAAAAGGCGAATTGCGTAGGAGCTGTCGCGGATAAGGCATCGCGAGGAACAGAGAACGCAGCGTGTCACGAAAAATCATTTTGTCCGGACATTCTCCTTTAACTGTGCATTCACCTTTGGCGGTGCATTCACCTTCGACTAAACAAGCATACCATCTCTCAGCCGAAATACATCGCCTCCACATAACATTCCGTAAAATCCGCATGCGTAGAAAGCTCGATGTACTTCACCTGCTCCCTCAAAGCCTCCGCATCCCTTCTGGCTTCCTCCGAAATCGCGGCAGATACCGCTCCTTCTCCGGCGGCATTACCGACCGCCTGCGTCCGATCCAACAAAGACTCCGGAATCAGGCCGATTTTCGCTGCAGATTCTGGATTCAGATAAGAACCGAAGCCTCCTGCCAGAATCAGCCGATCCACATCCTTCTCAGCAAGGCCGCCCTCCTTCAAAAGCACCTGTATGCCTGCCGCAACCGCTGCCTTGGCCAGCTGCAGTTTCCGAACATCCGCCTGACTGATTCTGACACTTTCCGTTAGCCGAAAGAAGACTCCTTCCTCATCCTCTCCCAGATAAGCTGCATGCGCCTCATCCAGATCTTCCTCATCCGCAAAACAGCCGCTCTCATCAATCAGCTCCAACTCCAGCATCAGGGCAAGGGCATCGATCAGACCCGAACCGCAGATGCCTTTGGCCTCTCCGCCTCCGATGACATCCACCGAAAAACTCGTTCTTCCATGTCCTGCCTTTTCCAAATGAACGGCTGAAATCGCCCCTTCTACTGCCGGCATTCCCATACTGATCTGGCCTCCTTCAAAGGCCGGTCCTGCTGCCGTAGCACAGCTTAGAATACCGTCTTTATCACCCAAAGCTATCTCTCCATTGGTTCCGATGTCCAAAAGAAGGAGCTTCTCCCTGCTTTTCTGCATCTGCAGGGCGATCATATCTGCCGTAATATCGCCGCCGACATAGGCCGCTACTGCCGGAAGCAGATATAGCTTCGCCTCAGCGCCGATCTGAAGGCCCAGCCTTTCTGCCTCATACGCTTCTCCGAAAAGGCTCTCCGGCCGAAAAGGAGCAAAGCCCATTCCGTCCGGTTTCAGGCCTGCAAAAATATGCTCCATAATGGTATTGCCTGCAATTGCGGCATAGCAAATCTCTTCTCTTTGCAAAGCTGCCCTTTTACAAAGGACTCCGATCATCTCATTGATCTGCCCGATAATGGCCTCCTGCATCTGAGGCAGCTTACCCTCGATGCTGGCCTGAATTCTGGAAATGACATCCCCTCCAAAAATCTTCTGGGCATTGGCTTCACTTACCGTAGCCAGCTTTTTTCCGTCCTTACATGAGACCAGATGACAAACGACAGAGGTCGTTCCAATATCACAGGCCAGGGCATACCCTTCCTCATTTCCCTGATCCGGCGGATAATGATAGCAGCTTCCATCCTCTGCGATCATGGCCGATGCCGCCTCCTTCAGCAGGATCTCCATTCCATCCTCTGCCATCGTCTGACAGGCAAGGACTTCTTTTTCAAGCCCCTTCTGCCGGATCTTTACCAGACATTTTCCGCAGCTTCCCTTGCCGCCGCAAGGACTCTCTATTCCGGATAAGCCAAGCTCCTGGCAAATTTCCAGAAGGTTTTTCTTTTCCTGCAGCTGATAATCAATCTCCTGCTTGCCCTTGTAGATCCTCAGCTTAGCAATCTGTCTCTTCTCTCCTATCAGGGCTGTATCTGCCTGTTTTTTTTCTGCTTCTAAAGGCGATCGTGCAGCTGCTTTCGCTAAGGTTTGTGACTGTTCTTCCTCCTCCGCTTTTCCTTCTTTTTTCTTATCAAAAAGAACGCAGCTAACGAAGGCAATCGTTCCTTCGCCATGATAGTACTTTCTTCCTGCCTGCTCACAGACTTCGCTGACCAAAAGGCCATAGGCCTCCATGGATGGCATAGCTGCCAGGGGATATCTGCAAGCTGTCTTTGGATAGGTGCAGGACTCGCAAACCGTGCAGCATCCGACAGAAAGCGGCAGACATTCTTCCTGATTCCGCATCCATCTGGCCAGCTTGCGGAAACGCCTTTTCTGAAGCTTCTCCGCCTTCATCATACCTTCTCCGTCAAATTCATCCTCCAGCTGCCCTACCGTCTGTACCAGAATTCCCTGTCGGAAAAGTCTCGCTTTTTCCGCTGCCTCCTCTATGCTTCCACAAGCAGGCGGACATACCCAGGACTTGCCATACATATGACATCTGCCGGAAGCACACATTTCGCGCACCTCCGGCAGAAAACGCAGTTTCTCCGTATCTATAATGCCAATATCCTCAAAGCCAAGCTCTTTTGCTTTTTCAATTGCATCCTCTATCTTCATATCAGGGACCTGCTTTCTTCTTACTATCCGTCATTTCTCCTACTGAATTAAAAGTTCCTTTTTCTTTTTCCTGTAACCCATAAAGGAAATCAAAAATCCGACCGTCCAGCCCACCGGAACAATCTGCCAGATAATCTGTATTCCCATTGTAGGCGCAAATACAAAGGCTGTCACCACCCGAATGCCCAAATTCACAAGATTGGCGATCAAAAAGACCTTTACAAAGCCCATTCCTCTCAGCACGGAATCCGCTAAGGTCTTCATGCCCAGGATCAAAAAGAAAAAGCCCAGAAAGCTCATATAGCCAATTGCTGTCTCCCTTGCCATCTGTGTTCCATCATTTCCGATGAAAAGATTGGCCAGTCTGGCCGGAAAAACTTCCATAAGGATCAAAATTCCTGCCGCAAAAAGGATATCCATATAAAAGGCGGCCCGATAGCCCTCGATAATCCGCTTCTTCTGTCCGGCACCCAGGTTCTGCGCCACATAAGAGGAAAGAGCGCTTGCCATTGCTGTCAGGGGAACGAAGGCGATATTCTCCACCCTGACCGCCGCAGAATAGCCGGCCAAGGCTTCCGCACCGAAGGAATTCACCACCGACTGGACCAGAACCATGCCAATCGCAACCGTCGACTGCTGGATCATGGAAGGAATTGCCAGTGCCAGCATCTCTTTCGCGTTTGATGAACTAAAATAAGCAAATTTTTCACTCTCATAAGCCCTCAGATCCCGAAGCAGAATCAGGAAGGACAGAACTGCTGACATTCCCTGGGCAATCAAGGTTGCCAGGGCTGCTCCGAAAACGCCCAACTGAAGAGGCCCCACCATCAGAAGATCCAGCGCCACATTCAAAAGGGAAGAAAAGATCAGCATAAAAAGAGGTACCTGTGACCTTCCCAAGGCATTAAAGGTGGACGAAAGCACATTGTACATAAAAAGGAAGGGAAAGCCGGCAAAATAAACCCTCAGATAAAGGGCTGCCATATCCAGCACTTCCTCCGGCGTATTCAAAAGGATCAGAAGCTCTCTTGAAAAGAGAAAGCCAAAAATTCCCAGTAAAATACTGAAAATCAAAAAACAGATCAAGGCCGTAGATATGATCTGCTTCATTTTTTTATATTCCCTTGCACCAAAATACCGGCTGGTGAGCACAGAGGCTCCCAGACCGGCACCGGTTGCTAAACATATGAAAATATTGGTTAAGGCGGCCGAAGCTCCGATCGCTGCTAAGGCATTCTGGCTGACCAGGCGTCCCACAACGATCGAATCCACCATCTGATAAACCTGCTGAAAAATATTCCCGATCAGGATTGGCAGGGCAAAGATCAGAAGGGCTTTTATCGGCCGATAAGTAATTAAATACTCTCCGTCTCTATGATTTCGCATACAAAATTTCCGTTACATTCGCACCCTTTCTTTTCAGAAAAGGATGTCAAGACTCACTCGGAGCTCGGACTCAGCAGAATTCTCCGACTGATTAAACAAACAAACAGATGATACCGATCACAAACATGCAAAGGCACATAGGCAGGGAGTAGAACATGGATTTCAAAGGATCACATTCCTCTCCGTTTCCATACTGTGCCGCTACAATACCGACTACAACGAAGGTAGTCAGATCTGCAGGCGGCATACCCTGTCCTGCTGCCGCAAGGTTTGCTCCTGCCAAAGCCGCAATTGTCGGGCTTACGCCGATAGTAACAAGAGCCGGTCCTAAGAAGGAGAAGATTACATTCTGGGCAGTAGACTGAGAACCCGTCAGCATACCGATCAGAACCAGAGCGATCGCACCACCAATCTTCAGCACATTTCCGTTCATGCTCTGTGCAAAAACCTGAACAGCATCAATAGAGCCTGCCTTGTAGAAGCTGCCCAGCATGAAAGCACAGCAAACCTGGATCAGAACGGTCTTTTCAACCTTTATCCAGCTTTCTGACAGGATTTCCTTTGTGTTGGCTCTAACCTTCTTAAAGAAAAGGAAGGCGAAAGCGATTGCCAGTGTAATAGAAAGAACGATTCCGTTTGTCATTCCCTTCAGAATGGTGGTTCCGCTCAAGGCATCATACAGGGAACCGATCGGCTCCTCTGCACCTGTCGGTGTGAAGCTGATGCTCTTTAAGATTGCCGGTCCCAGATCAACAGAAACAACCGGGATATTGACTGTTCTGAGGAAAATGACCAGAATCAGGAAGAACAGCGGAATCAAAGATTTCCAGTTTTCCTTCAGGATCTCTCCTGCCGTCTCATCACGGAACTTGATCTGGATGTCCGGATTGGCACCCGGTACATTTTCCTTCTTGACCAGGATGCAGGATGCATAAATAGCAATAATTACAAAAATCAGACCACTGGTCAGATAACCCAGACGAACAACCGGATCCGGATCTGTTCCAACCAAAGTAGAGGAAAGTGCGATCGACTGGGTGATCGGCGGCATGATGGAACCGATACTTGCACCCATTACAATGATGGCACTGATCTTTTCACTCTTCAGATTCATGGAAGCTAAGATACCGATGGTAAGAATACCGACTACGGTTGATGCTGCAATGGCATCTCCAAGAAGAGAACCTGCAATCATCAAAACACCCAGAATACAGATTACCAAAATTCTCGGGTGCTTTCCGAATTTTGCAGTTAAAGCGCCGATTATCGTATCTACTGTTCCCAGATGAATGGATATTTCAGCAAAAACACTTCCTGTGATCGACAAAAAGATGACCCAGGCCAGACGATCCAAGCCATCGATCCAGGCTGCTGCCCATTCCCCCGGATTAAAAATACCGGCAAGAAAGAGGGTCAGAAATCCTGTGAGGATCAATGCAATATCGATCTTTCCTCCAACAAGTGGCAGCTGTTTGATCAAAATGACCGCCAGCAGAAATACAATAGGTACAATAACCAGACTCATACATTCTCTCCTTTTCCCACATATTAATAAGATAGTTTACTTTCGGGAAGCACTGATCAAGGCATTTCCCAAGCCGCCTGCCTCATTCCTGTTTCTTAGGCAAAATATTAGGCAAAACGGTTCGGACTAAAGGTATCGATATTGTAGGATGCTTTACCTTCTGTTATCAGCTCAGCCAGAAGCTTGCCGGTAATCGGAGATAAAGCAATTCCGTCTCCCTCGTGTCCTGCTGCTACATAAAAGCCCTTGAGCTTCGCCGTCTCTCCCAAAAGCGGAAGTCCGTCCGGCGTATAGGGCCGAAATCCCGAGAAGAATCGAATCACATCGATATTCTCCAGTCCCGGGAAAAAGCGGATGGCACGCTTCATCATGACATCAATTGCTTCAAAGGTATTTTCCTTCTCATAGCCGGCAAACTCTCTGGTTGCACCGATGATCATTCCGCCGTTTTCCGTCTGCTCGATGGAAAGGGAAGCACCCAGTCTGAGTACTCTCTCATCCTTGATCCGGTCCGGCCAGAATTTAATGATGTTATATCGTGCACACTGAACCGTTGCCTTCATAAAGAAGCCGACCGGCTCAGTGACCGCAAGCTGTCCCTTACGAGGCTTGATCGGCAGTTCCAAGCCTGCCAGCTCACCGACCTTTCCTGCCCAGGAGCCGGCTGCATTTACGATCACATCGCTGTAGTAATCGCCCTTATCGGTATGCACGCCTTTCACCTGACCATCCTCGATGATAAAGCCCGTCACATTTGTTTCTGTCTGAATGACAGCGCCCTCTTTTTTAGCTGCTCTAGCATAAGCCATTGTCAGATTCAGCGGATTGATCTTACCGCTGGTCGGGCAATAGAGGGCTCCCGCAATATCCTCTGCCAGCTGAGGCTCCAGGCTGCAGGCCTCTTCCGCAGAGATCATATGAATATCGATTCCGCTTTCTCTCTGTCTTGTCGCGATCTCATTCAGAAGATCATACTGCAGCTGATCCTCTGCCGGCTGCAAACCTCCTGCCGAAAAGTCGAATTCGATCTCGTTTCCAAGCTCTTTCTGAATGTCATTGAACATCTGAATGGACTGTACGGCCAGATCCAGCTGGGGACCCGGCTGCTTGGTATGATAACCAACAACGCCGTCTGTTGCACCGGCTGAGCCTGAAGCAACATCATTCTTTTCAAGAATCAGAACCTTTTTTCCTCTTTTTCCCAATTGCCAGGCAATCGAGCATCCCATGATGCCGCCGCCGACAATAATTACATCTGCATCACGCATAATTCCTCCAAACAGTCTTTCTGCTCTACTCTATAATTCTTCTTACTCCTTACGGAACATGCCGACTGTGATCGGACGAACCGGCATACGCTTGTGCTGCGGTAAAATATCCGCAGGATTTTTTCCTGTTTCTTCTGCAATGATACGCTGTATTAATCTCTCACAGGTCTTTCCCTGACATAAACCCATGCCTGCTCTGGTACGACGCTTTACCCCGTCTACCGTTGTTGCTCCGTCATGGATCGCATCAATAATTTCCTGCCTTGTGACTTCCTGGCAGCGGCAAACAATAATTTCCTCACTACTCATGATCTTTTCAACCTCTTCATGCTTCTAACCGTGTTGATAAACTCTTTGGGTACAGCCATTCGAATGACTGCTGTTCCCGCATAAGCCGGAATCTTTGTTACCTTTTTGATCTGTCCCTGACAAACTACCTGACCTGCCCGGTCAACTGCCTCTACCAGGCTTCCAACCTCCGGAAGTGGAAGATATTCAAATGGAAAATCAATGGTTGCTTCTGTTTCCGAATAGGACTGATCGATCAGTGTGATTGCCAGGCCCGGACAGTTTGCCACGCAAAGTCCGCATCCTGTACACTTTTCCTCATGAAGAGTCGGAAGAGAAGTGATCTGCTCTCCGATCTCAATTGCTCCGCAGCGGCAGATTTCTTCACAGGGATTGCAGGGGATTTCCTGGACACATTCAATACATGCCACCCTTCCCTTTTCCATGCGCGCCTGACTCGGAATGCCATGACAGGCTGCAAGCTCTGCAGCGGACGGTACGCCTGTATAACGGATTCCTTCCATATTACTGTACCTCCTTCTCTTGATATTCCTTCATAAAGGAAAGCTGATTGTTCTTGGATGCTCTTCTTCTCTCTCCGAATGCACCGGAACGAAGGGTATCCAGTCTTCTCTGGATCTCCGCACTCTGCAGCTCCGCCTCGGATTCTGAGATCAGTCCCAGAGAGGCTGCTGCCGCAAGACCTGCCAGATTGCCTTCTTCCATTGCCGAGGAGGCTTCCTCTACACCGGTTACATCTCCTGCTACATAGACACCCGGAACTGTCGTTTCCATATGCGCATCATGCATAGGCACATGGCCGCCGAAGGCCGGAATATAACAAAATTCACAGCCGGCCATCCAAAGCAGCTCTGTCATCGGATTCAGGCCGACAGCAAGACAGACCGTATCCGCATCATAGGTTTCCTCTGTTCCCGGAATGGGCTGGAATTTTTCATCTACAGCCGCGATCTCGACATGCTCTACCTTCTTGTCTCCGTAGGCTCTCTTGATCGTATGTCCCACCAGAATCGGAACGCCTGCCCTTCTGATCTTTCCTGCATGAACGCCATAGCCGCCAATGGTTGGTGCTCCTTCTACAATAGCAAGCACCTCAGCTCCTGCTTGCATCAGCTGATAAGAAACGATCAGTCCTACATTACCGGAACCGACCATGATCACTCTTTCACCCGGAAGCACACGGTTTACATTGGCCATGGTCTGTGCCGCACCTGCTCCCATTACGCCGGGAAGGGTCGAACCCGGAAAAGCCATATAATTTTCCTTGGCTCCCGTTGCAATAATGACCTTCTTCGCATGAACAACAATGTTCTCGCCCTGATAGATCACGCCCAGAGAGCTGTCCTTTTCCATGCCATATACGGTTGCATCAAGCCAAACCTCTGCGCCAACCTCTTCTACTCTTTCCAGCAGCTCGTGGCCGATCTTGTAGCCTCTTGTGCCGGCCTTATGTTCCCTTGAGCCGAAGAATTTATGAATTTGCTTGAAAAGCTGTCCGCCCGGCAGACGGTTCTCATCCAATACCAGTACCTGCGCTCCCGCAAGTCTTGCCTGATAGGCAGCGGATAAGCCTGCCGATCCTGCACCTACGATTGCAATATCCGTTTCTTTAAATTTCATGATTCACTCTGTCCTTTGCTAGCGACTTTACCTACGCCTTCCTGCTCCTCTACTCTCATTCCATCCTGAACGGGAGTGACGCAGGTTCTTGTATTCGGTACCCCATCAACAATCATCTTGCAGTCCGTACATCTGCCAATCGCACAAAAAATGCCTCTCGGCTCATGCTTTTTCTGGGTGGTACGGAAGGACTTGATGCCGGCATTGATCAACGCCGCTGCAATTGGTTCGCCTCTAAGTGCCTCGATCGGCTCTCCATTGTAATAAATCGTGACCTTATCGGACGTATCCAAGGTATCTAATATAGGATGTTCTATGACTCGCATTTTGTTAACCTCCTAAATAACGAGATGTAAAAATTACTTTTTATTTTATTATAAAAAAAAATCAATAGCAATTCCTATACCCCTTTTTCCTGCCTCATTTCCTTATTTTCTTTAAAGACCGGCCTTTAAACCGACTTTTTCCTTCAAAAAAAGCCCTCTTTTCCCGCTCTTCTCCTGCATTCTCCCCTCCCCGCACGCCTTCTCCGCCGAAGCCACTTTTCTTTTTTGATAGGATTGTCTGAAAATTTAAGGTATAATAGGAACACATTGATTAGTAACCTGGGAGGAGACGTCCGCGTCTTTTCCTCGTTATCGCGGCAGCTGTCCCTGGCCTTTTTCTTTTTGGCCCGACCTCCTGCCTGCGACGAAAAAGGAGGACTTGTATAATGAGTTTTGATAAAAGTAAATCCCCGATCAAATTACCCAGCTTTGATATCACTGACAAGGTAGCCATCATCACAGGCGGAACCAAGGGCTTAGGCTATGCCATTGTTATGGCTTATGCCGCTGCAGGTGCAAAGGTTGTCATCACTTCCAGACACCAGGATGACTGCGATAAGGTAGCCGATGAGGTTATCGCTCTTGGCGGAGAAGCACTTGGCGTTGCTACTGATGTACAGGACAAGGAACAGATTGAGAACCTGATCCAGAAGACTGTTGAGAAATTCGGTCGTCTTGATATCATGGTCAACAATGCAGGTGTTGCCATCACCAAGAAGATCATCGATGTAGAAGAGAAGGACTATGATACCGTTCTTAATTCCAATCTGAAGAGCGTATACTTCGGTTCTCAGGCTGCTGCCCGTCAGATCATCAAACAGAATGAAGCAGGCGAAGGCTTCGGCGGAAAGATCATCAATATGTGCTCCATCGGCGGCATTAAGGGCAACAACGGTGTTGCAACCTATGGTGCATCCAAGGCCGGTGCCATCAACCTGACCAAGTCCCTTGCATGGGAACTTGCAAGATACGGCATCACCGCCAATGCGATCTGCCCCGGCTATGTTATCACAGAGATCAACAGAGCACAGCTCGAGGGTACAGAATTCGGCGAAAAGCAGCTGAAGAACATCCCGCTGAGACGCTTTGGTACCGTTGATGAGGTTGCCGCTCTCGCTCTCTTCCTTGCTTCTGACAGCTGCAATATGCTTGATGGCGAGGCAATTGTTTGCGATATGGGTGCTACGCTGGGCGGAAACGTTTAATCAGTCGGAGCTAAAGCTCCGACTGATTAAACGCTCCGCGAGGATGCGCACGGATTCGAAGATGTATATGTCTGCTAACGCAGACCCGAATCCGGCGCGCAAGACTCGCAAGCGAGTCTTGACTAGCTTTCAGTTGTAGCTTAAGCTCCTGGCTAGCTAAAGCACTTTCTTAAAAATATAGACGGGAATGATTCTGCCGAATCAAAAACGATCCTAGGCAGAACATCCCGTCTTTTTTATATGAAGCTTTATTCTGTAATTTTTCTACACTTTGGCTCTGTAAATAAAAGGAAAGCATATTCCTCCAGGGACCGCTCGCGCTTAGTACTCGATAGATCGCTCGCATACAAATGTGCCTATCGGCACAAGCTCGCGGAACCGCCCCGCTCCTTGAGCGGGGCATAGTGCGTAGCGGATACTAAGCTCACATCGCCTTATCGGCGTGGAGCGGATCGCTCGCCATGAGAAGGTGCCTATCGGCACGGGCTCGCGGAATCGCCCCGCCACAAGGCCGGGGCATATCTCGCTAAGTACCGACGCTTTGTTATGTCCCTTCCGGAATATGCTTTCCTTTTATTTATGCCCACACTTTGGCAAGCCCCCATTATTACGTTGTGGAAAATAAGCAGGTTTTTGGAAAAAGATGAGGAATTTTATAAAGTACTCATCAAATCAGATAATTCCGAATTTTTCTTGGAAAAGCTCAAAAAAATATTTTCTGATCATATGCTGTCAAATTCTGACATACCCGATAATTAAAAAAATACCAAAACCGTTAAACTGAGAATTTCATATTTTTCAGGGGGAATTGTAAATGTGTGCAAGCAATGGTTCATGGAAGAATTGGATTGTAATTTAAACGCCATCGCTCTGGAGATCAGCAAATTGCTAAGCCTTGAAACGGATTTATTGATAAATTAAGCGTGTATTCACGCAGGGTTCGTCGCATAAAATCTGCTCATTGAATAAGTCGTGCTTTTTCAACTTATTACTTACAGATACAGCCGCAAAAGTCATGGCATATAAAATCACAGGACGATTCGCAAAACGGATGCTATGACGAAGCGGCTAGCACGAGGGCGGGGCATTGTCTGAGCTCAGAAAAATAAGCGGCAAGAACATGAAAGAAGGCAGAAAGCACCTTCAAGAAATACGAAGCGAGTTTATGCCGGGAGCCCGAGTGAATAAGCGCCGCGAGGAATAGCGCACAAGGTCATGTGCCTTCAAGATCATGCGAAGCATGTCTCACAACCTGCTGCGGCATCATCAGGCAGTTGCAGCGTGTCCTGCGATTTATATGCCATGACTTAGCGGCGTTATGTTGTCATGGCATCATATGGTGATATTTCAACTGTAAAACAAAAAGGAGCTTTTCCTCGCCGGAAAAGCTCCTAACATGTTAAAAAGCTTTGGAGGGGACCAAAGCTTTTTAAGGAAGTAGGTTTTATGTACTATTAAAAATGAAAAGGGGGTAAGCATCAATTCGATGCTCTTGTCAAATCTTAGAAGTTCCTTTAATGAGGGGGGAATCGGAACTCCCTTTGACAGGTCTTATATTACCAAGTTCTTTTCCGAAATGGAAATGCCACAATCCGATATAAATATATGATTTGGTAATAGTAGACTTACTCACTTTTTCTGTTTGTTATTTAATTATCAAATCGTCTGACATTATATCAGTTCACTACAACTAACTTGACAAATTTTAAACTATTGTTGTAATTCTCAGTCAATTATCGGATAATATTTAAGACTTTTAAGGCAAATAAAAAAAGGGGGGATTTTATGAAACGCGAAACTACTTGCGATTTATCATTGATCAAAGACCTTCTGGATGAATATGCCCCGATAAAGGGAAGTCTGATTACCATTCTCCAGAAGACACAAAGCATCTACGGTTATCTGCCTGAGGATGCTATCTACTACATTTCAGAAAGGACAGGAAACTCTCCTGCCAAGATCATGGGCTGCGCTACCTTCTATGCCCAGTTCCGACTGAAACCAATCGGAAAATATCTGATCTATCTCTGCAAAGGAACCGCCTGTCATGTCAACAGCTCCGATCTGATCGGTACGACCATTAAAGAAGAGCTTGGCATCGGTGACGGCGAAACAACAGAAGACGGCCTCTTTACACTTGAGCATGTAGCCTGTCTCGGCTGCTGTTCTCTTTCTCCTGTTATGATGATCAACGGAGAAACCTATGGCTCACTTACTCCACAGAAAACAATCGAAATTCTAAACGAATACAAGAACAGGGAGGTGAGTGACTCATGAAACTGATCGTAGGAGAAGGCAGCTGCGGTATTGCCGCAGGTGCTGCAAAGGTTTATGACGGATTAAAAAATGCCCTTCAGGAGGGCGATCAGATCGAGCTTGGCATTACCGGCTGTATCGGTATGTGCTATCTGGAGCCGATCGTGGATATTTACAATGACGATGACACACTTTTTGCCCGTCTGGTAAAGGTTCCGCCTGAGAAGGCTTCTCTCATTGTCAATGCCATTCGCGAATGGAAGATTGATGATATTAAGCCGCTCATGATCACGAATGATGATGCTTCTTTCCTGAATCAGCAGACCAGAATCGTACTTCGCCACTGCGGTCTGATCGATCCGACCGACATTGAAGATTACAAGAAAAATGATGGTTTCCAGGCTCTGGAAAAGATGCTCTCTTCCATGACACCGGAAGAGGTTATTGAAGAGATCAAGATTTCCGGCCTTGGCGGACGAGGCGGAGCCGGCTTCCCGACCTGGTTCAAATGGAATGCTGCCCGCAATGCAGAAGGAGATGAGAAATTCCTGATCTGTAATGCAGATGAGGGCGATCCCGGTGCCTTCATGGACAGAGCTGTTATCGAGGGAGATCCCTACAACCTGATCGAGGGTATGCTGATCGCAGCTTACGCCATCGGCTGTGAAAATGCCTTTGTCTATGTTCGTGCCGAGTATCCTCTGGCCATTGAACGTTTGGAAAAAGCCATTGCCATTGCCGAAGAGAAGGGCTATTTGGGAGACCATATTCTGGGAAGTAATTTTTCCTGCCATATTCATATTAAAGCAGGTGCAGGAGCTTTCGTCTGCGGTGAAGAAACCGCTTTGATCGCATCCCTGGAAGGCGAACGAGGTATGCCCAGATTAAAACCTCCTTTCCCGGCTCAGAGTGGCTATGAAAGCAAACCTTCTAATATTAATAATGTAGAAACCTATGCCAATGTTTCCTGGATCATCCTAAACGGCGGTGCCAAATTCGCAGAAATGGGAACTGCCGGCAGCAAGGGAACCAAGGTATTTGCCCTCAGCGGAAAGATCAGACGAGGCGGCCTTGTTGAGGTAACCATGGGCAAGACCCTACGCGATGTTATCTTTGATATCGGCGGCGGTGTCCGTGACGGAAAAGAATTCAAGGCTGTACAGCTTGGCGGTCCTTCCGGCGGCTGTGTTCCTGCTTCTCTTCTGGATACGCCCATCGATTACAAGGCACTTCAGGCAACCGGTGCCATCATGGGATCCGGTGGTATGGTTGTTATGGATGACTCTACCTGCATGGTCAATATGGCCAAATTCTTCCTGGATTTCACTTCCAAAGAATCCTGCGGAAAATGCGTTCCCTGCCGTATCGGTACCAAGCGTATGCTGGAGATCCTTACCCGGATCACCGAAGGAAAGGGTCGTCCGGATGATGTTGATCTGCTTGAGGAATTATGTCTCGGTATCAAGGATGGTGCTCTCTGCGGACTCGGACAGACTGCTCCAAATCCGGTTCTGACCACGATCCGCTACTTCAGGGACGAATATGATGCACATATTCAGGAGAAATCCTGCCCGGCTAAGCAATGTCCGGAACTGATCACTTATACCATTGACAAGGAAATCTGTATTGGATGTACGGCCTGTGCAAGAAACTGCCCGGTTGATGCCATTCACGGTGAGATCAAGGCTCCGCACGAGATTGATCAAAATGCCTGCATTAAGTGCGGCAGCTGCTTCGAAAAATGTCGTTTCAATGCAATTTCCAGAAAGTAGGGGGTGATCTGATCATGGAATATATTACAATTACAATTGATGATAATGAATTAACTGCACGAAAGGGTCAGACGATTCTGGAAATCGCCAGAAGAAACGGTATCGATATTCCGACCCTCTGCAATGATGAAAGAGTAAAACCATACGGTGCCTGCGGTCTTTGTGTCGTAGAGGCAGAGGGCAATCCCAAGCTCCTCCGTGCCTGTGCAACTACCGCTTCTGATGGGATGAAGATTCATACCCTCTCTGACCGTATCCTCAAGGCAAGAAAGATTGCCATGGAGCTGATCATGAGCGATCACTCCGGAGACTGCCGCGGTCCGTGTACCTTGAACTGTCCTGCCGGTACAGACTGCCAGAGCTACATTAAGGAAATCGCCGAAGGCAATTATACCGAAGCGGTAAAGATCATTCGTGAAAAGATCCCGCTTCCCAGCTGCGTCGGCAGAATCTGTCCCCGCCCCTGCGAGTCAGCCTGCCGCAGAAATATGATCGACCTTCCGGTCTCCATCTGCTCACTCAAGCAGTTTGCCTCTGATCAGGAATATGCAAAGGAAAGACCCTATATTCCGCCAGTTGCACCGGATACGGGAAAGAAGGTCTGTATCATCGGTGCCGGCGTTGCCGGTATGACAGTTGGCTATTTCCTTCGTATCAAGGGACACCAGATTACCATTCTGGATGCCATGCCGAAGAACGGCGGTATGTTCCGCTACGGTATTCCGAATTACCGTCTGCCCAAAAATGTGCTTGAACAGGAGATCAATATTCTCCGCTATATGGGTATCACCTTCCGCAACAATATCTTTGTCGGACGTGATGTTCAGCTGCAGGATCTCCGCAAGGAATACGATTCTGTTGTTGTTGCGATCGGTGCCTGGAAAGATTCTCCTCTCCGCTGCAAGGGTGCAGAGCTGGATGGTGTTCTTGGCGGCATCGACTTCTTAAGTCAGATCGGGCTCGGCATTAAACCGGAGATTGGAACAAATGTTGCTGTAGTCGGCGGCGGCAATACCGCTATGGATGCCTGCCGAAGTGCCGTTCGTCTGGGTGCAAAGAATGTTTATATCATTTACAGAAGAACCAGAGACGAGATGCCGGCTGAAGATCTTGAGATCAATGAAGCTATAGAAGAAGGCGTTCAGTTCAAATTCCTGACCAATCCGGAAGAGGTTATCGGTGAAAACGGCCATGTAAAGGCTCTGAAACTGCAGTGCATGGAGCTCGGTGAGCCGGACAGCAGCGGAAGACGCAAGCCGGTTCCGATCGAGGGCAAATTTGAAACCCTTGAAGTAGATACCGTGATCGCAGCCATCGGACACGGACTTCGTCCGGAAGGCTTCGAAGAACTCGAAACCTCCCCTTCTGGCAATATCGAAGCCGGTATCGCTTCCTTCCGTACCTCTATGGACGGTGTCTTTGCAGTCGGTGAAGCAACTAATAAGGGATCTTCTATTGCGATTGAAGCAATCGGTGAAGCAAGACGGGCTGTCGATCAGATTCATGCCTATATGTATGATAAGACTACCTTCTACAAGACACCTTTCTATTCTGAGAAGAAGGTTTCCGAGAAGGATCTGGCAGATAAGCCGCGTATTCCGCGTCATCACATGCCAAAGCGTTCCCGTGAGCTGACCAAGCTGGACTTCCAGGAGATCAACTTCGGCTTCTCCGAGCAGGAAGCGCATGATGAAGCCCTTCGCTGTCTGGAATGCGGCTGCAGCGATTATGGTCACTGTACTCTGATCAAGCGTGCCAACCAGCTTCCGATCCATCCGAAGAGACTGGAAGGTGAACAGCACAGCTCTTATAAGGAACAGCGCCTTGCGATCATCGAGCGTGATCAGGGCAAGTGTATCCTTTGCGGACTCTGCGTTCGTATCTGCGAGGAAACGGCAAAGCAGGGTATTCTCGGTCTGGTCGGCCGTGGCTTTAACACGGTTGTAAAACCGGAATTCCGCTACAATTCAACCATTCAGGTTTGCAAGGACTGCAAGCTTTGCTTCGATGCCTGCCCGACAGGCGCGCTGAAGCTGGTGGAGGAGAAGGAATAAGAATACTGTGAACTGACACTATCCCAAAAAGAGAAGCACCGGCTGTGCTTCTCTTTTTATTAAGGGAGATATTCAAAAGTTTTGAGGGGAGTTTTTATTTTAATTCATTCTTTCCAGGTACATAGGAATGTTCGTCATCCAATGTCTCATAAGGCTCTGGGCACTCCTGCAGGAGATGCTGTACCACCTGATGCACATCATAACGCTCATTAAAGGGGCCTTCAATTCCCACCTTGCAGGGGATGCCTCTCCACTGGGTATGGGAAGGATCATCATCACTTCTACTGTAGAGATCATGTCCCATATTCTCTCCATCATAGGAGTTGGCAAATACCGGTACAACTGTCTCGTGAATATATTTCCATTCTCCATCTACATAGACAAAATCTGCTCCGTAGTATTCCCAGGAGGCTGCACCGAATTTTTCATATGGGCCTTCTTTTCCGCGTTCTTTGGTATGGCCAATGGTATCCATCATAACACCGGCAGTGATTGCCCAAAGTCGACCGGATTTTCCATCCTTTGCCATTTCAATACAGCAGTCGGAAAGACCATGCAGACCGGAAGCACCTGTCGCTCTTAAATCTCCGCCACGGAAGGAGGGGAAGTAATCCGTCAGTGCCTTTTCATAGGTGTCCATAACGCCCATACGGCCTTCTCCCATGGTGTGATTATAGTAGATCATCTCAAATCCGGTCATACTGCCAAAGTTATGAACCCAGGTTGAATTTTCTCCTTTGAACCAGATCTTATCAAACTCCTCACGCTCATAGGAAACAGAATGTACATAAGCATGATATACCTTGAGAATCTCTATCTGCTGAGCGCCCAGCGCATTATGCAGACGTTCTTTAAAAGTAAGTCCCATTATACATTTCTCCTTTCTCTTTCATAATACGGCATGCCGAAGTCTCCCTCCGGTCCATAGCTGTGAAGCGGATTGTAGCTGTAGTAGGGATGCGGCATATCTTCATAAAGATGCTCCCATCCAAAGAAAGGATCATATACGACACGTTTGATGGTTGGATCACCAAGCTCTGTTGCTGTATAGCTGTTATTGGGATCCTCATGCATCTGTCTGTAGGGTCCATTCTGACCGCTTGTTCCAAAACTGTCCTCCCATTCCGGATAATCAGAATAGGGCTTGCCTGCAGGAATAGCATGATCATTGGTGATGATCAGATGCCAGATTTTCCATTCTCCCTGCTCCTTCAGAAGATCTGCATAGAGAAGACCAAACATATGACGACAGTCTGCACTTCCATCTGCATTTCCTACGGCTCTGGCTCCCTGGTTATAGCACATATATTTTGCTGTTCTGCCGTCTTCTGCGATCTGGATCAGGGGAGAATAAGCGGCACTATGATTCAGAATGCCTCTTCCCAGATTCTGCTTGCCATAATCAACAGAAGGATCTGCATCGGAATAGGGCTTCAGCTGAGCATAACGAAGTTCATTCAGCTGTACCACATAGTAATTCGAAATATCCTCCATTCCACTGTAAAATCCTGTATTTACGCCAAGAGATGCGCTTCTCCTATTCTGCGGCAGCTTTACCCAAAGCTCAGTTAATTCTTTTCTTCTTTCATCTCCCGCATAGAGATAAAAATGCTTGGCCATCAGCTGCTTAATGTCTTCATAATCCCAGAGACGTTCAACCAATTCATCATCTGAATAAAACTGTTTTCCCATTGATTGTCCCTCCTTTACATGCCATAGCTGAAGGTCTCAGCAAAAGTATCATATGCTTCCGGATATGCAGGCGGTGCATAAAGCGGCCGGTCCGCATAATATTTTTCATAAACAACTTTCTTTACATTCGGCTCCGGGAAGCTGAAATTACGTACCTCTGCATAAATCGGATCATCCTCAAATACCGGCTCAGGTTCTTCCCAGGAATATCCGGAAGCGTGATCCAGATCCTGTACATAGATCAGATGCCAAACCTTCCATTCATCATTTTCCCTGATAAAATCAGCTCCGACATAGCCCCTTTCCCAATCACTGACCTGTCCTCCCGGTGTCAGCTTGGTATTCATACCATTGACTGTCCAAAGACCCTTCGCTGTTTTATTATCTCCCGCAACCTCGATAACAGGAGCAACGATTGCCTTCATATCCATGACACCTGCGCCATAAATCTCCTCGTCTGACTTCTGTCCCAGTCTGGTCGGATACTTTTTCTGGATCAGCTTGCTCTCCAGCTTGGTTCTTTCCTCGATTGCCTTGTAATAGCCCTCTACTGCTGCCGCGCCCTTATATGCACCATCATTTACGGTAAGGCAGACATCTTCTGCCACTGACCAGTAATTCTTATACATATCCTTTTCCCGGCGCAAAATGTAGTCCTGAGAAAAAAATTTAACCATTAGATTTTCTACTTCTCTTCTCAGTTCCCATTTTGTAAGCAGCTGTTCTGAATTCAATCTTCTGTCCATGCTACTTTTTTCCTTTCTTTTCTTGTATGTTCTAGGAAGAACCGTCAAAAATCCTTCCTTAGTATCCGGAGCCGGTAAAATTACCGACTCCAGATATTTTTACAATATTTTTTATTTTCCGTCTGTTACCCACATATGGGACAGTACTTCCGGTGCGATCTTGCCTGAGAAGAGGCAATCACCTGCTTTGACTCCTGCGATTCTGGAGCTGTAGTAGTAGTTTAAGTTTCTCATACCGGTCAGGTTTACGGTCCAGTGCTGCTCTGCATAATATTCATCCAGAGCCTTCGCCTGCTCTGCCTGCTCATCCAGTGACGTTGCTGAATTCAGGCCGTTCACCATCTCTGTATAATCTGCGTCATTGGTCCAGAGTGAGGATGCCCAGCCGCCGTCAACTGTCTGGTTGATTGCTGCTGTAATGGATCCGCATGCACCTGCTCCTGTGGAAGCCGTGCTTCTTGCATCACCTGATGCAGTACCGATTGTTTTTGCTTCCATAAAGTTGGAAACGGTTTCAATATTCATGGTGACACCGATCTGTGCCCAATATTCCTGTGCAACGGTCCAAAGATCCGTATTATTATCCGGGCTGATGACAACTGTAAATTCAAATCCATCCGGATATCCTGCTTCACTGAGGAGTTCCTTTGCCTGCTCCGGATCATAGGAATAGGATGCAACCAGGTCATCACTCCAGCTGGAAACGGTAGACCAATCTGTTGTTGTCGGATTCCAAAGTCCTGAAAGCTCCGGCTCTCCTGCCAGATTGAGGAGCTTGGAATGAATCTCACTCATCGGAATTGCCAGCTGCATTGCCTTTCTGACACGAATATCATCAAATGGCTTCTGATTGCTCTTCATTGCCAGATATTCCGGCTGTGAGCTCGGAACTGAATCCAAATAGTAATCCATTCCGGAGGAAGCGATCTGCTGAGCCTCAGAATCATTAACCAGATTTGTTCTGTTGGAACCGAAGATATCCAACTTGCCTGATGTAAACTGCGTTACGATATTGGTCGAATCTGCGATGTAGAGATAGGTAATGGTATCCAGATAGGGAAGCTGGTTTCCGCTTGCATCTGTATCATAATAATCATCATTCTTTGTCAGAACGACTTTCTGTCCTGCCTCAAACTCTGTGATATGATACGGACCTGTTCCACATGCATAGTGATAATCCGCCTGCTGGTCTTCGGTCAGATCATCCCATTCCGGTCCGCCAATTTTAACAAACTGGCTCATAAAGTTTGCTACTGTAACCTCATCCGCACTTGTCAGATGGAAAACAACTGTTGTATCATCCACTGCATCTACGGATTCCAGCATGGACAAAAGACCAGCCCAGTTAGACTCTGTCTGCATTGCCTCATCATAGCCGCTGCCTAAGCCGCAAAGTCTGTCATAGGTCCACTTTACGTCACTTGCCACCAGCTGACGGCCACCATAATAATCATATTCATCATCCAGCTTGAAGAAATGAACATCATCACGAAGCTTTACCGTCAGGGTCTTCGCATCCTCATCTGCCTCCCAGGACTCTGCCAGCTGACCTTTCAGTGCCTCAACCGGAACATTGTCTCCGCTGACATTATATTCGGATGAGCTGTCATAGGCCCAAAGTCCCTCCAGGAAAAGATTGAAACCAACCGTATCACCGATTGCCGGATCAAAGTAAGCATCAATATCTCCATTGGAATAAAGTGTGACATTGCCGCCATATACCGGATCCCCCCAACTGTCCGGCAATGCAGTTCCGCCGAGATCAACCGTATTGGCATTTCCGGATGCCGCACTTCCGCTCTCCGCTGATCCCGAATCTGTTGTTGCAGAAGAATCACTCGAACTGCTTCCGCATGCTGCGAGTGAGCTTCCTACCAGCCCTAACGATAAAAGCAAGGCCAGTGGCTTAACGAACTTTCTCATTTATAGTCCCTCCTTTTCATAAAATGAGTTTTTCCTTATGCCTATATTTTAGAAACTGGCCTTGCTTTTGTGAAATTGTTAATTGTCATGTACTTATATTCGATACGGAATATGCTCCTTTCCCTTAAAGGTAGGTATCCTTAAAATAGGACTTCATAAACACATCCATTTTCTTTGCCAGGTTTTCGAAATAATCTATCACCATATTATAGAAGCACTCACAGTTCTCATTCATCTCGGTATCCACCGGCTTTGCCAATCCTGTAGCCCAGGAACAGGAAGGCAGCTGCAACCTTGCCGCTGAGAGCTTTGGCTTTGTCGGATTCAGTAGTCCGTTTTCCTCTGCTATGGTATGTGCCTCCTCCATCTGCATATAGCGATGGGCCGGCATAAAGGCAACCGCTCTTTTCAAGCCGGCTTCAAAGCCAATTACCGATCCAACTGTACTTTCCATCATGACATTCGGACGAAAGCCAGCCACCTCACAGCAGCCGAAGATCTTATCCCGCATGGCTCCCGTTGTTTCACACATAATTTCCACACCGGCCAGCTCTGGGAAAGAAACCAGCTTTTTTCCATAGAAGGGCGAATCCTGACTGCAAACCATAAGGATTTCTTCATTTCCCAAGGGAACCCACTCTATTCCTTCCTCCTTGATCGGATTAGTCGTTAGGGCAAAGTCCAGGGTGTTTTTCATAAAGCCTTCCCGAATCTGCTTCTCTGTTAAAACAGAATACCAGATCCGAATATCAGGATGATCCGAGAAGAAGCGCTCCGCCAGCATAAATAAGATACTGTCTGCCGAGGATGCAAGACGCACCTTATTATGATTCTGGGTATTGATATCCTCTAGCTGCTGTTTTGCCTTTTCCAGCATGGCAAACATATCATCCAAGGTTTCCAGAAATACCGTTCCTGATGCATTTAAACGGATTTTTCCCTTTACACGGTCAAAAAGAGGCGCCCCCGCATAATCCTCCACTCTGGAAATGATCTTGCTGAGCGCCGGCTGGGTTACATGCAGCACAACAGCCGCATTACTGATATGTTCCATTCTTGCAACGGTTCGAAAACAATCCAACTGATATAAATCCATAACTCTCCTTTCCTCCTTACTTTCTTTTTTTGTGCTTATTAACCAATAAATCAATTATACGCATTTATTTTTCGTCAATTCACACTGTTTTCAGCTCGATTCACAACCAAACAAATGTGTTATCCCCCCCCGCTTCCATTGTACTTCCGTCATATTTCTTTTCGCGCGAGCTGCGCATCCTTGCGGCTTTTTCTTATTTCATAGGAACGAAGTTTCCTA
>CAVEOK010000015.1:0-11837 GCA_963617415.1 Oscillospiraceae bacterium
AACCTGCATGGATTGTTCCCCAGTTTCTGGAACCACGAATTGCAATACCATAAGATCCGGAACCATTCCATCCTTCAAGTTCTTTAGATGTCTCAAGAAGTCCATCTGTTGTCTTGATCGCCTCAACCTGCTCATCTGAAAGAGCATTCTTATTGTAAGCAACCTCATTCAATTCATATCCCATCGGGAGAGCCCACTGAGATCCTGATCCTACTGCATGTCCTGCTGTAAGATCCCACTGCAGAGCACCGGTAACTGCCGGATAAAAATCTGCAAAATCGTAATCAGCTGCTGTAAGGCTCTGATTGTTGATGTAATCTTCAAGTGGCTCTACATAGCCAGCCGGAGCGTACTCCCAAAGCTGATAAGCACCAGACATATAAACATCCGGTGTACCGGAACGGCTTGAAAGTGAAGTGTTCAATTTATCAAAATAATTAGACTCCGGTGTGATTGTGTAATTAACTTCAATTCCTGTTAATTCTTCAAAATCATCCAGCTTCTCAACCACTGCATTTGCATATGTATGCTCATTAAACTGAACCTCAATTGTTGTTCCTGAGTAAGCCTTCCAATCGAAATCATCCGGATTACCTGTTGCATTGCCTGAAGAGATCAAATCAGCAGATGATCCTCCTGACGCTGATCCTGAATCAGCAGATGATGTGTCTGTGCTTCCGCCTGAGCTGCCGCATCCAACCACCAATGTCGTTAGCATCGCTGCACAAAGAACGATACTGACTGCTTTTTTCTTCATACCCTTTTTCCTCCTTATATAAAGGTCGTGTTTTCACACAATTTTATCGGTTCACCTGCCAACCGATATGCG
Source organism: Oscillospiraceae bacterium (assembly GCA_963617415.1). Classification (GTDB taxonomy): domain Bacteria; phylum Bacillota; class Clostridia; order Lachnospirales; family Lachnospiraceae; genus RUG14243. The sequence continues at coordinate 830 of CAVEOK010000015.1, forward strand.
ACTGTATAAACTGTCAAAAAGAGAGTAGCATTCGCAACAATTTATGTCAATAATTGACAACTTTTTAACACATCTTGTTTTTAGTCAACTTACACCATCTTTTTCATTATTTTTCATTAGCTTTCGCATCACTTTCTGTTTTTCTTTGGTTAAACTGTATAAATTTTGGTTATTTTTTTAACTATTTCAGATTTACGGAAAGGCATTCGTAATGCTATAATATCTAACTAAGACTTCCCATACCCCAAGAGGGGTTCGCACCTTGAAAATTCAATATTTCAGCTAACAAAATAGAGATTTATCCGGCGATAGCCTGTAAATGCAAGGAATCGCGCAGGTATTGTGGCAGGCGAGACTCAAAATTCTCCATAAGAGCGTCTAATTGCTCATCGCTAAGCTTTATTATCTCTTGCAAGCTTGCAATAAAGGCTTCCATCAGGATAACCATTGAACGGTTGAAAGTAATATCTGCCATTTCATCCACAAGAAAAAAGAACAGCTCGCCAAGTGTTCGCAGATCTTCGTTTTGCCGTTGTTCCAATGCGAGTAACATATATCGGGTAAACACGATCGCTACATGAGCGGTCAGTGCATCATAGGAAAGACTGTGGCATTCGCCAATCAGGTTAAGCATGGATTTGCAGGTCTTGAAAAATACTTCAATCTGCCAGCGTTTACCATAAATGCGAATAATCTCTTCTTCTGATAAGTATGTATCGGTACAGATAAAAGCAAGCCAGTCTTTTCGATTCGCTTTATTCCTTACACAGACGATCTTTGCAGGAATCGGATTCTCCTTACCAACCATAACATCAATGGAAAGCAGATATTTTGATCTGCCACGACGCTTTTTGTTGCGGGCGTAGATTTCCTTGATGTTGAGATTTTCGCCATTGTAGCAGTATTTGATGCGACTGCTTTTCTTGATCATTGCAATAACATCTATATCTCTGGATTTGATGGAAGTTATCTGGGCTGGATTTGAAAACCAGGAATCAAACAAGACGTATTCTGCTGATAGTCCGGCAGAAACGGCTGTGTCTATCAGTTCCAGCATAGCCTCTGGAGCTTTGGTTTGTGCCAATTTGCGGCGTTTTCCTGCGATAGTCCGTTTGTCGAAAGTCTTTACCGGCCCAAGGATGTTAGAGCCCTTTGAAGAAGCAAGGAGACAACTGTTTACAGGAATCAATGTGTTGCCATCACTCCAGCTCAAAGTAAGCATACGATAGCCCTTCTTATAATCCATGCTTGTATGGTCGAATACACGGGAGCCAAGTTCTGTTTTCTTACAGCTGGATCTGTTGAAGAGGCTGTCATCAATGATAAAAACATTCTTCCGATTGTCAGCTGTAAGATCCCTGATATCGTTGTTTACGATATCAGCAGCAAGCAGTGACGTAAATCGAAGCCAGTTCGTTTTGGTTGAATTCAGGAAACGGTAAAAAGTATTCTTGGAAAAGGATTCTTTGAACGAACCAGTTCGTTGCTGCATATACATGCTTCTGCCTACGAAGATGTTGCCAAGCTTATAACGCAGAAGAGATACAGCCGGAACGCCTTTTTCTTTTGCTCCATTGCATTGTTTCAAAATTTTTCCAACGTGATGCTTTGAGAAAAATCTTTGAATACAATCAATCAAAGCAGCTTCATCATGATAATTCTGTGATATAATGGACATGGCATAAATCTCCTTTTTGTATATGGTTTCTTGTCAATTCCATTATACCAAATTGAAGCATTTATGCCTTTTTTATTGGCTGAAATATTGAATTTTCAAGGATCAGCACACCTTATCGGTGTGGGAAGTTTGAGTTACTATTTACAATTAGTATTCTATCAAAACCAAGTTAATTGTATAACAAATCTTTGCGGCCCTTCTTGACAACAAAGCGTTGTGTGCTAAGCTGATTTTGATTTTATCAGGGTTAGCTTAGGAGATGATACGGATTTGCAGAGGAAAAAGCTGTTTTGCAGCACAAATTCGACCCGGAAAAGGCTTTTCGGCTTTTCCCTAAGATGGGATTAGCTTAGTGATAGAGAATGAAAGAGGAGGTGTTCCTTTTGATTAGTGATGTAATGATACATTCTTTTTTGACTTTGGCGAAGACTTTGAATTTCACGAATGCGGCGAAGGAGCTTTACCTGAGCCAGCAGGCAGTGAGCAAACATATATCAAGACTGGAGGAGGATCTGGAATGCCAGCTCTTTATCAGGGAGAGAGGCAATATTCAGCTGACCCAGGCGGGAGAAATCTATCTGGATGTTTTCCGCCATTACAAGGAAGGCATGGATATGGCTAAGATGCTGGTCAGAAAGCTGACAGAAGCAGAGGAAAAGTCTGTTAGGGTCGGTTATCTGGATCTTTTGAATATTACGCCGATTTTTTATCCGATTCTATCTTCCTATAAGAAGGAACATCCGGATATCCGTTTTGAATATCGGAGTGCGCCGGATTGGCAGCTGCCGAGTCTGATGAAGGATGATAAGGTGGACATTGGAATTACCTTCAGTACAGAGTTTAAGGCATCGGAAAATTCAGAAATCATTCCCATCGGGGTAGCAAGGGAAGTTCTCTTTGTTTCGAAGGATCATCCTTTAGCCAAGGCAGATGCGAGCTATAAGGATTTCAGGGAGGAGACGGTTTTCTTTTCCCTTCCGCCGGGAGGAAATATTGACGTACTTCTGGAGAGAATGAGAAATTATAATTTCCCTTTCGAAAATCTGGTTATTACGGAGAATATCCTTTCTTCCTGTACCGCAATCGAAATGGGACAGGGGGTTTCTTTTGCAATAGAGCCTTGCAAGCTGATCGATGAGGATGTTTTTGCTACTTATCCGACAGAGCGTTGGGTGGATATTGTGCTTGTGGCGAAAAAGGACAGTCAGAACAGTATGGTTCATGAGATTATGGATCTTGCCAGATCTTATACGGCTGAAAAAGCTGAGAAGGCTGCGGAAGCTACGGAAGCATGACTCCGAGCTGAATAAATCTATGACATGCTTCGTTCTCTGTTCCTCGCGTTGCCCTAAGGATATTTGGCCAAGGAATAAAGCGAAAAGGACGAGATGTTCTGCTTAAGATCAAAAACCGTTAGGCACGTTACGTGTATCGCATCGCTAAAGCGATACGATATAGAGCGCGAGCGTGTTTTTGATCTGGCAGAAGCATTCTCGTCCTTTTTTCATGATTCGCTACGCCTTTTATTAAGCTACGGAAAGAACAATCTTTCCTTCGTAAGTCTTGCCCTGCTCAAGAACAACAGGCTGGCCATCGATCGTCATAGTCAGCTTCTTTCCTGCCGGAGCAAGGATCAGAGCATGCTCACCAACGATCAGTTTTGTGATATAGTTTGTACCCTGAACAAACCAGGTAGAATCTGTATCAACGTTGACAACAACACCGTTGTTGATAGTCGGAGCAGCTTCCTGTGTGATATTGGAAAGCTCCTGACGATTGTATTCGTCGATCCATTCCACATCATCTCTGTATTTTGCGTCTGCAGAAGAAATCTGTCCGGAGAGAGTGGTATTAACCAGAGTAATGCCAAGGTTCTTCGGTCCGCGAAGTTTCTTCTCATAATTGATCTCATCACGTGCAGCCGGAGCATCCGGATTTTCCATTGCACCTGCAGGCGGAGCCTCAAGCGGGTTAGGACCTCCTTCAGGCGGAGCGAAGAGACCACCAAAGGTCTTGGGATTGCCCATGCCGCCCTTGCGTCCTTCGTTTTCCATGTGAAGGTTGGTGGTAGAGTTGAAGAAGTTGCCCTCGATCTCATTATCAACAAGGGTAAGAGTAACATCATCGCCGGTGATTGCTGCAAGATCACGTCCCTCTTCATAAACATCTGCTCTGTCCGGAACCTTGGATGCATCATAATCCATACCACATTCGTCATTGTCCTGCAGCTGAAGAATAACGCCGTTTCCTGCCTTGATATCACAGTTTGTGATTTCAAAGTCGGTAGAGGAACCCTTTACAACCAGGGTTGACATTCTGGTATTAAAGCTGGAATCTGCCAGAGTAACCGGAGTAGAGCAGTCACCGATACAGATAACACCGAAACGGTTTCCGGTAATATTGGAGCCGTTGATGATCTGTGCCTTTGCAGCGCCATCGATCATACCGCGTACGATCATGGCATATCCGTTTACATGGAAATCGGATCCGTCGATAACAACGGTATTTCTGTCACCGATACAGAAAGTTCCGTAGCCGTTTGCACGGGGACCGGAAAGGTCAACGACACAATCGGTAACATAAACACGAGCCACATCATCACAGCCGTCGATGGAGAAAACACCCCAGCCGTTTGTCTTCAGATAGCATCTGTTGTAGTAAACGGTACCGTTATCAGCCAGCTGAACCAGACGGTTTGTACCGGTTACACCGATACCCCAGGAGAAATCACCCATCCATTCGGGATCATCAGGAGACTGGTTAACGATATTACAGTCATTTACCTCGATTACGGCATCGCCGCCGCAGTGGATGGCACATCTGGTAACACCTGCCATGGTAATGTTGGAATCATTGATCTGAACCTTGGCATTATCAATAGCCTGAATACCGGCACCGGCACCAAGGAAATCATTGAAGCCATGTCCTTCCAGATTGATCTCTGCATTGGAGATGGTATAACGGCTGTCGCCTGTGATCACAATACCGTTGAAGTTGTCCTCGTCAGACTGCAGGGTGAAATCCTTTGCTTCTGTGTCTGTAATGGTTCCGTCATGAATCAGCTCCTTGACAGCCTTGTTTTCCATTACCTTGTTATCCTCGATTACAAGAGCACAATGGAAGTCCTCGGAATGATTGAAGGGTCTCATCAGTCCATGCGGCAGCATGTGATAGGTATCTGCAACAGCAAGTGTGATATCTCCGTTGTAAGTGCCGGGAAGCGGCTGACGGCCGATTCCTTCATGAATTAAGGTTACAAATTTTCCTTCCGGTGCAGTAAGAACTGCATCCTCTTCAATGATCAGCTTCTGGCAGGAAACGGTTTCATTGACGAGATATTCGCCGGAAATGATCAGTTCTTTTGTCATAAAGAATATCCTCTCTTTTTCCTTTCTTTTGTTTATTTACCCCATAGTTATCAGAAAGAGAATCCGTTTGCTTTTCAATTGTTTCTTAAAGGCTGAAATAACAAAGGGATTCATTCTGTTTTATATAGTAGCAAAGAGAAAGAGAGGACGTAAAGGAACGAAAAAAAGAGGAGACGACAACAAAGTGTAGTGAAAGAAGTATTATGCGAGGGAAAGGAAAGAAAATGCTGAGCGAAAAGGGCAAAGAAAAGGGAAAAGAGAGAAGAAAAATTCGTCAAAAATACAGTAAAAAAACTGATTATCCGCTGAGAATGTAAAAGAGTACCACATTTGGTTGTGAATGAAATGGTAAAGTGTTGTTTTTCCAAAGGATTTAATTCGACTATAATCATAGATAGCCATCCGATGTTTTTTGAAGAGGTAAGGTATTAGATGGGGAAAAAGTTTTAACAGAACTACAGTTTTCGAAGGGAGGAAAATAAGTATGTTCACAAGTGTTGGTGCTTCTGCCGCATTCCTTGTTATAGGACTGGTAGTATTCATCATTCTTTGCTTCAAGGGCTTTCATACCGCACTTGCAGCATTCCTTGGTGCCTGCGTTGTTGCAATCGGTGCAACAGATGGTTGGATGAGTGCAATCTTCACATCATTCCCGACAGGTGTAGGTACCTTTGTTATCAACAATGGTATGGTATTCTTTTCATCAGGTGTTTTCGCATTCGTAATGCGTGAGACAAGAACCGGTGATGCAATGGCTAACAAGATCGTTGAAAAGATGGGTCTTAAATTTGCTCCGTATGCGATCTTCGTAGTAGCAGCTCTTCTGCAGCTGGCAGGTATCAATATGTACCTGTTCATCGTAGCACCGATGGTATTCTCACTGATGAAGGCTTCTGATCTTCCGATCAATATCGGATATGCAGCCTGCATCGCAGCACCGCCTATCGTATCATTCTCACTTCCGGGCGTTACAGCTATGCCGAACGTACTGCCGACAACATATCTGGGAACAACACTTTACGCAGCACCGGTTCTTTCACTGATCTGCTCAGCTGTTGGTATCATCCTTTGCATTATCTATCTGCAGTACATTATCAACAAGGCTCGTAAGAACGGAGAAGGATATCAGGAGCAGAACGGCGACGGTCCTGAGGGAGTTGCAGTTGACGTTTCCGGCGGACAGTTTGGTGAGATTCCGATCCCGAGCTTTGGAAAAGCAATCCTTCCGGTTATCGAGATCCTTGTTCTGGCATTCATCTTCCAGATGGGTCTTGGTGTTGCAGCTCTGACTTCTGTTTGCTTCTCTATGTGGATCACAACAGCAACAGTTATGCTTCTGAACCTTGAAGCTACCAAGAAGATTACAGTAAAAACAATCCTGTCACGTGGCTGGATGGATCTTGCTCCTTTCATGGTAATGGCTGCTTGCGTATATGGATTTGGTACTGTAACACAGGCTTCTGCTTGCTTCCAGCCTCTGCAGGAAGCATTCCTGAATATCAACATTAATCCGTACTTCTCAGCTTGGCTGTCTATCGCATTGATCGCTGGTCTTTGTGCTGATGGTATCGGAGGACTGATCCTCTGGCTGTCAACATTCGGTAGCGTATATGCAGCTAATCCGGCTGTTAACAACGGTGCACTTCACAGAATTCTTGTTTCTACATCTACAACACTCGATTCTCTGCCGCATTCCGCACAGGTTGCTACAGGTATCGCAATGTTCAAGACAACATACAAGGATTCTTATATCCACAGCTTTATCCTTACGGTTATCATTCCGGTTATCTTCTCACTGCTTGCAGTTGTACTTGCAATCGTTTTCTACTAAAATCGGAAGACCTAAGGAAAAACCTCTTCGTATTGTTTTCCGGGGTACCAAAGGTGCCCCGGATTTTCTTTTATCTCATAGGAAACTTCCTTCCTATGAAAAAAAGCTCCGCGTATGGTATAATCAAAAAGTTACATTCAAACTGGATTGAAAAGGATTATGTAAAAATATGAAAACAAGCAGAGGAGTCAGTATTGCTGCTGTTGTAATTACAATGATTTTTGTATTTACTTTAATGGCATCGGGCTTGCCCCAGAGAGCAATTACTGCAGTTACTATCGATGATACGAAGTACAGCGTTGCCGAGTATCATCTCTATTATTACAATGAATATTATGATTTTCTGTCAGAGCATGCAGATGAAGATCTGACGGAAATGGGTTTATATACAAATTCCAGACTGCACAGGCAGGAAAGCCCTTATGGAATGACTTGGGATGAATATTTTAAGTCAGCGGCCATTGATAAGATGGCAGAACGGGATATTTTGTGTAAGGCGGCAGATGAAGCAGGCTATAGCTTAAGTCAGGCAGGGCAGGAAGCCTTAGAAGAAGAGCATGAAGGTGTTCAGGCCGCAACGACAGCTTCCGGTCTGACAAAGGAAAAGGATTATCTGCAGCATCTTTATCAGCCGGGCGTTACCGTGGAAAGCTATTACCAGGAGTTTGAACGGGGGCTTCTTGCAGATGAATATAAGCAGAAGCTGATCGATGAAGAATTTACACCGACAGAAAAAGAAGTGGAAGAGCGTGCTGCTCAGTCAGAAACAGGAGATGCCTATACCGCAGATCTTCTGGTCATTCAGATGTCGGTATCTGCAGACCGCTATAGTGAGGTCCTTGAAGAGAGACAGCAGAACAACCTGAAGCAGAGGACGGAAAATGTCCTGAAGGCTTTCAAAGAAGGAAATGCTTCGATTCAGAATCAGATCAGCGGAGATGCTGTTTCTTCTGACGCTTCTCAGCAAGCTTTTCAAGTATTGGTCAATAATTTTTCCGAAGAGGATTCAGAAACAAATGGCCTTCATGAGGGAGTCAGAAGCGGTGATTATTCTGCAAATGTAGATGCCTGGCTGGCAGGAGATCGCTCCGTGGGAGATACCTTTACGGATATCACAGAGGACGGTACAGCCTATATTTTCTATTATGTGAAAAAGGGCGAGCAGGAAAAGATGATTGATGCAAGGAAAGCCCTGATCGAGGAAGCATATACAAGCTGGCTTGATGAAAAGAAAGCAGATCTTACGATTACAGAAAATACCATTGGTATGAGAATTGCGAGATAAGGAGGGGAATATGAGCAAAAAGAAATCAAACAAAAATATGTATTCCACTCAGAACTTTGGAAGTGCCGCTAAGGAAAAGAAAAAAGAACGTGTACAGATGGACTGGAAGTTCATTATTATCGCTTCTATTGTGGCAGTTGCTTTTATCGTTGCAGTTTGGGTATACCGTTTGCCGATTAATTATGCACATATGTTTATCGGTCATTATGATGGTACAAGTGAGGCCTTAGAAAACTTCAAGCAGCTGAAGCTTTCTGACGAGGATAAGCACGACATGATTGATGTCTGCGAAAGCTTTGATGACTGGAAGGAGCAGAACCTTGGCTATCAGATGACGACCAAGTCCTCTGATGGGGCGAAGCTTTCCGCTTATTTTTACGATCAGGGATCAGATGTAACGGTAGTCATGCTGCATTCCTTTGACCAGAGCAAGGATTCAGACATGCTGATGGCACCCTATTTTTGGGCAAAGGGCTATAACATCTATATTCCGGATATGAGAGATCATGGCGACAGCACAGGTGATCAGGTCAGCTGGGGACTGAATGAGTCACAGGATCTGATCTGTGAGCTGAATGATCTGACAGAGATCTATGGTGACCAGCAGTTTATTCTCTATGGAAATCTTCTTGGTGCCGGTGCTGAGCTTGCTGCCATGCAGGAACTGCCGGATTCGGTAGCCTTTATCATTGCTGAAAATGCATACTCAGATCTGGATTCCCTGGTAAAGAGCATGTCTTCAAAGGTTCTTAATATACCTTCCTTTATCGGCCTGCCTCTTTTCCGCTTTGCAGCAAATAAGGGAGAGAATTTTGATATTGACAGCGTAAATATTCTTTCAGGCGTGAGCGATGATATTCCGGTTCTTCTGGTTTACGGAAGCGATGAGGTGCTGATCGGTTCTGATATGCAGGAGGAAATAGCTGATGCCATCGGACAGAGTGAAAGCCTGATCATTGAGGGAGGCAAGTACCTGACCAATTATGCTGTGGGACAGGAAAGCTATGAGAAGAAGGTTGATGAATATATCAGCAAATATGTGAAGTAAGAACTTGCTGTAAATATGAAGTAAGGAATTACTGTAAATAGGGCTTGATAGAGCTTTCTGGTAATGGTAATATGTAAATGAAAGAAGTGCTACCGATAGACGGCTAGCCCTTTGTTGATTTTAAAACGACTGTCGTTTAAATCTTTGCGGGACTAACGGCGGTCGTTTTTTTGTGATTTTCTATGATCATCATCTTCTTTCTCATCGATAAATCTTTCGATTTTTGCAATGAGCTTTCCGACGGCAATTCCAAAAACAAACACGGCAAGAATGAATCCTGCCAGTGAAATGTAATCTGCCATATCAACATCACCCTCCTTTCGTCACCAGCTTATGCTGGTCGGAGGGCTTATCACATCCCTCCTTAAAAAAGAAAGGGCAGCCGCCTACCGTTTCTTGGTAGCACTTTTATCTCTTTCGAGACTATTTTAGAATATCAAATAAAATAACCGATGGCAACTATGGCTTCTTTATATTTGTCATTTTTGACGACAATTCGTATAATTCTTACCACGAACTTAAATCTGATAATGGACTCATAAAATCTGAATATTCAGACATCAAAGCATAAAAATGAAAAGTTTCAGAAAAGGCTTGACAGAGGAAGAAAAGGCGTTTACAATAAAGACAGATCAAAGATAAATCCTTCTTAAAGACGAAAGAGGAGTCCTGATCAGCAGACCTTAAGTTAGGCATCCGGAAGTAATCTTTCTCGCGAGAGTTTTTATAGATGGAAGCAAAGAGTTTGGTCAATAAGGTAAAGGAGGTTATACAGTGATACTTTTAGAATTTCATTGATGGAGTCATTTGGTGACGAGAAAGCCAAATGGCTCCTTTTTTATGTAATAGGAGTTTCCTTTCTTTTGTGAAAAACACGGATTTATATAGGAAAATACACAATTCGGACACAGTTTCATTGTACATTAGGTATAACGAAAAGAAAGGAGATGTTCCCTATGTCAGAGAATGAAGAGAACAGAAGTTTATACAGTTACAGTAAAGATGAGATTCACCAGGATGATCAGCTGACAGGAAATGAGAACCAGGCAGAAGATAAGCATCAGGCACAGAACTCTTGGCAGGAAGGAACAGACCAGAAAAAAAAGAGCTCTGCTTATGATTATTATTCTTATGGCAGCTACAATACAGATAGTCAGAGTAAGGATTATTCCTATGATTCCCGCTTCCAGAGCAGGGAGGAAAGAAAACAGCAAAAGAGAAATTCCGGAGGAGAAAAGAAATTCGGAAAGACCGGAAAATTTGTTGGAAAATGCGTGGCGGCAGCCTTGATCTTTGGCCTTGTTTCTTCGGTAACCTTTTCCGGAGTGACAGGTCTGATCGGGAAAAATACAAATCAGTCCGCAGCAGCAAGCACAACAACTTCTTCAGAGAAGACAGCGCTTCTTTCAACGGCATCGGGCAACAGCACGAATGATAATGCAAGTGCTAATTCTGATACCACAGGAACGACAACAGCCTTAGATGTTTCCGGTGTTGTTAGTGCGGTAATGCCGTCGATTGTTTCCATTAATAGTACCTTTGAATCAGAAGGAAACTATTTCGGAATAAGCGGTGAGTACTCTGGTGCGGGTTCCGGAATTATCGTAGCCCAGACAGACGGAACCATGTATATTGCAACCAATAATCATGTAGTATCAGGAGCAACAAAGGTCACGATCAACTTCTATGGAGACGAGGATGAAGTTGAGGCAGAGGTAAAGGGAACGGATAGCAGTAATGATCTGGCAGTTCTCAGTGTTAATATTTCAGATATTCCCTCTGATACTCTTTCAAATCT
>CAVEOK010000015.1:11847-51581 GCA_963617415.1 Oscillospiraceae bacterium
ACTCTTGGAGATTCCGATTCTGTAAAGGTTGGCCAGACAGCAATTGCGATCGGAAATGCTTTGGGTTACGGACAGTCCGTTACAACCGGTGTCATCAGTGCCTTGAATCGTAAGGTTACTATTGACAATGAAACTTATAGCTTGATTCAGACAGATGCAGCAATTAACCCCGGAAACAGCGGAGGTGCTCTTTTGAATGCAGAAGGTCAGGTAATTGCGATCAATTCTGCAAAATTCTCGGATACCCAGGTAGAAGGTATGGGATATGCGATCCCGATTTCTACTGCAATTCCGATTATCAATGATCTGATTTCAAGAGAAGTTGTATCAGATGATGAGGCATCCTATCTTGGTATTGCCGGTATTGATGTTTCAGATTCTGTTTCAGAAGTATATGGCATGCCGGAAGGTGTTTATATTTCACAGGTTATAGATGGAGGTGCAGCGAAGACAGCCGGAATTCAGAAAGGTGATATCCTGACGGAGTTTGATGGCCACAGCATTTCTTCTATGTCAGAATTGAAGGAACTGATGCAGTATTATGCAGCAGGAACGACAGTTGATGTAAAGGTAGAGAGAGCGGAAAACGGGCAGTATACAGAAAAGACCATCAGCGTTACGCTGAGCAAGAAGCCGGCCAGCAGTCAGAGCGATAGCTCGGATTCAAACAGCTCCAGCAATTCAAACTCGGATAATTCAAATATGCCCTTTGGACAGAACCAGAGAAATGGCAGATAAGATAGGGATAGGAAAAGACCTATAGAAAAGCCTCGGCAGTTTTCTGCCGGGGCTTTTTGTGTTCGCATAGGAAACTTCGTTCCTATAGGATAAAAAAGAATGCACAGCTCGTGCGAAAAGGAGCTATTTCGCAAGCGAACGCGCTCGGCGCGAGCGAAACGCTTTGGTCTGGAGGCATTAATAAACATTTGATTCATCGGATGCATGAATCAGATCCGCATACTGTCCTCTGACTAGGGAGAGAAGAGCATCCGGAGCCAGTTCGACAGATAAGCCAATGCGGCCGCCGCTAACCACGATGGTGTCAAATGTTTTGGCGGATTTATGCAGAAGGGTTGGAAATTGCTTCTTCATGCCAATCGGGCTGCAGCCGCCTCTGACATAACCTGTTAAAGGAGTGAGCTCCTTAACATGAATCATTTCCATAGATTTTTCGCCTGCTGCCTTTGCGGCCTTTTTGAAATCCACCTCTTCGGCCACGGGAATTACCAGAACATAGTAGCCGCCGCTTTTTCCTCTTGTAACAAGGGTTTTAAAGGATTTCTCCGGCGGAATACCGGTCTTCAGGGTAGAGGCTAAGCCATCCGTGAATTCCGTGCATTCGTATTCGTGCTCTGTATAAGGAATTTTAGCCCGTTCAATCATACGGACTGCATTTGTTTTCTTTTCTTTTGCCATTTTTCGAGTCCTCGCTTTCCGGCATCAGCTGCCTTGACATTAATTATATAGCAGAGTAGAATGAGTTTTGTCAAAAATAAATAATGCATCTGGGGAGCCGAAAGGCTGAGAGGGAAGAAAGTTCCGACCCATAGACCTGAAGCGGATAATGCCGACGTAGGAAGATGAGAATCTTAAGAGAGGAAGTGTGCCGTAGTGGGCATACTTTTTTTATTTCATAGGAAACTTCGTTCCTATGAAATAAAAAAACCACAAAGATGCGCAGCTCGCGCGAAAAAGAAATATGTCGCAAGCGACCGCGCTCGGCGCGAGCGAAACGCTTTGTTCCTTTTTGTTTGCGTAAAATTTGTTTCTATACGCAAAAGAGATCTGCCAGATGCAAGCTTATCAGTTAAGGAGGCTGAAAAAAATGAGTTTTTTTGCACAAAAAGTTTCTGATGGCTACGGTGGATATACCTATAATCCGACTGCAGCCGGATATGCAGCACTGGTAATCATTCTGATCCTGCTGCTGATTTTGATCGGTATGATCAAAGGAAAAAGCAGTAATGGGAAGAAAATCAGTACCAAGCAGATTACCTTTTCTGCCCTGGCGATTGCCCTGGCAATGGTAACCTCTTATCTGAAGATTCTGGATATGCCGATGGGTGGATCTGTAACCCTCTTCAGCATGCTTTTCATCTGCCTGATCGGATACTGGTATGGCTTGGAAGCCGGTCTTATGGCAGGCGTTGCCTATGGTCTTCTGCAGCTGATCGTGGATCCCTATATTGTTTCCCTTCCTCAGATGTTCTGTGATTATATTTTTGCTTTTGGGGCCCTGGGCCTTTCCGGTATCGGCAGAAACAAGAAACATGGACTGCTGATCGGCTACCTTCTGGGCGTTTTTGGAAGATTTGTTTTTGCTGTTATTTCCGGCGTTATTTTCTTTGCAGCATATGCACCGGAAACCATGAGTCCTCTGACTTATTCTGCGGCATATAATGGTGCCTATCTGGCAGCAGAAGCAGTGATCACACTGATCCTGATCTCTATCCCGCCTGTAAAGAAGGCTCTGGATTATGTAAGAAAAATGGCGATCGAAGAATAAAGTCGAAAAGACGGAATAAGACGAGAAAAGAAGAAAGAAATCAAAATACAGGAAAATCCTTTCGCTCCTTCAGAATACGGGCGCGGAAGGATTTTTTTGCGTTATTATTACAGTATAAGAGCCGCAAGGATGCCTTTTTTCTGTACTTTCATCCTTTAACGTGCTATTTTATTTAAGATAGACTTCAACAATGATGTAAAAGACTATTTTTCGGAAAGAAGGTTATAAATATGGTTTCAGAAAAAATGAGACTCAGTGTGCAGAATGGTTCTGCAATTCGTGCAATGTTCCGAGAGGGAAAGGAAATGGCCCAGCAGGTCGGAGAAGAGAATGTATATGATTTCAGTCTTGGAAATCCTTATACACCGGCACCGGAGGCTTTTAAGCAGGCTTGCCATGAGGTCCTGGATGAGATGGATTCCACAGCCCTTCACGGTTATACGGATAATGAAGGTTATGAGAGTGTAAGAACTGCCATTGCAGAGGATTTGAACAAGCGATTCGGATCTCATTATCATGCCGGAAATATCATTATGACGGTTGGTGCAGCTTCTGCCTTAAATGTCATTCTGAAGACGCTTTTAAATCCGGGAGAAGAAGTTATCTTCTTAAAGCCCTATTTTACAGAATACAGAAATTATGTTTCCAATTATGATGCAAATTATGTAGAGGTAGAGCACAATGAGGCGCTTCTGCCTGATATTGCTGACTTTGAAAAGAAGATCACAGCAAAGACAAGAGTAGTGATCGTAAATACACCGAATAACCCATCAGGCGTGATCTATACACCGGAATGCCTTCGTCAGATGGCAGAGGTTCTGGAGAAAAAGCAGAAGGAATTTGGAACAGACATCTATATCGTATCCGATGAGCCTTACCGTGAGTTGGTTTATGATGGGGCAGTGAATCCCTTTATTCCGGATTATTATAAGAATACGATCATCGGCTATTCCTATTCAAAGTCTATGTCCATTCCGGGCGAGAGAATCGGTTATCTTGCGATTTCCGATGCAGTGGATGACAGTGAGATGATTCTTGCAGCTGCAGCGGTCGCAGTTCGTATTCTCGGCTTTGTAAATGCGCCTTCTTTGATCCAGCAGGCGGTTTCCAGATGCCTGGATGCTAAGACAGATGTAGCTTACTATGACAGAAACCGCAAGTATTTATATGAGCATCTTTGCGAGATGGGCTATGAATGTATCAAGCCGGAGGGCGCCTTCTATCTGATGGTAAAGGCACCGATTGAGGAAGCAGACTTTGTGAAGCTGGCAAAGAAATATCATATTCTCTTTGTCGGAACAGCCGGCTTTGGAGCACCTGGCTATGTCAGAATTGCTTATTGCTGCTCCTATGAGAAAATCGTGAATTCAATGCCTGCATTTAAGGCGCTTGCAGAGGAATGTGGATTATGATGACAGAAAAAAAGACGGGATGGGAAGCAAATGTACGAAAGGTTGTTCCCTATGTTCCCGGAGAACAGCCAAAAGAAAAAAAGGTAATTAAGCTGAATACAAATGAAAATCCCTATCCCCCTTCTCCGAAGGTGGCGGAGGCAATTGCTTCCTTTGATGCGGATACACTCAGCCTCTATCCGGACCCGACAGTGAAGGAGCTGGTAGCGGCAATTGCAAAGAATTATGGCGTAAAGGAAAGTCAGGTTTTTACTGGTGTCGGATCGGATGATGTTATCTCCCTTTGCTTTATGACCTTCTTTCAGGGTGGAAAGGAGATTCTCTTTCCGGATGTAACCTATTCCTTCTATGATGTATGGGCAGATCTTTATCGGATTCCTTACAAAAAGGTGGCTTTGGATGAGAATTTCCATATCCAGGCAAAGGATTATTACGGAGAAAACGGAGGCATCATCTTCCCAAATCCGAATGCTCCGACAGGTGTAGAGGAAAGTCAGGCTCTGATCGAGGATGTGCTGCAGCATAATCCAGACAGCGTCGTCATCGTAGATGAGGCTTATGTGGATTTTGGTGCTGCATCAGCCCTGCCTCTTTTGGATAAATATGACAATCTGCTGGTCGTACAGACCTTTTCCAAGTCCCGTTCTATGGCTGGTATGCGTATCGGCTTTGCGATCGGCAGTGAGAAGATGATTTCTTATCTGAATGATGTAAAATATTCCTTTAACTCCTATACCATGAGCAGACTGGCTATTGCGACCGGTACTGCGGCAATCGAGGATGCGGCTTATTTTGACAAAACCAGAAATCAGGTAATAGAGACGAGAGAGTGGGCGAAGGAAGAGCTGAAGAAGCTGGGATTCTCTTTCCCGGATTCAAAGACAAATTTCCTTTTTATTACTCATGAAAAAGTTCCGGCAAAGGAGCTTTTTGAGGCGCTGAAGAAAGAAAATATCTATGTGAGATATTTTAATAAAGATAGAATTGATAACTATCTGAGAGTAACCATCGGAACGAGGGAGCAGATGGAAGTGCTTCTGGCATTTTTGAAAACCTACCTGGAGAACTAGTATGGAAAGTCTGGTTATTTTATTTTCATCGACGCTTGGAAAATATATTTCCCGTAATGTAGTGGTCTTTTTGATTTCTGTGATGCCGATTCTGGAATGCAGGGGAGGTCTTTTGGCATCCTCTCTTTTGGAGGTGCCCATTACAACGGCAATTCCTCTTTGTGTTATTGGCAATATTCTGCCGATTCCCTTTATTCTGCTTCTGATCCGCAAGGTACTGAAGTGGATGAAGACGACCAAGACCTTCGGCGGCCTTGCGACGAGACTGGAAGAAAGAGCCATGAAAAAGAAGGACAGTATCGAGAATGCGGAATTTATCGGACTGATGCTTTTCGTTGGCGTTCCTCTTCCGGGGACCGGTGCCTGGACAGGATCTTTGATCGCGGCTATTCTGGAGATTGATTTCAAGAAGGCGATTCTGGCAGAGCTGCTTGGCGTGGCAATTGCTACCGTGATCATGTCGTTTGTTTCTTATGGCCTGCTGGGTGCAATTATCGGATAAAAGGAAAAAGTATGGATTATATGGTAAGAGCGATTGCGGCAGAGGGACAGGTCCGTGCCTTTGCTGCAACGACAAAGGATTTAACAGAAAAAGCACATGAAGTGCATCAGACCTCTCCGGTTGTTTCAGCGGCCTTAGGCCGTTTGATGACGGGCGCTGTCATGATGGGCTCTATGATGAAAAATGAGAAGGATCTTCTGACCCTTCAGGTAAAGGGAGACGGCCCGGTGCATGGTCTCACCGTAACAGCGGATTCTCAGGGAAATGTAAAGGGACTGGCAGATGTTCCGGATGCGATCCTGCCTCCGAATCCTCAGGGAAAGCTGGATGTAGGCGGGATTATCGGAGCCGGGAGCCTTTCGGTAGTAAAGGATCTGGGCTTAAAGGAGCCCTATCATTCTCAGGTGCCTCTTCAGACGGGAGAGATCGGGGATGATCTGACCTATTATTTTGCCCTTTCCGAGCAGGTTCCTTCAGCAGTCGGACTTGGTGTTCTGGTGGATAAGGAGGATTATTCCATTGCGCAGGCAGGCGGATTTATCCTTCAGCTGATGCCTTTTGCTGAGGAAGAAACAATTAGTGCTCTGGAAAAAAGTTTAGCTGAAATTTCCTCTGTAACAGAGCTTCTGAGGGAAGGAAATACACCGGAAATGATTCTGGAGAAGCTTTTGGGCAAAATGGGACTGGAGATTACGGACAAGATGCCGGTTCAGTTTCACTGCGGCTGTTCCAGAGAAAGGATCCGGAATGCCATCAGAAGTATTCAGGTGTCCGAGCTGGAGGAGATGGTTCAGGAGGCTGAGCCGATAGAGGTGAAGTGCCATTTCTGCAATGCGGCCTATGTCTTTGAGCCGGAAGAGATGAAGGAAATTCTGGAAGAGAGACAGAATCGGAAGGCATAAATTTCTGAAATTCGTTTCGAATTGTCATCGGCAATGGAATTTAGCTTGTGTGTTCTGGGATAGTGTTATCTGACTGGTAACAAATTCACTCCTAAAATCGAGAAAAAATTTGGTTCATCAAGTTGACACGTTAAAGTAGGCGGAGTAAAATAAAATCCGTTGATATAAACCAACTAGGCTGAACAATTTAATAAGGAGATTAAACACATGAGCTACGTAGATGAAGTTTACGAGAAAGTTGTTGCCAAAAATGCAGCAGAGCCGGAATTTCTTCAGGCAGTTAAGGAAGTACTGGATTCTTTAAGACCGGTAATTGACGCAAATGAAGAACTTTACAGAAAAGAAGCCCTGCTGGAAAGACTGGTAGAACCGGACAGACAGATTAAGTTCCGTGTACCATGGGTTGATGACAAGGGACAGGTTCAGGTAAATACAGGCTACAGAGTACAGTTTAACAATTCTATCGGACCTTACAAGGGAGGACTTCGTTTCCATCCGTCCGTATATCTTGGAATTATCAAATTCCTTGGTTTTGAGCAGATTTTCAAGAATTCTCTGACAGGTCTTCCGATTGGCGGAGGAAAGGGTGGTTCTGACTTTGACCCGAAGGGCAAATCAGATCGTGAGGTTATGGCATTCTGCCAGAGCTTTATGACAGAACTTTACAGACATATCGGTGCAGATCAGGATGTTCCGGCCGGCGATATCGGTGTTGGCGGAAGAGAGATCGGCTATATGTATGGTCAGTACAAGAGAATTACAAAGAGCTATGAAGGCGTTCTGACAGGAAAAGGCCTCAGCTACGGCGGATCTCTTGCACGTACACAGGCTACAGGCTATGGCCTTCTTTACATCACAGAGGAGCTGATGAAGGATCATGGTGACAGCCTTAAGGATAAAACAATCGTTGTATCCGGTTCCGGAAATGTTGCAATCTATGCAATCGAAAAGGCTCAGCAGCTCGGCGGCAAGCCCGTAACCTGCTCTGATTCTACAGGCTGGATCTATGATCCGGAAGGAATCGATGTTGAACTTCTGAAGGAAGTAAAGGAAGTAAAACGTGCCCGCCTGACAGAGTATGCAGCAGCAAGACCCAGCGCTCAGTATCATGAGGGTAAGGGCGTATGGAGCATCAAGTGTGATGTTGCTCTTCCCTGCGCAACACAGAATGAGCTTCTGCTTGATGATGCAAAGGCACTTGTTGCAAATGGCGTAAAGGCTGTAGCAGAAGGTGCAAATATGCCGACTTCTCTGGATGCAACAGAATATCTGCAGCAGAACGGCGTATACTTTGTTCCGGGCAAGGCTGCAAATGCAGGCGGTGTTGCTACATCTGCACTTGAGATGACACAGAACAGCGAAAGACTTTCCTGGACATTTGAAGAGGTTGATCAGAAGCTTCAGGGCATCATGGTTAACATCTATCACAATATCGCAGACGCTGCAAAACGTTATGATATGGAAGGCAACTATGTTGCAGGCGCTAACATCGCCGGCTTCGAAAAGGTTGCTGATGCAATGCTCGCACAGGGTGTATGCTAAATATCGTATCGCTTTGCGATACGATGAAACGAAGCCGCAAGCGTTCGAAGAACGCTTAGCATCACGCAGAGCGTGATGCATCATGCGGCGTGAGTCCAAATATATCGTATCGCTCTGCGGTACGATGCACGGCGACTCATCAGGCGGAGCCTGATTCGGAATGAGTCGCGCATTATGTGACAGTAAATGAAACTTAAGCCAATCCTTGATATTCAGGGGTTGGCTTTTTTATGTAATAGGAAATTCCGTCAGAATTTCCTGTTATATAAAAAGCTCCGCAATATATCGTATCGCTTTGCGATACGATAGAACTTCGTGACAGAAGGGGAAAGGAAGCGTATACTCATAAACGAGTGCATTTGTTTTGTGCATAAGATAATAATATAGAAGAAAAAAGTAGGATAAGGAGAAGGGAGAGAGAAAATGAGCGAATCATGTAATCCGTCTGCCTGCGGAAGCTGTGCATCTGCAGGAAATTGTTCTTCAAAGCCGGAGGGCAGTCAGGAAAATCAGTTTGCAGAGGCTTTGAATCAGTATTCAAGTGTAAAACACGTAATCGGTGTCTGCAGCGGAAAGGGCGGCGTTGGAAAGTCCTTTGTAACGGGAGCACTTGCTTCTGCAATGACAAAGGCAGGATATAAAGTCGGCATTATGGATGCAGATATCACAGGACCATCCATTCCGAAGATGTATGGTATTCATGGCCCGGCAGTCGGTGATGAAAGAGGCGTTCTTCCGATTCCTGCGAAGGATGGAACAAAGATCATGTCCATTAATCTTCTGGTGGAGGATGAAGAAGCGCCGGTTATCTGGAGAGGACCGGTGATTGCCGGAACGGTAAAGCAGTTCTGGTCAGAAGTGTACTGGGGAGAGTTGGATTATCTTTTCGTGGATATGCCTCCGGGAACAGGTGATGTGCCGCTTACCATCTTCCAGTCACTTCCGGTGGAGGGAGTGGTAATTGTCAGCTCACCGCAGGATCTGGTTTCCATGATTGTGAAGAAGGCCTATAATATGGCGGAAATGATGCATATTCCGGTTCTGGGTCTGGTGGAAAACTACAGCTATCTCTTATGTCCGGACTGCGGAAAGAAGATTTCTGTATTCGGAGAAAGTGGAATTGATGAGACAGCTGCTCAGCTGGGAATTGAGGTGCTTGCCAAGCTGCCGATAAATCCTGACTATGCTAAGGCGGCAGATCAGGGCGTTTTTGAAAGCCTGGAGCTTCCTGAAATTAGCAAAGCTGTAGAAAAGCTGAAGGAATTGAAGTAAATGGCAAAAAAGGCAGGCAGCAGACGAAGAAAACAGAATAGAGCAGAACGATTTCTGACAAGCAGAGTAATCCGAATTGTTGCGATTCTTCTGCTGATCCTGCTTTTTGGGCCGGTGGCCTTTAAGGGAATAAGGTCTGCGCTGGACAGCTCGGGCGGGATAGAGGAGCCGGAGCTGGATGTGGAACTTTTGACGGTCAGTCCTTATAGCAGGCCGGGACTGGCTTTGAATCAGATAAACGGAATTGTGATTCACTACACGGCGAATCCGGGTGCTTCGGCTGCTGCCAACAGGGACTATTTTGAAGGCTTGAAGGATGGGAAAACGACAAGTGCTAGTGCCCATTTTATTGTCGGTCTGGAGGGCGAGATTGTACAGTGCATTCCGACCTGGGAGATGGCTTATGCTTCGAATGACAGAAATGGGGATACTTTGGCGATTGAATGCTGTCATCCGGATGAGACCGGCAAGTTCAATAAAAAGACCTACAAATCATTGGTGAATCTAACAGCATGGCTCTGTCAAAAGTACAATCTGTCTGCCGAGAGCGTGATCCGACATTATGATGTGACGGGAAAGGATTGCCCGAAATACTTCGTTGAGCATGAAAAAGCCTGGACAAAATTTAAAAAAGATGTAGAAAAAAAGCTGGATGCTTAGCTTAAGCATCCGGCTTTTTTGCAATAGGAAATATGTCGCAAGCGACCGCGCTCGGCGCGAGCGTTTCACGAGCGAAACGCTTTATTATTTATCAGATGAGTCAAAGATTTGCGAAGCGCCTTTTCGATCAAATACCATAGGCAGCCAAGAGAGATGCAAATGACAAGATTGATCAGCAGATGAGACGGAGTAGAATGATCGTTGTAGGCGTTGTCGTATTCGATCCGGTAATAGAGCATCTGCACCAGAAAAATATGAAAACTGGACTTTCCGATCAGGGAAACTGCTTTGTGCAGATGCTTTGGTAGCTCCTTTCCTTCAAAAAGGTAAAAGCTTAGAACGATCAGGACAATGAAATAGCCAATGGCGTAGACACAGGAATTGCGCCAGAAATCGTTTAGAGCCCAACGGAAATCCGTGTAATCAACGGCGCTGGTATATAAGAAACCGCTGATGAATAAAACAAGAAGAATGAGCGGGTGGATCCTTCTGTGAAAGTAAAAATACATACCGAAGCCAACCAGAAAAAGGTAACGGAAGAAGAGAAGGCGAAAAATGCTTCCTTCGATATCAACTGTGTGCATGCTGTATTCATAAAGAATATTCATCAAAAGAATCAGCAGCAGCCCCCTTTTATCCAGCTTCTTAATAAGAAGATAAAGAAGAGGGGCGAGAAGGACGAATTGCCAGTAAATGCAGATATAGTAGCCTCCGTGCAGACCTCCGTCGATTCCGCCTGCGAAGAAGGTGCGAATCAGCCAGATGGGCTGATTTAGGAGGAGGTTGAGAAATTCGTTTTTCTCAATTGTTTCATATAAATAGATTAGGGCGTAAGGGAGAAAGATCCATTTCAGCCTTGCCCAGATACGATCCGGCCGATAGTAGTCTTTGATGGAAGTGTAGTCCTTTCTGGAATAGGAAAGGGCGGTGTTGAATCCGGAAAGAAAAAGAAAAATCGGAACACCTGCCTGGATCAGATAGGTGAAAAGGGGAAAGTCTTTACTGTCCCATCCAAAGTGATTGATGATCACGAGAACTGCGGCAAATGCCTTCAGATAATCAACTAAAGCGATATAGCTTTTTCCCTCATTTTTACTCATCCCTAAAAAACCTCAAAAAAATTAAAATTTGTGCTTCCCTTTGTTTGCGAAGTATGATATAGTATTCGGGTAGCACATCGGAAGCAGGCTCTGATGACAGCTGCCAGATAAGAGTATAGCAGATAATTAGAAAATATCAAATATTTCAAAAAAACTGTTGACAACATCTTGCGGCTTTGATATAATATCACTTGCGTCAGAGAGATTGAGAAAACAATTTCGATGTAGCGTATGCGGAAGTGTCGGAACTGGCAGACGAGCAAGACTAAGGATCTTGTGTTCATTGCGAACGTGTGGGTTCAAGTCCCATCTTCCGCATTATTTTTTTGGCATTAACTTAGTTTAACATAGAATGTTGAGGTGAAAAACATGAGAGAAGGAATTCATCCGAATTATTATCAGGCTACTGTAACCTGCAACTGTGGAAACACATTTGTAACAGGATCTACAAAAGAGTCCATCCACGTCGAGATTTGCTCCAAATGCCATCCTTTCTATACAGGACAGCAGAAGGCTGCTTCCGCTCGTGGTCGAATTGAGAAATTCAACAAGAAATACGGTATTCAGTAAAAAGATTCGAAGCCTGTCCTTTTGGACAGGCTTTTTTCTTTTTTAGCAAAGAGGAAAAAACATGAGAGCATCCGGTATTGGAGGACAGGCAGTACTTGAGGGCGTGATGATGCGTAATCAGGACTGTTATGCAGTTGCGGTTCGAAAACCGAATCAGGAGATAACCATAGAAAAGAAAAAGGATCATGAGAGTGCCTGGCTTCGCCTGCTCAAGAAAATTCCGATTATCAGAGGCGTGGTCAGTTTTATTTCATCCCTCGTGATCGGAATGCAGACACTGGCTTTTTCGGCCTCTTTTTTTGAAGATGAGGACGGAGAGGATGCCAGCCTGAGTCCCCTGGAGATGGGACTGACGATCGCTGTATCCATTGTTCTGGCGGTTCTGATCTTTATGCTGGCGCCCTATGGACTTTCTTTATTATTTGAAAAGCAGATCGGTTCGGTTACCCTGCTGGCTTTTATCGAGGGAATCATCCGTCTGGTCATTTTCCTGGCTTATGTCTGGGCGATTTCCCTGATGTCCGATATCAAAAGGGTCTATATGTATCACGGAGCAGAGCATAAATGCATCAACTGTATCGAACATGAGCTGCCCTTAACGGTTGAAAATGTGCGGAAGAGCTCCCGTTTTCACAAGAGATGCGGAACAAGCTTCCTTTTGATCGTTATGCTGATCAGTATTGTGATCTTTGCCTTGATTCATACGCCCTCGCCAATCCTCAGACTGCTGTATAGGATTATTTTGATTCCTGTCGTGGCAGGGATTTCTTATGAATTTATCAGGCTTGCCGGAAAGTCAGAAAATAAGTTGATCAATCTGCTGAGCCTGCCGGGACTTTGCCTGCAGAGACTGACAACAAAGGAACCGGATGATTCTATGATCGAGGTTGGAATTGCTTCTGTGGAAGCGGTTTTTGACTGGAAGAAGTTTTTAGATGGCGCACCGGCAAGTGAGTGCGCGGCGGAGGAGAAGCTTGACCTACAGACAGATGCTGCAGAGCCTGCAGGAGAGATTTAAAGAAGCGGGCATAGAAGAATTTGTGTCCGATGCCTGGATTCTTTTTTCGGCCGCAAGCGGGTTGGACAGGGGGCGTTACCTTCTGGAACAGCGAGAGGAGATGCCGGCGGAAGAAAGAGAAAGATTGGAGGAGTTTGCGGAGAAACGTCTGCAAAGAATTCCGGTTCAGCATATTCTGGGAGAACAGAATTTTTTCGGCTTGCCCTTTTATGTAAATGGAGATGTGTTGGTCCCGAGACAGGATACGGAAATTCTTGTTGAGAAGGCCCTCGAAAAAGTAAAGGACGGAGATCGGCTTCTGGATCTTTGTACAGGATCCGGCTGTATCCTGATCAGTCTTTTGCATGAGGCAGAAGAGAAGGACATGAAGGTGAAGGGAGTTGGCCTGGATCTTTCGGAGAAGGCACTTGTCCTTGCTAAGAAAAATGCCGAAAGAAATACTGTGATTTCCTGCTCGGAATGGATAAAAAGTGACATGTTTGAAAAAGCGGAAGGCAAATATGATATGATCCTTTCGAATCCTCCCTATATACCGACGGCTGAGATTGAGAAACTTATGCCGGAGGTAAAGGACCATGATCCGCGCATGGCTTTGGATGGAGATAGAGACGGATTGAAATTTTACCGGATTCTGGCGAAGGAAGCTCCGCCCTTCTTGAAAGAAGGAGGGAGTCTTTTTTTGGAAATCGGAGCAGAGCAGGCAGAAGATGTTACAGCCTTACTTGAAGAAAATGCCTTTAAAGAAGTAAAAGTCGTAAAAGATCTGGCAGGGCTGGATCGAGTTGTTTGTGCGGTTTATGGAGGATAAAGATGTTTGACAGATTAGAGGATTTGGTTCGCCGCTATGAGGAGATCATGAATGAATTGAGTGAACCGGATGTAGCAAATGATCAGAATCGGTTTCGCAGCCTGATGAAGGAACAGTCTGATCTGGCGCCTCTCGTAGAAGCCTATCAGAATTATAAGAAGGCAAAGGAAAACCTTGAGGAGGCTCTCATGATCCTGGATGAGGAAAGTGATGAGGAGATGAGAGAGCTGGCTAAGGAAGAAATGAATGAGGCTAAGAGCAGAATCGAAGAGTTGGAGGAGGAAATGAAGATCCTTCTTCTGCCCAAGGATCCGAATGATGACAAAAACGTTATTGTGGAGATTCGTGCAGGGGCAGGCGGTGACGAGGCAGCTCTTTTTGCGGCTGAGATCTACCGTATGTATGTGCATTATGCGGAGAGCCAGAGATGGAAAATCGAAACCATGGATCTGGAGGAGATTGGCATCGGCGGCATGAAGTATGTCAGCTTTATGGTCAATGGCCAGGGTGCTTATTCCAAGCTCAAGTATGAGAGTGGTGTGCATCGTGTGCAAAGAGTACCGGAGACAGAATCCGGAGGACGTATCCATACCTCGACGATTACCGTTGCTATTATGCCGGAGGCAGAGGATGTAGATGTAGAAATTGACATGAATGACTGCAAGTTTGATGTATTCCGTGCATCTGGAAACGGCGGACAGTGTGTCAATACAACAGATTCTGCAGTCAGACTGACCCATATTCCGACGGGAATCGTAATTTCCTGTCAGGATGAGAAGTCTCAGCTGAAGAATAAGGATAAAGCCCTGAAGGTATTGAGGGCCAAGCTGTATGACCTAGAGATGCAGAAGGCGCATGACGCGGAGGCAGAAGCCAGAAGAAGCCAGGTTGGAACAGGCGATCGTTCCGAAAAGATTCGTACCTACAACTTTCCTCAGGGAAGAGTGACGGACCACAGAATCAATCTGACCCTTTATAAATTAGAGAAGATTCTGGATGGCGATATTCAGGAAATCATAGATGCCTGCATTGCAGCCGATCAGGCGGCAAAGCTTGCAAATATGGAAAAAGACGCATAAGAGAAAGAAGAAAAATAGAAGAAAGAGAGGGATTAAATGGCACAAACGCAGCCAAAGGCGATGGTGGAAGGCAATGTAGCCTTTCAGGTTTTCTTGTTTACCCTGCCGATCATGGCGGGAAATTTTCTGCAGCAGCTTTATAATACCGTAGATGGTATTGTGGTTGGACAGTTTATCAGTGAATCAGCTCTTGCAGCAGTCGGCACCAGTGCGCCGGTAACAGTACTTTATGTTGCTTTGGCACTTGGTCTTAGCACCGGAAGCGGAATTATCATTGCCCAGTATTTCGGTGCGGGACGGGAAAAGGATCTGAGAGAAGCGGTCAGTACATCCATTCTGATGCTTTTCTTCTTTGGTCTGGCCTTTTCGGTGATCGGATACCTTGTCACTGCTCCTTTGATGAAATATGTTCTGGCGGTACCAGAGGCAGAGCTGGGGATGGCAGTTCTTTACCTGCGAATCTACTGCGTGGGTCTGGTCTTTCAGTTCGTCTATAATATTATTGCGGCAGTATTGAGAGCTTTAGGAGATTCAAAGGCAACTCTCTATTTCCTTTTGGTTTCTTCTATTACAAATATTGTTCTGGATATTGCTTTTGTCGCAGGACTTGGAATGGGCGTTTCCGGGGCAGCGCTCGCAACAGTAATCGCACAGGCAATGTCTGCGATTGTCAGCGTGATCTATATGTACAAGAAATACGAGGTGCTCCGCTTTAGTATCCACAATCTGATTTTCAGCAAGGAAAAATGCATGCTTGCCCTGCACATGGGAATCCCAACAACCCTGCAGCAATGTGCTATTTCCGGAGGAAATATCATCCTGCAGAGGTTGGTTAACAGCTTTGGTGTCGATTTTATAGCTGGTTATACAGTAGGAACCAGACTGGAGAGCTATCTGGTAATTCCTTCTCTCGGTTTTACGGCAGGACTTGCGAATTTCACGGGACAAAACATAGGAGCAGGTCGCCTGGATCGTGTCAAGGAAGGAGAGAGAAAGACGCTGATTATGTCTTTTTCAATCTGTCTGGTTCTGGTTGCTTTGACTCTGCTTTTCAGAGTTCCTCTGGTTTCCCTTTTTGGCGTAAAAGGAGAGGCACTTCAGATGGGAATTTCCTATCTTTTCCTTGCATCTCCCTGCTTTTTGCTTTTTAGCATTTATCAGGCTGCCTGTGGTGTGCTTCAGGGAGCAGGTGATGTGATGTGGACCATGTTCTTTTCTCTGAGCTCTTTGGGGGGCAGAGTGGTCGTTGCCTATGCAATTGCACCGGCTACCGGCTACCGTTCCTTGCCATATGCTATGCTGATCGTATGGATTTTTGTTACGATTGCAGCCCAGTATGTTTACCGGAGAGGAAAATGGAAGGAAAAAGCGGTTGTTTCTCTTGCAGAAGGGCAGAAGGAATGATATTATAGAGAAGTTCTGCGGGTATGGCGGAATTGGCAGACGCGCTAGATTTAGGTTCTAGTGGGAGACCGTGCAGGTTCAAGTCCTGTTACCCGCAGTCATTTTTGTGGAAAGTCGTCTATTGTTATAGGCGGCTTTTTTTCGTATAGGAAACTTCGTTCCTATACGAAAAAAGCAAGGATCGCACTGCGACGGAGAGGGATTATGTCGCTAAAGCGACCCGCCGCAGGCGGAGAATCCTGCGAGCAGGATTCTTTCTGCGAATATAAAAAGCTTATAAAGAATCTCTCGGAGGTGTTGTCAGTTATTTGGCGAATGATTATAATGGTAGCTGTATAATTAGGCCTGAGAGTCGGAGAAGAGAAAATGTGGCTCTTAAGAAAAGGCTGATTGAATCAACTTTTTCCTAATAAAAGGAACTTAGAGTAAGGATAATACGAGGTATAAAAATGAAATTCACAAAAATGCATGGATGCGGAAATGATTACGTATACGTGAATTGCTTTGAAGAGACCATAGAAGACCCGAATCAGACTGCCAAAGTAATCAGTGACAGACATTTTGGTATTGGATCAGACGGCATGATCTGTATCTGTCCTTCCGAAAAAGCAGATTTTCGAATGGCAATGTACAATTCTGACGGATCGGAAGGTGCGATGTGCGGAAACGGAATCCGCTGCGTTGCAAAATATGTTTATGATCACGGCATGACAGACAAAGAGAGAATCACAGTGGAGACAAAGTCCGGAATCAAGACACTGGATCTGAAGATCACAGACGGAAAGGTCTCTGAGGTCGTTGTTGATATGGGAAGCCCGATCACAAAGCCGGAGCTGATTCCGGTTTTGCCCCAGGGAAATGAAGAAATTGTTTTGGACGAGCCCATTGAGATTGCAGGCAAAGAATATCGGATGACTTCCGTTTCCATGGGAAATCCCCATACCGTTGTCTATGTGGATGACATCAAGGCTGTCGAGATTGAGAAAGTCGGCCCTCTTTTTGAGAATCATGAGCGTTTTCCGGACCGGGTGAATACAGAATTTATCCATGTGATCTCTCCGACCGAGTTGGACATGAGAGTCTGGGAAAGGGGAGCGGGCGAAACTTTGGCCTGCGGTACCGGAACCTGTGCAGCGGTATATGCTTCTATCCTGAATAAGAAGACGGAGGATGAAGTACTGGTTCATCTTTTGGGTGGAGACCTTCGCATTCGTTATGACAGAGAGAAGAATACCATTTTTATGACGGGACCGGCGACCACCGTCTTTGAGGGAGAAATTGATTTATAGAGCCTGAAGAGGCTGAAAGAAAAGTGGCCAAAAATAGAAAGAACTGTTTCGGTGAGCCGCTTAGCAATAAAAGGCTTAAGAAAGCCAATGAATGATAAAGTGAGGCAATAACATGAAATTATCAGATTTGCTGGAGCACCTGGAATATGAATGCCTTCAGGGAAGTGTTGACCAGGAGGTAACAGGACTAGCATATGATTCCAGAAAAGCAGAAAAGGGAAGCGTATTTGTCTGCATTCCCGGTGCAGTAAGGGACGGACATGAATTCGGACCTCAGGTAGCGGAAAAGGGAGCAGCAGCCCTGATCGTTGAGAGAAAACTCGACATTGATGGTATTACGCAGATCAAGGTAAAAAATGCCAGATATGCACTTGCCTGCCTGTCAGCTGCTTATTTTGGACATCCTGCAGAAAAATTAAAAACAATCGGTATCACGGGTACCAAGGGCAAGACGACGACAACCTATATGGTGAAGGATATCCTGGAATCAGCCGGGATCAAAACCGGTCTGATCGGCACGATCGAAACCATCATCGGAGAGGAAAGAATACCGGCATCCAATACAACGCCGGAATCCTATATTGTACAGGAATCCTTTGCCAAAATGGTGGAGGCAGGCTGCCAGGCAGTTGTTATGGAGGTTTCCTCTCAGGGTCTGATGCTGGATCGTGTGGCTGGCTTTACCTTTGACTATGGTGTCTTTACTAATCTGGAAAAGGATCACATCGGGCCGAATGAGCATAAGGATATGGAGGATTATATCCATTGCAAGGGACTTCTTTTCCGGCAGTGCAAACTGGGACTGGTGAATGGAGACGACCAGCATCTGGAGAAGGTGCTTGAGGGGCATAGCTGCCGGATCGAGACCTTTGGTCTGAAGGACAGTGATGATTATCAGGCAAAGAATCTGCAGCTGGAGCATAAACCGGGCTTCCTGGGAATTCGTTATGATCTCTGCGGCAAGGAAAATTTTGCGGTAGATGTGGATATTCCGGGACGCTTTTCTGTTTATAATTCTCTGACGGCGATTGCGATCTGCCATCAGTTCGGCATTGCGCCTGAGCTGATTCAGAAGGCACTCTCAGAGGTAAAGGTCAAGGGAAGAGTAGAAATTGTTCCGGTAACAGATTCCTATACCCTTTTGATCGATTATGCCCACAATGCCATGTCCTTGGAGTCTCTTTTGACGACTTTAAGAGAATATCATCCCAAGCGGCTTGTCTGCCTCTTTGGATGCGGAGGCAATCGTTCCAAGGATAGAAGATATGAGATGGGAGAAGTTTCTTCCAGGCTGGCAGACCTCACTGTGGTGACTTCGGACAATCCGAGGTATGAGGAGCCGGAGGATATCATAGAGGATATCATTACAGGTGTAAAAAGAGGACCGGGCGAATATGTTAAGATTACGGACCGGAAGGAAGCGATCCGCTACTGCATGCTGAATGCACAGGAGGGCGATGTGATCGTCCTTGCGGGAAAGGGGCATGAGGATTACCAGGAGATCAAAGGCGTGAAGCATCATATGGATGAAAGAGATCTGATTCGCGAAATCGTAGAAGAGGAAGGCATCTCATGATATGAGAAAAAAGACGCTGAAGGAAATGCGCAGAAAAAGGCGCAGGAGAAGAATACGATATGGTATGCTGCTTCTTCTGGCGGCAGTACTTTTGATTTTTGCCGGCGGAAGGGCATTGAAAAATAACAGCAAGAATAGCAGCACGGCTTCTGCCAGCGGCAATGCAGGAGGAAGACGCTCGGGTGACTCGGCCAAGGCTTATTACCTTTCTGCGGATGCGACTGTAGCTGAGACTGATGAGCAGGATAGCTCAGAGGAGGAAGAAAGCGAATCCTCCGGATATACGAACCAAAGAATCGATAATATTGATTCTTTGGATTCCGCAGCGCAGTACTACAGCGCCGGCTCAGGAGAAAAGGATGAGCTTGGCAGACCGCTGGGAGCAGTGCAGCTTCAGGAAAAATATGGAGAAAGCTATCCGGTTTACTATGTTGGAGGAGCAGAAGATCCGCCGACGATTTATATCACCTTTACAGAGGACTATGAGGGGGGTTACACAAACCAGATTCTGAACACTCTGCAGCAGAAGGGAGTAAAAGCGACCTTTTTCTGTTCAAAGTCCTATCTGCAAAGTGCATCCGAACAGGTGGAAAGGATGCTGAGTGAAGGACATGAGGTGGGAAACGCCATTACCTACCGGGAGGGCGGCATCGTAAGTGAGTCAACAGATCAACAGGCAGCCGATATTATGGACAACCATAACTATATGGAAGAAACCTATGGCTATAAGATGCATTTGTTCCGCTTCCCGGCCAATGTTTTTTCGGAACAGAGTCTGGCAGTTGTGAATAACTGCAATTACGAAGCAGTATTTTTCAGCTATTCCTATGCGGATTACGATGTGAATAATCAGCCGGATGTAAATACATCCCTGCAGAATGCTTTGAATGCACTGCATCCGGGTGCGATTTATCTCTTTCAGGGATATTCTTCAACCAGTGCCAATATGCTAGGCAGCTTTATTGATGGGGCGCAGGCAGCCGGCTATCAGATCGGTCTTTTAGAGTAAGTGAAATAAATGCAAGCTTTCAGAAGAGAAAAGAGAGGGTTATGAAATGACTAGAAAACAGCAGCTTAGAAGACGAAGAATGATCAGGAAAAGGGTGATTCCATTGGTATTTCTCATCCTTGTGATTCTTCTCTTGCTCTGTGTGATCAAAGGAATTCGCGGCTGCGGCAAAAAGAAAAATACAGCTCAGCCGGTTACAAGTCAAAGCAGTGCGGATGCATCTTCGCAGACAAGCGGAGATGGTGCGGTAAAGACAGCTCTGTCTTCTGCTGTATCCCAGCTGATCGCATCCGGAGATGCTAAGATCAAGGAAGAAACAGCGACCTCTGTTGCAATCGAGAATACACCGATTGATAATGTGGATTCTTTGGATGGAACAAATGTTGACTGGGGGTCAGGCGGACAGGTAGATGAATATAATCGTCCGGCAGGCTGCCTCCAGTATCAGGAAAAGTATGGAAGCACCTATCCGGCATATTTTATTGCGAATGTAGATGAACCGGAGAAAAAGGTGATTTACCTGACCTTTGATGAAGGCTATGAGAACGGTTATACACCAGCGATTCTGGATACCTTAAAGGAGAAGGATGTAAAAGCAGTATTCTTCTGCACCCTGCCCTTCTTCAAGGAACAGCCGGAGCTGGTACAGAGAATGATTGATGAAGGACATGAGCTGGGCAACCATAGTGTGAATCACCCGGCTGCAGGTCTTCCCTCAGAGAGTGTAGAAGAGCAGACCAATGAAATTATGGAAGTGCATAACTATGTAGTCGAGAATTTTGACTATACCATGCATCTCTTCCGTTTCCCGGCAGGAAAGTTCTCTGAGAAGTCTCTTGCGATTGTAAATAACTGCAATTACCGGGCAGCTTTCTGGAGTTTTGCCCACTATGATTACAATACAGAGGATCAGCCGGATGTTGCCAGCTCCCTTCAGAAGGCAGTTGACAGTCTGCATCCGGGGGCAATTTATCTGCTGCATGCGGTTTCTTCTACCAATACAGAAATGCTTGGAGATTTTATCGACCAAGCAAAGGCAGCAGGATATGAGTTTGAACTTCTTCAGTAAGAAGATGATGGTGAATGGGATGAGAGAAGGATGACGAAGGCAGAAAAAAGGCGAAGACGCAGAAAAAGAGCCCTTATACGGGCAGTGATCAGGCTTCTGATCCTTCTCTTTCTTTTTCTCCTCCTGCTTTTTTCGCTAAATCATTTGAGAAAGAAAAGTTTGCGGAAGTCTGCGGACAAGGGAAAAGTATCTGCCTTGCTAAAAAATAAGGCTGTCGGAAAAATTGCCGACAGCGGAGAAAAAGCCGGAAATAGCGGCATGCAGATTAAAAACGCGGTAATTGAAAATGTGGATGCATTGGACAATACGGTTCAGGGCTGGGGAACGGGTTACGAAAAGGATGAATATAACCGTCCTCTGGATGCTCTGCAGATGCAGGAAAAGTATGGAGAAAAATATTCGGCTTACTTTATTGGAGAAAAAACAGATCCTCCTGTAATTTATCTGACCTTTGATCTGGATTATGAAAGCGGATATACGGCAGCTGTTTTGGATACCCTGAAGGAAAAGGATGCCAAGGGAGTCTTTTTTATTACCGGTTATTACGCAAAAAAGGAAGCAGATCTGGTGGAGCGGATGATCGAAGAAGGCCAGGAGATTGGCAATCATTGTATGCGCCATCCCTCGGATGCGGAAGGAATGAAGTCGATTTCCGAAGAGGATATCATGGAACTGCACAGGCTGATCTATGACAACTATGGCTACAGTATGCATCTTTTCCGTTTTCCCTCGGGAAACTGGTCAGAGAGAGGAATGGCGATAGCCAATAATTGTAATTACAAAACGCTCTTCTATGATTATGCCTATAGGGATTATGATGAGGGTGACCAGATGAATCAGGATGAGGCTCTGGAGGGAGCTTTGGATGCTTTGCATCCCGGAGCAATTTATCTTTTCCATATCAGCGGGCCGACAAATCCTCAGATCCTGGGAGATTTTATTGATCAGACCAGGGAAGCGGGTTATGAAATAGAATTATTTGAGTAAAGAAACAAAGATGTACGGGACAGCGTGCATGGACAGAGGTTTGTTATTATGACGAGAAAGCAGCAAATGAGAATCAGGCACAATGTGATTGCGATTGCATTGCGTATTCTGTTTGCACTTATTTTTATATTAATCGTATTCTTTGCGGCAAAGGGAATTCGCAGTTTGCTTTATAAGAGTGGGAATAACAGAGCCTGTAATGAAGTGAGCGGCGATGCGGAAAGTGCAGATGCAGGCGTAGATTTATCGGAAGAATATGATGCAAGACTGAGCGGTTTCGTGGTCTGCGTGGATGCGGGACATGGAGGAAATGACGGAGGAAGTCTGAATTCAGATGAAACCCGTTTGGAAAAGAATGATACTCTTGCTCTTGCGGAGGATCTGAAGGGCTTTCTGGAACAAAAGGGAGCTACCGTTGTGATGACCAGAGAAAGCGATGAATATGTTTCTCTGGAGGATCGCTGTGCAATTGCCAATAATGCGGGAGCCGATTATTTCGTTTCTATTCATAGAAATACGGGTGAAAATGCCAACGGTGTAGAAATCTGGCTGGCTAGAGATGCGGATGATACGGCAAAGGCATATGGAAATAATATTATGACAGCTTTGGAGAGCATTGGCATTTCAAGAAACCGAGGTGTCAACATCGGATCCAGAACATCAACCCAGAGTAATTATTATGTCAATGGCTTCACACAGATGAGCTCCTGTATTGTCGAGCTTGGTTTCATGACCAGTGATGAGGACAACCAGCTTTACGATACGCATCGGCAGGAGTATGCAAAGGCCATCGCAGATGCTATCTGCGGAACCTATACCGGCGATCTTACGGCTGATACCGGCACGGATGAGGGTGAAGACAGTGAGTCTGCAAATGCAAACGGAGCCCTGATCACAGCCCAGGGAACAGAAGTGAACGGTACCGTAACCTCTCAGAAGATTACCAATACCGAGATTGTAAATGTGGATGCCCTTGATACAAAGGCAATCAGCTGGAAGATCAAGAAAAATTACAACAGCAGCAATATTCCGAAATCTGCTTTGGATGCACAAAGTGAATATGGAGCGAATTATCCGGTTTATTTCCTGGGAGACAACAGTCTGCCGAATGTCTATCTGACCTTTGACTGCGGTTATGAAAATGGAAATATGGAGACAATTCTGGATACCTTAAGCGAAAAGGGTGTGAAGGCGGTCTTCTTCTGTACCAAGGCTTATATGGAGGAACAGCCGGATCTGGTGAACAGGATCATCAGTGAGGGTCATCAGCTGGCAAACAGGAGCAGCACCTATCCGCAAAGCGGTATTGCGGGAATGAGCGTGGAGGAACAGAAAGCAGAGATCACAGAGGCGCATGACTATGCCCTGCAGAACTTTGGCTATGAGATGCATCTCTTCCGCTTCCCGAATGGTATTTTCTCGGAACAGTCTTTGGCGGTTGTGAATAACTGCAATTACAAGAGTGTCTTCTGGAGCTACTCCTATGAGGATGCAGATCCGGCAAACCAGCCGGATACAGAGACGGCACTGACCCAGGCGGTAGCCAGACTGCATGCCGGAGCAATTTATCGCTTCCATGCCCAGTCTTCAACCAGTGCGCAGATCCTGGGTGACTTCATTGACCAGGCACAGGCCCAGGGTTACAGCTTTGAAATGCTTCAGTAATAAAGTATTAAGATATGATTGGGTTTCCAAAGTTGGGCTTCCAAAAGTTTAGCAGGATTCCTTAGTAGGGGCTATTCGTCTTGATATTGTCAGGGCGGATAGCCCCTTTATTGCCCTTTATTGACACCCATTTGCTCTTTCGTGTAGAATGACATTTATATATGGCCTTTTGCCATATAAATGGTGGTAAGGAGATAGATAATGAATGCATTAAAAAATCTTGTAAAAAAGTACAATAGCATGAGTCTGATATTCAGAATTCTTTGCGGCCTGATCATAGGTGTTGTACTTGCCCTTATTGTGCCGGGAGTGACCTGGATCGCCGGCATGGGCTCTCTTTTTGTCGGTGCCCTGAAGGCTATGGCACCGATTCTGGTATTTGTTCTGGTTTCAAGCTCTCTTATGCAGAGAGGCGCCAAACTGGACAAAAAATTCGGCACAGTCATTTTCCTTTATATGCTGAGTACTTTTCTGGCGGCTCTGATTGCGGTAGTGGCAAGCTTCCTCTTTCCCCAGATCCTGGTTTTGGATGCGGCGGCAGAAAGCGAGGCGATTCCAAGCGGCATCGTCGAGGTTTTGTCCAATTTAATGATGAAGTTGGTTGCAAATCCGGTAGAGGCACTGGCAGGTGCAAATTATATCGGTATATTGTTCTGGGCCGTACTGTTGGGTCTTGGCATGAAGTCACTGGCAAAGGATGAGACCATTCAGGTCTTTACAGATCTGGCGGCCGGTGTTTCCCAGATTATTCGCTGGATCATCAACCTGGCTCCCTTTGGTATCTGCGGCCTGATCTATGATACGGTATCTGCCAATGGTTTTGGTGTTTTCAGCAACTATGGCAGACTTCTGATCCTTCTGGTAGGTTGTATGTTCTTTGTGGCGCTTCTGATAGATCCTTTGATCGCCTGGATCTTCTTAAGAAGAAATCCCTATCCTCTGGTATTTAAATGTCTGAAGGAGAGCGGCGTAACAGCCTTCTTTACCAGAAGCTCGGCAGCGAATATTCCGATTAATATGAATCTTTGTGAATCCGTTGGATTGGATCGGGATTTTTATTCTGTATCCATTCCTTTGGGAGCAACCATCAATATGGACGGAGCAGCAGTTACGATTTCCGTTATGACGCTTGCGGCAGCCAATACCATGGGAGTAGCAGTTGATTTCCCGACAGCTCTGATCTTGTCCGTTCTGTCAGCAATCGGTGCCTGCGGAGCATCTGGCGTAGCGGGCGGTTCTTTGATGCTGATCCCGATGGCATGCTCTCTCTTCGGTATTTCCAATGATGTGGCAATGCAGGTTGTAGGTGTAGGCTTTATTATTGGTGTTGTGCAGGATAGTCTGGAGACAGCACTCAATTCGTCCGGAGATGCCATGTTTACCATTACGGCGGAATTCCACGAATGGATCAAGCAGGGCAAGGAGCTTCCGGCATTTATGGGAGGTAAGAAAAAATGATTCGTGTTGGCATTTTTTTGGCAGATGGTTTCGAAGAAATCGAAGGACTGACCCAGGTGGATGTCCTGCGCAGGGCTGGCTTTGAGGTGACGACAATCTCTATTATGCAGAGAAAGCAGATAGAGGGGGCACATAAGATCAGGGTTGAAGCAGACAGCCTCTATGAAGAGACAACATTTGAAGGCTTTGATGCCCTGATTCTTCCGGGCGGCCAGCCGGGAACAAATAATCTGCTTGCTCATCAGGGAGTAAGAGAGCAGATTCAGGCATTTGCGAAGGCTGGAAAGCTTCTGGCGGCAATCTGTGCAGCACCGATGGTTCTTGCTGCGGCAGGTCTTCTGGATGGAAAGAGGGCAACCTGCTATCCGGGATGCGAAGAGGCCTTTTCCAATCAGGTAATCTTCACCGGAGCGAAGGTGGAAGAGGATGGCATGATCATCACGGCGAATGGTATGGCCCAGGCGCTGGCTTTTTCCTTTGCTATTGTGAGAAAACTGGCAGGGAATGAGGCAGTAGAGGCAGTGAAAAAGGGTGTGGCTTTTTCAGATTGAATATGATATAATACATACTCACGGCGTGCGATAAGCTCTGAGAGGGAAGGACGCCGAGCTCTCCTATGTGCAAATATAGAGAGAGGACACTTGATTTAGGAAAAGTAACCGGATACCCCGGTTCTAATAAGGAGGATATAAAGACAAATGAGCGTACAGGTTGAAAAGTTAGAACACAACATGGCAAAGCTTACAATTGAAGTTGAGGCTGAGAAGCTGGAAGCTGCAATGAAGAAAGCTTACAACAAAAACAAGAACAGCTTTAACATTCCGGGCTTCAGAAAAGGAAAAGCAAAATACGAAGTCGTTAAGAAGATGTTCGGACCGGCTGTTTTCTATAACGATGCCGCTGATGCGCTTCTTCAGGAAGAATACCCGAAGGCAGTTGATGAGTGCGGTGAGGATGTTGTTTCTTCTCCGACAGTAGACCTTGTTCAGCTTGAAGAGGGCAAGCCCTTTATCTTTACAGCAGAGGTTGCACTGAAGCCGGCTGTTAAACTTCCGGAGTACAAGGGTATTGAGGTTACAAAGGCAGACCTTGAGGTGACAGATGAGGACCTTGAGAAGGAGCTTGAAAAGCAGCTTCAGAACAATGCAAGAACAGTTGATGTAGAGGACAGAGCAGCAGCGATTGATGATACTGTTGATATTGACTTCGACGGATACTGTGACGGCGAGCAGTTTGACGGCGGCAAGAGCGAAGGATATTCTCTGAAGCTTGGTTCCCACAGCTTTATCGATACCTTCGAAGATCAGATCGTTGGCCACAACATCGGTGATGAGTTTGACGTTAATGTTACTTTCCCGGAGAACTATCAGGCAGCTGAACTGGCAGGAAAGCCGGCTGTATTCAAGGTAAAACTGAACGGTATCAAGGCTCAGGAGATTCCGGCAGCTGATGATGAGTTCGCACAGGATGTATCTGAGTTTGATACACTTGAAGAATACAAGAACAGCCTGAAGGAAAAGCTTGCTGAGACAAAGGCAGAGAATGCAAAGCGCGACCAGCGTGACGAAGCAATCCAGAAGATCGCAGACGGCTGCGAGATCGATATTCCGGATGCAATGATCGATACACAGACAAGCTCCATGATCAATGAGATCGCACAGAACCTTGCACAGCAGGGTATCCCTATGAGCATGTACTATCAGGTAACTAACACAACAGAAGAGTCTCTGAAGGCTCAGTACAGATCACAGGCAGAACAGCAGATTCGTGTTGCTCTTGCTCTGGAGGCAATTGCTGAGGCAGAGAGTATCGAGGTTACAGATGAAGATGTAAATGCTGAGCTTGAGAAGATGGCTGAGAACTACGGCATGGATCCGAAGACTCTGCTTGAGATCGCTACAGATTCCGATAAGGACAACATCAGACTCGACAAGAAGAACGAGAAGGCTGTTGACTATGTAATGGAGAGCGTTGTAGAAGTTGACGCTCCGGCAGAAGAAGCTGCAGAAGAGACGACAGAGGAGTAATTTTCTGCCGGCTGGATGCAGTCCGGACAGGAGGTAAATATACATGAGCAGTATGCCTTATGTTATCGAACAGAACAGTCGCGGAGAGAGATCCTATGATATCTTTTCCAGACTTTTAAAGGAGAGAATTATTTTTCTCGGAGAAGAAGTAAATGAGACGACAGCAAGCCTTGTTGTAGCTCAGCTTCTTTACCTCGAATCCGAGGATCCGGGAAAGGACATTCATCTCTACATTAACAGCCCGGGCGGAATGGTTACCGCTGGACTGGCTATCTATGATACGATGAACTATGTAAAATGCGATGTTTCCACAACTTGCATCGGTCTTGCAGCCAGCATGGGAGCTTTTCTCCTTTCTGCAGGTGCAAAGGGCAAGAGATATGCACTGCCGAATGCAGAGATCATGATTCATCAGCCTTCCGGCGGAGCAAAGGGACAGGCAACAGATATTCAGATTGTTGCTGAGAATATCCTGAAGACAAAGGAAAGACTGAATCGCATTCTGGCTGAGAATACAGGACAGCCTTATGAAAAGGTTTGCCTTGATACAGAGCGTGACAATTATATGGACGCATCTGAGGCAATGGCATATGGACTGATCGACAGCGTAGTAACGAAACGATAAGAGACAAAAGATCAATGGGGACAGAAGTGCAGAGCACGGCTGTCCCTTATCTTGAATTATAGAAAGGAATACCATGGCTGGAAAAACAGGCGATGAGAAGTATGAGGTTCGCTGCTCCTTCTGCGGAAAGACAGAGAATCAGGTTCGCAGAATGATTGCCGGACCGAATGGCGCTTATATCTGTGACGAGTGTATTGATATCTGCGCAGAGATCGTTGATGAGGAATTTCGGAAGGACTACGGCGAAAAATCAGGTGACTTTGAGATCAATCTCATGAAACCCATGGAGATCAAGGAATTCCTGGATGAGTATGTCATCGGCCAGGATGAGGCAAAAAAGGTTCTGTCAGTAGCTGTTTACAATCACTACAAGAGAATTCTGGCAGATAAGGAACTGGATGTTGAACTGCAGAAGAGCAATATCCTGATGCTGGGACCGACAGGTTCCGGAAAAACCCTTCTTGCCCAGACTCTGGCAAGAATGCTGAATGTGCCCTTTGCCATTGCAGATGCAACAACCCTGACCGAGGCAGGTTATGTCGGTGAGGACGTTGAGAATATTCTTCTCAAGATCATTCAGGCGGCAGATTATGATATTGAGCGTGCGGAGCACGGTATTATCTATATTGACGAAATTGATAAGATCACAAAGAAATCCGAGAATGTTTCTATTACAAGAGATGTTTCCGGAGAGGGCGTACAGCAGGCACTTTTGAAGATTCTGGAAGGAACCATTGCATCTGTTCCGCCCCAGGGCGGCAGAAAGCACCCACATCAGGAGCTGATTCAGATTGATACCAGCAATATCCTCTTTATCTGCGGCGGTGCATTTGAGGGACTGGACAAGATCATTGAATCCAGAATGGATCGTTCTTCCATCGGCTTCCATTCCGAGCTGAATGAGAAGGTAGAAGACAAGAATGTCGGCAAGCTTTTAAAGAAGGCTCTGCCTGAGGACTTTATTAAGTATGGTCTGATTCCAGAGTTTATCGGACGAGTTCCGATCAATGTATCTTTAGACGAGTTGGACAAGACAGCCCTGGTTCGAATTCTGCAGGAGCCGAAGAATTCTCTCGTAAAGCAGTATAAGAAGCTCTTTGAGATGGATGACGTAAAGCTTGTCTTTAAGAAGGATGCAATCGAGGAGATTGCTCAGAAGGCCTTGGAACGCAAGACAGGAGCAAGAGGTCTGCGCTCTATCATGGAAAGCGTCATGATGGATTTTATGTATACGGTTCCCTCTGATGATTCCATTAAGGAATGCGTGATCACGAAGAAGGTTGTGGATCAGAATACAGAAGTTGAGAAAAAAGCTGTTGAGTTAAGCAAAAGTGAGAGCAAATCAGCCTGATTCGCTTTTGAAGGTGTAGCATTGTATGAATACTGATATAAAGAAATTTCCTGCCATCTTTCTGAAGGGCGTATGCCTTCTTCCGGAAGCCTTGGTTCAGATTGATACAAATTCAGAGAGAGCATTCCATGCGGCAGAATATGCCGAAAGAGCCGGTCTGCCGGTCTGCGTTTTTACGCAGGTGGATCCCACGCAGGAAGGTGATGATCCGGATGCTTCGGATCTTTACAAGGTTGGCGTCGTTGCAGATGTAGTAAGTATCAGGCAGCTGAAGCATGGATTCTACCGGATCAGCCTGAAGGCAGTTTATCGTGGAAAGCGGGTCTTCCTGGACAGACAGAAAGCGTTTGACAGTATTTCGATCCGGCCTGCAGAGATTGATGAAGATGACATGGATGACGATATTAAGGAAGCCATGCGGGAAGGCATGATGGATGCGATTCATCAGTATGAGTCTCTGGTCGGAAAGAAGATAGAGGATGTCAAGCTTCGCATATGGAGATTTTCGAAAACCCAGCATTACATTTATTACGCTGTTTCTGAGCTTCCCCTTACCTTTGAGAAAAAGCAGAAAGTCCTGAATGCGGAAAGCTTGCAGGAGCTCTATGAAGTTTCGACTGCCCTTATTCTGAAGGCAATCTCGATTTTCCAGATCAAGCAGGAAATCGAAGGCAAGGTTCGGGAGAAACTCGATAAGAATCAAAGAGAGTATGTCCTGAGAGAGCAGATGAAGGTAATCCGGCAGGAGCTTGGAGAGGATACAACAAGCTCGGATATTGACCGCTTTTTTGAAGAGGCAGAAAAGCTGGAAGCTTCTGATGAGATCAAAGAAAAAATAAAAAAAGAAATCAATCGTTTTAAAAATCTCGGATCCAACTCGGCAGACAGTGCTGTCAGCCGAGGCTATATAGAGACCCTTCTGGAAATGCCTTGGGATAAGAGCAGCCAGGACAATATGAATCTGAAGAATGCAAAGAAGATTCTGGACAGAGATCATTACGGTCTGGAAAAAGTAAAAGAAAGAATCCTGGAGTATCTGGCGGTTCGCTCTCTTACCAAAAAGGGAGATGCTCCCATTATCTGTCTCGTAGGCCCGCCCGGAACCGGTAAGACATCGATTGCCCGTTCGGTTGCAGAGGCTTTGGAGAAGAAATACATCCGGATCTCTCTTGGCGGAGTCAGGGATGAGGCAGAGATCAGGGGCCACAGAAGAACTTATGTCGGAGCTTTGCCAGGTAGAATTGCCCAGGGCTTAAGATCTGCCGGCGTGAAGAATCCCCTGATGCTTCTGGATGAGATCGATAAGGTCAGCGAGGATTATAAGGGAGATACCTTCTCTGCTCTTCTGGAGGTGCTTGATCCGGATCAGAATTCAAAATTTGCAGACCATTATATAGAACTTCCGATTGATCTGTCAGATGTTCTCTTTATTGCAACTGCAAATACCATCCAGACCATTCCGGCTCCCCTTCTCGACCGAATGGAAGTGATTGAGATTTCCAGCTATACGGAAAATGAAAAGCTCCACATTGCGTCAGAGCATCTGCTCAAAAAGCAGATCGAAAAGAATGGTTTGACAAAGGATCAGCTGAAGATTCCCAAGAAAATGCTGGAGAGAGTGATCCGGGATTATACCAGGGAAGCCGGCGTCAGAAATCTGGAACGCAGGATCGGTGAAATCTGTATGAAGGCGGCAAAGGAGATCGTCGAGGGAGAGACAGAGCAGGTCAGACTCTCTGCTTCTAATATCGAGCATTATCTGGGAAAAGCCAAATACAGCTATAAGAAGGCAAACAACAAGGATGCGGTGGGTATTGTCAGAGGACTGGCGTGGACCAGTGTCGGCGGTGTTACCCTGCAGGTAGAGGTCAATGTGATGCCGGGTAAGGGCGGTTTCCAGCTGACCGGTCAGATGGGAGATGTGATGAAGGAATCCGCGCAGACGGCAGTCAGCTATGCACGCTCTGTCAGCGAGACTTACCATATCAGCAAGGATTTTTATCAGACAAATGATATTCATATCCATATTCCGGAAGGAGCAACGCCAAAGGATGGCCCCAGCGCTGGTATTACCATGGCAACGGCGATCCTGTCTGCCATTACAAAGATTCCGGTAAGGGCAGATGTTGCAATGACCGGAGAGATTACCCTGAGGGGAAGGGTTCTGCCTATCGGCGGACTCAAGGAAAAACTTCTGGCGGCAAAGGTAGCCGGTATGAAGACGGTTCTGGTACCGAAGGAAAATAAGGGAGATGTAGAGGAGCTTTCCGAAGAAATCACCGATGGTCTCCGTATTGTATTTGTAGAGCAGATGGATGAAGTTCTCGCCGAAGCTCTTGCAGAAAAGGAAAAGAAAGAATGATTATCAGATCAGCAGAGCTGGATACGGTTTGCGGATATACAAGCAAGCTGCCGCATACGGCATTTCCTGAGATAGCCTTTGCAGGCAGAAGTAATGTGGGAAAGTCTTCCCTGATCAACGCAATCCTGAACAGGAAGGCATTGGCGAGAACTTCTTCTCAGCCGGGCAAAACGCAAACCATCAATTATTATAAGATCAACGATATTTTTTATCTTGTAGATCTGCCCGGCTATGGCTATGCCAAGGTCAGTGAAGCCGAAAAGGTAAAATGGGGGCAGTTGATCGAACGCTACCTGCATCAGTCAAAGATGCTGGCGGCAATTTTCCTTTTGATCGATATACGTCATGATCCTACAAAGGATGATAAGATGATGTATGACTGGATCAAGGCACAGGGATATACACCGATTATCATAGCTACCAAGCTTGATAAAATAAAAAGAAGCCAGCTGCAGAAGCAGACGGCGGCAATAAGACGGGTGCTGGGAATGGAAAAGGAAGAGCTTCTGATTTCTTTTTCGGCACAGAGCAGACAGGGCGTGGAGGAGCTTCATGATCTGATCGAAGAACTGATCGAAAGTGCTTCAGCTGCATTAGAGGCTGAGGAGTAAAGCTGTTCTCATGCTTTTATTCCGCTAGGGGATAGGCATAGATAAATCAGAGAAGAGCTCTTAACAGAGAGGAGGAAGGCAGTATGGATTCAAAGCATGCAGACAATTTTTTAATGATGTCACTGAGTAATGAGCTGGATGATCAGCTTGACAAGCTGGTTACCTTTTGTAAGAAATCATCCGTGATCGACAAGCAGCTTTATTATGAATATGACGTAAAAAGAGGACTTCGTGATGCAAACGGTAAGGGTGTATTGACCGGATTGACGGAGATCTCCGATGTCGTTTCCTACAAGATCGATCGTGGTGTGCAAGTGCCGGATGACGGACAGCTTTACTACTGGGGCTACAATGTAGTTGACCTTTTAAAGGGAAGACAGGGCAAGCGCTACAAATTCGAAGAAGCAACCTATCTGCTTCTCTTTGGTGAGCTTCCTACCGAAAAGCAGCTGAGCTCCTTTATCGATATTATTACGGATCTGCAGGAACTGTCCGGAAACTTTGTTCGTGACGTGGTTTTGAAAGCCCCATCCTCAAACCTGATGAACAATCTGCAGAAGAGTATCATCACTCTTTATTCTTATGATACTAATCCCGAGGATACAAGTGTTAAGAACGTTCTCAGGCAGAGTCTGCAGCTGATCGCAAAGATTCCGCTGATGGCAGTATATGCTTATTATGCTTATCATCACTTTATTGAAGAGGGAGCCCTTCTGATCAGAAATCCAAAGAAGGAATATTCCACAGCAGAGAATATTCTTTACATGCTTCGTCCGGACGGCAAATTCACCGATCTGGAGGCAGAGGCCTTAGATACCGCCCTTGTACTTCATGCAGAGCATGGCGGTGGTAACAACTCTACCTTTACGACCCATGTTGTTACTTCTTCCGGAACAGATACCTATTCTGCCATTGCAGCAGCTGTATCCTCTCTGAAGGGACCTAAGCACGGTGGTGCCAATCTGAAGGTTCTGCAGATGTTCAAGGATATTAAGGCGAATATCAAAAATTGGGATGATGAGGATGAAATTCGGAGTTATCTGCAGGATATTCTGGACAAAAAGACCTTTGACCATGCCGGCCTGATCTATGGAATGGGTCATGCCGTATATACCCTTTCTGATCCGAGAGAGATTCAGCTGAAGGAATATACCAAGCGGATGGCTGAGCAGAATGACAGAACAGAGGAATTCAAGCTTTATGAGAGCGTAGAGCGTATTTCCTCCGGTATGCTGATGGACAACCGTCATCTCTTTAAGCCGATCTGTGCCAATGTGGATTTCTATAGTGGATTTTTATACTCCATGCTGGGTATTCCGGAAGAACTTTTCACGCCGATCTTTGCCATTGCCAGAATTTCCGGATGGAGTGCACATCGAATTGAGGAAATCG
Source organism: Oscillospiraceae bacterium (assembly GCA_963617415.1). Taxonomy (GTDB): domain Bacteria; phylum Bacillota; class Clostridia; order Lachnospirales; family Lachnospiraceae; genus RUG14243. Next base: position 45,114 of record CAVEOK010000015.1, read on the forward strand.
TTAATGCAGGCAAGATCATTCGTCCTGCTTACAAATATGTAGGACAGCATAAGCCGTATGTGGATATCAATGACCGCAAACCGGTTGTTTATCATGCGGCAGAACAGGAGTAGGAAAATGAAAAAGGAGAGATCTGTCAGCTTTACCTATAAGCTGTCGGTGATTGCTTTTATTGCAACCCTTGTGAACCTTGTGATCACGCTTGTGAGGGGGACAACACAGCCGGTGGATATTGTATTGATCATTGCCGGTATCTTTACCTTTGCGATGATGAAGACACTCTGGGAAAAAGAGAAAAAAGACAAGATGATCAAATGAGTTTACCTAAAAAGGACTTCTGCTTGCAGGGGTCCTTTTTTGCAGTGCGGAGTGCGTGAGTCCACAACCTGTCGTATCACAAAAAATACTTGCGAAAATGAGTTATATGTGTTATACCATATATAGAACAATAAAAAGGAGAGAAAGGTTTGACTTCTATGAACAGTTAAGAACTTTTTCCTTCTTTTTATATAATGCGAATAGAGCCACAGGAAAGAGGGTGGATTTATGAATATACAGAAATTTACACAAAAATCAATTGAAGCAGTAAATAACAGCGAGAAACTGGTCTACGAATACGGCAATCAGGAGATGGAAGAGGAGCATCTTCTCCTGGCTTTGATGCAGCAGGAGGACGGTCTGATTCCGAAGCTGATCGAAAAGATGGGCATGGATCCCAAGGCTTTTACTAATGATGTGATTGCTAGGGTTCAGGCAAGAACAAAGGTTTCCGGAGCCGGACAGATTTATGTGGGCAAGGATCTGAACAATGTTCTGATTCATGCCGAGGATGAGGCAAAGCAGATGGGAGACGAATATGTTTCCGTGGAGCATCTTTTCCTGAGCCTGATCCGTTATCCGAACAAGGCAATCAAAGAGCTTTTTAAAGCTTACAATCTAACACGAGAGAGTTTTTTGAAGGCTCTGTCCGAGGTAAGAGGAAATGTACGTGTGACATCTGACAATCCGGAGGCTACCTATGATACTCTGGAAAAATATGGCTACGAGATGGTAGAAAGAGCCAGACAGCAGAAGACGGATCCGGTCATTGGCCGTGATACGGAGATTCGCAATGTCGTTCGTATCCTTTCCAGAAAAACAAAAAATAATCCGGTTCTGATTGGTGAGCCGGGTGTCGGCAAAACTGCCGTTGTAGAGGGACTTGCCCAGCGTATTGCAAAGGGAGATGTGCCGGAAAGCCTGAAGGACAAGAAACTCTTCGCTCTGGATATGGGTACTTTGATCGCAGGTGCAAAGTACCGAGGAGAATTCGAAGAGAGACTGAAGGCTGTTCTTGAAGAAGTAAAGGCCTCTGATGGACAGATCATCCTCTTTATTGATGAGCTTCATACCATTGTCGGAGCAGGCAAGACAGAAGGCTCTATGGATGCCGGCAATATGCTCAAGCCTATGTTGGCAAGGGGTGAACTCCACTGTATCGGTGCTACCACCTTGGATGAGTACCGGATGTATATCGAAAAGGACGCTGCTTTGGAACGCCGTTTCCAGCCGGTTCATGTAGATGAGCCTACCGTAGAGGATACCATTTCTATTCTGCGAGGCCTGAAGGAGCGTTATGAGGTATTCCATGGTGTTAAGATCTCGGACGGCGCCTTGGTTTCGGCAGCAGTTCTGTCAGACCGCTATATTTCCGAGCGTTTTCTTCCGGATAAGGCCATTGACCTTGTTGATGAAGCCTGTGCCATGATCAAGACTGAGCTGAATTCCATGCCGGCTGAGCTGGATGAGCAGCAGAGAAAGATCATGCAGATGGAGATTGAAGAGGCAGCCCTGAAGAAGGAAGATGACAGACTCAGCAAGGAAAGGCTGGAGGAGCTGCAGAAGGAGCTGGCTGAGCTGAAGAGCGAATTCACAACAAGAAAAGCACAGTGGGATAATGAAAAGCACGATGTTGAACGCGTTCAGAAGCTGCGTGAGGAATTGGAGGATCTGAATAAGGAAATCGCGATTGCCCAGCAGAACTATGATCTTGAGAAGGCAGCCGAGCTTCAGTACGGCAGACTTCCGCAGATTCAGAAGGCACTGGAAGAAGAGGAAGCGAGCGTGAAAAATCTCGATCGTTCCCTGGTACATGAAAATGTAACAGAGGAGGAGATTGCAAGGATCGTTTCCCGCTGGACCGGTATTCCGGTTATGAAGCTGACGGAAAGTGAGAGAAACAAGACCCTTCATCTGGATGATGAACTGAGAAAACGGGTAATCGGTCAGGATGATGCCGTCAAACGTGTCAGCGAGTCGATTATTCGCTCCAAGGCAGGCATCAAGGATCCGACGAAGCCAATCGGCTCATTTCTTTTCCTTGGCCCGACCGGTGTCGGCAAGACAGAGCTGGCCAAGTCACTGGCAGCAAATCTTTTCGATGATGAAAACAATATGGTTCGTATTGATATGTCGGAGTATATGGAGAAGTATTCCGTCTCCAGACTGATCGGAGCGCCTCCCGGATATGTTGGCTATGAGGAGGGCGGTCAGCTGACAGAAGCCGTCCGCAGAAAGCCTTACTCTGTTGTCCTTTTTGATGAGATTGAGAAGGCACATCCGGATGTATTTAATGTTCTTCTGCAGGTATTGGATGACGGACGAATTACGGATTCTCAGGGCAGAACGGTAGATTTCAAAAATACTATTTTGATCCTGACCTCAAACCTGGGTGCCCAGGAGCTTCTTTCCAGCATCGAGGAAAAGGGTGAAATTACCGAGGAATGCGAGAATGCGGTTATGAATGAGCTGAGAAGCAGATTCAGACCAGAATTCCTGAACCGTCTGGATGAGATTATCATGTTCCATCCGTTGACAAAGGATAATATTTCCCATATCATCGATTTGTTAATGACAAATCTTAATGACAGATTAAAAGATAAGGAAATTTCAGTAGCTTTGACAGATGCAGCAAAGGACTTTATCGTTGAGGCAGGTTATGATCCCATCTACGGTGCAAGACCGCTGAAGCGTTATCTGCAGAAGAGCGTAGAGACGATCAGTGCAAAAATGATCCTTGGCGATGAAGTTGAGCAGGAGGATCAGATCGTGATCGATCTTGTTGACGGAAGACTGACCGGAAGGACAGAAAAGAAAGCATGATATAACATGTTTGAGCGAGCTGTTTAAGCAAAAAACTGAATCATAAAATTCTATGGATTTATTTGATTTAATGAGAGAACAGGTAAAAAAGTCGGAGTCACCGCTGGCTTCCCGCATCCGGCCCCGTAGCCTGGAGGAGGTTGTAGGGCAGGAGCATATTATCGGACCGGGAAAGCTTTTGTATCGTGCCATCAAGGCAGATCAGCTTCGATCCGTTATCTTTTACGGACCGCCCGGAACAGGAAAAACAACCCTGGCCAAGGTGATTGCGAATACGACCAGTGCGAATTTTACCCAGATCAATGCGACCGTTGCCGGCAAAAAGGACATGGAAGCAGTGGTAAAGGAAGCAAAGGATGCATTGGGCATGTATCAGAAAAAGACGATCCTCTTCATTGATGAGATACATAGATTCAATAAGGGGCAGCAGGATTACCTGCTGCCCTTTGTGGAGGACGGAACTTTGATCTTGATCGGGGCGACAACGGAGAATCCCTATTTTGAGGTAAACTCTGCTCTTTTGTCCAGATCAATTATCTTTGAGCTGCATAAGCTTTCTTCCGAACATATCCTGACGCTTCTTCGAAGAGCGGAAAAAGATCCGGAAAGAGGGCTGGCCTCCTATCATGTGGAGCTGGAGGAGGATGCGGCAGAATTTTTGGCAGATTATGCAAATGGAGATGCCAGAGCGGCTTTGAATGCGCTGGAGCTGGGAGCCCTTACGACAGAAAAGTCAGAAGACGGAAAGGTACATATCAGTCTGGAGGTTGCCAAGGAATGTATCCAGAAAAGGACCCTGTCCTATGATAAAAACGGAGACAATCATTATGATGTCGTTTCTGCCTTTATCAAGAGTATGCGGGGATCGGATCCGGATGCAGCGGTTTATTACCTGGCCAGAATGCTTTACAGCGGAGAGGATATCAAATTTATTGCCAGAAGGATTATGATCTGTGCGGCAGAGGATGTCGGGATTGCAGATCCGACAGCCCTGCAGCTGGCGGTAAGTGCAAGCCTTGCGGCAGAGCGGGTTGGCATGCCGGAGGCACAGCTGATCCTGGCAGAAGCAGCAATCTATGTTGCCTCAGCGCCCAAGAGCAATGCCTGCACGAATGCGATCTTCTCAGCATTGGATACAGTAAAGCAGGAGAAAACACCTAAAGTCCCGGCTCATCTTCAGGATGCCCATTATCCGGGAGCGGCTAAACTGGGGCATGGTCTGGATTATAAATATGCACATGATTATCCGGAGCATTATGTGAAACAGCAGTATCTGCCGGATGGCTTGGAGGATAAGTGCTTCTATGAGCCGACAGAGAATGGTCATGAGAAGGAGGTTTCTCGCTGGCTGAAGCATTTGCGGGAAAGACAGGAATGATAAGGTTTATAGTTGATTTAGACACGAAATGGAAGGATATTCCTCCAGGGACCGTTTGCACTTTGTTATGCCCCTTCCGGAATAAGCCTTCCATTTTATTAACTATCTAACTAGGGTATCCATAAGATACGCATAGACATCCGAATAATGTTCCTTCCACTGCTGGCAGACTGCTTCGGCCTGACGCTTAGTCGGAAGAGACAGGGTGAGATTCACTACGGTCATATTATGCTCACGAATCTGGCAGTTCGCATTATAATTGCCGTCCGTGCTTTTGTAAAAATCACTGTAGACCGTCAGAATTTCTTTGATCTCAACTTCATTATCCATCAAATAAGAGATAATATCTTTTCTGACATCATCCGGAATATGATCGTTATAATATTTCAATGTATTTTTACCGGTAGAGGTAATCCGGTAGAGCGTTCGATTATAGGTCGTCTCTGTCTTGATCAGATTGGAAGAGATCATTTCGTCCAAAAGCTGTCGGAAGGTGAAGTAATCACCGCTATCCTGCTTAAGCAGAAATTCAGACAGCTGGTCGGTGGCAAGAGGTCCCTCCACAAGGTCAAGCATGAAGAGTACGATCAGCTTGAATAGCATGGTGTCTGACATAGGAGCACCTACCGGATATTATCTTTGACAGCTTTGCTGACAACATCTGCAACACGGGGATCAAAGGCATCCGGAAGAATGTAATTTTCGTTCAGCTCTTCATCACTAACCAGGGAAGCAATGGCATTGGCTGCAGCCAGCTTCATTTCTTCAGTAATTGCCTTGGCACGTCCTTCTAAAGCACCGCGGAAGATGCCTGGGAAGGCAAGGACGTTGTTGACCTGATTCGGGAAATCACTTCGTCCGGTTCCGACAACCTTAGCGCCTGCGGATTTTGCAAGGTCCGGCATGATTTCCGGAACAGGATTGGCCATGGCAAAGAGAATGGCATCCTGATTCATGCTGCTTACCATCTCGGCACTGACGATACCCGGAGCAGAAACACCAACAAAGATATCAGCACCAATAAGGGCATCAGCAAGAGAGCCGCTCTTATTGGAAAGGTTTGTATACTGAAGCATTTCCTCCTGAACTGGATTCAGACCTTCGCTGGATTTGGAAATGATGCCACGGATATCACAGAGGGTGATATGCTGGAAGCCATAGCGAAGGAGAAGTTTGGTAATGGCAATACCTGCAGAGCCGGCGCCGTTAACAACAACCTGACAGTCTTCTTTCTTCTTTCCGGTAACACGAAGACCATTGATGATACCTGCAAGAACGATAATGGCAGTACCATGCTGGTCATCATGGAAGACAGGGATATCCAGCATTTCCTTTAATCTGCTTTCGATTTCGAAGCAGCGGGGAGCGGAAATATCCTCCAGATTGATGCCGCCGTAAGCAGGAGCAAGATAGGAGATGGTTTTGATCAGTTCTTCGGTATCCTGGGTATCCAGGCAGATGGGAACTGCATTGACGCCGCCGAATTCCTTGAAGAGAACGCATTTGCCTTCCATAACCGGCATGGCAGCAAGGGGGCCGATATTACCAAGACCCAGAACGGCACTTCCGTCAGAGATTACGGCAACGGTATTTGCCTTCATGGTGTATTTGTAAGCAGCCTCCGGATCCTCTGCAATTACCTTGCAGGGCTCAGCTACACCCGGGGTATAGGCGAGGGAAAGATCCTCACTTGTCTTTACCGGTGATTTTGCTTCTGTTGAAAGCTTGCCATTCCATTCCTCATGCAGCTTCAGTGCTTTTTCTGCCTTAGTCATTTTCGTCTCCTATTTATCACTTGAAATAATTTATGTTTATTGTATAAAAAATGTACGAAAACCATTTTATCATTCTGTCAGGTGCAACTCAAGGAAAGTAAGGAAGAAAAGTAAAAGAATATAAACCATTTTTGATAATGTCCTAATATACCACAAGGGAAAATGTCCCGATAT
>CAVEOK010000016.1:0-42927 GCA_963617415.1 Oscillospiraceae bacterium
AGACAACCAGACAGAAAAATCTCCCAAAGAGGTCACGATACTATCAGGGAATGATCGATTTGAACCTGATCAATCGAGGAGATGATTTCAAAAAGCTCAAGAAATCCTTTGTCATATTCATATGTATGAGCGATCCATTTCCGGGATATGACAGATGTATTTATAGGTTTGAAAATGTTTGCAGGGAAGAGTCCGAATTGGCACTTGGCGATGAGACTTACAAAGTATTTTTGAATGCTGACGGTACAAGAGGCAATGCTTCTGATGAGCTGAAGGATTTTCTGCATCTGCTCAGAGATGGCTATGGAAAAAGCAGGCTTGTGAAAAAAATCGAAGAGCAGGTTGTAAAGGCCAGAGAGCACAAAGAATGGAGGTTGGAGTATATGACTCTTTATATGCGTGACAGACAGAATCGAGAGGAAGGCTTTGAGGAAGGGCGTAAGGAAGGTCGCAAGGAAGGCAATGTAGAAGGTCGAGAAAATCAAAAAATGGATAGTATTATGAATGCCTTGAAAAAAGGATATTCAATAAGTGTTGCAGCTGATATAGTAGGCTGTACGGTAGAGGAAGCGCAAAAGATTGCAGATGAATGGATGGTAGCAGCTGTAAAATGAGCCTGAGGCAGGATGAATTCAAAATAGAAAGGCATCTGCATTGCTGCCAAACAAAAATAAAATGTTCTGAAATGTTTAAAACATAGGCCCCGGAAAACTGGGGCTTTCTGATGTACAAACTCTGGATCTGGATTGAAAGGAAGAATGATCAAAAGAAGTAAAGGCAGAAGCGTTTAGTAGAAAAGCTCCCGTCCTCTCTGGTTAAATTCCTACTGATTTGCTATACTATAGTCAGTATGTGTTAAAAAAACGACAAGGGAAATTATTGCTGTGAACGGAGATAACAGTAAGAAAAAAACGGGGGTAACGATGCAGAATAAGGACGCAAGAGACGCGATTAAAAGGAACCGGGAGCGGCAGGCCTTTCAGGAGGATATTCTTTTCTTTTCCGGACTTTCTCATGAGCAGAAGCAGAAGGTTATGCAGCAGTCTATTTTTGGCTTCCGCAAGCGGGGCGAGGTGATTTTTCAGGAAAATGATCCTGTGGAGGGTGTTTATTTTATCCGAAGGGGTAAGGTAAAGCTGAGTACAAGCGATAATGAAGGCAGAGAAAGGATCATCGGCATTTTTGTGGACTCGGATATGATCTGGGAAGGTATCTTTATGGGCAATAGTGCTTATCCCTATTCCGCTATATGCGTGACAGAGGTGGAGTATTGCTGGATCAGAAGAGAGCATCTTGAGAATATCATCAAGGATCCGGCTATTGCCATGATGACGATCAACCTCTTAAGCAAGAAGCTACATGATGCGAATGAAAGAAATAAGGTTTTGTCTACCACAGATCCTGTAGCCAAGCTGGCCGGCTTTTTACTTTATCGAAACCGCTATACTTCCCAGGAGCTGATCACCCTGCATTTGGATGATATTGCAGCCAGTATTCATCTGCGGCCGGAGACAGTCAGCCGCAAGATCAAGGAGCTGGAGGGTAAGGGCTATGTCCAGCGTGTCGGGAAAAGCGGCCTTAAGCTGGTGAATCTGCCGGGCTTGCAGGATGTTTTCGACGGCCTGGATGAGGACGAATAGAAGGAAAGTTGTAGGAAAGAATTGTAGGATAGAACTGCAGCCAGTAAGAAATGTAAAAAGGAAAACAAAGCTTGATAAAAAAATAACGGATCTTGATTTCAATCAAAGTAAGGGAAAGCTTACCATAATATGATGACGATGCAAGGACAAAGTTCTTTGCATCGTTTTTTTTCTTGTTACCCTTAACTTGCCTCTGTCCGGCCGCGGGAAAGCTGATTATCCCGTGCGCCTGGCTGAAGGCATATATCATATCGCAGAGCGATATGATGAGACGAAGGCGCATCGTGCGTCAGCACGATTTTCCATGCGCCGTGAGTCCCGAAGAGAGGCATCGCAAAGCGATGCGACGAGACGAATATAAGGAAACTTGGAGATCACATGGAAAAGGGAAGAATTCATTCAATTGAAACATTCGGATCGGTTGACGGACCTGGAATTCGTTTTGTGATCTTTTTAAAAGGCTGCCGCATGAGATGCAAGTACTGCCACAACGTGGATACCTGGGATCCGAGATCAGAGGATCTTCGAAGCGCAGAAGAGCTTCTTGATATGGCAGAGCGTTACAGAGACTACTGGGGACCGGAAGGTGGCATTACCGTAAGCGGAGGCGAGCCGCTTCTGCAGATTGATTTTTTACTGGAGCTTTTCAAAGGCGCCAAGGAAAGAGGCATCAATACCTGCCTTGATACCTGCGCTCAGCCTTTCAGCAGACAGGAGCCCTTCTTTTCAAAATTTGAAGAGCTGATGAGCCTGACGGATCTGCTTCTGCTTGATATCAAGCATATTGATCCTGAAGTGCATAAGGAGCTGACCGGTCAGCCAAATGACAATATTCTGGATTGCTTCCGTTATCTGTCGGAGATCGGAAAGCCAATCTGGATCAGACATGTCCTTGTTCCGGGAATAACGGATGAGGACGAATATCTGGAGAGAACAGCTGATTTTATCAAAAGCCTCTCCAATGTCAAGAAAATAGAGGTTTTGCCCTACCATGAAATGGGCATTTACAAATGGGAAGAACTGGGAATCCCCTATCAGCTGGAGGGCGTGAAGCCGCCTTCTGCTGAACGTACAGCGCGCGCACAGGAGATCCTGGATCAAAGCATAAATAACATTCAATAAGAAGTAAGAAATGAGAAGGAGACAAAAATGAAGGAGCAGTTTAAAGAGGCATGGAAAGGCTTTAAGGGCGAGAAGTGGCTCGATGAAGTGAATGTTAGAGATTTTATTCAGAACAACTATACTCCCTATGACGGAGATGAGAGCTTTCTGGAGGCACCGACAGAAGCAACAGACAAGCTTTGGGGCAAACTTCAGGAGCTGCAGAAGGAAGAGAGAGCAAAGGGCGGTATCATGGAATGCGAGACAGAGATCGTTTCCAGCCTGACAGCATACGGCCCGGGATATATTGACGAGAGCATGAAGGATCTGGAGACAGTAGTAGGCCTTCAGACAGATAAGCCGCTGAAGAGAGCATTTATGCCCTATGGCGGTATCAAAATGGCAGAACAGGCCGCTGAGAACTATGGTTATAAGGTAAACCCGAAATTCCATAAGATCTTTACAGATTATCATAAGACACACAATCAGGCTGTATTCGATGCTTATACTCAGGAAATGAAAAATGCAAGACACAGCCATATCGTAACTGGCCTTCCGGATACCTACGGAAGAGGACGTATCGTCGGCGATTACAGAAGAGTAGCCCTTTACGGTATCGACTTTTTGATCGCAGAGAAGAAGCATGATTTAGACTACTGCGGCAACGGCACCATGACAGATGACGTGATCCGTTTAAGAGAAGAAATCGCAGAGCAGATGAGAGCTCTTCGTCAGATGAAGGAAATGGCCAATATTTACGGCTTTGATATTTCCGGTCCGGCAAAGAATGCAAGAGAGGCTGTTCAGTGGCTCTACTTTGGATATCTTGCAGCGATCAAGACCCAGAACGGTGCGGCAATGAGCGTTGGCCGTATCTCAACCTTCCTGGATATCTACATTCAGAGAGATCTGGACAACGGAAGCCTGACAGAGAAGGAGGCTCAGGAACTGGTTGATCACCTGACCATGAAGTTCAGAATGGTAAAATTCGCAAGAATTCCTTCCTATAATGAACTTTTCTCCGGTGACCCGGTATGGGCAACCCTTGAGGTTGGTGGAACAGGCATGGACGGCCGCCACATGGTAACAAAGAATGACTACCGTTTCCTGCATACTCTTGAGAACATGGGACCGGCACCGGAGCCGAACCTGACAGTTCTTTATACAAAGAGCCTGCCGGAAAACTTCAAGAAATATGCAGCAAAGATTTCCATTACAACATCCTCTATCCAGTATGAGAATGATGATGTAATGAAGCCGGTATGGGGCGATGACTACAGCATCTGCTGCTGTGTATCTGCTACCCAGACAGGTAAGGAAATGCAGTTCTTCGGCGCTCGTGCAAACCTGGCAAAATGCCTTCTTTATGCGATCAACGGCGGCAAGGATGAGAAGTTCACCAACAAGCAGGACGGAAGCCACATGCAGGTAGGACCGGAGCTTGCACCGATCACATCCGAGTACCTTGATTATGATGAGGTTATGCACAAATACGACCTGATGATGGACTGGCTTGCAGGACTTTATGTCAATATCCTGAACCTGATTCAGTATATGCATGACAAATATTACTATGAAGCTGCAGAGATGGCTCTCATTGATACCAATGTACGCCGTACCTTTGCAACAGGTATTGCAGGGTTCTCACATGTAGTAGATTCACTCAGTGCGATCAAATACGCAAAGGTAAAGACCGTGCGTGATGAGAGCGGACTGGTTGTTGATTATAAGATCGAGGGAGATTTCCCGAAATACGGAAATGATGATCCGAGAGCAGATGAGATCGCTGTATGGCTGCTCAAGACCTTCATGAAGAAGATTGAAAAGCATCATACCTATCGTAATTCTGAGCCGACAACATCCATCCTGACCATTACTTCTAACGTAGTATATGGAAAGGCAACAGGCGCTCTTCCGGATGGAAGAAAGGCCTTCACACCATTTGCACCGGGTGCAAACCCTGCATATGGCGCAGAGCAGAATGGTCTTCTGGCTTCCCTGAATTCCGTAGCAAAGCTTCCGTATGAATATGCACTTGACGGAATCTCCAATACACAGACCATCAGCCCGAATGCCCTTGGCCACAGCGAGGATGAGCGTAAAGAAACTTTGGTTCGTGTTATGGATGGCTACTTTACAAAGGGTGCACATCACCTGAATGTAAACGTATTTGGTCTGGACAAGCTGAAGGATGCAATGGAACATCCGGAGAAGGAAGAATATGCAAACTTCACCATCCGTGTATCTGGCTATGCGGTTAAGTTCATCGATCTGACACGCGAGCAGCAGCTTGATGTAATCGCAAGAAACGCACATGAGCGTATGTAATATGCCGATAGGCACATTTTCATGGCGAGCGATCCGTGTCATATGCCGTGTGCGAAGCGCATGGCGGTACCGCGAGCCTGTGCCGATAGGCACACTTTTATGGCGAGCGATCCGTGTGTATCTAAAACCTGTTATATCTCTGTAAAAGGCTTGTGGGGAGTCCTTACAGAATCACTGATATAAGACGCTTCAGAAGAGGGGCTGTCGCTTTTGCGGCAGCCCCTCTTCAATTTTTGCAAACGTTTTCGCAGATAGTGGAATGGGACGGACAGTGGCAGAAGACGATAGGAATCGTCACCTTCCTATCGTCTCTGCCGCTGTCCGTCTGCTTGCCACAGTCTTTGACTATCGCAAGACAATAATTCGATAATTACCAGTAAAATAAGCTGGCACAAAGCCTCGTGCACGGAGTAGAAAACGCAGCGTGTCACTGCAGCAATATTTCACGGGCGTGTGCCTTTATGAGTAGTTATATGCAACTCTGATTTGCAGTATTTTCGCGTGCAGCTGCTATCGCCTTTGCCTGCTGTCCGAGCTAAAACGCATTTCCATGCATTTCCCGCCAGACATTTCCCGAAGCTGCATTTATATATCGGTTCATCGGCGACAAAAGCTACGAACCAAAAAGAATAAGCAAAATGCAAAAATTGCGTAAATTATGTACTCTTTTCGAGAATTATTATTGAAAATATAGCCCTTTGAGATAATAATAATTAGGAAGGCAGGTCATTTTTGCAGACAAGCTGCAAAAATGCGAAAAACCAAAGACAGCCTGCAAAGGAGAAGTATGTATGAGAGTCGCAATCTGCGATGATGAGAAAAAAATTGCTGACATTTTGGAAGATAAATTAGAGGACTACTTCTATAGCAGAAAAGAGGAATGCGAGATCCGCAAATATTACAGCGGAAGCGAGCTTTTGCAGAATGATCTGAGCTGGATCGAACTCCTCTTCCTGGATGTGGATATGCCAGGACTGAGTGGTCTCGAAACAGCAGCGGAGATCCGTAAATCCAATAAAAGCATGAAGATCGTCTTTTTGACAGCCTACAGCGAATTCGTTTTCGAAAGCTTCAAAGTCGATGCTTTCCGCTATCTCCTAAAGCCGCTCAAGGAAAAGGAGCTGGAAGAAACTCTGGATACCTTAGCGAAGGAGACCGATGATCCGCAGAATTACCTTCGCTTCCAATTCAACAGCGAGAATTTCAGCATCAATATCAAAGACATTATTTATATAGAAGGAATGCGGGATAAAATCTGGATTTTCTGCGAAGGCGGCACCTACCGCTGGAAGGGAACTCTGAAGGAAATGCTGGCTATGCTGGAGGGCAAGGGTATCTTTCAGGTGCACAGAAGCTATCTGATCAATATGGACAAGATCAAGAGCTACAACTCCAAAAGCGTATTTCTGGAGAACAATTATGAGGTTCCTATCAGCAAATACCGCCTGGATGCCTTCAAGGAAGAATATATCCGGCATTGGAGTAAGATACTATGATATTAGATCTGATTGCGATTGTCGTAAGTAATTTTAATTTTATCTCCTTCTATTTCGCCATGATCGGCTGGGACGCCATAAGAGCCTTTTTCGAGAAGCAAAGCCGCAGAAGAAAGGGGCTTTTTTTCCTTGTCTGCCTTTTGGCAGCGGTGCTTTTGAACTGGATGAGGCTTTATATCCTCTTCTTCTTCCTCTTCGAGTATTTGCTGGTTTTGCTTGTAGAATTCAGAAAAGGAAAGAAAAGCTATATGCTGGCTCTAAAGGGAATCGTCAATATGACTGCGGTTACGGCCATTGGCCTTGCCGTTTACGGTTTCAGCTATTATCGCCTGAACTCCAGCTACTATGTTTCAGAAATCCGTTGGGATGGTTTGAGTATCGTCTGCAGTCTGGCTATGCTGATGATAGAATATTTTCTTGGTATTATCTGGGATATCGATCAGCTGAAAAAAAGAATGGGCAGGGTTGGTATCCTTTTCTTTATTGGCAAGGGAATTGAAAATGTCCTTCTGATCTATCTTGCTATGGTATCCATAGCGCTTGATGACAGGTATCTGATCGTCATTTGCTGTATTCTCGCATCGGTAGCTTTTGAATATCCTCTATTTCTTTATTTTCTGTCCAAGTCCAGACTGAAGCTGGAAAAAAGAGGGGCAGAGAACACGGTTAACTATTATGAATACTATCTGAATATGGAGGAGGAGCACCGGCAGATCCGCAAGCTCTACCATGAGATGAAGAATAAGTTCATGATCATGCAGGAGGAGGGACAGAAGGATCTGAAGACAGAGGCTCTTCAGGATGCGATCGAGGAGATCGATCAGAAAAGGATTACTTTTCATACGGGCTTTTCTGCCCTGGATGCCCTTCTCTTCGATGCAAAGAGAAAGGCGGAGGAGTCCGGCATTGCATTTAATGCAGTGATCAAGGAAGGCTGTCTTTCCTTTATGGATACAGAAGATGTAACGGTTATCTTCCGCAATGCAATGTTAAATGCCTTAGAGGCCTGCAGCAGAGTGGAAGGGAATGAACGCTGGATTCGGATCAAGGCAGGTGAAAACGGCGACAGTACCATGATCTACATCAAAAACTCTGCAACACCTGACAGGCAGCAGGGAAATCTGCAGACCATTAAAGCAGACAAGAAAATGCACGGAATCGGTCTGACCACCATAAGAGAATGCGTGGAAAGCTATGGCGGTTACCTTTCTGTGATTGAAGAGGAAGACAGCTTCCAGCTGGCCATGCTGTTCGGCAAGGGGGGGGGTAAAGAAGAATGAAGAAATTTAAGCAAAAAAATCCTTTTTTCAGTCTTTTTTTTCTGCTTTTTTGTCTTTTTCTCCTTTTCCCGGCAAGCGTAAGGGCTGAAAGTAAAACAGCGGAGGAATACAAGAGAGATTATATCTCCCAGATTTATAATTCTGATGACGGACTGGACGGAACAGCAGCGAACTGTGTTTTTTCCTCCGAAGACGGATTTATCTGGGTCGGCTGCTATGCCGGTCTCTATCGTTATGACGGAACAGAATTTAAACAGTATCTGATCAATAAAACCGCCATGCCTGTAAATGACATCATTGAGGATAAGGAAGGAAATCTTTGGATCGGAACAAACGGAGACGGACTCTATCGTTATGATGGGATGAATTTTACGGAGACCAAGCTGAATTCGGACGATAACGGAGTCGATACCATCCAAAGGCTCTTTCTGGATGCAGACGGGACGGTCTGGGTTGGAACAAAGGCCGGACTTTTTTCTCTGGATGTGCTGACTGGAAAGGTGACAGAATATGAAGCGTTTCAGGAGATGGAAATCAGTGATATCGATCAGCTTTCCAGCGGGGAAATGATTCTGGTCGAAAAATCAGGCAGCCTTTATCTGCTTGAGGATGGCAAGGCAAAGAGCCTGACCTTGTCCGACTGGGACGAAAAAAGCGTCCCCCGCTGTCTTGCCCCTGCGGAAAGCGGCGACTTTTATATCGGAACAGACGGAGAAGAAATTCTGAAGGTCGATAAGAGAGGCATGGTAGAAGGCAGCTGCTCCGGTGATGCCTTGTATAGCTTTAATCAGATTCTGGAATTTGAGGAGGGCAGTTACTGGGTCTGCTCGGATGCCGGCATCGGTCTTCTTCAGGATGGCCAGCTGAGCACAGTAGATGTCCAGACAACGGACTCTATCGAGTCTGCCTGCATGGACTATCAGGGAAATTACTGGTTTGCTTCCTCCAGAATGGGTGTCTATCAGCTGAGAGAAAGTGATTTTTCGGATATGGGAGCCTACTGGGGCAGATCAGAGGTCATTAATTCCATCGAGAAGACAGAGGATGGCATCTATGTCGGAAGCGATTACGGACTTTACTTCTACGAGGGAAGTCAGCAGAAGAAAAATGCATTGACAAAGCTTTGCAGCAAGGGCAGAATCCGTCAGGTCTATGAGGATCGGGAGAAGAGAATCTGGGCGGCAACCTATTCCTCCGGTATTTATATCATGGATCAGGAGGAAAATATCAGGCAGCTGAACAGCGAAAACAGTCCTCTGACAACGGATCGGATCCGCAGCATTTCCGAAAAAAGGGACGGCAGCTTTCTGATCGGCACGGAGGAAGGAGCCTATCTCTATACAGAGGAGGAAGGAATCAAGCCCCTGACAGGAGACGAGGAGCTGCAGAAAAGGCGTATCCTAGATGTAAGGGAAGGCAATGACGGCAGCGTTTATATTGCAACAGACGGCTATGGCCTTTATGTCCTGAAAGAGGATGGGAAGCTGAGCTGCTATACCAAGGAGGATGGTCTTTTCTCAGGCTGTGTCCTGAAGGCAGCACCTTCGGAAAATATGGGCGGAGCCTGGCTGGTGATGGGAGAGGGCCTTTGTTATATCAGTGAGGATGGCTATATTCAGAAGGTGAGCGAGCTGCCCACGGCCAACTGCCTGGATCTGCTGCTGACCGAAAAGGGGGAGGCCCTGGTCATCGCCAGCAATGGTATTTTTACCTTGAAGGAAACGAATCTTCTGGCCGGAGAAAATATCAGCTATAAGCAGATCAGCAAGGAGGATGGCATCCGCATTGACTTTACGGCAAATGCCAGAAATGATCTGGAGGGAGACGTTCTCTATGTTTGCGGAACCAGCGGAGCCATGGCGATCGATTTCTCCAAGGAGAAGCAAGAACTGCCGATTCGCCTTTATCTGGAGGGAGCCGATGTAGACGGAGAAGCGCTGACTATGGGAGAGGACAGCATTGTTCTTCCTGCAGATGCCCAGCGTCTGACCCTTTCGGTTCGCCCCATTAATTATGTACATCGGAATATTTCAGCACGCTACTGTCTGGAAGGGGCCGATGCGGCCGAAATCACCAGTCAGGATGAAAATATTGAAGAAAATTACACGGATCTGAAGGGAGGAGACTATACCTTTACCTATAAGGTCATTGATAATGAGAGCAAAAAGACGCTGGCAGAGCTGAGTTTGAAGGTCACAAAAACTTACAGCTTCTGGGAGGAGCCGCAGACAAGATCCATGCTTTTTTTCGCTGTTCTGATGCTGATTCTGGCGGGTATTCTTCTATTGGTTTATCTGATCGAGCGGCGGGTTAAGCAGCGCTACCGCAAAAAGCTGCGGGAGATGAGGGAGAAGGAGCTGACCCATCTGGCTTATAATGACCTGGCGACAGGTGCCTACAGCCGCAACTATTATGAAAATGAGGTCGACCGCATCGATTCGGATGAGATTTATGCGGGCTTTTCCGTGAGTGCCAATTATTACAGTTTTTATAAGATGAATCAGGGACTTCTCTTTGCCGAGGATATGCTCAGAGAACTGGTTTTCACCCTGCAGGAGCATACGAAGGAGGAAATTAAGATCTTCAGGATCTCGGAGAATGTTTTCTTCTTCTGGCTGAGGGCACCGGTTCAGCTGGAGTCCTATATCAGGGAACTGAAGGAAGCCTTTCAGGAGCTAGGGGATGAAAAGACGACCTTCTCTCTTGCGATCGGAGGCAGCTATAAGGAGGACGAGGAGAGCCTGAGGGAGCTGATGCGCAGATGTGAGAAGATGCGGAGACTGGATGAAAAGCTGGCAGAGGCCAAGTTTATTGAAGGGAAAATCAATTCCTTTCAATAGAAAGATGACAGAACAGAAACATTAATCGAAAAATCTGACAATTCATTTATCCGCTGAAATTTGCCAGTTGGCGGTTAGCGAAGAATAAACACCTTTCTTTGTGTTAAATTTCAAACACAGAGAAAGGTGTTTTTTTATGCTGGACAAAGATCTGAAGAAAATGAGAAGGAAAGAGCTCATTGAGATCATCTATACGATGAAGGATAAGGAAGATGAGCTTCTGGACAAAGAGACGACAGAACCTTCCGATGAGACAGAAATAAATACGGAAGGGCTTCCTTCGCTGGATGAGCTCAAGGCGGAAAAAGACCGGCTGGCTTATCGAACAAGATTTTTTCAGATCCTTCGAAGTACGCTCTATACCCTCCTTGTGGTAGCTGCGGTAGCCGTTCTTCTGGCGACCCTGATCTTTCCCGTGCTTCGGGTAAGCGGTGACAGCATGGAACCGACACTGGACAATAAGGATATCATCATGCTGGTGAAGACCAGCAAGTATGAAAGCGGTGAGCTTTGCAGCTTTAACTGGCAGAACAAGCTTCTGATCAAGCGGATCATAGCCGGTCCCGGCGATGTTGTTGATATTGATGAGGATGGTATCGTCAGTGTGAATGGCCAGGTACTGGATGAGCCCTATGTAGATGATCTGGCTCTGGGAGAATGTGATATGACCTTCCCCTATCAGGTGCCGGAGAACCGCTACTTTGTGATGGGAGATCACCGGAGCATATCCATTGACAGCCGGAGCAGCAGTATGGGCTGTATTGAGAAAAGCCAGATCGTAGGCAGGGTATTTATCAGGATATGGCCTCTGAATAAGATCAGCCTGATTCACTAGCTTTTGATCGCAGAGAAAATTCTTTCAAAAGAACAGGCATCCTAAGGATGCACAATTGATAAGATAGAGGGATTCAGAATGAAAAATATACTGGATGAATATGTGGAAAAAATCAAAAAAAGCAGACATCAGTATAGACGATATACATTGGTAGTAGCGGTATTGGCTCTTTTTACGATAATTGGCGTAAACTGGGGCCTTCATCGCGATGGCATTGCCATCACGGCCGAAAGCCTTTTCGGTCAGGAAGAAAATCAGGCTTCTGCAGAGGATCAGACCCAGGCAGAAGCGACTCTGTCTGCAGAAAAGACAGAGCAGGATGCCTCTGAGGAGTTAGGGGGGGCTGACTCCGTAAATCAAAATCAAACAGAGACAGATTCGGCAGCAGCCGAAGAAAAAGAAGACGCTTCATCTCAGCATGCAGCGTCTTCTTTTGATGCAGAAAATAAGGATGCAGATAATACTGCAGCTAACCATACTACAAATAAGTCCTCTGCGAATGAGGCGGATAAAACAGAAGAAAAAACAGAGTCCAAGTCAGGCTATAGTGATGACGGAGCAGATCTGGAAGAGGCGGCAGACTGGGAAGCAACCCTGCCGACCGAATACAGCGGTGACTGGGCGCAGGATCTGGTCGCAGTCGCAGCAAGTCAGCTGGGCTATCAGGAAAGCACTGCAAATTACCGCCTGTCAGAAGACGGCATGGAGCATAAGGGCTATAGCCGCTATGGAGCGTTTTATGGTAATCCCTACGGTGACTGGAGCTGCATGTTTGCAGACTTCTGCCTTTATTATGCAGGTATTTCAGAAGACGAGCTGCCGGTGAATTCCGGTGCTGAGGCCTGGATCGTAGATCTGACTAAGGCAGAGCTTTATCAGGATGCAGCAGCTTATGAGCCTAAGGAAGGAGATTTGGTCTTTTTGGATCAGGAGGAGAATGACGGCCTGGCAGATCATGTCGGCATCATTTCTTCCTTAAAGAAGAATGAAGATGACAAGCTGATCTCCTTTAGGGCGATCGAGGGGGATTCTTATCTGGAGAGCGAATCATCGGATACGGATATGGTTGTGGAAAATGAATTCGAAGCAGAGGATTCCAGAATCATTGGCTATGCAAAGCTTCCTCAGAATCCGGACCAGATCAGCCAGGAAGAAAGTGAATCTGAATCAGCAGATGCAAAGAAATCTGAAAAGGCAGAGAAGAAGTCTGAGACAGAGACCTATAAAGCAGGCGAGCAGACGGCGGAAACAGACAATTATATCGTAAAGGTCAGCTATGACGAGAAGGCACAGATCTCCGCAGATGCGACCTTAAAGGTGACAGAGTTTGACAAGGATTCGGAAGAATACAAGAAGGCCTGTGAGAAAACGGGAGAAAGCTACGACTGGCTCCTGGACATTTCCTTCTTCCGGGGAGACAAGGAAGTTGAGCCCAAGAGTCCGATACAGATCGCAGTAACCTTGAAGGATAAGATGGAAGTCATTGATGAGGAGACCGAGCTTACGGTTACCCATTTTGCAGAAGAGGGAACCGAGGTGAAGGAAGGCGATGACCTTCAGCTCCAGGAGGACAAGAAGGGCAGAAGTCAGATCAGCTTCGAGCTGGACAGTCTCTCTTTGGTAGCAGGACAGACCTATCATCCGGCAACGGTTGTTACGGCCAGCAGTTTCAGCCAGGGCAATTCCTATCTGGTCTACAAGGCCAGTGGAGACTATATTTACTTCCTGGCAGGACTGAGCGGCAGTCCGGTTACCTTTAAGGTGGCCTTGAGTGAGCTTGCCCGTTACAGCGAGGACAGTCTGACAGCAGACTTTGCTTCGGCAGAAGGAAGTACCATCTATTATAAGGGCTATATCAGCGGAACGGTAATTCCATCCAGCGGCAGCAGCTACAGCTCCACCCTGAGCTGGAGCAACCTTCTCTGGTCAAATGGCGGCGGCAATCTGAAGAATGCCGTGACCTCTACTTACCTGAGGATCAACAGCAGTCTTTCCTTGAACAGCAGTGCACAGTCGATTACCGTATCGCAGGGATCGAGCACAAACTACAGCCGCTTCTATCAGTCACAGAGCAGTGGCTGGGGAGGCTGGTGGGGCCAGCAGACAACTTATTATTATCTCTCTTTTGCGAATGAGAAGATCTCGGCAAGTCAGACGAATAATATCTACAGTTTTTCAAATGCGGATCTGACTCTGGCCCAGGTAGGAAGTGATTACACACCTTCGGATGGCAGCGGATCGGGAGAAGCAGTCTATACGGGTTCCCTGGATAGTCTTCCCTTAGGCTTCTACAGTGTCACCTTGGGAGAGGATGATGTGGTATCCGGCCTGGCAGGTGTGGTTTATACCATTTATAACAGCAATGGACAGGTTGCCGGTACCCTTACGACAAGCAGTGATCTGAGGGTGGATCTGTCCGGACTGCAGCTGGCAGACGGGGACTATACCATGAAGATGACCCATGTTCCCGACGGCTATCTCCTGGATGAGGAAACATGGAGCTTCACCTACAGCAGCAGTGCAAAGAGTCTTTCCATGAAGGATGAAAGCGGAGAGATGACAGGCATTATCCTGATCAATCATGAATCAAAGCTGGAGATGGACAAGACGGCTTCGGTTCTTGATTATGCAAACAGAACTTATCAGGTAGATCTGAGTGCAAAGTCAAACCTGGAGCAGCTGAAGGTGGATGATCTGACGATCCATTTGGTGGTGGATCAATCCAACTCCATGCTTTTCCCGGCAGGACTGGATGCATCCAATGACGGAACCCTGACGGTAAGATACGTAGGAGCAAGGGATAAAAGAGGAAGCGTTTCAGGTAACCTGGACACGAACCTTGTTTATTATGCAATTTCAGATAAGTCGGCATCGGCTACTGTTTGGGCGATCTTCTACCGGAACGGCAGCTGGTGGTATCAGGATGCCTCCTATTTTGCAAAGGCCTATTACAATGGTCAGACAGACAAGATAAAAACAAGTGATAACATCAGCTTCCCGTCGGCAGGCGCTTATACCAGTGCATGCCATGGCGGAAAGCTGGACGGAAGCAGCAATATGTACGGAGCAAATCTGGCAGCGGTGAGCGCGACGACGACCTATGAGCTCTATACGGCTTCCAGTCAGTATAACCGTCTCCATTATCTGGAGCAGTCCATTAATGACATGCTGCAGATGCTGGCAGAGATCAACCCCAATGCAACGGTTACCTTGGATACCTTTACTTCTTCGCCCCAAACCTGTGTAAGCGCAGTCTTAGGTGAGAATAATGGCCTGGAAACCCTGCAGACCTATGTGGGTGATATTACAACCGACGGCGGAACCAGACAGGATCTTGCCTTGGAGCATGTCAGAAATACACATAGTACAACAGGCAGTGGACAATATCTGATCCTGATCACAGACGGAGCACCGGTAAGCACTAGCCCGTCGGTTGGTACGGCAACAGATACGGCAAATGCGAGCGGAACGGTTTATGAGCGTATCAATTATCAGGCACAGATGCTGAAAAGCGACGGTGTGACCCTGGCAACGGTTGGATTGGGCATGAAGGACGTAGAGAGTGGAAGCAAGGCACTGCGCTATATTTCCACAAATGGTCCATCCACCTCGGCAAGTGTTACAGGGGATCATGGAGAATGGTGGTTCCAGCCGGAGAATGCGGCAGAGCTGACCTCCATCCTTTGTGATCAGATCCTGAGTCAGATCACAAGCATATCAAAGATCGAGAATTCGGATGAGACCGTGGTGGATTACATCAGTGACAGCTTCTATCCCATTGATAAGGTAACAGGGGAAGCGCTTGCTGATGGTGATCTGATTGACAGCAATGGAAATAAGGTAAGCGCAGGAAGCACAAGTGCTGCCGGCACGATAAGAGTAGACGAATCTGGAGCCTTCTATGTAGAGTGGCTAAATTGTGATCTGAATCAGACAAATGGATGGAAGGGAACGATCTGTCTGAAGGCTAAGGAAGACTTTATCGGCGGCAATGCGATCAACACCAATAAATCGGCAACCCTGACTCTGTCCAAGGGCGGTGTTTACGAATTCGATAAGCCGACCGTGAATGTACATCTTCTGGATATGAATTCCCTGAGCAGTCAGGTGACGGTCTACAAGGGTGACATCATTAATGAGGAAGGCAGCAGTCCGGAGGACAGCCTGGGGTCCTTCTTCGAAAAGATAGAATTCAGCAAGCTGCTAAGCGGCAGCGGTGATACCTACAATAAGGTGGGCAGCAGTGAGGCAGACGGCTGTAAGGCATCGACCTTTACATTAGAGTATGCCCTGGGCAGGTCTTTGACAGAAGATGAATGGACCCGTCTGAAAAATGGAGAAAGCATCATCCTTCCTTATAGCTATGACGATACAGAAGGAGAGCTTGGCTATTTCACGATCAGCCTGAGCAAAAGTGGAACAAATGCAGACTACGACAGCCACGAGGCGAAAGAAGCCAAGGGCACGGAAAACGCCATCGAGACCTATACTCTGAATGTAAGCTATACGGCTTATCGGCTGGGCGATGCGGGAGGAAACAAGCGGCCCGATGCCAATGTTCATAACGGAGCAGCCGGTCCCGGAACAGAGGTTGGTTCTGTTGATACCACCCTGGCAGAAGGAAAAGGCACGGCCATCAGCGAGAGCACGCATACGGTTTATGCCATCGATGGTCAGATCCAGGTAAGAAAGGTGATCGAGGAGGATCTCAAATCAGATAGTGATCAGACTTATACCTTCACCCTTTATCGGATCAATGAGGATGGTACGGATGAAAAGGTCGGAGATTCGCAGACTCTTACGGTTAAGGCTGGCAGTACAAGCTCCGAAGGAGTTGTCAGCTTCACCGGCCTCGCAAGAGGAAGCTACAGAGTAACAGAGACAAGCGGAGATGACTATGTTCTGGAAAAGGTGGAGGTAGAAGACGGTACGAACTGCCAGTCGGCAGGGTCCGGCAGCACGGAAGTGACCTTTACCTTAGGAAATGATAGGACCGGAGCAAATGTCATCGGCAAGAGTGGCTCAGACAGCTACAGCTCCTACACAGGCAGTCCCAACGGTGTCTTAGGAAAGGCGGTCTTTACCAATAAGAAGCAGAAATATTCAGCTTCTCTTCCGGTGAAGAAGGTCTGGGATGACAGCAAGGATCATAGCTCCACACCGGTTTATCTGGTCCTCTATAAGGACGGTGCCATGGTAACAAGCGAAGGAGAGGATGGAAGCAGCCTTGCTCAGGTAATCAAGCTGGATGAGACAAATGCTTGGCAGGGATCTTTTACGATTCCCCTGACAGGCAAGGATGACACGGTAAGTCCGGCCAGCTATTCCGTACGAGAGCTGAAAGCTATTCAGGAAAGTGCGGAAGGCAATCAGGCAGCACTTCTGATCAACGATCAGTCAACCATATATTTTTCAATAGAAGATATCATGAGTGAGGAGGACATTGCCGCTTTCGGCGGTCAGTCCTACCAAGTCTACTATTCGAAAGAGCCAGCAGCAGAGGGCTCGATCGATACCCTTGTCGTGAAGAATGCGGCGGCATATGAGCTGCCGAAGACAGGCGGCATGGGAAGCAGAAACATACAGATAGGCGGACTGCTGCTTTTGGCAGGAGGCATCGCTTATGGATTTGTTCTGAGGCGCAGACGGGAAAGGAGGAGTAAATAAGCCCCTTCTTGAACGGAAGAGGAAGTGCAGAAGGACAGAAAATAAAGAAGCAAAAAGTCCCGCAGTTTTTGCCGGGCATAGGTTGAAAATCATTGGAAATGATTTTCCTAAGAAGAAAAGAAAGAATGAGGTAACATGATGAAGAGGATGAAAAAAAGCATGGCTTTATTGCTGGGTCTGGTAATGGCACTGGCAATGTGCATGACTGCTTTTGCAGCAGACACAAGTCTGACAATCAACACAACGAATGGTCATACCTATAAGATTTATCAAATCTTAAAGGGTGATGTTTCCGGCCTTTCAGATGGCAAAGGAACTCTTGCCAATGTAGAAGTCGGCAGCTCAGTAACAGATGCTAGTGCAACGGCAGAATCCATCGTAAATGCTTTGATGAACAAGGCAGACGGCGAACTCGGCAATGCAGCTTATGCATATGTAAAAGACGGCAATGAAGTTGCAACTGTAACCGGTACTGGTTCTGCAGTAACAACAACTCTTGCAGAAGGCTACTATGTTGTAACAGATGAGTATACAACGACAGGAAGCGATTCTCTTTCCCGTTATCTGGTAGCAGTGGCAGGTCCGACAACAATGGATCCGAAAACAGAGACCCCTTCCATTGATAAGAAGATCGTTGATACCGACAAGAATGCAGCCATGGATGACAACAGCAAGACTGATACAGCAGCCATTGGCGATACCATCGAATATGAGATTACAGGAAATGTTCCCAATTATGAAGGCTACACCTATTACTACTATGTAGTAGATGATACCCTTTCAAAAGGTCTGACACTTGATGCAAACAGCTTTGCAGTTAAGGTTGGCGACACCACTCTGACAAAGGGTACAGATTACTACGTATACACAACAAATAATGCTGACGGAACAACAAACTTCCGTCTGGCCTTTGAAAATATCAAAGATTATACAGTAGGCGCAGCTATCAGCATTAAGTACAATGCAACCGTGAATGAAAATGCAGTGATCGGCACAGATCCGAACACCAACACAGCCAAGCTGATCTACTCCAACAACCCCAGTCAGTCAGACCGTGGCGATAAGGAAGGCGTACCGGGAGAACCGGGCGGCAATGTTCCGACAGGAGAAACACCGGACTATATCACAAAAACCTATGTAACACAGATCAAGCTGACCAAGGTTGATCAGGACGGCAATGCACTGAACGGAGCAGAATTTACCCTGACAGGAACAAATCTGACAAAGGTAAAATTCACAACAGCAACAAACTTTACAGAAGCAGCAGATGGCAGCTACTACAAGCTGAAGAGCGGTGCTTATACAGAAACTGCACCGACAGATGCAACAGCTGATCTTTATGAGAGCACAACAACAAAATACACAAAGACAACATCAACAAATCTAGTAGAAGCTACCGGTAGTGGAGCAAGCGCAAATGTAAAGGCTTTTGTCGGAGATGACGGTATTCTCTACTTCACAGGTCTGGATAAGGGTACCTATACCTTAACAGAGACAACAACACCGACAGGCTTTAACACGATCGATCCGATCAACTTTGAAATCAAAGGAACGATCGATGGTGCAACTGCAACAACAGGCGGCAACATTACATGGTCCAGCACGAATGATAATCTCACCTGGAATGCTGCAAGCCAGACCTTTGAGATTACCATCACCAATATCGCAGGTAAGCTCCTTCCCAGCACCGGCGGTATCGGAACCACCATCTTCTATGTGGCAGGAACGATTCTCGTTCTCGGCGCAGCAGTGCTTCTGATCACAAAGAAGAGAATGCGCAGAGCATAAAGAAAAAGCACATAAGAGAGAAGGGGAAGGCTTTCCTCTTCTTTCAGGAGAGGCTTTTAGAAATGCAGCTGTATCTGCAGGGCAGAAGAAATTTTGCCCTGCGGATGCAGCAATAAGGAGAACCTTACAATGAGAAAACATTTATCAAGCATCATACTTGCCCTCATTTTCCTTATAGGGCTCTCCCTATTGCTGTATCCGACTGTCAGTGATTACTGGAATTCTCTTCACCAGTCCCGGGCGATCAAGGGCTATCAGGAGGAAGTGGAGAGCATGGACGAGGAAGAAATCGCAAGGCTTTGGGAAAGTGCAGAGGCCTATAATGAAAGGCTGGCTCAAAAACAGCAAAGCTTTTCCTTAAACACAGAAGAAATAGAAGACTATAACAGCCAGCTGTCTGTGACAGAAAAGGGAATTATGGCATCTATCGAGATTCCGAAGATCGACTGCAAACTTCCTATCTATCACGGAACAGAGGATGAGGTCCTTCAGGTGGCGGTAGGCCATTTGCCCGGCTCTTCCCTTCCGGTGGGAGGAGAGAGCAGCCACTGCGTGCTGACCGGTCACAGAGGTCTCCCTTCGGCTCAGCTTTTCAGCAAGCTGGATCAGCTGGAGGAAGGGGATGTTTTCATTCTCGAAACGCTGGGACAGAAGCTGACCTATCAGGTGGATCAGATTTCCATCGTTTTGCCCAGTGAGATCGATTCCCTTCGGATCGAAGAGGGAGAGGATCTGTGCACATTGGTTACCTGCACACCCTATGGCGTGAATACCCACCGCCTTCTGGTCAGAGGCCATCGGATTTCTAATGAGACGGCAGGACAGATCAATGTAACGGCAGATGCTTATCAGATTCCGCCGATCATGATCGCACCTCTTTTTGCGGCGATTCTGCTGGGTCTCTTATTTATCGGATTATATTTCCGCTCAAGGAAAAAAGAAAGAAGTGAGAAAAATGACTAAGATAAGGATGAGAAAAGAAAGTATAAAGCAGCGAAGGCTTTTTGCCCTTCTTTCGATGATTTTCGCTTTTCATATTTTTTTAACAGCCATTCCGGTCTATGCCGGAACAGCTCCGGATCTGAGCCGGAAAGGCTCTGTCGCCATCAGCTTTCAGGACAAGGGCACTGCCGTAGCCGGCGGAGAGCTTTGTCTCTATCCGATCGCCTATGCTTTTGATGAAGATGGGGATTTTCTCTATGAATATACCAATGGTCTGGAGAACTGCGGTATTGATCTGGGCAATCTGGAAGACAGCAAGCTGGCATCCAGACTGGAGGCAGCCTTATCAGACAATGCCAAAAAGACCACAGTTGCAGTAGGCAGTGATGGGAAGGCAGTATTCAGTGACCTTACGCCCGGTCTTTATCTTCTGAAGCAGACAAAGGCTGCAGATGGCTATGAGAAAGTGAGCTCCTTTTTGGTGTCAATTCCCCAGAAGGAAGGGGAGAGCTGGATCTATGATGTAGATGCCAGCCCCAAGATGGAGACTCTAAGCGCGAAGCCGGAAACAAGCAAAAAGACATCCAAAACACCGACCGGAAAGACGGCAGCCACTCTGCCGCAGACCGGACAGCTGAACTGGCCGATTCCGATTTTGGCCATAGCCGGTCTTTCTCTTTTGCTGGTTGGCAGGGAACTGAGCAGGGAGAAGAAAACGCATGAAGCGTAGGATTGGAAACTTATGTATGATCATAGGGGCAGTGCTGGTTGCAATGGCACTGGCCCTTTTCGTCTATAATAAATGGGAAGCAAAGCAGGCAGAAAATGCAGCTGCCTCCGTCTTAGAGAGCCTTTTGGATGCACTTCCTGAGGCAGCAGAGGATGCGGATGACAGCTATTGGGACAGCGAGCAGGAGATGACCGTGGTCAATATCGACGGTTATGATTATATCGGCTATCTCTCCATTCCCTCCATTGATCTGGAACTTCCCGTCATGGCCCAGTGGAGCTACGAGGGCTTGCATATTGCGCCGGGCAGATTTTCCGGTACGACCTTTGCAGGCAATCTTGTTATCGCCGGTCATAATTATGCAAGACATTTTTCTCCTATTAAGTGGCTTGAGGACGGTACGGAGGTGGATTTTACAGATATGGATCATCATATCTGGCATTATCAGGTTTCATCGATTGAAATCCTAAAGCCCACTCAGGTAGAGGAGATGACGGGCAAGACTGAGAAAGACAGCTGGGATCTTACTTTATTCACCTGCACGACCGGCGGAAAGACCCGCTGCGCGGTAAGGTGCGTTGCTGTACACTAGTGAAACTGATAGACGCAAATCATGGAAAAACGCGGCAGAAGATAATAGAGCAGGTGATACCTTTCGTTTGCTCTTCCTCGCGGCCGCTTATTCGCGACAGCTTTTACGCAATTCGCTTCGTCTCTCTTGATGCCACAGGAAATACGAAGAGGCATAATTAGAAAAGGCGAGTTTGGATGTGAGCTCAGGCGTCCGCTGTCGCTGCTAGCCGCATCGTCAGGACGCAAGCCTCAGGAATCATCACCTTGGCTCTATCATCTTTGCCGCTATTTTTACCTTGCGGCTGTAGAAACAGACAGGCACAAAGCCCGTGAGAGGCCATGCGGTGACGATTCGCAAGGCTTTCGTAACGACGTGCACGCTAGCAGCTCCGGTGGAGCGACTGTTTGAGCTTCGGTAAAGTGGGTGACACCAGTATGAAACAAAAAAACTGCAGCCGCTTTTCAGCGACTGCAGCTTTTTGTCTCTTAATGTTAGGGGGGATAAGAAGTATGTTTTCTGTTCGTGATTATACTAGTATTTTCTGACAGAAAATGCAAAGAATAAAAAATAAACAATTATAAATAAAAAATAAACTTTATAATCTGCCGACTTTATCTTTTTGCCATCCTCCGATCAATATAGTCAATCAGAAAATCAGCGCTCTCCTCCATCCCCAGCCTGCTGCTGTT
Source organism: Oscillospiraceae bacterium (assembly GCA_963617415.1). Classification (GTDB taxonomy): domain Bacteria; phylum Bacillota; class Clostridia; order Lachnospirales; family Lachnospiraceae; genus RUG14243. The sequence continues at coordinate 21,911 of CAVEOK010000016.1, forward strand.
AATAGACAGATCATAGTTCCGCGAATCGCCCCATTTACTCTTACAGTAATGATTGTGGTAAGCCTTCCGCTTCTTGTCTTTGCTCTCCATCAGCTTCTCAGCCTCCTCATAAGAAAGCACTTCCCGCTTCATGGTGTGTCGAATCCGGTCTTCCCTGTCTCCTAGGATAAAGAAGCTGATCAGACCGGGATATCCCTTTAAGACGTCTTCGCTGCAGCGTCCGATGATGATAAAGGATTCGCCCGATTCAGCCTTCTTTTTCAGATAAGCAAACTGCATCTGGACAATATTATCCTCAGGAGAATTGCTGTAGCCATGAACGCTTCTGGAAAAAAGCAGATTTCTGGGTTTCTCATCGTAGCGCTCCAGCTCAGAGGCATCCAGATTTTTCTCGGAGGCAATCATCTTAAGCAGATCTCTGTCATAGAGGGGAATGCCATAGTGCTCAGCCAGTTTATTACCGATGGTATGGCCGCCGCCGCCGAATTGACGGCTAAGGGATATAATAAGCTGTTTTTCCATAAATAAAATCCAATCCTTTCCCTGCTTTTTGAAGCAGCTTATAGTTTGACGCATGCACACACTTTCCTTATCTCATAGGAAACTTTGTTTCTGTAAGATTTATAGATAGCGAAGATAAATGCCGATCATAGAAACCAAAATAACAAGGATCACGGCCGGAACAGAGGCAAAGCAGTATTTCTTCCAGCTGATCGGATAACCTTCCCTTGCAGAAATAGAAGTGCCCACAACATTTGCGGAGGCACCGATCGGAGTCGCACTGCCGCCGATATCCGTGCCCATGGCCAGAGTCCAGGCAAGAACGGAAAGATCCATACCGGTAGAAGCGGCCAGAGTTTTGATAACAGGGATCATAGTTGCCGCAAAGGGAATATTATCAACAAAAGCAGAGGCGATAGCAGATATCCAGATAATAATGGCGATCATAACCATCATATTGCCGCCGCTGACCTTTTCAATAAAATGCGCTATGATCTCCAGAATACCGGTTTCCTCCAATCCGCCGACGACGATAAATAAACCGATGAAGAAGAGAATGGTCTTGTAATCAACCCCCTTCAGGATATCCGGAATATGTTTGCCGGCCGGCAAAAGGGAGACAAGCCCGATGAAGACACCGATAAAGGCGACCGTAAGGCCGGTCTGCGCATGGGTAATGAGCATGACAACTGCGCAAAGGAAGATCAGGCAGCTGATCAGAAATTCCTTCTTATTTGTAATGGCAGACTGCGGGTCTATGCTGTCAAGTACCTTCTTATCCACTTCGCTGCCGGAGGAAAGCTCCTTTCGGTAGCAAAAATAAAAATAAATGATAACCAGAATCAGGGAGATGCCGGCAAGAAGGCCGGTATTGACGATAAAGTCCGTAAAGGAGTAACCCAGGGCGGTACCAATGATGATATTGGGCGGATCCCCGCACATGGTGGCAGAGCCTCCCAGATTGGCACAGAAAATCTCCGTCAGAATCATGGAGATTGGATTAAACTTTAAGAGCCGGGCCAGTTCAACCGTAATTGCCGCCAGGAATAAAATAACGGTAATACTGTCGATAAACATGGCCAGAATAAAGGACATGATCATAAAGGTAAGGAAAATAGGGATGATCTGATAGTGAACTGCCTTGGCGATGGTTAGACAGAGCCAGCGGAAGAAGCCGGCCTTGGCCATGCCTTCTACCATGATCATCATGCCCAGCAAAAAGAGAATGGTTGCCCAGCTCACACCGCTTGAGCTTTCCGAGGAGGAAGAGGCGGCATACCAGAAATCCAGGCGAAAGATACTGCTGATATTAATGGTACGCAGAAAGGCTTCCATACTGTGCATGGCAAAACCGAATACCAGAATCGAGGTTGCTGCCCCGCAGGACAGAGTGATGATGTGTCTTTCAAATTTGTCCAGAATGATCAGGGCGAACATGATCAAAAAGATGGCAAGAGCCAAAAAACTAGCTAACATTTTTCCTCCTAGGAGCCCGAAATTGGGCAAAATAACTAATGATAGCTTCATTGTACAATAAAAAGAAAATTTCATGAAATACGTAAATTTTATAGGGGGTATTGTTTTTTTTAATACCAAAAGGATGCGCACTCGCGCGAAAAGGAAATATGCCGCAAGTGATTGCACTGCGGCGGATAGGAATTGTGTCGCTAGAGTGACCCTTTTTTCTTGATTTTTCTTGCTTTCTGGGTCTTGAAATTCACCGGGGGCATGCTAAAATACCGAAAGAAATCGAACAAAATGGGATAAAGGAGCGAAGAATCCAAATGGAACAGAAGAAGGAAACAGGGGCAAGACCGCTCAGAGTCGGGATTGACGTTGGTTCAACAACTACAAAGGTGGTTGTGCTGGGAAATGAGGGGACGGAGGTATTACTATCCGATTACAGCAGGCATCATGCAAAGCAGCTGCATAGTATTAAGAAGGCTTTGCTTTTGGTAGAGAGTGCCTTTCCGAAGGAGACTTTTTATGCAGCGATCACAGGCTCGGGTGCCAAGGGAATTGCAGAGGAAGTGGGGATTCCCTATGTGCAGGAGGTTGTTGCCAATTCTCTGATTTTAAAGGAGACCTATCAGGAGATTGGAACAGCGATTGAGCTTGGCGGTCAGGATGCTAAGATGATATTTTTTCAAAAGGATGAGGAGAGCGGAGAGCCGAAGGTGTTCGACATGCGAATGAACGGCAGCTGCGCAGGCGGAACAGGTGCCTTTATCGATGAGATAGCCTCTCTTTTGAAAACACCGATTGAAGAATTTGATGCCCTGGCGGCAAGGGGAAAGGAATTATACGATATTTCCGGCCGCTGCGGGGTTTATGCGAAAACCGATATACAGCCTCTTTTGAATCAGGGAGTGCCCAAGGAAGACCTGGCACTTTCTTCTTTTCATGCCATCGCCAAGCAGACGATCGGTGGTTTGGCACAGGGACTAAGTATTCAAAAGCCCCTTGTTTTTGAGGGCGGTCCCTTGACCTTTAATCCGACCCTGGTCAGGATATTTGCAGAGCGATTGCATCTGAGGGAGGAGGAAATTCTTTTCCCGAGTCATCCGGAGCTTTTGATCGCCTGCGGCGCGGCGCTTGCCTCGAACCGACTTTTTACGGAGATAAAGGAGCAGAGGGCAGGAGAACTTCTTTCTTTGATTGAGGATCTGGAGGAGAGAAGGGAAAAAGCATTTGCCGGAAATGGATGTGTGGAAAGTACATCCAAAGAAGAACTTGCCGGAGAAAGCAGCTGCAAAGAAGATAGCAGCGAGGGAAAAAGGAAAGGCAGGACTTTCTTTTCTAATGAAGCAGAAAAACAGGCCTTCCTTCAAAGGCATGCGAAACAGGCAATCCAAAAGCCTCATCTTCAGGCGGGTGACTGTTTGCAGCTTTATCTGGGCATTGACTCTGGAAGCACCACAACCAAGTTTGTTCTGCTGGATGAAGAGGAAAATGTAGTAGATTCCTTCTATGCATCCAATCAGGGCAGTCCCCTGCAGGTGGCAAAGGAGGCGCTTCTTGCCATGCGGGACAGCTATAAGGAAAAAGGCGTTGACTTGCAGATTCTTGCTGCGGGAACGACAGGCTATGGAGAGATGCTCTTTTCCAAGGCTTTTTCGGCAGAAAGCCACACGGTGGAGACGGTTGCCCATGCCAGGGCGGCGGCAAAGTATGTGGGAGATGCCAGCTTCCTTTTAGATATCGGCGGTCAGGACATGAAGGCAATCTGGCTGGATCATGGCGTTATCACCAATATCGTAGTGAACGAAGCCTGCTCCTCCGGCTGCGGTTCCTTCCTGGAAAATTTTGCGGGCAGTCTGGGCATTTCGGCAAAGGAAATTGCAAATAAGGCCTTTTCCTCTAAGCATGAGGCGGAGCTGGGCAGTCGCTGCACCGTCTTTATGACCAGTAATATCGTAACAGAGCAGCGCAACGGCAAAAGTCCGGAGGATATTATGGCCGGTCTCTGCCGTTCCATTATCGAGAATGTCTTTACCAAGGTAATCCGAATCTCCAATCTGGATTCTCTGGGAGAAAAGATCGTGGTTCAGGGCGGTACCTTTGAGAATGATGCCGTTCTGCGGGCCATGGAGCAGTATGTGGGCAGGGAGGTTCAGAGGGCTCCCTATCCGGGGATTATGGGTGCGATCGGCGCTGCCCTTCTGGCCAAGGAGGAAGCGAAGGAAGCACAGGCAGAAGCTGGGCAGGCACATTTTATCAGCTGGGAGGACTTGGAAAGTCTGACCTGGGAGCAGGAGGCAAATGTTCCCTGCAGCTTCTGCAATAATCACTGTCAGAGGGCGGTCATCCGATTCTCAAACGGAAACAGCTGGATCACCAATAACCGCTGCGAGAAGGGAGAAATCCTGGGTGATCCAAAGGAAGTTAAGGTTAGGGAAGCGATAAAGGCCAGCCGGGAAAAGAAGAAGGAGGTTCCCAATCTCTACGAGCTTCGGGAAAAATGGCTTTTTGAGGATTATCTTCCGGAAGAAGAAAAAGGAGAAGACAAAAAGATCACCATCGGTCTGCCCAGGGTGCTGAGTTTTTGGGAGACCATGCCTTTCTGGACCTCCTTCTGGCGAAAGCTGGGCTTCCGGGTGGAGATTTCTGCAAAGGGAAGCCATCAGCTTTTTGAAGAAGGCTTGTCTGCAGTGCCTTCGGATACCATCTGCTTTCCGGCCAAGCTGGCCCATGGTCATATCCGGGATCTGGCCCGGAAAAAGGTGGACCGGATCTTTATGCCGGCGATTGCAGAGACAGCTTCGGAGAATACCGAATCTACCAGCGAGTCTATGTGTGCCATCGTAAAGGGCTATCCCTTTGTCATCCGCCATTCGGATTCTCCCGAGGAGCAGTGGGAAATTCCCTTTGATGCCCCTCTTTTCTATTGGAATAGGGAGGGGGATAAGGTGGCACAGCTGACTGCTTATATGAAGGAAAACTTTTCTCTTCCGGCGCAGGAGGTAAAAGAGGCCATTGCGGCCGGCAACAGAGCCATGGCTGAATTCAAAAAGAAACTGAAGGAGGCTGGCGGCAGGGTTCTGGAGCAGGTAAGAAAAGAAAATTCCTATGCAGTTGTTCTGGCTTCGCGCCCCTATCAGAATGATGAGCTGGTCAATCATGGGCTGCCCGGAATGCTGACAGAGATGGGCATTCCTGTTTTGACAGCGGATTCCTTGCCGGGCTTGGAAGAGGTGGATCTAAGCAAAAGCAGGCTGGATGTGGTCAATAACTACCACGGAAGAATGCTGGCTTCCGCTATCATGGCAGCAAAAGATCCGAATCTGCAGTACATTCAGCTGGTCAGCTTTGGCTGTGGTCATGATGCTTATCTTTCCGATGAGATTACAAGGCTGATGAAGGAAATCTCCGGTAAAGCAGCCCTGATTCTAAAGCTGGATGAAAGTGAGATTCAGGGTCCCCTGCGGATCCGACTTCGTTCCTTTGTTGAAACGATCGAGAGCAGCAGAAAGACTGCCTCCGCTGGAGAAGAGAGTGGAAAGGCTGCAGAAGGGACAGCAGAACAGGGGGAAAAGACAAAAGCGCAGGAGCTTCAGGATCCCTATCCGGTCAAGTTCCTGAAGGGAGATGAGAAAAAGCGTACCGTTCTGGTGCCCAATACCTCTCATGCCTTCTGCAGGATTATGTCAGCAGCAATTTCCCGTCAGGGCCTGAAGGCAGTACCCTTGGAGATCGGTCGGGAGGAGGCAATCCGTCTCGGCAAAAAATATGTCCATAATGATATTTGCTTCCCGGCTCAGATTGTGATAGGCGAAGCGCTTGCTGCCTTGAAAAAAGGCCACTATGATCCATCCAAAACAGCGATCGGCATGGGCAAATATATTGGTGACTGCCGTCTGACCCATTACAGCGCTCTTCTCCGGAAGGCTCTGGATGATGCTGGCTATCAGGAGGTTGCGATTCTGACCAATGATGATGTGGATTATCATGATCTGCATCCCGGTTTCCGGATGAATCTCTATTCAGCAATTTGTCTGGCAGCGGCTCTTCCCATGATTGATATTCTGGAGGAGCTCCTCCGTAAGATCCGTCCCTATGAAAAGGAAAAGGGCAGCAGTGACAGGGCCTTTGAAGCAGCAATGGATGATATTGTGGAAGGCATGGAAAAGCATGGACTGAGAGGACTTTATGCCGGTTTTAAGAAGGCTGTCAGACGGATGAAGGAGATTAGCTATGATCGCGGCCAAAAGAAACCGGGGGTTCTGATCGTCGGAGAATATCTCCTGAATTTCCATCCCGGCGCAAATCATGAGATTGAGCGCTATTTGGAGAAGAATGGCTTTGAGATCATTGAAGCAAGAATGACGGATGTTATCAGAAAGTCCTATTACTGCAGAGATGAGCAGATTCGAAATTTCCATTTGAAGAAAGGCTTTGCCCAGAAGGTATGGTATCATACGGCAAGCCAGATCTTTGAACTGGCGCATAGCCTAGCGGATCGGATTGCAAAAAAACATCCCTTATATAAGAGAGCGACCCGTCTGCCGGAGCTGGCAGAGAAGAGTGATCCCATCATTCCCCGCAGCTTTGATGCGGGTGAGGGTATCCTGATCCCGGGCGAGATCATTCATCATGCAGAGCATGGCTGCAAGGCCTTTGTCATCCTGCAGCCCTTCGGCTGTCTGCCTAATCATGTGGTAGGACGTGGCATTGTCAAAAAACTGAGAGAACTCTATCCGGATGTGCAGATCCTTTCACTGGACTATGATCCGGATGTCAGCTTTGCAAATCTGGAAAATCGTCTGCAGATGCTGGTTATGAACAGCAAGGAAAAACTGAGGCAGAATAAAGCTGTCTTAGAGTAAAAAGAAGTGTCCTTAAAAAGCAAAGAAGGGCTTGAATCTTTGGCTTGAGGCAGTTAGAATAGCAATGCACAAAAATAAGCTGCAAAGGCAGGCCGCTGAAATGGCGGCAAAGAGCAGCAATCTAAAATTAAAATCAGAAAGGCAGGTGAAAGAGAATGGATAATTGCGATGCACATGGGCGAAGTTTCTGCACAGAATGGAAAAGCAGAAGATGGGACATGAGGCTGGCAAAAGGATCCCTTTTCTTTGCCTGCCGATCTTTATTCTTTTCTATTTTGTGAATCAAACTCCCTATTATTGCAATTATATGAGAAGGTGACGGATCAAAGTAATCCAAACCGGAAAAAAGCTTTTATACACAAAAGGTATAAGGCCTTTTTTGCGTGCAAAAAAGGAAAAAGAGGAGGTAAGACAGATGGAGAAAAGAATTCAGGATTACAGTCAGGAGATCCTGCAGATCATTCGCAGCAATGCCTCTCCGGCTGCAATGGCAGATCGGCTGGAGGATTTTCATGAGAACGATCTGGCAGATGTACTGCCGAAGCTGACAAAGGCAGAGCGCTGCAAATTATATCGTATTCTGGATGTGAATACCCTTTCGGATATCTTCGAATATACCGAAGAAGAGGATGCGGCAGAATATCTGGGAGAGATGGATGTGAAAAAAGCGGCAGCGATCCTGTCGGGAATGGAAACAGCATCTTTGGCAGATGTTTTGGATAAGGTAGAAAAGAAGCGGAAGAAAATCCTGCTGGAGCTCTTAGAACCTGAGGTGCGAAAAGATGTAGAGACGATTGCGGCCTTTGATGAGGATGAGATCGGCAGCAGGATGACAACCAACTATATTGTGATCCAGGCAGGGCTCAGCGTGAAGCAGGCCATGAGCGCTTTGGTCGCCCAGGCTGCCAAAAATGACAATATCTCTACGATTTTTGTGGTAAGGGAAAAGGGGAAATTTTACGGAGCAATCGATCTGAAGGAGCTGATCATTGCCAGACAGGACAGGGATCTGGAGGAGCTGGTGATGACCTCCTATCCCTATGTCTATGCGGAAGAAAGTATTGATGACTGCATCGAAGATCTGAAGGATTATTCGGAGGATTCCATTCCGGTGCTGGACAATGACAACCAGCTTCTCGGTGTAATCACCTCGGCCTGCATTATCGATCTGGTAGACGATGAGATGGGAGAGGACTATGCGAAGCTGGCAGGTCTGACGGCAGAGGAAGACCTGAAGGAGCCCTTGAAGGAAAGTATGAAAAAGAGAATGCCCTGGCTGATTATCCTGTTGGGGCTGGGCATGCTGGTTTCCAGCGTGGTAGGAGCTTTTGAAACGGTGGTTGCAGCTCTTCCGATTATCATGTGCTTTCAGTCCTTGATTCTGGATATGGCCGGTAATGTCGGCACTCAGTCTCTGGCAGTAACCATCCGTGTCCTGATGGATGAATCCCTTACCGGCAGACAGAAGCTGCATCTGGTTTGGAAGGAAATGAAGGTCGGTCTCTGCAATGGAGCTCTTTTGGGATTTTTGGCATTTCTGGTCGTTGGCCTCTATATCTGGCTGATCAAGGGGAAAACGATGCTTTTTGCTTATGCCGTTTCCGGCTGCATCGGGGTATCTTTGCTTTTGGCCATGCTGATCTCCAGCGCGGTCGGCACTTGCATTCCCCTCTTTTTCAAGAAAATTCATGTAGATCCTGCGGTTGCTTCCGGCCCCCTGATTACAACTGTCAATGATCTGGTTGCCGTAATCACCTATTACGGTCTGAGCTGGCTTCTGCTCCTGCAGCTGCTGGGGCTGGCAGGATGAGAGAAAAAAATATGACATAAAGGCATAGCAAGGCGCAAGTCACGAAAATGTGGCTTGCGTTTTTTATCTCATAGGAGCTTTCGCACCTATGAGATAAAAAAGCACCGCAGGGAATAAAAAAATAAAAAATTAGCACTCACCTCTTGACAGTGCTAATAATAGGTGTTATATTACATATAGAACAAAGGAAGAGGGATCAGGAATCAGAGATCCGAAGCCGACAGCATTCGAAGAAGATTCCGGATCAGGAATCTGGAAGTTCCGGAAAACAACATCCGGGCAGATGCCAGGGATGCAAAAATAGAAGAAGTACATATAAAGGAGGTATGTCATATGTTATTCCCAAGTATTTTTAATGATAGTTTTACAAATGGTTTCTTTCAGGATTTCTTTGATGGCCCGACATGGGAGTATGTCCCGGCTGCAAAAACAGCAAGAACAATGAATGCAGATGTGAAAGAATTTGATGATAAATATCAGCTGGAGTTGGAGATGCCCGGATTTGCAAAAGAGAATATTTCCGCAGAGCTTAAAGATGGCTACTTAACCGTAACGGCAGCGAAGAAGGATAATAAGGATGAAAAAGATCAGGACGGTAAATATCTCCGCAGAGAAAGATATTACGGAAGTGCCTGCAGATCCTTCTATGTAGGCAAGGAGGTCAAAGAAGAAGATATTCATGCATCCTTTAAAGATGGCATCCTTACTCTGGAACTGCCGAAGAAGGAAGCAAAAGCGGCCGTAGAAGAGAAAAAGACCATCGCCATTGAAGGATAAGAGAAGCTTTCCGAATTTCTCTTAATCATCAAATCGCCATATATAAACCTTATAAATAAACTCTCATTTAAACCATAAATAAACCTTAGACCAAGAGAAAAGACTTCGGAGTTAGCTCCATCTTAGAAAGAAGCGAATCCGGAGTCTTTTCTTGTTAAATGCTAGCCATAGAATCTGGCTAAAGGACGGGATGTTCTGCCTAGAATCATTCCCGTCCTTTTATTTGAGCACAAGCTTTAGTTTAGTTGAAGGAATCCACCAGCTCCTGAAGCTCAATAAAACGTTCCAGTCTTTCCTCCAGTCTGGCATCGAGAGCGTCCTTTTCCTTTGTCAGCTCCTCCAGCCTGGTATAACTGCTGGCAGAAGCCAGAATTTCCTTTTCTAATTCGGCAGATTCTTCTTCCAGCTTTTCAATTTCGGCCTCGATCGTATCGTATTCCCTCTGATCCTTATAGGAAAGCTTATTTTGCTTCCGCTTTTGCGGAGCTGCCTGCTTTTCGGAAGGGGAAGCTGCAGAAGTGTTTTCAGTTTCTTCTCTTGCCGCGTCTTCAGAAGGATTTTTTTTGCCTGAAGCGCCGGCAGAAGTGTTTTCCGAAAAAAGAAGATCCCGACCGGTCTTTTCGCAGTGCGTTCGGTAGTCGCTGTAGCCTCCTTCGCTCTGCCAGAGGCTTCCGTCAGACTGGAAGGAGAAAATTCTGGTTACAACACGATCCAGAAAATAGCGGTCGTGAGAAACAACGATCACAATTCCGGCAAAGTGATCCAGATAATCCTCCAGAACCTGCAAGGTCTGAATATCCAGATCATTGGTGGGCTCATCCAGAATCAAAACATTAGGTGCAGCCATCAGAACCTTCAGGAGGCTAAGCCGTCTTTTTTCGCCGCCGGAAAGCTTTTCAATCACAGAATACTGCATCTCGGAATCAAAAAGGAAACGCTCGCACATGGCAGAGGCAGAAACAAGTCCCTCTGAGGTGCGGACAAATTCAGCGGTTTCTTTTACAAAATCAATGACACGTTCCTTTTCCCTTAAAATTTCGTTTTCCTGTCCGAAATAGCCAATCTGAATGGTCTGGCCGATTTCAATGCTTCCACTGTCCGGCAGCTCTTCCCCGATCATGCATTTTAATAAGGTAGATTTTCCGCAGCCGTTTGGCCCGATGATGCCAATTCGGTCCGTTTTCCGGAAAAGATAGGTGAAGTCACGGAAGAGCAGTCTCTCGCCGAAGGATTTTGAAATCGAGTCGATGATAATAGTCTTGTTTCCGATGCGGGAGGAGATGGAATCCAGTTCAAGCTGTCGCTCCTCTACAATCTTTTCCCGGTCTCGAAGCGCCTCAAAACGCTGAATATGAGCCTTTTGCTTGGTGGAACGGGCTCTTGCACCCCGCATCATCCACTTGAGATCCTGCTTGTAAAGCTGAGCCATTTTTCTTTCACTTGCAATGGCATCATTCAGCCTCTGCTCCTTTAATTCCAGATAACCGGAATAATTTTCCCGATAGCGATAGGCCTTTCCTTTGTCCAGCTCCAGGATCTGATCCGTGACGCGGTCCAGAAAATAACGGTCATGGGTAACCATAAGCAGGGCACCCCGATAGGAGGACAGGTAGTTTTCCAGCCATTCGATCATGCGTCCATCCAAGTGGTTGGTCGGCTCGTCCAAAATGAGCAGATCGCAGGGAGTGAGAATAGCGGCAACCAGAGCAGCTCTTTTTTTCTGACCGCCGGATAGGGTGGCGGGAGAGCAATCGGGATCCGGAATGCCAAAATCAAGCAGCCTTGCCCTGACCTCGCCGCTGACATCCCAGTGCTCAGCCTTGCCGCTGACCCGGGCGGAAACATTGTCCAGAACGGAAAGAGATTCATCAAAAACGGGACTCTGGGATAAATAGGAGATGGAAACCTCCTTTCCCTTAATGACCTGTCCTTCATCCGGCTCCAAAAGACCGGCTGTGATTTCCAGAAAGGTAGATTTACCGGTGCCATTAACGCCTACAAGACCGATTTTATCCCTGTCCTCAATGCCGAAGGTGACATCATCCAGAATGGGGCGGGAAAGAAAGGATTTGCTTACATGTTCGAGATTTAAGAGATTCATAAAGACTCCTGCCTGTATAAAATAAGAATCGCTTTGCTGCGATGTGTTTTGCGGATCAATTTAGCCTATACAGAGATTCCTCTGCAGAGCTTGGATACGCAGGTCATTATAACACAGGACAGATAGATAGAACATCTAGTTAAAAATTCACGAAAATTGTATAATTTTTAACATTGCATGTTTTTTCGTAAAGGGATATAATTAATCAGCTAAAAATTCACGAAAGGATTGAGAGGAAAGATTATGAAACCGTATTCAGAACTGACAAAAGAAGAACTCACCAAAGAGCTTGAAAGCCTGAAGGCAGAGTACAAGAAGTACCAGAACATGGATCTCGGCCTGAACATGAGCCGTGGAAAGCCCTGCATTGAGCAGCTTGACCTTTCCATGGGAATGATGGATGTGCTGAACTCCAGCGCGGATCTTTGTGCTGAGGATGGCGCTGACTGCCGTAATTATGGTGTGCTGACCGGTATCGAGGAAGCAAAGGTACTGATAGGAGATATGATGGAGAACAATCCGAATGATATTATCATTTACGGAAACTCCTCCCTGAATGTCATGTATGATACGGTTGCAAGAGCATATACACATGGTATTATGGGTAACACACCCTGGTGTAAGCTGGACAAGGTAAAATTCCTTTGTCCGGTTCCGGGCTATGACAGACATTTTGCCATCACAGAGTATTTTGGTGTGGAGATGATCAATGTTCCGATGACAGAGAATGGTCCGGACATGGATATTGTTGAAAAGCTGGTCAGCTCCGATGATGCCATCAAGGGTATCTGGTGTACACCGAAATATTCAAATCCGACAGGTTATTCCTATTCTGATGAGACCGTCAGAAGATTTGCAAGACTGAAGCCGGCAGCAAAGGATTTCCGTATTTTCTGGGATAATGCATATGGTGTTCATCACCTTTATGAGGATCAGCAGGATTATCTGATCGAGATCCTTGCAGAGTGTAAGAGAGCAGGCAATCCGGATCTTGTTTACAAATTTGCATCCACATCCAAGATCACCTTCCCGGGAAGCGGTATTGCAGCTCTTGCTACCTCCCCTAACAATATGGAGGATATCAAGCAGCAGCTGCAGCGTCAGACCATCGGTCACGACAAGGTAAACCAGCTCCGTCATGTCAGATTCTTCGGAGATATCCACGGAATGGTTGAGCATATGAAGAAGCATGCCGATATCATGCGTCCGAAATTCGAGGCTGTAGAGGATATTCTTGAGGAAAGCATCGGAGAGCTTCAGATCGGCGAGTGGACAAAGCCGCTCGGCGGATATTTCATCAGTTTCCAGTCTCTTCCGGGCTGTGCAAAGAATATCGTATCTCTTTGCAAGAAGGCCGGTGTTACAATGACAAATGCCGGAGCAACCTATCCTTACGGAAAGGATCCGCAGGATTCCAATATCCGAATCGCTCCCTCCTATCCGTCATTGGATGATCTGAAGGCAGCTGCAAAGCTTTTCGCTCTTTGTGTAAAATATGAGAGTGCAAGAAAGATTTATGCAGAGAAGTTTTCAGAAAAGGCTGAGGCCGAGGCAAAAGCAAAGGCTGAAGCATAAAGAAGTATAAGTTAAGAATCCTATACAGGGAAAATAGAAGCGACGTGAGTCCGCAAGGATGTAAAACGTGCGCGAAGAAAAAATATAGTGTAAGCGAAACTCTTTGCTTTGGCTTGTCAAGATAAAAAAAGAAGGAAGCAATATTCCGGGAGTAATCTCTTGAGGAATATGCTTCCTTTTTTATCGTATAGGTTCCTATACGATAAAAAAACAAGGATGCGCACTCGCATATCGCAAGCGAAACGCTAGGTTACTATGTCACTATATTGCCTAAATAATAGCTCGCTTTTTAATCTGACTATCTAATCTTCAAATGTAATACAAAGCCCTGCATTTTCCTGACAGGCATTGGCACACATCTTTCGAAGCTTCTTCATATATTTCTCCATCATGGCCTCGGCCTCGACACATTCCGTAAAATGGATCTGCCATTCTCCGTTCAAGGAGGTGAGGACATCATGAAGGGCATCCAGATTTGCTCCATAATAATCAGGCAGGGGCAGATAATCTCCCAGCCTGGCATGAAATTCGTCCGGAATATAGATGCCGGACAGGCTGATCGTAAGCTCTTTCATCAGTTCACCTCCGAGAAAAGAAGGGTAAAGCTTTCATAATGGTCGTCTGTATAATAGATAGCGGTATCAGAATAAACCAGACGCTTGGAACCACGGGAGTCAGCACCTAAGGTGTCGATGTCACATTCGTGGTATTCATCTTCTTCGGGGAGGAGGCCCTCATAGTTTCCGTAGACATCACCGCCGATGCATTTGCCGGGGGCATATTTTTCCAGGGAACCGCCCTCCCAGCCGAGCTTTTTGGCTTCGCTTTTGGTGATGAAGTTGCTTGGAAGATGACCATAGGTCTGCAGGTAGAGGCTGACATCATCCTTGCTTGTGTAAATCCCGTCCTCTTCTACACTGAGTTTGGTGCCGTCCGGCACCTCTGCTGCTTCGATTTCGGCTATGATCTCGGCATCAGAGGATAAGACAAGGTCGGGAGACTGAATTTCATCACTGCCAAGAGCTGTTGTACCGGCATCAGAGGAAACGGATGCACTGGCAGATTCCGATGCATTGCCGCTGCTGCTTTCTGCTGTGCTCCCGCATCCGCATAAAAGCAGGGTAAAGAGGCAGAGAAAGCTGATCAGGCTCAATAATTTTCTTTTCATGGTTTCTCCTTTTCAAAAAATACAAAAAATATATATTGTTTCCTTATCTTAACGAAGAGGAAGGGAAAAGTAAAATTAAATTCGTGATTTAGTGCAAATTGTGCTATAATCTCTTACAACTATGGGGCATAAACAGGCAGTTTTGCTGTTTGTTTTTGAAAACGGCTTTTGTATGAGCTGAGAAAGAGCAGAGAAGTCTGCGGAGGGCACTGTAAAAAGGTGCAGAGGGACAAGATGACACAATTTGATAAGCGGAACCTTACAATGATGATGGATCTCTATGAGATGACCATGGCAAACGGATATTTTTCAGAGGAAACCAGGGCAGACAGCGTTACCTTTGATGTTTTCTACAGAAAGAATCCGGACAATGGCGGTTTCGCGATTTTTGCAGGCGTGGAGCAGATCATTGAATATATCGAGAATCTGCACTTTGAAGAGGATGACATTGCTTATCTGAGAGGCCTGCAGCTTTTTGATGAGGAATTTCTGGAGTATCTGAAGGAGTATCGTTTCCATGGAAATATCAGTGCTTTCCCAGAAGGCACGATCATGTATCCGAATGAGCCGATCCTGACGGTAACGGCACCTTTGATCGATGCACAGCTGATCGAGACAGCAATTCTTGCCCAGATCAACCACCAGTCTCTCATTGCAACAAAGACCCAGAGAATCGTGCGGGCAGCAAAGGGAAGAGGCGTTTCCGATTTTGGTGCAAGACGTGCACACAATATGGATGCTGCTATATACGGTGCAAGGGCTGCTTATATTGGCGGAGCGGGAGGAACGGCAACCGTTCTGGCCGGCAAGATGTTCGATATTCCGGTAAGCGGAACCATGGCTCATAGCTGGGTTATGTATTTTGATGATGAGTATACAGCTTTCAAGAAGTATGCCGAGAAATATCCGAATGCGGCTCTGCTTCTGGTTGATACCTATGACGTTCTCCATAGTGGCGTTCCAAATGCGATCCGGGTTGCCAAAGAGGTGCTGGAGCCTATGGGTAAACGGCTTTTTGGTGTACGTCTGGATTCAGGAGATTTGGCTTATCTTTCTAAAAAGGTAAGAAAAATGCTGGATGATGCAGGCTTGGAGGACTGCAAGATTATTGCCTCCAACAGTCTGGATGAGTATACGATTGATTCCATTATTGATCAGGGCGGCAGAATCGATTCCTTTGGTGTAGGAGAGAGACTGATCACAGCCAAGAGTGATCCTGTTTTCGGTGCGGTTTATAAAATTGCCGCAGTACAAAAGGGAGATAGGGTGATTCCGAAGATCAAGATTTCGGAGACAACCGAGAAGATTACAAATCCGGGAGAAAAAGAGGTTTACCGAATTTACGATGAGAATGGATCGGCGATTGCGGATCTGATCACAAAGAAGGGCGAGGAGCTGGATCTTTCCCAGCCTTACCGATATGTTGATCCCAAGAAGCCTTGGAAAAACCGCATGTTTGAGAATTGCACAGCCAAAAAGCTGCAGATTCCGATGATCGTAGACGGAAAAAGAGTGGTAGAGCCCAGAAGTCTGGATGAGATCAGATCCTATGTTAAGGACCAGCTGAAGAATGAAATCTGGGACGAGGAGCAGCGTTTCCAGAATCCCCATATTCATTATCTGGATATGAGTCCCTATTATTATGAGCTGAAGATGGGACTTCTGGAGGAAACCAGAAAAAACAATGACTGATCAGAATAATTGATCAGAAAAAGAAACTTAGGAGAGAAAAAACGATGGCTTGGACAAGAGAAAGTTTACAGAGCAAATTTGTTGCATTTTATGAAGAACATAAGATTCCGGTTCAGTTTGACCGCAAGGATGGAAAGTACTACATCTATATGAATATGAAGGATGAGGAAAGAGAACTGAAGATCAGCGTCGATGTAAAGGCAAGTGCTTATATTGTAGATGCGGTAATGCCGGTTCGTGTGCCCAATATGCAGATGATGCAGAAGATTTACTATCTGATCAATAAGATCAATACCTACAGCGAATTTGGCTGTGTTTCTGTTAGTGATGTCGGACAGGTTACCCTGCATTATGCAGTTGATATGACAGACCGGGAGGCGACAGAGGATGTGCTGGCAGATGCATTGGCATTCCCGAGCTATACCAGCGAGAAGATCGTAAAAGCGATCGAGCCGGTTGTAGAATATGATGCAGATCCGGATAAGGTCTTTAATAAGGTATACGGCTCTGCTCTTCAGGGCTAGGAAAGGGATTACACCCTTTCCTTAAGCGTCCGGAGCAGAAGGAAATGCGTCCTTCGGAAGGTGTGCCTTTAGCAGGTCAAGATAGAGAGCGGCCAGACGGCTCAGCAGCATTTTGCTGTGCCGGATATAACCGATTTCCATATAGTCATCGATGTCTAGCGGGATGGAAATAATATTCTTACTGTTCAGATTCTTGTTCAGCATACCGCTTGAGATGGTATAGCCGTTCAGGCCGATGACAAGATTAAAGAGAGTGGCACGGTCTCTGACCATGATTTCCTTCTTGGAGTCCAGTGTGCTGAGAATCTCTTCCGAAAAATAAAAGGAATTGTGCTCCCCCTGTTCAAAGGAAAGGCGGGGGTATTCCGAAAGATCGTCAAGAGTAACCAGTTCCTTCTTGGCCAGAGGGCTGAAGATACTGGTAAAAATATGAGGCTTTGCGACAAAGAGAGGATGAAAGGTCAGCTCATTTGCACGCAGAGCCTTTTTCAAAACTGTTTCATTAAAGGGGTTCAGGTAAAGAATACCGATTTCGCTTCGCAGATTGGCGACATCATCAATAATTTCATAGGTTTGCGTTTCGCGCAGACGGAAGGAATATTCTTCTCCGGCATAGTCGCGGATCAGCTCGATCAGAGCTTCTACGGCAAAGGAATAATGCTGGGTAGAGATGCATAGATCCCGTTTGCCGGCAGTCTGATCCCGGTAGCGCTCCTGGATCAGATTGGTCTGCTCGATGACCTGACGGGCATAGCCCAGAAATTCTTCTCCATCCGGAGTCAGAGAGATCCCCTTGTTGCTTCGGTTGAAGATGGTGATGCCCAGCTCTTTTTCCAGTTCGCGGATGGAGGCAGTCAGGGAGGGCTGAGCAATAAATAATTGCTTGGCGGCTTCGGATATGCTGCCGCTGGATGCGGTTGTGATGATGTATTGCAGCTGCTGAAGTGTCATGGTCTGTTCTCCTGAAGATACAGCTCCGGAGAATTTGCCGGAGCTGCTGATAAATGCTGGCTGAATCAGCATTTCCCTAGGCTCATTTTAACAGCAGTTGGAGGAAAATTAAAATGGAATATGGATTTTATGCAGCGGTTTCCAGAATGAAATATATTGAGCGCTGGGCCTTGATGCGCAATTCCAGACCAGAGAACCTGTCCGAACACAGCATGGAGGTTGCCATGCTTGCCCATGCACTTTGTTTGATTGGAAATGTGCGCTACGGAAAAAAGCTGAATGCAGACAGGGCAGCTGTGATCGGACTTTTTCATGATGCAACGGAGATCATCACAGGAGATATGCCGACACCGATCAAATACTATAATGAAGAGATTCGTGCGGCCTTTGGCGAGATTGAAGAGGAAGCCGGTGAGAGGCTTCTGGCAAAGCTGCCGGAGGATCTGCAGGAAAGCTATCGGGTGATTTTTCAGGAGCAGGAGGAAGAGGAGGCTTATCTTCGCCGTCTGGTGAAGGCGGCGGATAAGCTGTCTGCTCTGATCAAATGTATGGAAGAAAGCAAGTCGGGCAATGGAGAATTTGCGATCGCCGGGAAGACAACAGAAAAAGCCGTGAAGGAAATGGCACAGGAGCTCCCTGAGCTGGGAGATTTTCTGCGTGATTTCCTTCCGGCTTATGGAAAGACTTTGGATGAATTAGCGTAAACTCAGCAAAAGAGGATCCTCTTTTGTTGAGTAAAACGATCCGCGAGGATGCGCACGGATTCGAAGATGTATATGTCTGCTAAGGCAGACCCGAATCCGGCGCGCAAGACTCGCAAGCGAGTCTTGACTCAGTATTTTATTAACGCTTGGCAATCAGCTTATGAATGGGATTTCCTTTGGAAGAGAATTTTTCTTCGTATTCGGTCATGATATTGCCTTCATTTAAAAGAGGGTCATGATGAAGATCATAGCTCTTCGCGATAAGCTGCCATTTGCTGTTTTCGATTTCTTCAAGGGAGAAGTCAAAAAGCCCTGTATTGTCGGTTTTAAATTCAATCTGTCCCTCTTTGGCGAGGATATGATCATAGCGATCCAGGAACTGACTGCTTGTCAGACGGCGTTTGGCATGGCGGTCCTTGGGCCAGGGATCAGAAAAGTTCAGATAGATACGATCCAGCTCCTCTTCGGCAAAAATCTCCATGCATTCTGCGGCATCTCCGCAGATAAAGAGAAGATTCGGAAGGGGATTTTCTTCCATTTTCTGCAGAGCGCGGTAGAGAACGCTGCTGTAACGTTCCATTCCGATATAGTTGATTTGCGGATGAGCGAGCGCCATCGCCATGATAAATTGCCCTTTTCCCATTCCGATCTCGATATGAATCGGCCCTTCTGACGGGAAGAGTTCTTGCCAATGGCCTTTTTGTGCCTTTGGATCCTGTACGACGAAGGGACTTTCTTTTACGGCCTCATCGGCCCCTTTGATATTTCGAAGTCTCATAATTTTCTTTATTTTCCTTTCAACCAGGCTATTTTACAGGAAAAAGAGGGCTGAAACAAGCTTTAGGCAGAAGGAAAAAGCAGAAGTCAGCGGTGGGGAGACGGCTGAGCCGGATGCAGGCAGCAGGCTTGCTGACAGAAATGAAAGCAGATATAATAGCCAATAGCCATATGAGCGAGTCTTGACGAACAGAGGAAATAAATATGCCTATAAAAAAGCAGCTGGGGATAGCGGCACTGCTTTTGCTGCTCCTCCTGGCACTTATGACAATCATCAGCATCTTTCGCCTGCATACAGACTATGCAGCCTTATCGACCTACAAGCAGGAGAGTAATCAGGAAGACCAGTATGTGGCCTTCCATAATACCCTTCTCCAGTATGGTTCAAATGGGATTTCCTGTATTGATAGTGAGAATAAGGTGCTTTGGAGCCAGACCTTCGAGATGGATCGCCCCATCCTTGCGATGAGTGATTCTTATATTGTAGTTGCAGATCAGAGCGGCAATGATATCTGGCTTTTTGATGCAAATGGCTATGTGCAGCAGATGACCAGCAGTTATCAGATTCTACAGGTTGCAGTTTCAAATGAAGGAACGGTTGCCGCAGCCTTGGAAAGAAATAAAAACTGTTATTTGCAGATGTACAATTCTGCCGGTGAGCTTACGGCTGGAGGAGAAGCCCATCTGAAGGAGAGCGGTTATCCGGTGGCGATTGCCTTGTCTTCTGATGGTAAGACCCTGGCGGTTTCATATCTGACTGTAAGTACGGGAAGTCTTTCTTCTACAGTGACCTTTTATGATTTCAGCACCAGGGATGAGGATTCCGACCATGTGCTGGCTTCTTTTGACAATGAGGGACTGACCATTGCCCGCCTTGCCTATCTAAAGAATGGTAATCTGGTCGCCTTCGGGAATAAGGAGGTACAGATTTACAGCACGGGAGAGTCTCCTGAACTGAAAACCCGGTTGGAGCCGGAAGGAAATATTGTCAGTATTTTTGTTGGTTCAGAACGCTTTGGCCTCGTATTCCAGAATCAGCAGACAGCCTCCGGAGATGCGGGGGAGACAGCTGAGTCGGGAGATACATCGGAAGCTGCCTATCGACTGGAGGTTTACAAGGAAAACGGGAAAAAGGCCTTCAGTACAGATTTCAGCATCGCCTATGACAGAATTTATGAAATGGAAAAGGGCGAAATCTGCATACAGGGAAATTCGGCTCTGGTCTTTGTATCGAAGTTTGGAAGAGTCTTCTATGAGCAATCATTTGAACAGCCCCTGCTTGGCCTGACACCTTTAGAAGGATATCATCGATATTATCTGGTATTTCCGGATAGGGCAGAGAGAATACGGTTAAAATAATGGAGTGAAAATGACAGAATACTGGTTTTTGATCTTGTGCGGCATTGTCTATCTTTTTAATTTCATAAGAGGATTGAAAAAAGGTTTTGTGGGCATGCTTTATCGTTTTCTGACAACAGCGGTTGCGGTTATCGCAGCGGCCTTTGCAGCAGATCCTCTGGGAATCTGGCTGAAGGCAAACACAGGACTCTATACTTTTATAGAAGGAAAGTGTAGTTCGGTCGTAACGGAAACAACACAGACGGGGACAATAGCAGACTCTCTTTTACAGTCAACGGGGCTATTGGATCAGGTGGCCGGACAGATTGCAGATGTGATCTACGGAATTGTGGTCTTTATCCTGGCTTTTTTGCTGATAAAGCTTGCACTTTGGCTTTTTCTGGTGATTTTAGAGAGTCTGGCAGATCTTCCTTTATTAAGAACGATCAACCGGATCGGAGGCGCGGGAATGGGAATTTTAAATGCCACCCTCTTCGTTTGGATCCTTATGCTTCTTATTTCCGGTCTGAGCGCGACGGAGTTTGCGCAAAGTGCATTGCAGAATATACAAATGCTTCCGGCACTTCAGTTTTTGTATGCCAACAACCCGATTCAGCATATAGTGAATGCTATATTGTAAAGCACAAGATATGGTGTACGTAAAAAGAAATTCAAAAAAGTTGAAAAAAAGTAAAATTTCTTGTTGACAATCCCCTGACAGCGAGGTATTATAAATAGGCACTCGCGAGACGGGTGCTCACGAAAGCCCGAAA
>CAVEOK010000017.1:0-2021 GCA_963617415.1 Oscillospiraceae bacterium
CTTGAATTATAACACAGCTGGTGTCAATCGCCAATATTCGTTTGGGCTTGAGCTTTGTTATATGGCACGCTTACTTTGAAGCCATCTTTGAAACCGCCACGCATATTTCCTGTCTGCCTCATTAGAACAAAGAGTTTCGCTTGTGACATTTTTCCTCTTACATGAAAAAGGACCTTTTCGATATGTTCTCACATATCAAAAAAGCCCTCACCTATAGCGGAGTCGGAGGGATTCGAACCCTCGTGCCGGCCAAACCGGCAAACGCATTTCGAGTGCGCCTCGTTATGACCACTTCGATACGACTCCATACTGCTACAAGTATACCATCCTTTATCATGCCGTGCAAATTGATTTCATCAATACCCTCAACAACTCTTTGACTTCGCCTGTAGAATCACCGGACTCAAACAGACTCATAGGGCGCATAGTCAGCCATGTAAACCGACCTGTACCAGAGTGCGTTATTTCCTTGCTGTCAACCGGAACTGTCCCCTTCAGCAGTCGTTTTTCCGACGTTTGGCGAAATTTATATCTGTTACGAAAAAACATCATCCTACAAAGCCTATTCCTCACGCCAATACCGGCTCTGCGAATGTTCCTATAGGATGATGCTTTTCTTCAAATGCACTTACCTTGCACTTCTTATTTAATTTCTTTTCTCTCGCTTACAGAAGCTGTAAACTCTCTTCTCTGCTACTTCAATTTTCCCCGGTATCTTTACTTCACCTTACCGTTTACGATTTTCTTCCCTGCGTATGTACCGCTATAAGAAAAGTTCACCTTTCCGTTCTTTACATACCAGGTGCTTCCGCCGTATGCACAAAGTCCGGTATAGTTCCAATTCAGGACACCTTTCTGAATATAATACCAATCACTGCCGTACTTGCAGAGACCTGTATAATTCCAGTTCAGGACACCTTTCTGCACGTAGTACCAGATGCTTCCATACTTACAAAGACCGGTGTAATTCCAGTTCAGGACACCTTTCTGCACGTAATACCAGCCGCTTCCATACTTACAAAGGCCTGTATAATTCCAGTTCAAGGCTCCCTTCTGGACGTAATACCAGGCATTTCCATATTTGCAAAGGCCGGTGTAGCTAAAGTCTACTTTGCCGTTCTTTACATAGAACCAACCATAGTCATTCTTTGCCAGGCCTGTGTAGGACCAATCGATCTTACCATTCTTAACGCAATACCATGCACCCTTACCATCTACCTGTGCAAGCGTGGAATAGTTCCAATCGATCTTGCCATTATGAACATAAAACCATGTGCCATTGTATTTTACAAGGTTGCTATAGTTCTCATCTACCCAACCATTTGCTAAATAATACCAGCTTCCATTTACGCACTTTAGTCCAGTACAGTCTGGCTCATAATAAAACTCATAATAAAATATGGTGGCAGATTCTAAACCTTCATTTCCGTTTCCGACTGAAATCTTTTCCCATTCCTCTTTTGTTCCTTCATAATAAACATACTTTAGCGATTTCAGGCTATTAAAAGCGTACTCTCCTATACTCGTTAAACTTTTCGGAAGCGTTATGCTTGTTAAGCTGCTACAGCCTGAAAACGCATACCGCCCTATCGATGTTACGCTGTCCGGAATTGTTATGTTTGTTAAGCTACTACAGTAATCGAACGCCCCCGCCCCTATCGACGTCACACTGTCCGGAATTGTTATGCTCGTTAAGCTGCTACAGTCTGAAAACGCAAAACTTTCTATCAATGTTACGCTGTCTGGGATTGTTATGCTCGTTAAGCTGCTACATTTATAGAACGCCCACTCCCCTATCGACTTCACGTCGTCCGGAATTGTTATACTTGTTAAATTGCTACAGCCTGAAAACGCATACCGCCCTATCGATCGTAGGGTGGGCTGCATTGTTATGCTTGTTAAGCTGCTACAGCCTGAAAACGCACTACTTCCTATCGATGTTACGCTGTCTGGGATTGTTATGCTCGTTAAGCTGCTACAGCCTGAAAACGCACTACTTCCTATCGATGTTACGCTGTCTG